>JAJZNW010000058.1 GCA_021811615.1 Bacteroidota bacterium
AAGTCCGCTATCAGAGAACATCGGTTCGCTCCTCGCATTGGATACCTTGCCACCGACCCAGATCGACACACCGTCGTTCAGCGGATCGTTAAGCTTCATCGCCGGGCATACCGTGTAGCAGTTCGCGCAGAACATGCACCTTTCTTCGATAACTTCCACGGAAGGTAAGCCTTCTATGGTGGCCGGCCTGATGGCTGCCGTCGGGCATGCAGATACGACCGAGGGTATCTCGCACATCGCTTTCAGCTTATCGCGCTCGACTTTGGGAGGCCGGCGGTGAATCCCGAGAATGGCGATGTCGGAACAGTGGACCGCGCCGCACATATTCAGACAGCAGGCAAGCGCTATCCTGAGTTTGCCCGGGAGCTTCATATCCGTGAAATACCCGACGAGCTCGTCCATCACAGACTTGACGACACCGGACGCGTCAGTCGCCGCCGAATGGCAGTGGACCCATCCCTGTGTATGGACTATGCTCGAAATAGAGTTTCCCATCCCGCCGACCGGATGGCCGAGCGCACGCAGGTCCGCAATCAACGGATCGATCTTCGACGCGTCGGTCACGAGGAACTCGACGTTGTTGCGGCTGGTGAACCTCAGGTAGCCGTCCGAATATTTGTCCGCGAGGTCCGCGTAGGCTCGAATCTTCTCGATGCTCAGAAGCCTCGGCGAGCCGGCCCGAACGGTGTACAGTTTTGCTCCCGTTTCGGACACCGTCACCATGACGCCTGGCTTCAGGATCTCGTGGTATTTCCATTTCCCGTAGTTTTGCTTTATGATAGGCGGCAAAAATTTCTCGTAATGCGGCGGACCGATATCGGTTTTTCTTTGCGGTTTCGGTTGAACTTCAGGCATTTCAGCTCCTTAGAGAGACTTGTTTGTAAGCATTTAAGAAAATACTAAGCTCTAAATCCCAAACTCGAAACAATCACGAAATCCAAAATCGCAACCTGAAAGACAGGAGGACTCTTTTCCGGCGTAGTGGTTTTCTGCATTTCTAAACTCGTTCATTTGAATTTGTTTAGGGTTTAGGATTTTCTTCAGATTCGTCTTCTTCAAAATATTCTTCATAAAACACGTAAGGGTTCTCCCTCGGATGGGCGACCATTTCCGGAGTCGGCTCCACGCCGATCGCCTCGAGGAAATTTCCCATCCCGACCCTTTGAATAAATTCGCCGACTCTCTCCCGGTTCTTCCCGTTCTCCGACCAGACTTCATGAATTTTGTCGACGAGCTCGATCAGCTCGGTGTATGGCGGTACAAGTTTGATGAACGGTATAAGGACCGAAGAGAGAAGAGCTCCTTCCACGATGGGTGCCTTTGCGCCGATAAGTATGCAGGCACCGCGATCCTTGCCGGGGGCGAGCGCCTTCGGCATGGCGTTTATGCAGTGCATGCATTTGACACACGCCTTGTTGTCTATCTTCAGCTTCTTTCCATCCCATTCCATGCATTTCGCCGGACAGTTCCCGACGACATCCTTCTGTATGTCCATCCCTGCTTTAGCATACTCGGTCACGGCAGCTTCGTCGACCTGGATGTCGTCTCTCCAGGTCCCGATGATCGACATATCCGAGCGCGCGATTGCTGCCACGCAGTCGTTCGGGCAGCCCGACATCTTGAATTTCCATTTGTATGGAAACGCCGGCCTGTGGAGCTCATCCTGGTAATGCATCGTGAGGAAATAGGTAAGTGCCATAGTATCGTAGCATGCCCACTCGCACCGCGCCATTCCGCAGCAACAGCTCGGAGTCCTGACGTCAGAACCGGAGCCACCGAGATCGAAACCGAGATCCGTCAACTCTTTGAAAGTCGGTTCGAGCTCTTCGGTCCTCGTGCCCAGGAAGACAAGGTCACCGGTGGAGCCGTGCATGTTCGTCAGGCCAGACCCATGCTTCTCCCATATGTCGCACAGCTTTCTCAGCACGTCGGATGTGTAGAACCATCCAGCCGGCTGGTTGATGCGCATCGTGTGGAAATGAGAAACGTTCGGGAACTCGTCCGGCAGATCGGAATATCTTCCGATGACCCCGCCACCATACCCGAGCACGCCGACGATCCCGCCATGCTTCCAGTGTCCGATCTTCTCCTCGTAGGAACGCTCGAGCTGGCCCAACAAATCGTTAGCCATCGCATTCTTGTCCGCAGCACTCTTTATCTCCTTGACAAAACTTGGCCATTCTCCCTTTTCAAGTTCATCCAGCTTCGGGGTCTTTCTTTTTTTGTCAGGCATTTTCGCTCCTTTGTTTGACTGATTTCATTGAGAACATAAACGGGAGTCGATGTGGAAACAAGAAACGGAGGGGTTTTTGTATTCTACGTGTTGAGTCGGGACGACATCACTCAAAGTGAAGAAGGTGTAACAGCGCGATGATGTGGGTCAGAAAACAGTCCGTCGCCCCGCGGACTGCGACATGCCACTTCAAGAATTAACGACCGGAATTGAAATCAGGCCGTGTAGGATACAATCACGTCACGGAGTAAGCACGTTCATGACAATTCCAACGCGGCATTATCGATCGCGCCGTTGGCGATATCGCACTTTCATCTTCAGCAGGAGCTTGCCGGCAATGCAGGTTACTTGACCGGGATCTGGAGCGACCTCACCGCAAGCTCGACGACAAAGTTCCTGGTGGCTGGATCGTCGAGAGGCAACCGAAGCGGCCGCGGGAGCGTCCCGCAATTGAAATTTCTGAAGTGAGTCTCACACGGATACTGAAGATAAAGCGAGAGCCTGCTGAAGCCTATTGGCAGCGGCTCGAGCATCCACCACGCTATCCACGCATTGACCACCGGATAAGGATCGTATTTAATCATATGAAATTTTTCAAACCTCTTCTCGAAGGCCCCCAGCAATCCTTCAAATCGCGTACAAGGCTGCTGTACCATCCTTTCCTGGAGACGCTTCAGAAAGTACTCCTTCGAATTCAGAACTATCTGTTTCATGCGCTTGTCCTTGAAAATTACCAGGTAGTCCTCCAGCCTGCACGAACCGTCATTTATGTGGTCTCTCACCGCCTCAAGAATCAACTTCCGGGTATCGAACGAGTGGCTCAGTTCTTCCTTCAGTTGTTTGTCGTAACATGTTCTCGTGAAATTGTGAAGGGTCTCGGAGTACGGGAATACGACCTTCAGCGCATCTTCGACCACCTTGAATCCATAGGACATGAAAGTGGGACAGGCAAATCCCCTGCAATTCATCCTGTCAAGCAAGGACAACCAGACATTCTCAGATTCGCAATCGCCGATCTCGAACCCGAGCACGACAGTCGAGAGGGCGTCTATCGCAAGCGCGAGATACATCGAATGCTCGCTGCTGTCGCTCACCTTCGCTTTGAATTTCTTCCCGACAAGATGTATGAGGCGCGATTCATGCTTGGGAGTACAAGCATCCAGGTATTCCTCCCACGATGAACAACCTGCCAGGTATTCCCTTATCTTCTGATTGATCCTGATGGGAGAACTTCGAAATATCGATCTCAAATCTCTGTAGGAACTGCCGTTGAGATAAGATTCCGCCAAAGCTCCGACATCTGGACCCGGCCTGCTGCAGCCGTTCTTTACCCAGGTCCTTTTACAGGAGAGACATCTGTAGCGAAGAGTATTCGCCGAAGTCCTTCCATGCTTCACTATTCTCGAACTGCGACAGAAAGGACAAACCTGACGGGTTTGAGTCTCCAACAATTCCGTTGGCAATTGTAATGTCATGGATCTTCACCTCCATCTGTCGATACGATTCATCCTGCCCCATTTGATTTCACGATCCGCAGGGCGAACACCTTGTGAAAGTGACGTGTCTCCCGTAATGTATCTTGAACAAGTGGGCTAATAATCCTTCCTGCATTACCTTCATCGTCGTTCCGCTTCGTTATCTCAAGATGTTCCAATCTTTATGCCGGATTTCCCCGCCGAACTTCTCATCGGCATTTCCGATGGACGTGGTAGCCCTGTTCATTTAAACAACACGGTGAGAGGGAGCTTCCGATGCTCCATGCTGGAGCGAGAAAAGGCTGGACGCGTTTCCCCTTTTTTGCCCGCATTTAGGATGGTCCTGGGATAAGTCCCATTTCACCACTGACCAATCAGAACCGACACCGCTGATCCTACTTGCGCACATTGGGGCAAGATGGGCTATCAATCAACCCGCATAGAAGTCAGCGTTCCGATGACTGGACAACCGGGGCGCGTCCGTTATCTCCAAATGAAATGACGGCGCACGACCTAGTTCACTTAACGCCCGGGACCGGCGTCGGAAGAACTACGTTGTCAAAACGCGGCAAGGTAACATCCCACTTCATTCCGGCCCTCAACCCCGGGGGTGTCCCGGTTCGATGACATGTCGAACACAGCGCTAGATTCGGCTTGTCTTTTAGTACTCGCGATTCAATTGTATGACACGACACGCACAGCTTATGCATAGCGTCGACGTAGGACGGTATAAAGTAGGCGTCCGCGCCATTTCCCGCCGTGTCCGCGAAAGTGTAGGACGGGTGACATCCGGTACACTTCCTGGCCGTCTGCGCTGTCCTGGTCTCGCCGGGAGTGTGGCAGTCGTCGCACTTAAGATTGGCACCGCTGCTGGAGGCATGCCAATCGTGCCTGAAGAAATCGACTTCACTGTACATGCTCGTGTGACATTCCCAGCAAATGCTCAGTTTCTCTCCGGGCAGATTCAGATGATGGCAGACGAGACAGCTGTCCGCTCCAGTCCGGAGCACATAATGTATGCTGTCTAATGTCATCGACGATATCTTGCCGTTTCGCATCCAACCGATATGAGCCTGATGAGGAAACTCGACATATTGGCTGTCCCTGTTGCCGTTGATGCAGAGCGTATCGATCCCGCTCGCCGGACGAACTGTCACGTTCTCGATCCCTTCGGCGTGAAGTTTCTTCCCGGAGATCAGGGCCATCCCTATCGCAAAGCTGATCACGAAGGCGAGAGTATGTCTTGTCAAAGCGCTCGTCTTCGGATTGCCGAGCCAGGCACCGGAGACACGATCGAAGAGAGGAGGAGTGTGAGCAAGCGCTTCCGGATCGCGCGGCTGGATATCCCAAACGTGGAAAGTCTCGATAAGGAAAATGAAGACCAGCGCCGCCGTCGAAAGAATGCCGATGCTCAGAACGACCTCCATCCAGGACGGAGTGTACCACAACGTCGCATCGCGCATCGCGAAGCCACCGATGTCTATCCTGTTCAGCACAACACCGAGGATTCCTATCGATGTCCCTATCCACTGAACCTTTCGATTCGCGCACCACTTCGGCACAACGAACATGACGAAAGGAATGACTGTCGACAGAAGCAGTTCACCGACATACAGGTAGCTCCTCCAGCTACCCTCGAACAGGAGACCGACCTTCCCCTCCAACACAACATCCCCGATCTTCACAAGGAAGTACAGACCGAGTATCCACACACTGAGGCTGCAAAGCAGGCGCACCAGATCTGTTTCCAACTTCCGGCGGTACATCCAGTGGAGTGCCAGCGTCTCGAAAGCGAGCATCAGGAGTCCGCCCGCAATCGCAGAAATGAAAAACTCGATGGGGATTATGTGCGAATAGAACAACGGGAACAACCGCCGCGGCATGATGAGGAATAACGTTCCAAGTGAGGATTGGTGCAAAGTTGAAAGCATTATTCCCAGAAGGACTATCGGGAAACGAAATTTCAGAAGGAACTTCCTGACGGCAGCGTAACGGCTCGTACTTTCAAGCGGGACGGGGAGAAGCTCGAGCACCAACACCGTTGTATAAAGCATCACGCACCACCCCACTTCGAAAAGCGGCGAGTGCGGGTTCCAATAGATTATCATGTGCCATATGTTCCAGGGAAGCCCGAGGTCGAATATCAGGCTTACAACGAACGAGCTGTAGCCGAGGAATGCGGTCAGTATCGCTATCCTGACGAGAGAGTGGAACTTCTCGCGCTTCATCATATAAAAGATGGCACCTATTACAAATCCACCCGCGGACAAAGCGACCCAGCTGAGTTTGAAACCGATCCAAAAACCCCATGGCACTTCGTCGTTCAGGTTTGTGGTCGCACCCAAACCGAAGACGAACCTATTGAGCGCAATAGCCGCTGCCAGCCCGGTGATCAGCCAGAGGACGATCTTCGTGTTATGAACCCTATTCATGTGTGGAATCCTCTTTCTTGCTTTTCTCCTCGCTCAACTTCATTCTTCGCTTGATAATCCAGCTGAGTCCGAGCATGACACCGCCCATGCCGAAGAAGGCGTACGGGACCGCATCCATAGCAGGCGAAGTCTCTTTCGGAAGGGGCATGTCGACTGGACGGGTTTGATACGAAAGGAAATCTAGATCGATATCGGAGATATAAAGCACCGAGGTCCCGCCGACTTCGCTTTCTCCCCAGACCCTGTCTATATACTTTCCAGGATGTTCTCTAATTCTCTTGTGGGCTTCTTTCAACAGAGCATCCCGATCGCCGAAGATCGTGGCGTGCTCGGGACACGACTCCGTACACGCAGGCTGTTTGCCCTCTTTAATCCTGTCGTAACAAAGGATGCACTTCTCGACATGAGGCACGGTCTGGTCCCAATCGTAGCGGGGGATACCGAACGGACATGCCATCATACAGTAACGGCAGCCCATGCACTTTGCGCTGTCGTAAATCACCGCGCCTATTTCAGTCTTATGCAATGCGCCGACGGGACACACCGACACGCAAGCCGGCTCGAGACAATGACGGCATTGCTTCCGGACATAATGGTCGCCAGGCTTCTGTATGATCGAAGTCCAGTTTTCAGCTGACAATCCGTCGTTCTTGTCCCAGACTCTCGGCACATCCGCTTCGAGGTGATTCACCTCTTTGCACGCCTCCACGCACTTAAGGCAGCCGATACATTTAGTGACATCAGTCAGAATAGCTTTGCTCAAAGTGGCCTCCCGTTTTCGTACGCCACGAATTCCATGGAGGACGAAACAGTTTTGTAGTATTGATACTCATTGACATGCCTGGAATGAGAAATAGTCATCCGTTGTCATTCGTTGTCATCCGTTGTCATTCGTGGGACTCGCGGTTTTGCCGATGGACTTTATGTAATTGTTTAGTTTTACACCCAAGGTTTCCAGGTCATCTCCGAGATTCAGATAAGCTTTTTCTTCAATCAGTTTTCTGTCGAATGATTTCTTCAGCCAGGTCTTCGTCTCCGACAGCGAACCTCTCGAGTAGTAACAGAATTGTTCGTTTTCCTTATAGAAATATCTTCCGAACCCTTCGCTGATGTTTGCGGCAACAGAATCCGCTGCTCTGGTAAACTGCTTCCCAATAGTATCCTTTTCAAAGTAGGTCCAGCTCGCCACCACATCCCAGATCCTTTCTCCCATGTCCATGGCAAGTTGATACACCTGCAAATCGTCCAGTTTCTTCGGCATCCTGCTCACCTCATGTTTATTAGTGACGACCAATGACCACCAGTGACCATTAGTGACTTCTTGTATATCTCTCTATCTCGCACACTTTCTCATTTGAATCTGTATAGTGTTTCCACTATTTCCTGGTCCGTTGCCGGAGGAAATTTCCAGGCAAGCGCATCTACGATCTGGGAAAACGGGGCAAGCACACAGTGAGCTATTTTCGTAAACGGTATAAGCAGAAATATCAAATCACCCGAAAGAACATGTACGAGCATCAGAAACCGGTACAGCCCGGCACTGATGTTCAGATTCGCACATACAAATCCAGTTATGAATGGGAAGAGAAGTAGAACCAACCAGAAGTAATCCTGGCCGCGGCTCAGCGAATGTATCGATTTCACGAACAAACGCTCGATGAGGAGAACGGCGGCAAAACACATCGTGCTTATGGTCAGCCAGAGGGCCCACCGGAACGGAAGCGCGGGCCATGAAATGCCGACCGCCTTTTTCCAGAGACCGATATGTGCGAATAGGAATACCGGGACGACGATCAACCCGATATGGAACAGTATGGAGGCTATGGAATACAACTGTGGGTTACGTGAGACCCGTTTGACGGGAAATGCCCACTCGAGGCTGCGGCGCACAATCAGTCTCCAGGGCATTTTCTTGTCGCCTGCTCTCCGGTAGGCTCTGTATGCCTCCCATAGATCGAGGAACAGTATGCGTGCCAGTCCGAGAAGCATTATCATCAGACAGAAGCGAAAGAGCGGGCCGCGGGCGAAATGCAGCAGAGATTCCATGCTCACTTCCCCTCCCCGTCCGAAGGCCGGCCTTGACCGTTCTTGACCTGGTCTACCCCTTCTTCTTGTTCCACTTTTAACGAGTCGTCGAATTCGATGGCTTTGTAAATCAGGTCGTGGAATCCGACAACGCGGCAGTTGAGTCCCTGGTCTTCGACAAGTTCACGGAGCTGCTTTTTGCAGTTTGCGCAAGGCGCCACGAGTATCTCGCATCCGGATTTCCTGATTTGGTCGGCCTTCAGCTTCCCGCCTATCGTCGTCCTGTAGGGCCTTATCTCATCGATTGACACCGTACCGCCGCCTCCACCGCAGCAAATATTGTCTTCACCTTTCGGGGTCATCTCGACGTAATTTCTGCAGAACGACCTAAGGACTTCCCGCGGCTGATTTACGATCCACCTGTTCCTGGCAAGATTGCACGGATCATGGTACGCGACTTTCTCTGTAACGACGTCGGGGTTGAGCTTCAGTTTACCCTCCTTCCACACTTTGTGAGTGTACTCCAGGATGTTCATCACCGGTAACGAATCGCTGCCGCCGCAAAACGTCGGGAGGAAATTCTTAGCCGTGCGTGACGCGTGGCCGCATTCTCCTATCAGAACCCGCTTCCCGTTAAGTCTCCTTGTTTCACTGTCGACCTTCTTAATGACCCTTTCCATGATCCTGTCATTGTAGAAGAGGCCGTAATTGATCGCGTCGAAATCTTCAGTGCCGATGGTCCAAGAATCGCCTGTCGCGGCAAAGACCGACGCAATCCCCATGAGAGTGTCAGCTTCCATCAGGTAATCGCTGACAGGGGCGAAGAAGACGTAATCGCTTCCTTCGACATCCGTCGGGAATTTTATTCTCACCGATTTCTCTTCGAACATGTCGTCTTCGAGAAATTCCAGCGTGTCTTTCAATGCCGGGACCGGCACTGCGGACGTGTTGTGGTACGGGCCTTCTAACTGTGCCCGCACGCTTACGACTAGAGCCCTCGGGACAATACCTATTTCGCTCAGTATGTAACGGCCGAGATGCGTAATAAGGCCGTGGTCTAGTCCAAGCGGGCACTCAAGCGCGCATCTCCTGCATGCGGTGCAGTTGTAAAAGCTATCCGCCATTTCTTCTATCTTCTCGTCCGTGAGGTATCCGGCTCCTGTCACCCGCCCCCTGACCATGCCTCCGAGTGTGAAATGGCGGCGGTAGACGTCGAGAAGCAATCCGGACCGGTAACAAGGGATGTCCTTCGGATCGCCGGTTGCCTGATAAATATGACAGGCGACCGCACACCTGGAACATCTCGCTGTCATGCGGATGAAATGATCGAGGACCATTTTGTAATTGGAGTGCTTGAGTATTGCAGCGAACGCCTCCAGGAAGCGGCGAGGGCGGTCGCTCACATCGAAATCCTCGACGTGATACCTGACATTCAGCTTCTGCCTCTCGATCACTTCCGGTTTCTTAATTGTTGCGAGAGCTTTTTCGCGCTCCTGATCGGTTATGACGGTAGTTTTCATTTGTTCCCTGTGCAATAGAGATTTAGACCTGGCGAGATGCCTTCCCCCCGGAGGATGATTTCTGAAATCGAAGATCGATTCTCAATGTTTATCGCTGCAACATTCACTTCTCGTTCGTACGAAAGGTTGCAAGAAATTAGAGTCGGGTGGAATTAGAAACAAAGAATGGGAGGTTTATTGTATCCGGGATGTGTCTTCAAGCCGTCCGAAACGGCCTGTAGTGTGAGTCTGTAGCCGACTGGTCTTCACAGGATTGCCTGATGATGCTGACCCCGGCTTCTGCTGACGGCAGCGCCTGACTTACGCGCCTTCTCGCCGCCCCGATTTCGAGAATAGTCTCCTTAGCCACGCGGGAGGTTCACAGAGGCATGATGTCTCCGGGAAGACACCGGTGCGACACAACACGAAAAGGACTGCAAGCACAGCAATGAACAGGAGAATGCCGATGATGTCTGCAAGCGATATCGCCCCTTCGCCTGCCGATGCGGAGACGATTCTCGCGTTCCTGCCTGGGACATCGTGAGGGTGTACAGGCTGCATAGATAGGACAAGTGTTGCGATACCCGGTACGGAGGCCAACCGACTCTGCGTGAAGCCGTACGATGCAAAGGCCGTCGACACACTTGAAAGGCCGACGATAACCACGATTGTAGTTAATGCTCTTCTCATCTCCAACCCTCCTTCAATCAGAAAAATAGAACAGCCGGATTGGAGTTACAACTGGAGACCGTTCGTTGTATCCGGGGTGTGTAAGGGTGTCAGGGGCTGCAATTGACGCGAGGAGAGGATGAGATTCTTTTCGATCCGGGAGTAAAAGGGACACTCAGGAGAGCGATATTGGCTGGCTGAAGGGTTTAGGTCAGCTCACAACGTAAAATAGAGAGGGCTGCCGGTTGACCCGGCAGTCCTCATAGCTTCTCCTCAGACTAAGAATTCTTGAAGGCTTTTTTGCCTGCAAAACGGGCAGACTTGCCGAGACGCTTCTCAATACGCAGAAGTTGATTGAACTTCTCGATTCTTTCTCCGCGGCATCCGCTTCCGGTCTTGAGATGGCCGGCGTTGACAGCAACGGTAAGATCCGCGATGATAGAGTCGACGGTCTCTCCGCTACGATGGGAGACAAAGCATTTGTAATCGTTGTTGTAGGCGAGGTCGATCGTCTCGAGCGTTTCCGTGACCGTGCCGATCTGGTTAAGCTTTATCAATATCGAGTTTCCGACTTTCTTCTCGATAGCCTGTGCCAGGATCTTCTTGTTGGTGCAGAAGATATCGTCGCCGACGAGTTCGATTTTCGAGCCGAGGGCCTGGGTAAGATTCTTCCAGCCTTCCCAGTCGTTCTCGGCGAGTCCGTCTTCGAGAGACACTATCGGATATTGTTTCACCCAGCTCTCCCACTGTTTGATCATGTCGTCGCTGGAGATGGTCTTCTTCGTGCTCTTGAAGAAAAGGTACTTGCCGTTGTCCCACATCTCGCTTGCTGCAGGATCGAGGCAGATGCTGATATCGGCACCGGGCTTATAGCCCGCCTTGGTAATTCCTTCGAGTATTGCTTCTACGGCTTCCTCATTCGATTTGAGATCGGGTGCGAATCCGCCTTCGTCACCGACGCCAGTGCTGAGGCCCTTCCCGTGCAGTACGGATTTCAGGGCGTGGAACGTTTCCGCTCCCATCCTGATTGCTTCGGCAAAGGACGGTGCATTGTGCGGAGCGATCATGAATTCCTGGAAATCGACTGTGTTATCGGCATGCTTGCCGCCATTGATGACGTTCATGCATGGAACGGGAAGGAGGTTGGCATTGAGCCCGCCGATGAACTGATAGAGCGGCACTCCCGCGCTCGCAGCCGACGCCCTGACGTATGCCATCGAGACGCCGAGCAAAGCGTTCGCTCCAAGAGCCGACTTGTTCTCAGTCCCATCCAGTTCGATCATGAAATAGTCGAGTTCTTTCTGCGACAAGAAATCTCTTTTCGTTATCTCGGGTCCGATCTTCTTCAGAACGTTCTCGACGGCTTTCTTCACCCCTTTTCCGCCGTATCGTTTCTTATCGCCGTCACGCAATTCGGTAGCCTCTCTTTCGCCGGTAGAGGCACCGCTCGGCACCATCGCGCGCGCTTGTGTACCATCTTCAAGCATAAGGTCGACCTCAACTGTCGGATTCCCTCTCGAATCCAGAATTTCTAACGCATCTAGCGATTTAATTTTCATTTGAACTCCTATTGTTGAATGTTAACAAATAATCATCATTTGGAATGATCGATCGCCCGGACTCATCTGAGATTACAACCATCTGTGATTCCATCCAGCCTGTTAATCAAGGAAGAAGGCACACCAGAAATCCTCTTCAGCTCCTGAATTGTTGCCAAAATATAGCCAATTCCGGCAAGACGTACAATTCGGGGATCGTCCCAATTTGATTTCATCTATAAAGTGGTTAAGAATGAACCGACGAGATCACGAAGAGACTCCAGGTTCTTCACTTCACAATCATCCTTCATGGTCCTTCGAAATGCGATGGGCATTTATGTTCGGATCAAGGCGAATGTCTAGCTCCTCTTTTTCCAGGAACATTCTGTTGCAGACTCTGCACCTGTATTGGACGCCGGAGAACCTCTCGGCCGCAAACGGGACTCCTTTCCGTATCCTGAACTTTGCCGGAAACATAGGACGAGTTCTTCTCAAGTTTCCGAAACCTTTGCCGATGCAGCGCGAGTTCAAATGGAACGAAGGTGGAAACTCAAACCGGCAAACAGCGTCCTCCCCGGCATGGGATAACCGTAAATGGTCTGGTAGCTGGCGTTGAACAAGTTCTCCGCTGTGACGAGAACCTGAAGAAACCCGGTCGCATCATACGCGACATGTGCGCCGAGAAGAGTATAGTCCGGCAATCTTTTCTGGTGGTTCATAGCGCCGTACAGGCCGGCAATGTGTTCGAGCGCCAGGTTAATCTCCGCTTTCTCAAAAGAATAATTGAATCCGACGAAGAGCTTCCTGCCGGGAGTCGAGTAAGTCTGGCTGCCGGGATCGATATAGCTGAAACCGGCATCGAGCCTCAGGACATTCATTGCGGTGTAGTGGCCACTGAACTCCAAGCCGGCGTGTGTGAACCCTTCGGAGTTAAGCAGTTGCACGTTCGGGTAAACTCCCTGGGCAAGAATAAGGTTACTCACCTCCGCGATGAAGCCTGTAAGCTCCAGGCTGATTTGAGGAGTAACAGAATGAAGAAGGCCCGCTTCATAATTCCAGAGTCTCTCCGGCTGCAAATTCGGATTCGGTGCCGGGAACAGGTACAGCTCACGGATCGTCGGACTTCTGAAGCCTTTCGACACGGATGCCTTGATGGTAGTAGAAGATGTTGCCGTCCACGCGATGCCTGCCTGAGGTACCAGTTCATCGCCGTGAACGTTCGTGTGCTCCAATCTGGCGCCGGCATTCAACATGACCTGATTCCAAAGGAGCTGTTCCACTAAAGCGTAAGCTCCCATTTCATCCTTATAATGCTTTCCATAATTCAACCGGGCGATGTCGTTTGCCGCCGTCCCGCCGAAGTGCCGGTAATCGCCGCCGATTGTGAGCACGTTTCCTTCAAACGCATGAAAATTCTGGTAGATGATTACACCGGTGTTCCTATCGAGGGAATGAAAACCGTCATAGACTGAATGGTCCCCATAGGAATAATAGAACTTCAAAGAGCCGTCGAACTGAGGAGACTCATTGCTGATGGATAAACCGCTCGTGAATCGAAGGACGTCGACCCAGTTGTCGGTAAGCGGTAAATACGTTGTGCCAGGGTCATAAGTCCTGAACTCATTTATGACTCCATTGAGAACGAGGCCGACATTCTCGTCTATCCGGCATCTGGCGTTGAGATACCCGTCATTTGAGTTGAAACCGGAGTTCGGCCTGTGCCCATCCGTCCGGTCGTGATCGCCGGACAGAAGAACATTGAGATTCCCCATCCCGTATCCGACTGCGGCATTGTATTCCTGAGTATCATAGGAACCGTAAGTCATGCCTGCTTTCAGCGAGGTGCCGGTATGGTCGTTTCTCTTCGTGATAATATTGATGACTCCGCCCATAGCGTTGCTGCCGTACAGAACGCTTGCGGGTCCTCTGATCACTTCAACCCGCTCTGCATTTTCGCTCATATACGAATCGGGAAGCGGATGGCCGAAGAGTCCCATCAACTGCGGGACTCCGTCGATCATGAGAAGGACCTGTGTATTCGGGCTCCCACCAAGACCTCGTATCGTGATCGTTCCCGCCTGGTTATTGATGCCGTAGCCTATTACGCCTCTCCGCGCCACAAATAGATCGGGGACCTTCTGGCTCAGTGCGTCGAGGAGAGATATTTGTCCACTCGATTTGAGCTCCTTCGCAGTTACAATCGAGATAGTTGCAGGAACAAATCTCTCGCTCATTGCCTCGTGTGTTCCTGTCACCACTACTGGCCGGCCGTAGTAAGTCTTTGTGGAATCGGGATTCGATGCCTGAGCGAATGCGTTCAGAAAAGAAAATGCAAATGCCCAAACGGTATAACCAGCTCCCTTCATACTGACTCCCTTCGATTTTTAGACCGGCATGTCCAGCTGAGCAGCCCAGCCCTGGAAAACGACCACGTGACGGATGCGATTCATGGCTCTTTTTCCGCCGGCGTCAGACTCAGGTTTCCGTGTTTGACCCCCTTGTAGCTCAAGATCTTACTCGCGATGTCGTTTATTCTACCCGCCTTGTCCTTCAGAATTATTACTTCGAGGCAATTGTCGTGGTCGATATGGACGTGGGAAGTCGAGACGATACTTTCATAATGATTGTGCTGGAATCCGGTCAGCTTCGCTTCCAGCTCGCGCACATGGTGATCATAAACGAACGACAGTACCCCGAAGGCTGGGGCATCTCCGGCACGCATCCCTTCTTCGACGAGTTCATTTCTTACGAAATCGCGGATCGCTTCGGACCGGCTCGTGTAGCCGCGCTTATTGATTAGCCTGTCGAACTTTTCGAGAAGCGCGTCTTCCATCGACACGCCGAAACGTATCAGTTTGCCCTTCACTCGTGCCACCTTTTTTACAAAAGTAGCACCAGCTCTTCAGAAAGTCAAACTCTGGAAAGAGGTCGATCTCAAGGCCGGAGCAGCAAGCGGTATCGAATCATTATCCGCCCGGCGGGATTGCAGACGTGAAGTGTCTCTTTCACCGTCTGCAACGACGACAAAGAAATCAATACCCGATTTTTCTCATCGTATCTTTGGCGGCGAGTAGGTACGGCCGGCCTCCAGTCTGGTAACGTATGGGCCGTCCCAGTCGCGCTCGAAAATCTTCGTAAGTGTCTCGGCCGGACCGCGGCCGCTAATGAAGACCGAAGCGTCGATTGTAGTGTTGAAATAGCTCCAGCTCCAATTGCCTGTGCCGATAAACGACCGGTCCCGGTCGGCAACGGCGTATTTACAGTGCTCGACCCGTGCATACGGGATGAACCCCTCAGGCGCCGGCGGCAAAGTGCTGAATTTTACCGTAATGTTCGGGAGCACAGCAAGACTCTCGAGATAAGCCTGCATCGGCTCTCGAAGCGCCCAGTCGGCGACAATGATCTCCACCCTCACTCCGCGCGCCGCAGCATCGCGCAACGCGTTGTCCAGGGCGGGCCAGTAACCCTTCGGGCCGTAGTCCATAAATCCCGACAATGTCATCACCTGAATTCGAAGTGTGTCGCGGGCCGATTCGATGAAGCGAACGAGCGCGGGCTGTTCGTGGGTCACCCACCGTGGGACCAAGGAAGGCGGACTGAAGGCCGGAAAGGCGACGATCGGAGAGCCGCTATCATCGTGTAAAATGATGGGATCGCCCTCGGTAACCGGCGCGAAATTCGGCGGCGTCACAGCTACCTTCTCTGCGGCCGGCAGGTCAGGATGGCCCGCGATGCGCCAGTCAAAGTTGAACACTCCCTCGAAGGTGCGGGCGAATCGCCGGTTGTCGATCCGTGCTCCTATCTCATGGATCTGGTCAAGCGCTCGCCAGTCCCAGTTCTGGCTTCCTACGAAAACGCTCCGGCCGTCGACAATGAAATATTTTGCATGCAATACGCCGCCGGTAAGACTGTCCACTGGAAGCACACGGATTTCCAAATTGGGCACGCCACGAAGCGGCTTGATGCTGCTTTCGCTTTCCCTGAGAAACGTCCTGTCAAGAAGTATGCGTACCCTGACGCCTGCTTTGGCAGAAGCCACGAGTGTATCGATCACCGGCGCCAGCGACTCTCCGGGCTTGTTCGAAATGTAGAAGGCAGCGATATCGATCGAATGTCTTGCTCGGCGAAGCATGTCGATCCAGGCCTTTTGAGTTCGCGGCACACCAGGCTGGCCGTAAATGGTAGCGACAGGCACGCTCTCTACAATTTGAAACGAAGTGTCCGCCGCATTGACGGCAGCATGAGCGCTGCAGAGTGTGACGGAAAGAATTGCGGTGACAATAGTGAACCGCAAGAGTCTCATACTATTCTCCTAACGGGGCCGGTAGAAAGACAGGCCCGACTCATATCTCTGAAAATCATTTTGCTCTCCGATGTGAAGATTATTCCACACTTCCGGTTCTGCGGGCCCGGAATCAGTCCCTCCTCTGAACACGCTTTCACTTCGGCCCTTTTACCACGACGGCAGCTCCGTCATAGTGAACCACGACATCGGCCCTTCGAGTCGATCCGACCCCCGTACCATGGCCGGCCGATACCCAGACGATGCGGAACGTCCGGTCCTTCGGCATCCCCGGATACTTGCCGGAGCTCTTCCCAATCTCGAGCGTGTGCGCCGCTTCGTTCCAAGTTATGGGGATCGTCTGGTATTCACCTTTTTCATAGTCGTAGTTATCGCCTTCGTCTTCGTAGAGTGTGAACTTCCCGTTTGCGCCCCGGTATACGCGCAGGTCCATCGGGTTGTCACCCTCCGTCGCATACTGAACTGACGGCCCGTATGGTATGATAGAGCCGGCCCGCACGAACAACGGAAGCGTCTTGAGCGGAGCGGGCGCTGCAATCGTACGCCCTCCCTCATAAGTTTGGCCGGTCCAGAAGTTCGTCCATCTTGTGCCTGCCGGCAGATATACCATGCGTTTTGTAGCGCCTTCGGTTGTAACGGGGCAGACCATAAGCGACGGGCCAAACATATATTGATTTGTAATGTCGTAAACTCCGGGGTCGTGGCGGAAATCCATTACGAGTGGGCGCATCATTGTATAGCTGTCGTGGGTCACCATCCAGGAAACCGAGTAGATATAAGGGATCAGATGATAACGGAGGTTGTCATACTCGATCAGGATTTTTCGGGTAGCGGGCGGGAACCTGAATATCGCCTTGTTGTGGTTGCCGTGTATGCGCAACATCGGGCAAAACGCGCTGAACTGGAACCAGCGGGTAAAAAGCGGATCATAGGAAGCATCGCTGGGGCTGAAGTCGAAGAAGCCGCCGGTATCGGTGTTCCAGTAAGGAATGCCGCTGATGGAGAAGTTCAAGCCTGCCGGAATTTGTTCAGCAAAGACCTTCCATGTCGCCCGAATATCACCCGACCAGGTAACCGCTGCGTTGCGTTGCTGGCCGGCATAGGCGGATCGTGTGAGGATGAATACCCGCTTCTTCGATGTCTGAGCTCGCTGTCCCTGGTAGACTCCTTCGGTGTGCATTAACGGATATGCGTTATATACAAGGAAACCCGGCCCGTCGTAAGTTGTGTAATCCTGAAACTCCCCCCAGTTCCCGCTCAATTCCGGCTCACTTGCGTCGAGCCACCAGCCGTCGATGCCTTTTGAGAAGAGGTTTGTGGAAAGCTGGTGCCAGAAAATTCTCCGGCCGACAGGATTGAATGCATCATACCACTGGCCCACACCTTTGGGGTAGACATTCTCCACTAACTCCGGATAGAGAGCACCCGCATCTTTCAGCTCGCGCCAGTTTGAACATCCCGTGTCGAAACGCGCCCATACCGAAATGATCATGTGCACATGCTCGCGGTGCAGCTCGCGCATCATCTCAGTCACGTCCGGATACCGTGTAGTGTCGAAGCGATCGGAGCCCCACGGATTCGGAGTCCAGTACTGCCAGTCCTGAATCACATTGTCCAGAGGGATGTGCATCCTTCGATAGCTCGCCGCCACATCGAGAATCTGTTTCTGGGTTTCGTAATGGTTCCTGCACTGCCACAGGCCCCAAGCCCATCGTCCGAACATCGGGGCCGCACCTGTCAAATGCCGGTAATCGGCAACCACCGAATCGAGCGCCGGACCGTACATGAAGTAGTAATCGACAGCCTTCGCCGCGTCGGAATTCCATGTCACGAGATTTTTTGCCGACTTCGTCGGCGGCGGTTCCCATGCCAGATGCACCGATGCTCCCCCGGCTGCCTGGAAGTAGTCCAGACGGACGCTGTGCCTGCTGTTGGCGGCGAAGCTGATAACGGCCCTTTCGGTCTGTCGCGCATGCTGTCCCCAGTCATCGATCACTTCACGGCCGTCAATCCAAAGCCGCGATCCATCGTCGCTCGAAACTATGAATGCATACTTCCCTCCCTGCCGGACTTTCACATAACCTTCCCAGCGAACGCTGTAGTTGTCGTGAGACAGGCCCGTCGGTGGCGTCTTGTCCCAATTGTAGTCCACTTGCGCATCGGTGCGCGTTGCCGCGAGCGTGTCGAAATTCATGCCGCGGTAATACCGGGCAGTCAATCCACCGGGCCGGCCGTTCTCAGTATAGAGTTGAGTTGATGGGATGGTCTCGACTGCTCCTCCCGCTACGTTCACATCTGTAATTGCCGGATTGGCCCAGAACAGCCCGTAGCCCTTACTTGATACGAGAACCGGCACCGCACTCTCGCCGGGATTGCGCTGCTGCAGCCGGATGGTTGAGCCCCGATAATTCATCATTCCGGTCTGATGCTGGCCGAGTCCGTAGATCGCCTCGTCGGGGGCGAGCACAAACTGATCTTTGCTCCGCAGCGTGTTAGACCCGTCTATCACATTCGGGGTGAGCGATTTCCCGCCCGCCGGATTTTCCGAGAGGATCGGACGACCGGAGTTGTCGAAGAAGGAGACTGCACCTGTTTCCCGGTTAACGCGTGCCTGGATATCATCGGTGCTCAGGATTATCTCATCCTTCAGCTCGCTCACTTTCCATTTTGTGGGCTGGGGTTTATCAATTACAGCGAGGCTCAGGAGATTCGGGATGGTGTCCTGCAATGCATATGTCACGCGTATGACTCGAGGCGAATATACCTCCAGACGCATGACTCCGGGCTTCATCTGCATCATTATGCCGAGCGGATCTTTCTTCACGCTCACTACAGGGATAGGTTCCGCAAATGATTCCGCCGTTAAAGAAAAAAGAATAAGGATGAGGGACGCTTTCAGTAGATATCTCATAACCAAAGTCCTATCAGTTTTTCATTGACCGGGATTCCCATGTCCTTCGATAAAATCGCACATCGACAGGGGATGTCCGCTGGAGCCTCGACAAAGGTAATGACCGGATGTATTCAATGTCAAGCGGGCGAATGTGAGCTAATCGATCTGCGACCTGTTCGATCTTCCGGCGGCCGAAATCGTCATGGATGTAGGGCAATCGATGAAACACGAAAGCGAGATGATCTTCCCGTCGCGATCGTCGAACGATCCAGGAGTCCAGTGATGACGGCCCGACTAACCCTGCGGAGGGACGAATGAGGTGATCGGCAGTCCGATAGCTCTGTCGTTGTAAACGTCTCTCATGAAGATTGCCCATATGGGTGCCGCGGCGTCGGCTCCCTGGCCGTACCAGTTTGTGAAATGTACGCGCTGATCGTCAAAACCGACCCATACTCCTGCGACGAGCTGCGGCGTGTAACCCTCGAACCAGGCATCTGCGAAGTCGTTCGTCGTTCCCGTCTTGCCTGCGCAATCCAGGTAAAAATATTGCCTGACTGTTTGACCTGTCCCTCCGTTGACGACCCCTTCCAACATGTTGGTCATGGTATATGCAGTCCGGCTACTCAGGATTTCAGTTGATATGGTGTGATTGCGCCACAGGACGTTTCCATATTTATCTTCGATCTTCACGATCGCTATTGGCTTTGTCAGAATTCCCCGGTCGGCAAAGACGCCGTATGCGCTCGCGAGTTGGATTGGAATGACAAGGCTGGCGCCCAATGCAATCGATGCGTAAGGAGGAATATAAGTCGTGATTCCCATTTTGTGTGCTAACGCAATCACCTTTCTCACAGGTGCTATTTCCTGGATAGCCCTGACCGCTACTGCATTGATCGAATACTTGAGGGCGTCGCTCAACGTCACCTCTCCGCCGAATTTTCCGTTGGCGTTCTGAGGTGTCCAGTCGCTTCCATCCGGCATTATGATGGTTATCGGCTGGTTGAGCAACTTGTACGAGGGGGAATATCCATCTTCTACGGCCACCGTATATACGAAGGGCTTGAACGCCGAACCGCATTGACGAACAATCTGAGTCACGTGGTTTAATCCGTAATGGAAATGCTTGTAATTGGAAGACGCCACCATTGCCTTTATGTAGCCGTTTTTCGGATCGATACAAACGAAACCGACTTGAATTCTTTGTTCGGCCCGCTCGACAGAATCAATGAAGGCCGAATCGTTCCAGAGACGGCGGTAGATATCATCCTTTTCCACCGTGGTTGAAGCGTCACCGTATGCAGATGAATGCTCGATAGCAGTTTTCACTGCCGAGTCCAGCGTGGCTCGATTCTCAGCCCAGTTCCAACGTGAGTCGAAAATTTTCTGATAGGCCCTCAAATGCTGGCTCACGGCGCTGTCGGCATACATCTGCATTCTAGAGTCGAGCGTGGTATAGACGGTAAGGCCGTCTCTGTAAATATTTATCCCGCGTTTCTTTGCCCACGTATCGAGTTTCTCGCGAACCATTTCGACGAAGCCTGATGCAAGCTCTCCCGAAGCCCCCCGATATCTAAGATTGAACGGCTCTCTAAGCGCTCTCTCGTACGCCTGTCTCGATAACTTACCGTTTTTATACATATTATGTAGTACGACGTTCTTGATCAGGTGGGCCCGCCCTGGGTGCGCTACCGGATCGAAAAGAGCCGGGTTTCTCAACATCCCTATTAACAGGGCGGCCTGAGACAAGGTAAGTCGGGACGCGGGTTCGTCGAAATAAATTTCGGAGGCCGATTCAATCCCATAAGCGCCTCGGCCGAAATAAACGTCGTTGAGATACATCGAGAGAATCTCACGTTTTGTGTACCTCCTCTCCAGTTCGACAGCCGTTATCGCCTCGCGTATCTTCCTGGTCAGTGTGACACTCTGGTTGAGATAGAGATTGCGGGCGAGCTGTTGGGCGATCGTGCTTGCCCCCTGCACCACCCTGAGGTGTATCAGGTCCTCGAAGAACGCGCTCACGATTCTCGCCGGATCAAGCCCCCAGTTGGTGTAGAAGGTTCTGTCTTCAGTCGAAATAAGCGCACTGACGACGTACGGGGGAATCTTGCTGAGATGCGTAACGTCCCGGTTTTCCTGATAAAACCGGCCTATGATCTGCCCATCTTCCGAAAGTATTCTGGTCGTCAAATCAGGCTTAGGGTTTTCCAGCTGTTTTGTGGACGGCAGACCGCTCATTACGTAAAAGCCGTATATCAGTACAAGAACAGTGAATGAAGCATAGATCGCTGCGCGAAGGCGCGAATCTTTCGCCGGAGACTTCTTTCTCCGCCTACGTGAATTTCTGTATTTCGGGTCCGCGAAGTATCTATCCATCTCTTCGCGCGAGTATTTGTTCTTCATTGCAGCACTTCCACTAAATGTACAATATGACTACAGATATTCTACACCCCTTCCGCCCGGCGGTCAATATCGAAACTCATACCTGTCCGTTGACCGATGCCATCGCCGCTTAGATCTCTCACTGTCCTCGATAATGAACTACTCCCTACGGCAAGTGCCCCCAATACAATCTTAAACCTTCTGAAAGCGTTCCCATGTCTCACGGCATATCCGGCATGACAAACTTCGACTCCTCGTGGTCGGCCACACGGGTTCAACCATCGGTCCTTCTGACGCGTCGAATGAAATAACTAATCGGTCTGTAGATGGCTCTGACAATCGAGGCAATCTTTGACCTTTCTTAAATGATAGGAGTAAAACAATGCTAAGGGACGTTGGCAGAACCGCACTGATGTCTTTGGGAAGTGCTGCAATATTGGTTCTAGGGTACCGTTCAAACCCGCTTTCGAGCAAAGACACACGAGGGGACTTCAATCGAAATGGGCATCTTCTCCGATGGCCCTGATGCCGCCTGTGAATTCAAACGCGACAAAACGATCTGCATCTGAAACCAGACCCGTAATCGAGACTTTAACTCAACATAAAGAGAAAGAACACTATGTACCCTAACTCAGGAGTCCTCATTCTCACTTTGATCATATTGACGGTCATCGCAGGATGCAGCAGGAATACCAATCCCGTTTCGGATTCGGACACGGTAGGATCGGGCACGCTTCATTATAGATTCTTTTCCTCGAAGGCGACATACACCCCAGGGGATACGTTACTCGCTGAAGTCACCGTCGAAAACAGCGGTTCTGCTGTTGAGACAATTGCAGTGGGGGACGGATTGTTTCACTGGGCACTTCTGGATCCCATCGGTGATACCGTGATGTTGGGTGGATCATCGCCAACTTTCGAGGACTTGATCCCGGCAGATTCGGGTAAGACAATAATGCTCTATTCAATCGATCGAGTGCTCGAAGCAGGCCAGGGCCAGACATTTGCGGCCGGGATTTATTCTTTGAAAGCCGAAGTGAAGCCACTCTCCTTTCTACTTAGGCTGTCAATTCAGTAAGTGGCTTCCCGTCGACAACTCTCAGTAGCTGTGAATTTGAGCGGTGTTACGAGTCCGACGAGGACCGGCTCAATCGAGCCTGGTAAATGAGGGTACGATCAGTTGCACCTCCGGCAGTCGGGTCAAGGAGACCACTCCTTTTCAACACACTGACTTCGAACAGGCTCGCTTCACCGGAGGTGCGTGTGGATCTCTCGCTTCATAAGTGCCGGCGGACCACGACAAAGTTTGTCCTGGCAAGTGTGAAATTCACGAGACTTTATTCATTGGCCACCGCGATCGTAAACGGCACTTTCAAATTATCCCACCAGAGGTATGCAGTAGCGGAAGTTCCTGCGAGATGATCAAAACCATACATCAACCATTCCATATGAGGCGCTTCGACCGGCTTCACGGTTATCCTGAGAGCATCGTCTGCCTCGTTATAAGAGAAACTTCCCCAGGCCGAGTTGTCCTTACTGAAGATGATGACCCACTCTTTCTTCCCGGGGATCATGAAGAGGCCGTATTTCCCTGCCGGCAGTCTATGACCTTCGACAAGCACATCGCGGGAAAATTGTATGGTCGTATTTTCGTTTGCGCCGGCCCGCCACGGAAATGGCTTCCCTTTTGATTCCTTGATTCCCGGAGCCATGCCATAAGGTACGAGTCCGCCCCATATCTTCCTCCCTTTCACTCCGGGCCTGCTGTAATCGATAGTGATATCTGTGTTCACTCCGATTCTCTGCATGACGCTTGCCTTAAGGCTTAGACGGACCTTGTTCTCCTGGGCGGAAGAGACTGAAGGCAAAATGAAGAGCAAAGACAAGATCAGCAAAGAACTCAGTCTGAAAAGATTCTTCATGGATCCCTCCTTTTTCTGGAATCTAATTCATTCCAACCATAAAATTCAGCTCATGGACGCCGTCTTATGGCTTCCTCAAAGCCGACCTTCCCTTCTTCCACTCTTACTAGCATTGTACGACCGCAGCAGGTGCACCTTACCACCGGTACAAACAGGCTGAGCAGCCGGTCGCTCCTGAATCGATGTACCCTGCTCATATACCTGCCGCATTCGGAACAATTCCTGTTTTCACCCAAGCTGAAGAGCCTGGATAATATCTTCTGTACCATCTTTCATCTCCTTTGCTGTGCGGGACCTCATATCCCGCACAGCTCTTGCTTTTCATCACTTTCTCACCAATCCGGCGCGAAGCCCGGCTTTTTTCCATTTGAATGACTTCGTCACTTCAACTCCAGCATTTTCCTGAGCGACACGAACCGGTCTCCTTTGACACCGACAGCGGTTATTCGGTAGAAATATACTCCGCTTGCAAAACGGCTCATGTCAAACGACTTGTTATACTCCCCGCTGTTCAATTTCCCGTAGTTCTCTTCCAGCACTCTCTGTCCAAGAACGTTATATATATCGAGAGTCACATTAGACTGCTCCTTCAGATCGAACCTGATAGTCGTGCTGGGGTTGAATGGATTCGGGTAGTTCTGATAGAGGGCAAATTCTGTCGGGATACCCACCGTGACTGAAAGTGTGGAGACGGCTTTAGTCGTCCCGTTCGTCGAGACGCTTTCAATTTCGTACTTATACATCTTACCGGCCTCGACATTGTAGTCCGTGTAGTCATAATCCCTGCCGGTGGAGCTCGTCCCTACCCCGCGAAGTGTTGCGTCGGAAGTATAGCTTGCAATGAGCTTAAACTCCGACTTGCCCGGATCCTCACGAAGCACATTGAATCCTGCGTTTTCGACTTCCGAAGCGGTGGTCCACGAAAGCTTGACGGCGCCGGAGCTGGAGGTCGCTACGAAGTCTGTTGCCGAGACAAACAGCGAGTTGTCGCTCCCGCTCAGATACCGTGCAACTGCAAATGCATAGTTACCTCCCCCGGTAGGCTCGGACCGTCCGGCAACGACGATCTTCCCATCGGACTGGATTGCGACCGAGGTGCCCTTGTCCCTTATGCTTCCGCCGCCACTTATGAAAGATCGCTCCGTCCCGTTTGTGCTGAATGTATTATCGAGGCTCCCGTCACTATTGAGTTGAGCCACCGCAAAGGCATAGTGTCCGGAAGCGTCGTCTGAATACCCCGCAGCGTCGATTTTCCCGTTGGACTGAATTGCCACGGCATAGGCTTCATCATCGGTGCTGTCGCCGCCGCTTATGAAATCGCGCACAGTGCCGTTCGTGCCGAAAGTATTATCGAGACTACCATTGCTGTTGTATCGTGCTACTGCAAAGGCATAGTCGCTCGACGCTTTTCCCGAAGCTCCCGCTACAACGATCTTCCCATCGGTCTGTATCGCTACCGATAATCCGTAATCAGAAGTACCGTCGCCGCCAGGTATGTAAGTCCGGACCTCCCCGTCTGTCCCGAAAGTGCTGTCGATGCTGCCGTTCGTGTCGTACCTCGCCAAAGCAAATGCATAATCGCTCGAGGAGTTTTCTGAAAATCCCCCCAGGACAATCTTGCCATCCGATTGTATTGCAACCGAATAGGCTTCGTCATCGAGGCCGCCGCCGCTCAATGCGGTCCGCACCGTGCCATTTGTACCGAAAGTGTTGTCGAGGGTCCCGTTACTGTCAAATCGCGCAATCGCAAAGGCGTAGTCGCTCGAGGAGTTCTCTGAGACTCCGGCGACAACGATCTTTCCGTCGCTCTGGATCGCCATTGAATAAGGCTTGTCCCATGCACCGCTGCCGCCGTCTATGGCAGTCACCGTCGATCCGTTTGTTCCGAAAGTACTATCGAGGGTCCCGTTGCTGTTATATCTCGCGACTGCGAAAGAATAATCATTTGAATTGTTCTCCGACCAGCCTGCAACTACAATCTTGCCATCGGAAAGTATTTGCACCGCCTTTGCTTCATCATAACCGGCGCCTATTAAAGTCGTCACGATTCCCGAGGTGCCGAAGGTCGCGTCGAGACTTCCATTCGTATCATACCTCGCCAGGGTAAATCCGAAAGTACTGGTTCCGCTGCCTGACGTTCCGACGGCAACGATCTTCCCATCCGTCTGGATCGCCACCGCATAAGCTTTGCTGAAGCCGCTTATCACTGTCCGCACTGAGCCGTTAGTTCCGAAAGTATTATCGAGCATCGACTGCGAGAGGGGGGTAAAACTGTGGCCTCTCGGGCTGAGACTCATCGAACGCAGTTTTATTCTTCTTAGAGCATTTGGTCCGGATTTCATCTGACCGGCTTCGGCAATTGAAATAAGAAAGACTGTACTCAACAGAACCGTCAGCCAATATATTTTTTTCATGACATCTCCTCCTTGTGTTTTTGTTTAGTGGAACGAAGTCCTCCTCCCGGACTCTTGTTCTAACCTCCAATGACTTTTCGGATCAGGCCAGGCAGGTCGGTCAGGTATTCTTTTGAAAGAAATCCATCTGCGCCCGCCGTCCGCGCCTTCTCCCTGAAATCTTCTGTGTCGTATTGTGTGACGACGATGACCTTTGCATGCGTGCCGGACCGCTTAATCATTTCGGTCGTCGTGATTCCATCCACCGGCTGCATCTCGATATCCATCAGTATACAGTCCGGGCTTTCCGCGTTGTGGAGGGCAAGCGCTTCGATGCCGTTGTTGCATTCCAGAAATGTCGCAGCTGTACCGGCAAGTATTTGTCTTATCATATCGCGCACCTTCTTGTTGTCGTCCACGATGAGAATTTTCATCAACACTTTCCATTTCTTATGATTGTGCAACTTAAGGGGTGGATGGATTGGCATAAATCGGGCGCACGCCCCATTTTGTGTGGGTGTCAGCGACCAGGCCGTATGGGTCATACGCCCCATGTCGTCGGACAGGAGTTGACAAGCGAAGAAAGATCAAAAGATGTGTAGGAGAAGAGCCGTTTGAGATCCCGGAAGTGGGCGGCGTCGACTTTCCCGGATTGGATTATTGCGGAGGGCCTTCGGAAAAACCGGGCAAGACCCAGCGGAGTGAGATACCTCTTATGCGAGGTTCATGGTTTATAGGTTTTCCTTGTTCTCGAGAGCGAACTTCAGAAGCATATGACTCCCATGGATGTTAAGCTTGTTCGCGACGTTTTCCCTGTGTCGCGCCACGGTCTTCGGGCTGATCTTGAGCTCGTCGGCAATTTCGTTGTTTGTCCTGTGTTCCGCGATGAGCGCCAGCACTCGCCTTTCTGCCGGCGTCAGGCCGACGACACTGCACCGCTTTGACGATGTAGCCGGGTACCCGGCGCGCCTCACAAGGTACTCCGAGATTGATGGGCTGACATAGTACTTCCCTTGCGCGACAGTACGGATGGCACTGACAATTTCGATCGCGGCACTTTCTTTGAGAACGTAACCCCGTGCGCCTGTTTCCATGGCCTTGTTGAATACATCCTCCTCCTTGTACATCGTCAGGAAAATGATCTCCGTAGCCAGGCCTCTGTTGCGGATCACTCTGGCCACTTCAAGACCGGTTACTTCGGGCATATCGATATCAAGAATGGCGATATCGGGCACTTCGCGGCAAATCACGCCCAAGGCTTCTTCGCCGTCCGTCGCATCGTATTTCAAATCGAAGCCGCATTCGTTCTCGATGAGCTGCTTGAGTCCGCTCCGGAAGAGAGGGTGATCGTCAGCTATTACGACTGTTGGCCGGTCTCTCATGAATATCTCCTCTTTTCTTTGGAAAGGCGATCGAAATCTTTGTGCCGTTGCCCGGTTCCGATTTCACGTTGAATACTCCACCGGAAATTCTCGCACGTTCAACCATACCCTGCAAGCCCATGCCGCCATGTCTCACCGTTTGCTCAGTCAGCAACGCGGGATCAAAACCTGTCCCGTCGTCTTCAATTGTTATTCTTACAGCATCGCTGTCGTTTCTGACATCGACTCTAACGCGTGAAGCGTTCGAATGCTTCACGACGTTGTTCAGGCTTTCCTGGACCAACCGATACACGTTGATCTCAAATTCATGAGGGATGAATCGATCGATGTTCTCAACGGCAAATTCGACATTAAGAAGAGCGGCGTTTGAAAGGTTCTTCAGCATCGAACGCAGCGATTCGCTCAGTCCGAACCGGTCGATCTGGTACGGCCTTAGGTTGTACGAAATCTTCCTGACTTCTTCGAGTGTCTCTGAGGCATCCTTCGATATTTCGCGGAGATGAGCCTTTACCGAGGAATCTGTGGAGGGAGAATTCAGTGCCAGCATGGCACGGTTTTTCATTACCAGAATATTCTGCCCGAGACTGTCATGGAGTTCCGCTGCTATCCTGCTTCGCTCCAGCTCCTGCGACATGATTAACCGTTTCGAGAATTCCTGCTGTACACTTTTCTCCCTCTTAAGCACGCTTACTCTCCTGTAATATATCAGCGGCCCGATCGCGAGAAACAGTGCTATCGCGATACATCTGAACCATGTGGTCATCCAGAATGGGGGTAGAATCGTGAATGCGATAGACGCACCTTTCATGTTCCATAAACCGTCATTGTTGCATGCTATTACCCTGAACTCCCAGCGGCCCGGCGGCAGATCCACGAAATCGGCTGTGCGCCGGGTGCCGGCATGGACCCAATGATGGCCGCTCCCGACAAGCTTATACTTGAATTGCACTTTCTTCGGGTCGACATAACTCAGCGCCGTGTATCGGATTTGCAGATCGGAGCTGTCATAGGGAACGCTGATGTGTTCCATGTTTATCGGTCTTCCTGCGATGGAGACGCTTTCGATGTGGACCGGCGGGATTTGCCTGTTAATCGAGATCTTTCGAGTGTCTACGACCACAAGCCCCTTCACTGTTGGGAAGTAGATTTCCCCCGTCTTGTCTTTCACTGCGGAAGGCTGAAATCCTCCGTTGGTCTCGGCACTCAGCATGCCGTCCTGCTTACCGTATGAAGTCACAAAAAGCGATTTGAGCTTTCCCCGGGCGAATTCGTTCAGCTCCTTCCTGCTCACCCTTGAGATACCGTGATTGCTGCCCATCCAGAAATAGCCGGAGTCGTCTTGGACGAGCGTCGAAACGATATTGTCGAACAGACCGTCGTTTGTCGTGAATACAGTGTATTTGCTGTTCTTCAACCTGATCAATCCGCCTCCATACGAGCCGAACCACATCACCCCCTCCTGGTCCTGGTATATGCATCTGATATAGTTGCTGCGTGCACCAGGGATCGAATCGATGGCCACTATTTTGTTTCCCCTTATCTTATTCAAGCCATGCACAGTACCGACCCAGAGCGTTCCTCCGGAGTCCTCGAATATGGAACGGATGTTGTCGTCCGAAAGGCCGTCTTTGGTCGAGAATTTGTTAAACGTCCCTTTCGAGTATTCAAACAATCCATTATTGCACCCGACCCATATATTTCCCGAATGGTCCTGGTATATAGCCTGTATGTAAGCTCCCAAAAATCCGTCCTTCCGGTTGAAGTGCGTGACTCTTTTTCCGGCAACCATTACCAAGTCGCTGTCACCCCCGTCGAACCACAATCTTTGTTGTGAGTCTTCGTAGATCGACCAAACGCTCCTGTTGGGAGAGTCGTTATTCAATCCTGGGTAGACGATTTTCCAATCGGCGGAATCGGGTTTAAGCATCTCATAAATGCCGCCGCCATTGGTACCAATGAGAAGGTTCCCGTCTTTCTTGAAACATAATGAAAGGAGCTCCTCGGTCTTTAGACCTTGAGCCGCACCGTAAGTGGTGATGATGGCTCTCCTCATTTTGTCCAGGCCGCCAGTCGACGTTCCCACCCAATAATCGCCTTCCCTGTCCTCCGTAATGTGGTTGATCTCATAATCCGATAGCCCGTCCTTCTCCGTTATGTTATATATTTCGTCATTGCGGGCAGGATCGATCCGGCTGATTCCTCCCTCTCCGGTCGCCCAGATATAGCCTTCTGAATCGGCCATGACATCCCGGACTACGTTTGTACATAGTCCGTCCTTCGTCGTGAAATGCCTAACCTCGTTACCCTGATAGCAGAACAGTCCGCTCTCAAAAGTGGATACCCAGAAAGTTCCTTTCGGATATTCCGTTACCCATGATGGATCGCCATTGACATGTATTATGCTTACAAGCTTTCCGTCTATCAATCTGACTATTTGACTGTGTCTGCGTACCGGAAGGGAAAATTGCCCGAACCCTTTAAGTGCAAGGGCGCGCAAAGAATCATTCTCGACGATCTCTTGCGGAATGAAGTGTCCGTGAATGAGCTTCTCAACGTCGCCTTCACTCGTCAGGACCCAAATGGCACCGCTGCTGTCCTGCACCACTTTCATGATCATATCGCTAAGGAGCCCGTCGGCTTTTGTGTACGTTTTGAATGTTCTCCCGGTATAGCAGACTAGTCCGTTCTCCGTTCCGATCCAAAGCCTTCCTTCTTTGTCCTCAAAGAGATTCAGTGTGCGGTCCGCCGACATGCCCGGCGAGTTGAATCGATTGAACTCGGTAAACTTCACCCCATCGAACCTTATGAGTCCACCGAAAGAAGACAGCCATAAGTAGCCGTCACGAGTTTGCAGAGGCTGGAGTACAGAACTCTCCGGCAGGCCGTCTTCCATGCCCCAGTGTGTGATTACGTACTTGCACGGGGGTGAGTACTGTGCATACACACGGCAAGCCGAAAATATCAGCAGAAATAAGAGCGACTTCAAAGAATGAGACCCAGGGATCGGCGATTGGGTTACGACATGCGAATGGATTTAGAATAATCAGTGCCGTAACGACAAAACTGAATAGCTCGTCAGCTCTTCAGTTTTTCGTCGAATGAATCGTTCCGTTGATGATTATCGAGGGTGATGCTTACGCAGCGGGCCGCTGGAGGCGTATTCGCCTAAGAATAAGGAAAGCCCTGAGAGGTGAGAGGTAAGAACCCGAAGTCTATGTTGCATGATGCCTCCAAGAAAGTTCCGGACATATCTGTGATTAACGGACGCTCGTTTCAATTCGAAGCCAGGCAAGAGCAAAAGAGAGAGGTACATTTGCTAAGCGGTCGTAAAAATTCTGACCTTAAAATGACGCTCGGGGGCTGCGGGGACGCTTGCGCCCAGCCATGAGTGACCGTACCGATATGTCTCTAGATGCCTTTCATCGTTGCGACTAACGCAAGCGAGCCGCGAATGGTTCCTCCTCATGAAAAAACAATCGGAAGACACGGATGTATCGGCATCATTTAATACATACATCGATTCGCTTGGTGAGAGGGGGCAAAACAAAGACGAACGGTGTTCTATCCCTGATGTATGTCGTCCTGCGAGAACACCGCGACCCGGCGGCAGATCGGCCTGGAGGAGCCGATAATCATTCCTGAATCTCTACCTTGTCGCTGACAGATATCGAGCGAGGAATACTCACACTGGTCGAAATGACGCTCGCCGAGCTCCCGCCGACCATTATTTCCAGACCGCCCGCCTCGATGACGCGCTTCATGTGAGCATTGATGAAGGATATCTCATAAGGCGTAAGTTTGAATCGTAAAGTCCTGGTCTGGCCAGGCTCAATTTCCACGCGCTGGAAACCTTCGAGCTGCTCGACAGGCCTAGTGACAGAGGCGCACTTCTGCCTGATATAGAGCTGCGCGACCTCCACACCGGTTCGCTTCCCCACGTTTTTCACATCCACCGTGACTATGAACCCGTCGGTGACATTCGGATCGTGTTTCACACGGAGATTTGAAAACTTGAATTTCGTGTAACTCAGTCCGAATCCGAAAGGATACTGTGGGCCGATAGGGAGGTCAATGTACTTCGAAGAATAATGGTTGGTCGGCGATGGAGGGCGGCCGGTATTCATATGGTCATAGAAGACAGGGACCTGCCCGACAGTTCTGGGGAACGAAGCCGTGAGGTGACCGCTCGGATTATAGTCTCCGAACAGCACGTCCGCGATGGCATTCCCTGCCTCGGTTCCCAGAAACCAGGTTTCGAGAATCGCGGGGACATGAGATGCCGACCACGCGATTGACAGCGGCCGGCCGCTCATCAGAACCTCAACCACGGGCTTGCCGAGGGCCACTATTTTCTTGACAAGCTCGACCTGGACACCCGGAATGTTCAGGAAGGCACGCGACTCAGCTTCACCGGTCATGGTGCCGCTCTCCCCAACCGCCATGATTACGACGTCGGCTTTCTTCGCCGCCTTCAAGGCGTCAGCAAACCCCGCCGTGGAGGTGTCGGTAATGCCGCAACCACGTGCGTAGTACAACTTTGTCTGCGGGGAGAGCTTCGCCTTGATCCCGTCGAGCAGGCTGACGACCGGTCCCGGCTTTCCCTGGCAGTACCAGCAGCCGAGCATGTCAGGCTTGTCATCGGCAAGAGGACCGATAACAGCGATTGACTTCACATCCTTGTTCAGAGGCAGGAGGTGTTTTTCATTTTTGAGTAACACGATAGCTTCACGTGCTTCCTGGCGCGCCAGTTTCAGATATGCGGGATGCATGAGCGATTTCTTCGCTTTCGAGACATCGACATAAGGATGCTCGAATAGTCCCATCTTGAATTTGATCCGAAGGATCCTGCGAACCGCATCGTTAATGACACTCATGGGAACTTTGCCTGACTTAACCAGCGCTTCGAGGTGATCGTGATAGGGACCTACCATGTCCATGTCTACGCCGGCTTCGACTGCCTTCTGTGCCGCTTGCGCAGAGTCACAGGCAATGCCTTGATCGATCAGCTCACCGACGGCGTCCCAATCGCTGACGACAAATCCCTTGAAGTGCCACTCCCCTTTAAGTATGGTTCTGAGTGTAAAAGGATTGGCGCTCGCAGGCACCCCGTTGAGATCATCGAAGGCGCTCATGATCGTCTCGGCTCCGGCGTCGATCGCAGCTTTGTACGGCGGCAGATAGACATCGCGTAAGGTTATTTGGGGAACGTCCGCAGTGTTATAGTCGCGTCCGCCTTCCGCCGCGCCGTATGCGACATAGTGTTTGACACAAGCCAACACCTTGCTCTGAGGTGAGAGACTGTCGCCCTGATATCCGCGTACATACGCCTGTGCCATCACCATATCGAGGTAAGGATCCTCTCCGGCTCCTTCGGCGATCCTTCCCCATCGTGGATCGCGCGAGATGTTGATCATAGGGGAGAAAACCCATCGGATACCTTGCGACTTTGCCTCCTCGGCTGCCACCTCAGCGCATCGCTCGACGAGCCCGGGATTCCAGGTGCTCGCTTGCGCGAGTGGAATCGGGAATATCGTGGAATACCCGTGGATGACGTCAAGACCGAATAGGATCGGTATTCCCAGCCTCGATTCCTTGACTGCGGCCGTCTGGAGCTCCTGGATCTCCTTCGGTGAGACTATGTTAAGAAAAGAGCCAACAAGCCCCTCTCTTGCCAGTCTCTTCGATCCTGAGTCAAAACCAGAGTACTGACACATCTGGCCGATCTTTTCTTTGAGAGTCATCCTGTTCAGCAGGTCATTGACCCGCTCCTCAACCGGGAGCTTCGGGTCCAAATAAGGCGCGGTATCTGCCTGATGCGAAGTTGCGGACCGTCCAGCGGCAAAAGACACAGTAGACACAGCAAAGAACACGACCGCGCCGAAAGCGAACAGAGAACCGCGACGCTTAGCTGATGAGATTGGAATTCTATGGATGATGTGAGCATGATGCATTTCTTCTCCACGCAATAAATACTCGGACATTTTTACTTGGACACTTCGAAAGAGTCCGTCAACTTTATGTCGGCTGACGAGTTGCCGATCATGATGTTGAACTTACCGGGATCTACTTTCCATTTTTTCAAGCTGCCGTTGTAGAACGCGAGTTGGTCTGCCCGAAGGACAAATTTTACCGTCTTCTTTTCGCCAGGTTGAAGGCTTACTCTTCGGAATCCCTCGAGCTCTTTTATCGGTCGCCGCAAGCCGGGCGCGATATCGTGAACATACAATTCGGCGACAGCGGTACCTTCACGATTGCCGACATTCTTCACATCCACACTTACATGAACTATTCCCGTTGGACTGATCACTTTCGGCCCTATTATGAGATTGCTGTATTTGAATCTCGTGTAGCTCAGTCCGAATCCGAATGGAAACAGCGGCTCATCTTTCAAATACATATAAGTCCTTCCCCTTCTGATGTCGTAATTGTAGAACGGCGGGAGCTGTGCAATCGATTTGTAAAATGTTATCGGGAGTTTTCCTCCTGGGTTGTAATCCCCAAATATCACGTCCGCGATAGCCTTCCCTCCTTCTTCACCCGGGTACCAGGCTTCGATGATCCCGGGTATGTTCGCCTTCGTCCAGTCAATCGACAGAGGAGCTCCGTTGACCAGGACCACTATCGTTTTGGGATTTGCCTCGTAGACCGTCCTGATCAAATTTTCCTGGAGACCAGGTAGCCTAAGCCTCGACCGGTCGTGACTCTCTTCCTGCACGCTCCTGTCTTCACCCACGATCACGATCGCCATGTCGGCTTCCTTCGCAACTCTGGCGGCTCTCTCTATGGAAGGCTCGTAGTCCCATCCAAGATGAGCACAGGCGTTGTCCACATCCTGGAAATAATCCATCTCGACTTTGTACGGATGTCCAGCCTCGAGTCTGATCGACGCTGTATAGGTGTGCGGCGATTGGTCCTGCCACTGGTCGATGAGTAGTTTACCGTCGATGTAAAGCCGGCCGCCGTCGTCGGTATTCATCTGAAACTGATATGTCCTTGTCACGGGAGGTACGAGGGTGGCAGTCCAACGGGCGGAGTAATTGTTCCGGTGTATACTTGCGGCAGGTGTGCCCCATCGCCAATTGAAATTGATTTGCCTGTCGATTCTCACAAGAACAGGTTTCCCTGACAATGATTTATTGTCGAAATATTCTCCCCTCCAGCCATGCCGTCCATCCTTCGAACCAGTCGGAGTCAAATACCTCGACTGGATCGTAGACCAAATCCCACAACCTTTTGCATACAATACTTCTGTTCCCGAAGAGACTGCATTCTTTATCCCTTGTAATGGAGTTATAGAGTCGGAAGAGACTCCGCTGTAGGTGCCGAATTGACATACAGCAGCGTTCGGCCCAATGACAGCAATCGATTTCAGATCTTTGGAAACAGGCAGTATATGATTCTCGTTCTTCAGCAAAACGATCGACTCGAGCGCGGTCTGCAGAGCTAGTTCCTTGTGCGCTTTGCTATCTACGACGCTGTAAGGAATCTTAGTGTAGGGGACCGTTCCTGGTGGATCAAACATGCCCAACCGGAACTTGACCGTAAGAACTCTGGCCAGGGCCCTGTCGATTGTCTTTATTGATACCAATCCCTCCTTGACCGCTTTCAACAGGTAACCCTCATATGTACTTCCGCGAAGATCCACATCAACGCCTGCCTTAAGCGCCACTGCGGCCGCTTCCTCCGGCGATCGAACATACCGGTGCCTCGCATACAGGTCTCTTATGCCTCCCGCATCGGAAATGACATAGCCGTTGAATCCCCACTCGTGCCTGAGGATGCCGGTCAACAGTTCTTTATTTGCAGTACAAGGGACGCCGTTGATCGAGTTGAATGCCACCATTACGGATTGTGCATCCGCGTCGGCGACGCACGCCTTGAACTGTGGAAGATAATAGTCCCTCAGTACGTCGCTGCTGATGTTTGCCGAACTCCAGTGACGTCCCCACTCGGCACTGTAAACGGCAAAGTGTTTCAACGTGGCTGCAACCTTGAGATACTTATGGTTGTCCCCCTGAAGCCCTTTTACGAAGGACACGCCGATGCGCGAAGTCAGGTACGGATCTTCTCCATAGGTTTCCTGGACCCTTCCCCACCGAGGGTCTCTCGCCAGGTTGATGACCGGAGCAAAGAAGGTGAGATACCTCGTATTATCATACTTGTTCGCAAGTGCGCGCCCCTCATCTGATATAGCCGAAGCTACTCTGTATATCAGAGCCGGGTCCCATGTGCTTGCCATACCGATAGCCTGCGGGAACACCGTGGTAGGCACTCTCGGGTCGGTCGGTACAACTCCGTGAAGACACTCGGTTCCGAATGTGTAGGACTTAATGCCCAGCCGAGGAATGGCCGGCTCATCGGATCCCAGCTGTGAAATTTTTTCTTTCAGCGTCATTCGCGAAATCAGGTCACGCACTCTAGCGGCGATCGGCTGATCGGGATTCAAATAGAGCGGCTCCTTATCCCGGCAAAGGGCTGGAGAACTTAAGCCGGCTAGAAGAATGATGGCCGTGATAAGTATTCTGTTTCGAACGGTGGCAGACATGATCACCTGGCGGTTGACTTTATGAAAAGAAATGTATAGCTCTCAGAATTTCGCCGAATGAACGGGCCGTAATTTTTTTGTATTCTGTAATAGTATTCGATCGGAGGCCGTCCCAAAAGAAGGTCTCGGACATTGAGCGGAATCGGTCCGTTTCACCAAACGGACTGATGACGCGGCGATCTCCTTAATGAGCAACAGGGACGGGGATCGCCACCTCCCGGTCACATGCACAAATTTGACGGGGACTCGCGCTGACATGCACTTTTGAAGAATCCTCATTCTACTTCGATTGATGGAAGCCTGCCTTTTGCAGCGCTGTTTGTACGTAAGGTATTTTCATGAACTCGTTCCAAACTCCGCCGCTTCTGAAATTCTCCAGCATCAGCACCATGTTTCCTTCGTCGATGCCTATATACCCGGCGTCATACCAATTCTCTTTAGGATTGAAAGAGTCCGTGAAACCATACTGTTGCCATATCTTATCGTAATATTTGTCATACATGTATCTGAGTGTTGGAAGAGCGAGTGCCGGAATGAACGGCATCGACGCGGCTACCGCCGACGGAGCCACGGTTCCGTTGAATGGATCTCCATAGCCCAGATATCCGTTTTGACCATTGCAGGCAGTCCACCCCCAAAGAAGCGTATCGGCAGAA
>JAJZNW010000001.1 GCA_021811615.1 Bacteroidota bacterium
TGGACAGTGAAGGGAGCAAACAGCATAATCGCCTTGAGGTGCATCCTCTTGAGCCATCACTGGGACGATTTCTGGGCATACAGGGCCGCCGCCTGATGAAATCCTCTTACAAATTTGTCGCACACCCTCCTCAGCCTCGCCTATTGACTTTACATTTTGAAATGGTTATATAGCGATCGAAACGGTTCAATTGAACCGGGGTTACGTCACCACGAGGGGACGCCGGTATCGTTAAGAAAGCCATCATATTCAGCAGCACCTTTCTGCGGTAACGGAAGACGGTAGAAGGAGATGCGATGCAAACGAACCAAAACAAAGTCACGCTACAACGGGGCCACGTACTCTCACTTCCCATGTATGTTTCCTTTTTTGCTGGACCGGCTCATGATCTGACCACTGCGCACAGAGACGGCCCGCGGAGAAGCATTGCAGGCCGCGAACACCGCGGTCACGCCATGGACCTTCTCGTTGAATGTCCCATGAAAAGGTTCGACGAATATCGTACCACGTTTTGTTTTGGAGGATCAAACTGAATCTGGATTAGAGGGGGAAAAGGAGTTGGAGAGCGCTTCGAAAACAAATAGTGAAACCGCCTCGATTGGTCCAATCGACGACACTCAGGATCCCATGGAGTTGCCTAACTATTGGGCTCAAAGAGGGAAGGAATTGATCGACAGCGATTACGCGCGGCTGGAGAAAATTAACGATGTTTGCGCGGTCCTTGGAATCTCTTCGTCGTATTTCAGAGATGTCTTCTATGCGGCCTTCGGAATAACGCCGAAATCATACCTCAGACAATTGAAGATCAAGAAAGCAATGGAGCTTCTCAATAGCGGGTCAGTTAAGATAGTCGATGTCGCCATCGAAGTAGGATTCACTGAACGTAACACCTTCAGAAAAACCTTCAAGAAGGTCACCGGGGTTACCCCAAGGGCGTATCGAAACAAGTTCTCGTCCGACGAGAATGATTCTCGAAAATGATCCGCGAATGCGCATTATCCCACTTCATACCGTGGTGTCGCCTAATTCGCGTCTCAACGACTGCCTGACGTTACCGCCCAAAACACCTTTTGTAGAAGCCACAGCAGGGGGCGATAGATGCTTGACAATTAGACCCTGCTGGACTACAACCGGAACATATAAAAACCTTCCGGAGCTATGCAACTTCTGGAGAAATTCTTACAAGAGATGGTTTGCCCTCCTTTCGTTCTGATGTAAAATCGTGAAGGGGGGAAGCCTTGTGGCAGACTCATCATAAAATGGAAAGGGATGTACCATGAATACACGATGGGGACATAAGATTGGAACTTCAATCATTGTGGGCCTAGTTTCATCGATTCCTTTGTCGGTAGCATCGGCCAAGCCGAAGAACTCAGATCAATTTAGCCACAATGCGATTTTCCTCGAAGCCTTTGGGCCCGGGATTTTGTATTCGATAAACTATGACTATCGCTTTGCGAGGGACTTGAGTGTGAGAGTTGGTTATTCTTCGTGGGACGTCCCTTTCGACCTCGGTTTCTTTTCCGCGAACTTGAAGTTTAGAGGGTTCCCGGTTGAGGTGAATTACCTGCCTGGGAACGGTCCCAGCCATCTGGATCTAGGTATAGGTTTCGAGCCGGATTTTTCTAGATCCGGCGCAGCTATTTTGGACCCCAGTTCACAAACAACCGGGAGCGGCGTCCTAGGTATCGCTACGATCGGTTACAGATTTCAACAAAGACACGGTCTCTTCTTCCAGGTAGGTCTTACGCCGTTATTCAATTTCAACCGTCTTGCACCGTACGCAGGTATTTCGATCGGGGCGGCCTTTTGAACCGGATATTACGCTTGAACGATCTGTCCGTATACTTGAGCGGCTTGGATTCGCACAGATCTACGCAGGAGATAGTCAAAGTGTCCAGCAAAATGATCATCCGCCGGGCAACGTAGTGTGAAATGGAGTTATGGTTAGGGGTACGTCTCCTCACCCTTTTGAGCTCCTATCGCGCTCTCCGGCTTCATCTTGCCGGTTGGATTTCGCCATTTAGCTGGTTGTATGTCAGTAGGACACTCTGACAAGTTGAGAGCTGCATTAGAAACAGTGGATTTTTGCTGTAGCTAATCAAGTTGGTATACTAGAAGGCTCTGGACACCGTAGAGTTCTTAGCAGGCTGGGCATTTGCAAATACTCCGGAGTCTATCCTGCCGCGATACAGATATTTAGTCAAGACTTGGACGCTTGTCTCATCCAGTTCAAATATCCTGCCGGCCGCAGGAAGTTCATCCGCACGACAAACCTGTTGGATAGAGTTTTTGACCCGGAGAAGCGGAAGCCCAAAAATCTTCCTCAGCATTTTCATGAGAAGGGCGCGGTGAGCCTGGTTCTTACGGTACTATGGAGAACTTCGCAAAGGTAGCAGAGGGTTACCATGTCATCTCTTGATCTGGCCGGTTTAATCAGCCCAGGCAATTCACCTGTCCGCATGACAATCAAACAGAATTCACCTCATATGGACTGGCGGCGTACCATCTTATCATTTCACACAAACATTCCGACCTGACCACCAACGAGCTGTATCATCACTGCTCTGCGCATTGCGAAGACGGCGATTCCCTTCAGAATCTAACCTGTATTTCTGCTCGTGAAATTCGGTTTAGGCGGCTGCTCGTTCAACGATGGCATCTGTCTTTGCAGGTACCGATTCCTACTACAAAAATCCTTCATGCGGAATGAATACTCATTGATGAGATCGGCTTACAGATTACTTCATGTGCGAACCGTACTCGTGGGTTTCAAATGTGAATCCTGCGGGCCTTTTGCCTTCCGAGCGGCCATCGGTCCAAATTTCTAAAATCATTCCGGCGTACAGGAGGTAACACAATAAAACTGACCTTACCCGCAATCTCTGAGTAATCCGCGAAAGTAATCCGCGAAAATGGTGCATACAGTTTGACAAGGCAGCAAGATCCAGGCTAACTTGCAACATGAGATGAAGCCACCAAATCACCGAAGGTGGAACGGAAGATTGAACAGACTACTCTCGGGAATGGCGGTCTCATACTTATGAATAACACAAAGGGAGGTGCCGTATGGCTAAAAAGATAATGGTTCTCATATTTAGTTTCCTGACATTGCTGTCCTATTCTAGCGCGAGGGCGCAAGTCAATCCGGTGTACAAGAGAATGGTGCAGAATGGCTGGAGCTATCCGTTCAAGAATGGATTCAGGATGTTGACACCAACAGAACTTGATTCGGAATTCGTGAAAAGCATGGGTTATAGCGAATCAACCGTTGCCAATCTTGAGAAATCAGGCATCAGGATCGTAGGTCGCTGGGAAAAGCGCGGACCCTGGAACAGCAAGCTGTGGACGGCGCTATCGGACTGCATAGTTATCGGCACTGTATCTCGAATTGAACATCCAGCATGGTCAAGGCCGTTGTATCTATCAATAGTCTACGTCAAAGTGGATAGCTTCTTGAGGAACGATTATGGTTTCTCAATGAGCGAGGTCGAAGTGATGCAACGAGCGGGCCCAACAGGAACAGGGCTGATAGCCATCGCTCCTAACGAGCCCCGCTGGACTGTGGGTGAGCGGGTTCTATTATACCTCAGCGCAAGTCAATTGATAACATTCGCGGCCAACAATGATATGCCGAAGCTCTACAATCGTCTGATCAACAGCCGTAAGATCAGGTTTCAGCTAATCGCTAGACTTGAAATAAAATCAGGGAAAATAATCTCTAAAACAGGGAAAGAGAGTCTGAAACATGTAACAGACAGTGTCTGTTACATTCTCGATCTGATAAATCATTCGGTGACAATAAGAAAGGAGTTGTAAGATGAGCATGCTACAGAAAGTAACGAGCCGTCTTGGGGTAGCCGGAGCGGTTTCCATCTTTGTCTTTTTGACATTGTTCACTTTGTCCAACGCGAGAGCGCAGGTCAATCCGGTGTACAAGAGAATGGTGCGAAATGGATGGAATTATTCATCGATAAAAAGTCATCCACGCTTCACTGCTACGGAGCTTAATTCGGATTACCTCAGGATCTTAGGTTACACCAATGCGACTATCGCACACTTAGAAAAGGCTGGGATAGATATTAAAAATATTTACAAGAATAGAATCTTCAACAAAAAAATATGGACGGTGCTTTCCGACTGCATAGTTGTCGGGACTGTTTCCAAAATCACATATTTTCCGCGGGGAAGACCATTGTATGACGGCCTCGCAAGCGTGCGAGTTGATACATTTTTGGAGAATAGCTACGATCTGCCGAAAGGGAACATTAGTGTGTTACAAGGTTCCGGTCCAATCGGGCCGCATTTGGTGTCGACTGTATATGGGATGCCGAGTTTGAGTCCGGGCGAGCATGTCATTCTGTTTCTGACTGCCAGCGGACTCGTCTTCGATGCTGCAGTGAATAACAACACGCGCTTGTACAAAAAGCTCACTAATAGCCCTAAAATCTATTTTAAGATTCTCGCAAAGTACGATGTACAGTCAGGAAAAGTAGTTTCGAATAAGCGGAAGGAAAACTTGGCGAACGTCACTGATACGATCCAATCCGTCCTCAATCTGACAAATCATTCAGTCCTCATAAACAGGTAAAAACCCGAAGGAGGAAGTCTATCATGAAATTGCCAGTAGTTAAATCCTTTGTTGCGATAGGATTTATACTCCTATTATCCGTGTCACAACTGTTCGCACAAGTGTACCTAACGGAGGGATGGCATTGGGCAAGAAATTATGTCATCTACCATGTGAATGAAAACCTCGGCATAAATTCCACCGCTACACAGCAGCAGTGGGAAACCGCCATAGACTCAGCGGCGGCACAATGGGATAATGCCGGTGCCAACTTCCGATTCATAAAAGGAACGGATGTTGATTGGGCGATGGGAAGCGAGCCTACCGGCGGCTATCAGTTATCATACAATTATATCTCGGGTTCCGATGATGTTGCTGTTACCAGCGTCATAGCCGAGTCGAGCAATTATTACCCAGCCGACACACTGGTAAGCGTCGAGACGTATTTCAATACCTATTATGACTTCGTACCTTCCCCACCTGCTACAGGTAGTAATGAAATAGATATGTGGACCGACGCGGTACATGAACTCGGTCATTGGCTTAACTTGGAAGATGAGCAATCAGATGCTGATGAGGTATAGCCCGGTTTCATATGGTGAAGTCAACCGTTACTTATGGAGTGGCGATATAGCAGGGATAGACGATCTTTATACCGCCGGGAGCTGGGTGGTCAATAGCGACATAACACAGAACGAGGGGTGGTATGGAAATATTTCCGTCGAACCGGACAACGGGTCCGATTACATATATAAGGAACAGCAGTACGGTGGAGATGTATGCGGGGTGTAATGTAACACTAGGAACCGGGATCACAGTGTATGTAAACGGAGGTTCCCAGTTAATTGAGGACGGTGGCAGCAAGGTAAACTATGGGATCGGCGCCCAAATATTGTCGAACGGGGGCATAATTACAGGGATCGATAGTACGGGGGGCGGTGGGAATCCTCCTCCTCCCCCGGCGGGTTTCGTAGCCTCGGTGTCAGGCCAGAATGTATTGCTGAAATGGCAGCTTCCTGCCCTTTACGGCACAACAGACGTGACCTTAGTGAAAAACGGCAATCCAATAGACTTAGGATCTTCTGCGACCTCTTACACCGATGCTGGCGCGTTGTCCTCTCTACCTTCTACTTATTACGTGCAGTTCACTGAATCTTCATCGCAGGAAAGCATCGATGGAATATCATACTCAGACACAATAAGTCTTGGAGCCGCCCCGACCACCGTCAGCACAGACACGAGTTGGTCAGGCACAGTCTACCTTGGCAGTAATGTAACTATAAACAGCGGAAACACGCTGACGATCAGCCCCGGCACGACTGTCCTAATCGGTTCCGGGAATAGTATCACAGCCAACGGGTCAATTGACGCAAACGGGTCCCAGGCTGGCGATATCTTCTTCCAGCAAGCAGACAGTGGAAATGCTTGGAACGAGATCGATTTGAACAGCAACAGCAATCAGTTCACCGACTGCGTGTTCGACGGAGGAACAGATAACGTTTACGCAAGTCATAGCCAGGGCAACTTGTTCACCGATTGCACATTCGAGAATGCGAGCGGGGATGGCTTGGTTCTGGAGGGTTCCGGCTCGTCGATCGATAACTGCACCTTCGAGCATAACCAGTATGGAATTGTGCTGGGGTACCAACTTCCCACAGCTTCAATAGTCCAATCCACTATCATCGATAATAGCGCTGTCGGTTTATATATGGCATCAGGAACCATTTCGCAATTCACCAACAATGCTGTCGAGAACAATGGGAGCTACGGAATAGATGTCGAAGGCGGAATCCTGTATATGGGGAACGGTACCGGCTACTATGACATTGGGAGCAATCCTGTGTCATCGAGCCCGACACAAGGCGCAGGTAAGAACCTGATCAACAACAATGGGGCGTCCCAGATTTACGTAGATACCGGCGGAGAGGTGTATGTGGGTGACCTCCAGTTCAATGGAACGGATTATTCGCTTGGGGAAGGGTTCAACAGGGTAACGTCGTCAAGCACATACTACATATATAATTTGGCGATGACCCAGACGTATGAGTCGGAGGAACAGTGGCCGGTGCCCGCGGCAGACACTTACTGGGGAGGTAGTGTAGGCTCCGAAAACTCCTACGGAACGGTGAATTATTTTTCCGATCAGTTACTGAGCGACCCGTCAATCGGTGCAGGTGCAACGAACATGTTGCAGGATGTCACTACTCCTGGAGGAGCTAAGACGCCTGCGACGTTAATGACAGCCGCGATGGCAGCGAAGATATATAAGGATGCACCTTCATCGGGAATGGGCCAGTTCTTCGTGAACTTGAAGAACCAGATGATGCAGGTTCGGAGCGCGATCATGAATCCGAAGACGGGACTTATCCGGCCACGGCTGATAGGGTACCTGAACTCGCTTTGTGCATTCGACACGAACGACGTGACACAGGAGCGAGGCGCCGTATATGGTTTGATGACAGGCTACTACAGAGAACTGACATCGGGGAACTTCACCGATGAGACGGATCGGCTTTGCAGCGAGGCGGCACTGGTAGCCGAGGTGCAGGACGAAGTGAGAGGAGGCGACCTTGACAGCGCCGAGGGTCTGATAAACAAGTACAGTGGATACGTTCAGAACAACGACAACAAGAGGACGCTTCTATTCGCAGAGATGCAGATCGATGAGCAGCAAGCGCAGGGTGGACCAGCTCTTGGGGTCTTGAGGCAAATCGAGGCATTCCAGCCCGATTCAAAGCAGAAGCGAAACTACGAGGCGCCAAACTATGCCGCTCTGGCGTCGCTGGTGGGTCGAGGTTCTGCCGGCTTAGGACAATCCCAGAACGAGAAGGAGGCCCTTGACGAATCGATCGGTGTACCGACTAAGTTCGCACTGCTCCAGAATTATCCAAATCCGTTCAACCCTACGACTACGATAGACTACGATCTCGCGACACCGGCGAACGTAAGTCTGATAGTGTACGATGTAACCGGCCAGGAAGTGACCGTGCTGGAGAGCGGACAGGAGTCGACAGGAAGCCACTCTGCGATATTCAACGGATCGAGATTTGCGAGTGGAGTATACTTCGTACGGCTGGTGGCCCAGGGCCAGAACGGAAGGCAGTACATCAGGACAATTAAGATGTTGGAGCTTAAATGATGAAATCATTTAAGCGGAAGTCCACGGCTTGGACATTCAAATTGGAGGTCAAACGCAATCGGTGGAAAGATGAGGAAGGGAAGCGGCTCAGCTTGAGAGCCGCTCCACCCAAAAGCGTGATGTGGAGCACGCATTTTATGGTTGTGAGCATCTCGATGCATCGAAAAGAATTTTTGAGTGCCAAAGATCATGAGGAATGGTTCAAAACGTTTCTGTCTGGCTGCCCCTCCACATATCATGAAAGGGAGAGGGCCGTATCCAAAAGGACCTTGGAAAAGCCAGTAAGAAAGACTCCATCAAATTTTGGAGACAGTGTGCGGCAGGCGATTTTGTCACGCGAAAATGACGCGCGTTTTCGCCGCACTTTGGTTGACAATAAGGAGTTTGTTTTTTATTCTGGTCAGAGACGGAGATACGAATTCGGCAGTTAAATATCTCGAATCATGATGTCGCGACTACTGCACGCGAAAATGACCGTCGAAAAATTCCCATCGGATTTGACATTCGAGCGAGCACGATAATAAGTTTCGATATCAAATTTAGGATCAAGACGGCCATTCCTATGTTCTTTATGATTTGCTATGCCGGGTCAGATCGACGATAGAATAGAGGGAGAAATCGGAGGTGAACATGACAAATCCGGCTGCGCTCGTACTTTCATGCAGGCTTGTCATAAATCAGATTTCCCTGAAAGGAGTGAAGGACAGAGATGTCTAAATATACAGTTGCTTCTTGCGTTTCTGCCGGGTTCCTTGCCATAGTGTTGTCAGGTTGTGTCGCTTCAAGCAATTTCTATACCGGCAGGACCCTTGGGAGCGGGAAATTTTCCCCAGGCATTGGAGTTGACGATCTTTTGATAAAGAGTACAGATGAAGCAGTCACATCCTCTTCATCCGTGGCCTTTGTCCCTTCATTTATGTTTGCTTATGGGTTGCCGCTTAGACTTGAAGCGGATGCCCGCTTTGTCATTCCCAGGTTGCTTGAACTATCACTACGTGATCAAATAAATCCAAGATCATTCAGGATATTCGACTTTGCTCCTGATGTAACTTTCGGCGATTTGTTTGGAGGCTACACTTATCTCAGATATGGTGGGACACTCAGTAAGGACATCGGCGGCATTGAACCTTATGTGCATTACAGCCTTTACCAGTTTTTGAAAGCTACCTCGACTGATTTTTCGACCAGTTTCTTCTCCGCGAGTCTGGCTGAACTTACAAACGAAGACCGAGCAATTGGTGTTGGAGTTGGCATTCCGCTTGGCGGTTTCGAACTCTATCCTGAGTTTGATTATCAGTATTTTGGGAATAATCTTAATCGGGGTATATATACTTTCGGAATCGGGATACGTGGAATACCAAAATAGAGGAGCAGGAGAAATCCCACAAAGAACGGTTCCGGAGTGTGGGCGCTTGAAGAGTCTGTTCTGCTTCAGCTGGGAAAGGAATTTCCTCGAATTAAATTAAGAGGAAAGGAGAGAAGTCCTAATAATATTTCATTTTGACCGGGATCTTTTCAGCGGCCCGCGTCGTGACAGTGACATAGAAATTACAGGCTATCCGTTTCTCCTAAATACTAGTTTCGTAGTTGGTAAGAGTTAGTCAATTCTCTTCATAGTAGAATATGACGTCGATTCTCAGATATTACGTTTCAACATGGATTAGAACGAAGCGGTACAAGGCAATAATCCTTCAAACCGTTCGCGGAATCGGTGATTCACGCATTTTGTACCAGTGGTGCAGGCGAAATCAATGATGAGGTGTTTTCACCTTGTTTGGCAAATTTGATGGCATTTAGCCGGTCGATCAAATAGGATCCACTCTGTTTAGGCAATTAGATTTGGAAGGGTTAACCCGAAGCTTGAATGCGTTTGAAAACATAATAGTTCTCCTATTGATTAATTCAGTGGCGCGTCCCCAGCGAAAGCTATTCGTGGTAACCATTACGGATTGGTACTTCCGTTTGTGGCGACCGCCATCCGATAATTCAACCGAACCCGAGTCTATTCGACAAATAGGTTCAGTTACCGATGACTCGAAGAAACGCGACTGAAGAGGAATTCCAGATATGGTCACCAGTGTTTCCAACTACTGTCTTGAGAGGCACTAGGCTCGATCTTTAGCGCGTCAAGGAAAGTAGTAACAAAAAGCCCTCTTTACAGCGGCAACTGTAATGAGGGCAGAATGGCAAACGAAAGCCGACCCTTATGATTATCGCTGTCACCAAAGGTGAACGACGTCGCCTTTTTGTTTGCCTAAACTCAAAATAAGTTCAACAGGATAGCCCGTTGAGAATGACACGTAAAAGTAATTGGAAAAATCCACTAATTCACCATCAAAAATTGGAGGAGCTATGATGAACGTTATCAAGAAGATATTTTTCCCAATTGTCTCGTGCATCCTTCTGTTCCAATCCAAAGGCATAGCGGGGAACTATACTGTTTCAACGACAATTGAAATCACCGCAGCAGCGATTAACAGGTACCTTAATACAGAATACGATTCATGGGAAATACCCCAGTATGAATCAGTTACGTTTAACGGAGTGAACTACGAATTGACGTTATGCTTGCCACAAATTATCCTTACTCCCGGCAATGCTAAATTGCAGATGGAATTTGATGTCTATGCTGGGGCTGCACATTTGTATCATTTCATCGTCGATCCGTCAGTTGATATACCCTCTGGCCAGATTACACTTTCTCAAGTGCAGGCATTTCTAACAAACCTTCCAGCACTTCTAGATAGTGTGCAGCAGATCCCTCAATGGGTAAGAGATACGCTGACCCACTATTACAACTCGATCGGAATCACTATGTATCCTTCCAAGCTTATTGATACGGTAAATACAAACTGGCTTGCCCAGCGTAGTATAAATGTTGTCCCGCCCTATTTTGCCTTGGGGTGGCAGGTAGGGTCAGGCGTTATTGATCTTACAGTTTCCACTTACCTTGACGGCGAGATCCCATATTTTTCAGCCTACTTGAGTTACGATAGTGGGCTACACCTTCTTTGGAGGAAGGACGTTACCATCGATTCGGACTATACAATACCGGCAGGGGAAACAGTCACGATCGTGCCTGGGACTCATGTTAAACTTGCAAGCGGGGTCACATTAACGATCGACGGTACCTTGGATGCGGAGTCCCCCTCGTACAACTACGCGATTCGATTTGAGGAGGCGACCCCTGGTAGCCCATGGAACGCTATCCAGGTAAATGGTGGCAACTGCAAGTTCTCAAGATGTTACTTCAACGGTGGAACCAACGATGTGGTTCTTGACCGGAACAGTGGGAATTCGTTCGATGATTGTACTTTTGCAAATGCAAGTGGAGACGGCCTCGACATAGGAGGAGCCGGTGTGTCAATCGACAGCTGTACTTTCGAAGATAATCAGGAAGGCATTTATATGTTCGGGAGTGCCAATGCTTCGGTAACCCACTCGACTATCAGCAACAACAGCGGTGTAGGCCTGTACTTGGAAACCGGAACTATCTCTGACTTTACTAACAATGCTGTAGAGAATAACGGCCAGTATGGAATTGAGATAGAAGGAGGCACGCTCTATATGGGGAATGGTACCGGTACTTATGGGATAGGTACAAACCCCAACTCTCCTAACCCGAACCCAACGGCGGGTGCGGGAGATAACAATATCACGGGTAACTGCACCTCCTCCGGAAATGCGGAGCTCTACGTTGACACGAATGGCCGTTTGTACGTTGGATCTGTCGGAGGCAATAGCTCAGGGTATACACTTCAAGATGGATTCAACAGCATAACAACAGGAACGTATTACATCTACAACGCCGCTATGACAGTGATCGATGAGACCGAAGAGCAGTGGACCGTCCCTGCTGAGGAGACATACTGGGGAGGACACGGCGTAGGTTCCGAGAACTTCTACGGTACTGTGGACTTCAGCTACCCACTGACGAGCGATCCATCCGGCGGAGCCGGTGCAAGCGCATTAGAGGTGGTCACAACAGCCGGTACAAATAACAAACCTGCAACCCTCATGACGGCAGCAATGGCGGCAAACGTATTCAAATCCGCCCCGGATGCGTCACAAGGCCAGTTCTTCGTGAACCTGAAGAACAGGATGATGCAGGTGATAAACGATATCAATAACCCGAAGATGGCTTTGACCCATCCGAGAATGATAGGGTACCTTAACTCACTGTGTTCGTTCGATACGAACAACGTGACGGGGGAGAGAGGAGCGGTTCAGGATATGCTGACTAGCTACTACAAGGAGCTTCCTGCAGGAAACTTCTCGGACACGACTTCCCGTCTATGCAGCGAAGCTGCACTTGTAGCGGAGGTACAGAACGAGGTGAATTCAGGACAATTGGACAGCGCCGAGACTTTGATGAATGAGTACGGTAAATACGTAAAGAACAACGACAACCAGAGGACGCTTCTGTTCAATCAGATGGAAATCGACCAACAGCGCAAGCAGGACGGAGAAGCGCTGGGAGTGCTGAAGCAAATCGAAGCATTCCAGCCGGATTCAAAGCAGAAGCGAAACTACGAGGTGCCAAACTATGCCGCTCTCGCGTCGCTTGTCGGTCAAGGATCTGCCGGCTCAGGACAGTCCCAAAATGAGAGACAGGCCCTTGACGAAACGATCGCTGTACCAACCAAGTTCGCGCTGCTTCAGAACTATCCGAATCCGTTCAACCCGACGACTACGATAGACTATGACCTTGCAACCCCGGCGAACGTGAGTCTGATAGTGTACGACGTGACCGGCCAGGAGGTAACCGTGTTGGAGAGCGGACAGGAGTCGACAGGAAGCCACTCTGCGATATTCAACGGATCGAGATTTGCGAGTGGAGTATACTTCGTACGGCTGGTGGCCCAGGGCCAGAACGGAAGGCAGTACATCAGGACAATTAAGATGGCGATGATCAAGTAACGAAGTCACTTGGTTGGAGTCGCGCAGTGCACAAATTCAAATTCAGCTCCCTTTACACCCCCTCTCTTCTTGAAGAGAGGGGGTTGGGGGGTGAGTTCGCCTCAAACGCAACCAAGTCCGAACAATCATTTACGAACATCTATCCAGTATACTTCCTCATTTGCGCGACTGCATTTGTAGTCGACCCATTGTCTTATGCCCCCTACCAGGCTCCTGAACTTCTGTTGCTGGTCGTTATCCCACTCGTTACTCTGGTGTTCACTTGCCTGTACCAGATTGTTAGACGGCGAACCTTCGAGATCTCGTTTTCAATTATCGAGCTTCTTCTTGTCGCAGGGTTTATCTGGATACTATACGGCAGTCCATTGCTCCTTATCCATACCGGAAATCTCCAACTCTTCTCTCTAATAACATTCATTCTTGTAGGTTTTGTCGCCCGTCAGGCACATGCTTGGCCGGAAGAAACTGAGAAGGACGCGAAACATGCAGAGTCTAATTCGGCACTTCGTCTCCTGGTAAGGACAATCTGGATAGTCGGTGTCTGCCAGGCAATTATCGGGTTCGCCCAGTATTACACCGTTTTCAGCTGGCTGCCCATCGGTACCGGCAAGACACGGATGATAGGACTCATAGGTGCCGCGAACGGATTTGGTACGATAATGGCCCTGGCGGTAATGGCTCTGATAGTTGAATCAGCAGAAGCACGGCATTGGAAATCGAGAATAACCTTCTTGGCGATAGCGATAGTTCCTTTCCTCGCACTTGTCTTGAACGGATGTAGGGGAGCCCTTCTTGCGCTTGTCGCAGCCGCGATAGTTTTTCTACTTGCAATCAGAAAATCACATGGAAACATTGCACTCACTCCAAATGACAATGCCTTGTCATCTCCCACACGGAGGAAAGGATTACGAGTCCGGTCTCTCGTCCTTGCAGCGACCATTCTAATTCTTTTCGGGGTCTTGTCGTCCTATCTGTACTTTTACGATTTTCAGTCTTCGCTCGGAAGAATATTCGTGTGGAGAGTATCCGCTCCGATGTTCTTTGAGCACCCTATAAAGGGAGTTGGGTTGGGCAATTATTCGGTAAAGTACCTTGATTATCAGAAGGATTTCTTCAAGGACCCGGCAAACCTGCCGCTCGCTTTCAAAGCGTCAAACATGAAGCAGGCTTTGAGCGATTATGTCCAGGTCTTCTGTGAGACCGGGCTTGTCGGCGGACTCTTGTTCATTGCTACTATCGGAATTGCACTCTGGGGGTTCTTCAGCAGGAAGAATCGAAGGATACTGATCGGCGCCGGTTCGCTTCTGCTCGTAATCTTAATACACATGGGCGTCGACACTCCACTTCGCATCGTTCCCGTTGCGGCTGCTATGGCCTGCCTGCTGGGGCTTGCACCGGTTCCATCGAAGTGGATCCGCCATTTTCGGCTGACCCCGGCCGCACTGGGCATCGCTCTTCTGCCCGCATTACTGGCTGCATCGGTCTTCGTTGGAATTGGGTGCGAACGGTATTATCAGGGACACGTCCTCTGGTTCAAAGGATATGAGTTCGCCCGGCAGCACCGGTGGCAGTTCGCGGCGCAGGAATACAAAAGAGCGCTTGCCGACCTTCCTCACGACGGCCAGTTGCTTTTCAATCTCGGTGCAGTTCAGATAATAGAAAATTCCTACTCAGAAGGGATTTACCATCTCCAGGAAGCAAGGGCATCGTACAACGACAGGAATATTTACCTAAGCCTCAGCGAGGGATATCTTGGTCTGCACGAGTATGAGAAGGCGCAGCATTATGCCGGAGTTGCCCTCGCAATGTTTCCCGATCAGCTCTCACCGCGCTTGATACTTGCAGAGATCTATTATAGAACGGGGCGATTTGGTAAATCAAAAGAATCGCTCCGCAAATGCATTGACGGCGATACTTCTATCCGTTCCCATGAGGTGGAACAGATTTCGGCAGCAGCACAGCGTTTGTGGGATCAATATTATGCATCCAGAACTTAATAAGCCCTTACAAGTGACGTTTGTGCAATTAGAACAAAAATGCTCTCATCGACTGGATCCCCTTGCGAAAATGGACAGATATCATGGAACACTAACTATTAAAGGACCCGCGCCGGGTGAATAATTTAGAATATTCTTTCTTTTGTCTTGACACAAAAGAAAGAACCAAATGCCGCGTTGCGGCATCCCGGTGCGCCTGAAATGGTGCACAATCAGAGCGGTGAAAGTCCGCTTCAAATATACGTTCTCCGGTTTGTAGCCGACCGTAACTGCGTTGTCGAAAGACAAGGTGGAGAGCAACAGAAGGCGAACTCTCAGTCCGTAACAGCAGTGAGCTCGATTCGGCTTCATGACTCAGCGAGCCTGCCGGGAAAAGGCGAAGCTCAGAAACAGTCGATCACGCTGAAGGGTAACGTGTTAAAGCGATGGTGGAGAGACATGAGGTGGTATGTACGCGGTATAAGAGGTGAATGGATAGCCGTAGGGCATGACGGAAACATCTACTGTTCAAGAGGCAGTCAGGTGTGGATGAAGGAGCCAGATGGAAAAGTACTCCTTGTCGCTGGGGAAGGGAGTCCTGGTAACACCGGCGACGGTGGCCCGGCCATCTACGCGCAATTGACTTCACCTACAGGATTGGCCGTCGGACCGCATGGAAGTCTCTACATAGCAGACCTTGGCAACAACAACATACGGCGCGTCAGCAACGCGGGAATAATTACCACGATAGCTGGAACGGGCGTCGCAGGTTTCTCCGGCGACGGAGGTCCGGCGATTCACGCAGAACTCAAACACCCTATGGGCCTCGCAATCGGCCCGCACGGCAGCATCTACGTTGTCGACCAGGGGAATTCACGAGTCAGAAGAATAAATCCTGCCGGTGTTATTTCAACTGTCGCAGGCGACGGAGTGAGCGGTTACGGCGGCAACGGCGGCCCGGCGGCCAAAGCGGAATTATCCAGTCCGATGGGGGTCGCTGTCGATAGTCGGGGAAACATTTATATAGCTGATTGGGGAAACCGCAGAGTCAGAGAAGTCTCGACTCATGGGATCATTACCACCATCGCTGGGAACGGGTATTGGGGTGATTATGGCCCTAATGGAAACGGCGGGCCCGCTGCAAGTGCGGAGCTCAGCGGTCCAAGAGATGTGACCGTTGGAAATAACGGAGCCGTTTACATCGATGACGATTGGGATGGCGCGATCCGGGAGGTAAGTCCCGATGGGATAATATCTACATTTGTTCACAAGCGCGAACTCGGCAATCTCAGCCGTGGAGACATCGCCTGTTTGCCTGTGTCATCTGCAATTGGCCCGCACGGCAACTTCTATTTCGCTGAGGAGCTGATTGGTGTCAGGCAGGTTTACTTTGGCCCGGAGGGATTCATAAGAGAAGTAAAGATCGCCCGCTCACGTTCACTTGCTAATAAGGAACACTGATTTGTCTGCACAGGGGGCGTGAGCCGATTGTTGAATTCGTAAAGCACTTGCAGTCGATGAGCATAGGAGTGATCGAGGGCCCGGTGCAGCGAACGGGTGCCGTAGGAAAGTTGAACTCGATTTATGTAAGAGACCCGGATGGAAACCTGGTAGAAATCTCGAACTATAATAATGGCTTTACAAATTTGTCGCACACCCGTCGTTTGCTTCGCCATCTGGTAGTGACTCATTTTAATCCCGAAGGGATGGAATTATTGTAGAAATGTCAAGACGTAAAATCTGTGAACCCGGTACGGGTGACATTTCCCATGAGACACCGTTAATTCATATGATAATGTCATCCCTTCGGGATTTGATAATGGCTGGGAAATGGATTCTATAATAATATCACCGCTTCGCGGTTGATGTTTATGCAAAATGAGTCACTACCCGCCATCTTGCTATTCTCCTTAAGTCCTTATAGATTCGCTTGTCAGGATTAGGGCGTGCGGGCACGTAACCCGTTCAACATTCTTTTTTGCCCGGATATTATCGGTCGGCAGATGCCGGTACAGCAACTACCGCGAGGTCCATATGTCGAAGGCGAAAAGAAATGGCGGCCATCATGTCAGGTTCACCCTGGAAGAGCAGAAGCGAAACTACCGGAAGAGAGTCGAACGGTTATGTTTGACTGTAGCAGGTCCGGGGGTTTATCAGATGATTCCGAAAAAAGACCTCCACAGAATGTTCGTGATACGTGCGCTTCCATTTGAGATCTACCCGGCACCCGGACAGAACATACCGGATGATGTCCTGAGAAAAATGAGGAAGATATACTTGTCACTCTCCAGGCACGAGAACGTCTGCGTGACGGAGAGCGGCATTGAAATCCCGTTGTCGGAGTTCCTGACCACGGGTTTGAATCTCAAATTCTACATTGATGGACTGAGGGACAGCGACTACCCGGACGCTGCGGCCGTGAAAGAGGCCCTCGCCCCCTTCACATCGTTCGAGGAGGGGTTCGACAAGGCGGACGAGCTGTTCGATCTCCTCCTCAATGTCCTCGGCTTCGAGACCAGTTACCTTGATTCGTATCTTTACTGGACCAGGTTTGCGCCTAGTCTCCGGCGCGAGGGCGGTTTCGCAGTTGAGAATCATATATATGTGTATTGCCGGAAACGGGAAGAAATGAAAGTGAAAATAGGCGGGATGAACCGGACGGTCTTCAGGGTGAGAATCGCCCTGTCGGGTTCAAAGGAAAACATTCTCGATGTACGGATCCCGGGCGAGAAACTGGGACCGGCGGGCGCGCGAAAGAATATGTTCGGAATATACATCCAGCAGCACGCACTGATGCGGCTGATGGAGCGACTGGCCCCTCTCGATCGCATCTCGATAGAAGACCATGTTTGTACCTCACTTTTGAAGCCCGTCGTGTTGCGCCAGGGCGACGGGAGTTACCTCATAGAGATGCGCGTATCAAATATAAAGGCTGGATATCTCCTTGCGGAAATCATCGGGGATATCCTGGTCGTGAAGACATTCCTGTTCATCACCAACGGCGGAACTCCGGAGGGCAGAAGGCTCCAACAGATAGCCGGACTCGAAAGACCCGACAGGGAGTACCTCGCCATCGACAGGCTCAGCACTTTCGCCAGGGCGGACATCAGGGATGACAAAAACCTGGAAGCGCTCTTCACGAAAGCGGGATGCGGCTGCCTCTTCGCGCTTCACGATGAAGTCAAACGGAGAACAGATCTGGAAGAAGACCTGTCGGTAATGCAGATGCTGACGAAGTACTTCGGGATCAGGGAGAAACATGATTTCATGGTTCCAGATATATTGGAGCGATGGCAGATCAAATCGGTCACCGGATCGGAACGGTAAAGTGGCGGTATGTCCCAGCCATCGATTCGAAACCGACACCTGGAAGGAGCTGTAAAACCCGCCTCCGGCTGGTTTGGAGAAATAGAGAGACGACCGTTTTGAACGTTCAGTCATCAACGCCGCTCGAATTTCTATTCGTACCTCAAAGATTCGACCGGATCCACGCTTGCAGCGCGGCGTGCAGGGAACACTCCCGCTACAAGTCCTATCAGGGTCAGAGCGATTACCGTGAAGAGCATTATTCCCACAGATAATACCGGCCTCCCCAGGAATCTCAAAGCTCCGCCGTTTGTGTTGAGAAGCCCGGTTGCCGCGACGATTCCCCAGGAAAGCAAAAGCCCCGTTGATCCCCCGATGAATGAGATAAGAAGAGTCTCGAAGACAAACTGCCACAACACATATGTCTTTTTTGCTCCCACCGCCAACTTGATCCCGATCTCCCGTGTCCTTTCTTTAACGACTACGTACATGACATTGGCAACGCCGACTCCTGCTATCATTAGAGTGAAGAGCCCAACTGCGCCGAGGAATATATCGAGCCCCAGCGTGATCTTCCTGATCATATCGTCGATCCTCATGGTATCGAACATGTTTATCGCCCGTTTGTCGGTGGGGTCAAACCTGTATTTTGCCGCAAGCTCCTTCCTGATGTCGCTCATCATCCGGGCCTGAGCGCCAGGGTCAACTCCTCTGACAAGGATCGAGTTGACGTGCTTCCTGCCGTAGATAATCCTGAAGGTCGAGTAGGGTATTATTGCTCTCCAGGAATCGGGTCCGTTGTTCATCGATGTCTGCAGTTTCTTTTCCATGACGCCGATTACCGTGAAGGGAACCTTATCCAGCATTACCGTTTTCCCGATAGGGTTCGCTCCCTTGAAAAGGTGGCGGGCTACTGTGGGCCCGAGAAAGAGGCTTCGTTTTCTGTACCTGATGTCGTTCGCATCGATGAAGCGGCCGCCGGCCTGCGGATACATTGCGCGCATAACCTCGAAATCCGGACCCGCTCCTTCACATTCGGTCGTCAGGTGTGTCTTGCCGTATTGGAGCTCCGCATTCTTATCGTATGACGGACTGATCATGACGATATCCGGCACCGTCTCCTTTAGCAGCTTAGCATCTGCTTCGGTGAGTCTTATCGGGCGGTCCTTTGGCAGGCCGTCATACACTTTGCCGGTCTCGCCGCCGTACAGGATCACAACCCTGTTCCAGGCATTTACCATGCCCTCTTCCATGGCGTCTCCGAATCCGGAACCGAAGGCGAGAAGCAGAACAACCGAGAGCGTTCCCCAGGTTATTGCGATCAGTGTAAGCGCGGTCCTCATTCTATGGCTCCGCATATCCTGGAGAAATTCCTTGACGAGCTCGATCACCATAACGATTTGCCTTCCTGTGGACGCATCAGTCTCTCAGACAATCCACGACGTTCAGGTTTGCCGCCCGGCGGGCGGGCATCATCCCCGATGTCATTCCTATTATGCCGAGGATCAGTATCGTTACCGCTATCACGGGCAGGGACATCTCCGGGGTTCCGACATATTCCTTTACCGGGATGAGCTGAAGAAGCGAAACGATTCCCCAGGCGATCAGAAATCCGATCGCCGCTCCCAATCCGACGATCATGAATGTCTCCGCGAAGAATTGAAGGAGTATCGTGGACTTCCTGGCGCCTACGGATCTCTTGACGCCGATCTCCTTCGTACGCTCCTGGACAACGATGAGCATTATGTTGGCTACTCCAAGGCCGGCGACGCCGAGTGTGAAGCTTCCGATGATCCCGAGGAAGAGGGTGAACCCGATCGTGATATAGTCGAGTATCTTTTGGAAATCCGCCGTGTTCCAGATTTGGAGGGCGTCTTGGTCCTTCGGATCGAAACGGTACTCTTCACCGAGAGCCCGGCGCACCTGTTTTTCCACCAGCGCAGTCTCCGACACCTGGGCCGCTCTGTAAATGATGTCCGTCAGATATTGCGTTCCGAAAAGCGCTGTGAATGTCGGGGCGGGAATGAAGACTCTGTCCGCGTCCCGGGTGTAGTAGGAAGAATTCTGAACCTTCGGCAGCATCACTCCTATCACGGTGAACGGTGTAATGCCGATAAAGACGGTCTTGCCGACGGCGTTCCTATCGCCGAACAGGTAGTCTTTCACCCTGTTGCCGAGCATCACGACCCGCTTCCTTCCTGTCACATCCAGCGTATCGATGAATCTTCCTCCCTCGGCGGGTATGATGTTTCTCATCTTCCCGTAAACGGGGTAGATACCGGTAATCCCCGGGGTCATTATGTTTGTCTTGTAACGAATCGGCGTTTTTGTACGGATATACTCTGGACAGATCTCGCTTATGCCGGGCACCTTTGCACGGATAACGGGTATTGCCTCTTCCGTCAGGTGTATCGCCCTACCGATTCCGAAACCTTCATAAGGCTTTGTGGTTTTCCCCGGAAAGAGGATCGAGATGTCTTCACCCATACCGTGCATATTAATCATCGATTGTCTTTTGAATCCGAGTCCGAATGAAACCAGAACTACAATGGTGACGGTGCCCCAAATGATCCCGAACAGAGTCAGGAAGGTGCGCAACTTCTGGGCACGGATGTCGGCAAAAAACTCAGCGAGAAAGCTTGTCAGGGTCGCCATTTTGTCCCGTCACTGTATTTTGACGACGGGTTTCTCGAGGACTTTCTCTCCCAGTGCCAGACCGGAGGTCACCTCAATGTTGATGGCGTCACTGATCCCTGTCTTGATGGATAGTTCCACCGGTTTTTTTCGGCCGGATGGAATCCTGACGAAAGAAGAGTCGTGCCTGAACGTCACCACGCGCTCGGGGATATAGAGAACGCCGCTCTTCTTCTGAGTTATGATTCCGGCATTCGCAGAATACCCCGCCCGCAGGGTGATATGCTTGGTGTTTGAAATTGAAATCTCTACGGGAAATACCGTCGAGTTTTCTTTGGTCTCGCCCTGGAGCCATATTTTTGTAAGAGTTCCGCTGATCGTGTCGCCCGGAAGCGCGCCTATGCTTATCTCGGCAGGCATTCCCACTTTGAGGCTGCCGACGTCGATCTCATCGACAGTGCCCTTGAATACCAGGCGGCTCATGTTTGCCATCTGCATCAGAACGGTCCCTTCCTGGTACGACGTGAGAGGAATGACGGGGTCCCCGACCTCGACCGAACGTGTCAGTATGTAACCGCTTATTGGCGCATATATTATGGACCGTATCCTGGTGCGATCTATGGTAACCGATCCGGACACCATGAGCTGGAGCGACTCCTGTGCCATTTTGAGGTGCAGCTCTGCCTCTTTGTAGGCCATCATCGTATTGTCATAATCCTGGGGGGAGAGCAACGATCTCTGGTATAACAGTCTCTGCCGGCGTTCCTGAGCTTTGATGTTGTCAAAATCGACCTGCGCAAGTTCGACCTGCCTCTTGGCATCGGCCAGCTCGACGGGTGTCGGATCGGGCTTAACCTGTATGAGCGGGTCCCCTGCATGCACGTGTGAACCGACATCGACATAGAGTTTCCCTACGACGCCGCTGACACGGGACTTGATCGAGATTTCATTTTCCGGTTCGATTGTGCCGACGGCGAGAGCCTTTACTTCTATCGTCCCACGCTTGACCGTAACGGCGGGCAAGCTTTCCGCATTTTTCCCGGAAGCGGCTTTGATGGCGAAGAATGTTATTAGGCTCAGCAACATTATGGCCAATGCGCCGGATACCACCCACTTCTTTTTCCCCTTCCTCTTTGGCATTTCTCTGGTCCTCCTGTAAGCTTCTATGTTTATGTCCGAGCTTACGGGATCGGTGATTATAGGTTTCAACTTCCCGGGTTGTTGCGCGAAAGAATGCTCGCGAAAAATGGAATGGCAGGACTAAGTTATGATTTGAAAGCATCTACAGCGATTATGACCGGCCGCAATTTGTTAATACGAACTCCTTGTACCGGTTATGATTGTAATGCTGAAGAATGCCGACGTTGTTTATTGCGGTTAAGCTCACAGTCATTGCAAGGCTCATCCGGCGTAGTTTGTTCTTCATTGAGCCGCCCTTCTGACTTGACATTCCTGCACCTTTAGAATACTATGATGCAGGCTGGTGCATCAGGAGTGTGGCGAACGTTTTCATAATATAAGACCCCCGTTGCCCCGGCCAGGCACAACAGACGTGAGGCTGAATGTCGGGTGGGTGGGAGCTCAAATCCGAGCTTACCGGGAAAAAAGAGAATACGGCACATGAAGGTTTGCCGGAACCGGTCCGGAACGTTCTGACGATCCTGGTTCTTTCGATGGCGGCGATGAACGCGGCTGTCGCCCAGAGCTCGTTCATTCGGGAAGGACAGAGTGGATGGAAAGTGTCGGGCCAATTTCTTACCGGGAGCGGTGCAACCTCCGGAGGCATAACAATCGGTTACTCCGGAAAGGGCCTTGTGGATGCGGTGATGTCGATGTCACGATCCAGCTTCCCGAATCCGTACCCGTTCAATTTCGTCAACGACGGTCGTGTCATCACGGGCGCTGCGTATTCGGAGACGTTCAGAACCTTCATTGTAAAACAGGGTCGAAGGGATGCCCCGGTTTCGCTCTCTCTCTCGGCAGGATGTCTGCTCGGCTCCTTCTCGGCGCCCAAGTCGCAGATTTCGCAAAAGGTGCAGGTGGATAACGGCTATATGTTCTACGGAGCGTCGCTCAGCCGGCAGGTATACGTTTCCGGTTTTATATCGATCCAGCCGAGCGTGAGCTTTCTTTATTGGGAAGGTTTCGGGTCGGTTGACGAAGAATATTACCACGTTCAGGCCGCGAATAACTATGCGCGATCTCTTTCCGCTAATGTTTCATTCAGCACTCCAGTCTCGGAAGTCTCCACGCTGGTGATCACTCCCTGCATTACCTACTTCGGAAGACGATCGGTCGTTTCAATCGACGCAGGGTTTGTCTTCCTCACCAACGACGGCGCGAAAAAGTAGAAGGTGGACCCTGTTGCCGTTCACGTCCCTATTTCACCGGAAGTCCCAACTTCAGGTTGCGTTAGTTTCAGGACGATGGCATGTGCGTCTTTTCTATCTGACCTCTCTCTTAGAAAATTGTAAATGAAATAAGAGTATCATTTTGACGGCGACAAATTTCGAGGAGTCAGCTTTGGATTTCGGGTTTTGTCTACCGGTGCCGGGAGATTTTTGTGTCCTCCTGCCGCTTTCGGGGAAGAAGTGTACAAGGGGGGATAGTCAATTGGTTCTGTTAGCCCAAAATCTCGCGGAAAACCTAAGAATCTTTATGCAGCTCGCCGGCATCAAATTTGTGGAACTGCAAGACATGACGCGTGTTGTACTAACTGAGAGTCAAATCGAAAAAGAATGAGTAGAATATCCACGTATCTGAATCTGTTGATCTTGTCGACCTTCCTGGTCGGTCAGGTTCAGTATGCCTATTCGTCCTATTTCTGCACAATGACGCAGCAGCCGGTGAATGCGCCCACTATGAAGTCAGCCCCGTCCGGCCTTGCACCGGAAGCCTTTTGCGAGAAATGTCAGGCTGTTAAGCCGGCTCAGAATGGTGAACAGCTCAACCAGGGTGACTGCGTCAAAGTGATCACTTCAGAGAAGAGCACGCTTAGTAGCTTCACGGATTCACAAAAGTCTATCCAGCATTTTGCCCCGATTGCATTTGTGATCAACGAGCTTTCAGCAATCAGTGCTCGGCCGCTGCATACCACCTACTATCTAATTCCTACTGCTGCTTCACCTCCCTTAGATATATCTATCCTCAACAGTAATCTCCGCATTTAAGTCCTTTCCTCAACGATAAGTCCGCTGAGACAGATTGTCCCGGTGCGGGCCTGCCGTATTTGGCTAAGTCTCACCCGGTCACTCCCTCGCGGTGCTTGTTTATTCTCTTTTGATGTACTCAATCATGCAGTGGATTCCCGCTGCATTGGAAAAGGAAAATGGAAAGGCGAAGTATGTTGTTGAAGAATTTTAAATTCTTAATTTTGAATGTTGAATTGGGACTGGTGATTGTTCTGCTCTCCGGATTGAGCGCGTTTGGACAATCTCAGCTGGATAGTCTCATAACGATAGCAGAGCGCAATAATCCGGAAATACAAATGACCCGCTATCAATCCATGGCGGCCAAGGCCAGGATAGATCCGGCAGGTCAGCTTCCGGATCCGCAACTCAAGGTAGGAGCCATGAACTTTCCCACTGATTTCAATTTCACATCCGAGACCATGACGATGGTACCGGAGTTCACATTGATGGAGATGTTCCCGTGGTTCGGGAAGTTGTCTGCTGCCGCTGACGTGGAGAAATATGGGTACGAATCTTCGGCGGACAGATTGGCGAGTGTTACCCTCGATGTCGTAGCCAATCTGAGACAAGTCTATGGCCAGATCTACAGCGTCGAAAAATCTATTCAGTACCTTGAATACAAAAAGCGTCTCCTGCAAAGCGTGGTGAAGGTTGCCGAACAGCTTTTCGCCGTTGGCCAGGTTCCGCAGCAGGACGTTTTCCGTGCTACCGCTGAGCTTACCATGGTACAGTCGGGCATCATCACCATGCAGGGCAGGCTGTCCGATTTGGAGGCAAAGCTCGGAGCCATACTCGGTAAGAACGCGTCGTACAGCATCAAGGTAGATACACTCTCACTGCCGAAGCTCGAATCGCTGTCTACACTGGAGGCTCAACTACGGAGCGAAAACCCCGATCTGAGACACGTAAAGAACATTGAGCGTGCAGCTGTGGCGAAGCAAGTCTATGCGAAAAGGGCCGCGATTCCGGATATCACCGCCGGCGTTTCGTACGGATTTCGCGGCGCTCTTATGCCCACCGGCATGAAGGCACCGAATCTGGTGAGCGTTGAGGTGGGAGTGAGTCTTCCAATCTTTTTCGGAGCCCGCCAGCAGAAGATGATCGATGAGGCGAGCTTCATGCAGCGCGCTGCAAACGAACAATATGGCTCTGTCTCGATCGCGCTGGACAGCCGGCTTCGCTCGACTTATGCCGACGCTGAAGCACAGTCAAAGCTTATCCCGCTTTATTCGAAGGAATTGATCCCGCAATACGAAGCGGCTTACAACTCTTCGCTGTCATCCTACTCAGTCGGCAAGACGACATTCGCGATGCTGATCGATAATCTTACCGCTTTGATAAATACGAAAATAGAATTTGCGAAAATAGAATCGGATTACTTCTCCGCTTCAGCGGAAATTTCGAAACTTGTCGGAGAAGGAGGGAGGGAATAATGGAATACTGGAATGATGGAATTCTCAAGTCCCGTAGGGACGACATATTTACAGAACCAATCAGAATCCACAATGAGAAACCCCGTAGGGGTGACATAACAGATAGGATTGGAACAATGGAAAAGTGGAATAATGGAATGAGGGAAATGGTAACCATAAATGCGAAGAGATGGATTTTGCCTGCAGTACCATTTTTGTTTGCAGGATTAATCCTTGCAGGCTGCAGCAAGTCTTCTGATGACACCACCGCGAAAAACGATTCGACTACAGTTACTTCAAGCAAGGCGCAACGAAAAGTCCTTTACTGGTACGATCCAATGACACCAACGATCCATTTCAATCATCCCGGAAAATCTCCGACAATGGACATGGATCTCGTTCCGATGTACGCGGACGGTGGTGACAACAACCCGAACGTGATAAGGATCGATCCGGCGATGGTACAGAATATCGGCGTAGTAACCGCTCCCGTCGAACGGAGGAGACTTACTCGGACAATCGATACTTACGGCGTCGTCATGCCGGATGAGAAGAGCATCAGCGACATAAACACACGAGTCAGCGGGTGGATTGACAAGCTCTATTTCGACTACACCGGCATGCAAGTGCGGAAAGGCCAGCCGATGGCCATGATATACAGTCCCGAACTCATAGCCGCGGAGCAAGAATTTCTCCAGTCCGTGAGTTTTGCAGATGTTAGCGGAAATACCGTCACTCAGTCCAATACGCTGATCAGCAGTGCCCGGGAGCGTCTGCGATTCTTCGGGATGAGCGACTACGAGATCAACGAGCTGCAGAAAACAGGCAAGGTGATCGAGCGTGTCAAGATTTACTCTCCGAGCGACGGAGTGATACTCGAGAAAGATGTGTTTCAAGGCCAGAAAATATCGGAAGGGCAATCGCTGTTCAAAGTGGCGGATCTTTATCACGTGTGGATCCTTGCCGATATTTTTAAAATCGACATGCCGTTCTTAAAGATCGGTTCACCGGCGACCGTGACATATAACAGCGGCGACACGTATAGTGGTACCGTCGACTTTGTCTACCCGGAAGTAGATGTCACCGCGAGAAGTGTCAAAGTTAGAATCCCGCTTTATAATCCCGGCATGACTATGAAGGTGGGCCAGTACGTAGATGTCGCGATTCATTCTCCCCTCAGCTACGATGCGATTGCCGTTCCTTCACAGGCCGTCATCAACACGGGTCTGAGAAAGGTTGTCGCGGTAGCACTCGGCGGAGGGAGATTTGAAATACGCCAGGTGGAGCTCGGTGCCTATGCTGGCGGATATTACGAAGTGGTCGCGGGATTGAACGTCGGCGACACGGTGGTTACTTCAGGACAGTTCCTCATCGATTCGGACGCGAACCTGAAATCTGCCGGTACGGCGATGGCCGGAAATATTGGAAGGGAAAACGGATCACGGACAACGGTGAATGGGAGTATGGAAAACATGCCCGGGATGAAGAAAGAGAAAAATGGAACTGGAGAAGGTGGGATTGTGGGAAAGGGCGAAAAGGAGAGTATGCCAGGGATGGATATGAGAAATCAGAGGTCAGACGTAGAAGGTCAGAAATCAGGTGGGATGAGCAAGGATGTGTCTGGAATGCAAATACACAAGGTGGCACATGATACGACGAGCAAGGAGAATCGATAAGATGGCCATTCTGAATCCCGTTAGGGATGACATTCTTATAGGACGAGGTAAGAATCAAAATGAAACCCCCGTAGGGGTGACATATTTCTTTTCGTGCTCAACGGTGGAAATGGAGATTTGAAATGCTGGCGAAAATAATAGAATGGTCGATAAAGAACAGGTTCATCGTAATTGTCCTTCTGATATTCGTCCTCGCGGCGGGGTATTTCTCGCTAACGACCAGCCCGGTAGATGCCATCCCGGATCTCAGCGATGTGCAGGTTATCGTTTACACTGACTACCCGGGACAGTCACCGACCGTTGTCCAGGACCAGGTGACCTACCCGCTCACTTCTTCACTCATCTCATTGCCGAAAGCTAAGGTGGTGAGAGGCTACTCGTACTTCGGCTTCTCACTTGTCTACATAATATTCAAGGACGGCACCAACCTGTACTGGGCCAGAAGCCGGGTTCTCGAGTATCTGAACTATGCCGCCAAGCGGCTCCCGCCAGGCGTGACTCCTCAGCTTGGTCCCGACGCTACACCTGTCGGATGGGTGTATGAGTATGCGCTTAAATCGAATAAGCGAAGTCTCGGGGATCTCAGATCGATCCAGGATTATTACCTGAAATACGGCCTATCCACTGTGCCTGGAGTCGCGGAGGTCGCGAGTATCGGCGGCTTTGTAAAAGAATGGCAGGCCACACTCGACCCTCGTAAACTCCTCGCGTACCATATCTCGCCGATGCAGGTCGTTGATGCCATCAAGCAAAACAACAACGATGTCGGCGGTGAGGTAATCGATCACGCAGGATACGAACTCATGATACGAGGACTCGGCTACATCAAGACGATACAGGACATGAAGGATATACCGCTGGGAGTTTCAAAGGGCGGAGAGTTTTATCCTTTAGCGCAAAGCGCAAAGGGCTTAGGGCAAAGCGCGAGTGGTAGCGGAGGTGAGTCGATGGGAGGCAATTCTGCCGGTGGGGGCATGTCCGGCGGCTCCACAAATCCGCAAACCGATATTCGATATTCGCAATCAGGTTTTTCTACCGGCACTCCGGTTCTCCTTGGCGATGTAGCTGATGTCCAGATCGTTGCCGCGCCTCGCCGGGGTGTCGCCGACCTCAACGGAGAAGGAGACGTCGTCGGCGGGATAATCGAGATGAGGTACGGAGAAAATGCCCTCAAAGTCATCGAAGGTGTGAAGAAGAAGCTTGCGGAATTGAAAGCGGGGCTTCCGCCTGATGTCCAGATCGTTCCTGTCTATGACAGGGCGGACCTGATTCACAGGGCAATCAACACGCTTCAGGACAAGCTGATTGAAGAATCGATCATCGTGGCACTTGTGTGTCTGCTCTTCCTTTTCCATTTCAGAAGCGGCTTCGTCGCGATATTCACCCTTCCAACTGCGATCCTCATGGCATTTATCGTCATGAGATGGCAGGGACTGAATGCCAACATCATGTCCCTGGGAGGTATTGCCGTTGCCATTGGGGCCATGGTAGACTCGGCCATAATTATGATTGAAAATGCTCATAAGCACATTGAAGCTGACGGAGGCAAGACCGACAGGTGGACACTTATCACCGAATCGTCGAAGGAAGTCGGCCCTTCTCTGTTTTATTCGCTCCTTGTCATAACGGTTTCCTTCATTCCGGTCTTCGCGCTGACCGGACAGTCGGGACGCCTCTTCAAGCCGCTTGCGTTCACTAAGACCTACTCGATGGCGGCGGCGGCACTTCTCGGGATAACTGTCGTGCCGATATTGATGGGATATTTCATCAGGGGAAAGATTCCGCCCGAGGAGAAGAACCCGATCAACAGAATCCTGATGAGGCTGTACACCCCGGTACTCAACTTCGTCCTGAAGTTTAAATGGTGGGTTCTTGGAACGGCATTGTTCATCATGGCGATAACGGTTTATCCTTACATGAGGCTCGGCTCGGAATTCATGCCGCCGCTTTGGGAAGGGACATTCCTATATATGCCGTCTACATTTCCTGGAATCTCGGTTACTCAGGCGCGTCAGACCCTCGAGATGACCGACAAGATCATTAAGAAATTCCCGGAAGTTACGACAGTGTTCGGAAAGGCGGGAAGGGCAAGCACCCCGCTCGATCCTGCCGGGTTGGATATGTTCGAGACAACGATAAATCTCAAACCGGAATCTGAATGGCCGAAAGGAATGACTCCCCACAAGTTGGAGGCAGCAATGAACGATGCACTCCAGGTACCGGGACTTTCGAATGTCTGGACGATGCCGATTAAGAACCGCGTGGACATGACAAGTACGGGAATAAAGAGCCAGATAGGCATCAAAGTAAAGGGACCCGACCTCGATTCACTGCAGGCAATAGGAGAGAGGATAGAGTCGCTTCTCAAACAGCTGCCTGAAACTCAAAGCGCATTTGCCGAACGAGTAGGGTATGGAAACTATATAGACTTCAAAATAGACAGGCTCGAAGCCGCAAGGTATGATTTGAGCGTTCAGGATATCGAAGACGTAATACAGATGGCTATCGGCGGCATGCCTGTCGGACAGATCGTGTCCGGCATCGAGCGATACCCGATTGACGTCCGCTATGCGCTCGAGCAACGCGACAATCCTGAAGAGCTGAAGCGGGTTCTCATTCCGGCGCCGACAGGAGCACAGGTTCCGCTCGGCGATGTTACGCAAATGATAATTCACCACGGTCCGATGTTCATAAGGACAGAGGGCGCCGTTCCGACAATCTATGTCTACGTCGATGCTAACACATCCGACATCGGCGGCTACGTGGGCAAAGCGAAGCAGTACCTTGCCGAACATCTTCAGATACCGGCCGGTTACTTCGTAACCTGGAGCGGACAGTTCGAGTTCATGCAGGAGGCGGCCAAAACGCTTGCACTCATTATACCGGCAACGCTGCTGCTCGTTCTTCTCATCATATACCTGAACACCAAGTCACTGACGAAGACTCTCATCGTCATGCTCGCGGTTCCATTCTCGCTCGTCGGTGCGATATGGTTCCTGTATATACTTCACTATAACGTGAGTGTCGCAGTGGCAGTCGGGATGATCGCTCTTGCAGGACTCGATGCAGAGACCGGCGTGGTGATGCTCCTCTATCTTGACATCGCGTACGACAAAATGAAGGCGGCAGGCAAGATGTTCACGTTCGAGAATCTCAAGGAAGCGATTCACGAAGGAGCTGTGAGGAGAGTAAGACCTAAGATGATGACTGCCTCTGCTATTCTCGCCGGGCTGCTGCCGATAATGTGGGCGACCGGAACAGGTGCAGATGTTATGAAACGGATTGCGGCTCCTATGGTCGGTGGCGTGGTAACCAGCGTTCTCCTTGAGCTCATGGTTTACCCGGTGATTTATTACCTCTGGAGAAGCCGGGAGATTCGGCATCAAACTGCAACGATTAAGGACTCCACAATACCTCAAGAAGTGGGCCAACAATGAAACCCGGGATGGGTCCTGAAGGCGCGGCAGCTCTCGCTGCCGCCCTTGCCGGCCGTGCGAAATCACCGGTCGCAACGCGTGGTGTCACCGCCGGCGCGGGAGACGAAGTGTCGATCGTCTCCGGCGAAGCAAGCCCTAAGCCTTCAAAGTAAGTGATGCCGTCGGACCGAAAAGCATTTTTACTTTGCGCCATACTTCATACGTCCGGCGGAACTCCCGCGTCCTTAAGAATGTGCCTGGAATTTCCGATATAGAAACAGGAAGACATATGAAGAATTATCTCCTGTTCGCAATAGTTCTCGGCCTGACTCTTGACGGCTGTGGCGGAGGGCTAGAATTGACGATGAAACCCGGCAAAGGCTTCAAGGTGAAATCTACCGTAGAGGTGGAGAGTGATGGATTCGACCCCGTAAACCTGCAGCACACAATCGAGAGAGCCCTCTTTAAGAACGGAGTAAACATTCAATCTGCTTCACTCGCCCCGACCGGAAGTGCGCCTCAACAAGATTTGATGAGCCAGGGCGCAAGTCCATCCACCGGAAAGAAGACCGATTCTGTCTCGACCGGTTTGTCCACAGTCAAAGGGGCGGTAGAAAATTCAGTGTACTTGCTGACGTTTGCCTACAAATCCAATTATACATTCTCAGGTGAAATGATTACGGATTTCTCTGCAACCGTTTTCAAAGCGGGGGAAATTGTCGGAATGATAAGCTATCATGGCGCTGGAATGCCGGTAGAACAGTTGGCAGAAAATGTCGGGAAAGATCTCGCGCAGAAACTGAAGTGAGGGCTGTTTCGCGCTTAGTACATGTACGTTATTCCTCCTCCGACTCCGAAGTCTGAGTCGTAATTGGCCGACAGCGAAAAGTATCTCGTCAATATATAACTCATCCCTATGTCGTATTCATTATCGGTGTTCCACATGCCGCTCAGCCTTAATCGCGAAGTCAGCGCCAGATTACTCCTGCTCAGCTGAAACCTCAGGTGACCCGTATCGTCGACTCGTAGATCTGTCTGGATGAACAACGGCAGGAGGTAGCGTATGCCTGCTACTCCGACGGTTCGATTGTTGATGCGATATTCCTGAGTGCCGGGAACTATGTGGGGGAGCCTGTCGAGCCTTCTGAAATCCACGCCGACGTATGCTTCCAGGAACTGCGTATTGCCGAACAGCCGGCCGAAACGAGCTTCGCCCCGGTAGTCACCACGATAGTCGGCCGCGCCCGTAAACTGAAAAACATAACTCCGGTTTACCTCCCGTATTATCGGGAAGATACCGTTGGATTGCGCCGCTACATTGGCGGAAGGATACCAACTGTTATCCATGCTCACGAATTTCTGATAAGCATTCCTTATGGTATCGATCTCAGGATTTAGTGGAGCATCCGATCCTTGAGGAGAGCCTGCCGGGGCGACACTAAACACCCTTGCCATTCCGCTGTTCATGTGATAGAGGATGTGGCAGTGGTAGAACCAGTCTCCGGTATGCGGTTCGTTGAATTCGATCGTATCGGTCTCCATTGGCGTCACGTCGAGCACATTCTTCATCGGATCGTAATCTCCGTGCCCGTTGAGAACCCTGAACGACGTCCCGTGGAGATGCATCGGGTGACGCATCATCGTCGAGTTGTGAATGATGACCACCACGTTCTCTCCCTTGCGGATTCTTATTTTGTGAGCCTGGGAAAGTGTCTTGTTGTTAATCGACCATTGATACCTGCGCATGTTTCCTGTGAGATCGAAATGCAGAGTATCTGTCGGCCAATCCGGCAGATTCGTTTTCACAGGCGACTTCAGCATGCCGTAATTGAGAATCACGATACCACCCGGCGAGTTTGTGCTCATGTCCATGTTCATACTGCTTCCGCCGGTGTCTGATCCGGCCGCGGTTGACATGCCGCTCATCCCAGTCATTCCGTTCATGCCCGACATCCCGCTCATTCCCGACATGCCGTTCATATTGGACATACCGTTCATTTTCCGATTTGCGTCCTTACTTCTTTCCCTCGGACGACCGTCCATCTTAGGGTACATGGGACTAAACACATCGTATTTCTGGTCGTACATCTTCATGTTTCTCATGCCTCCCGATGAATACATCATATCGTTCATCGCCTGCATCCCCCTGAAGTAGTTGAGCTTCCCAAGTGTCGGAGCGTATACCTTCTCTCCGCTGCCGAGCCAGAGAGATGCGTGACCCATGCGGTCTTCGGCTGTCGCAAGGAACTCATAGCTCTTGTTTCCAGGAATAGTCACGATAACGTCGTAAGTCTCGCCCACGCCTATTATCATCCTGTCCACCTTGACGGGCACGACGTCACCGCCGTCGCTGGCAACAACGGTCAGCTTTCCGCCGGCAAACTGCAGCCAGAAATACGTCGATGAGGAGGCGTTAATGATGCGAAGTCTTACTTTGCTGCCCGCCTTTAGTTGAGGGATGTGCCGACTCTTTTTTCCGTTCAGAAGATACGCATCGTAGTGAACGTCGCTTACGCCCATCGCCGGCATCCTGTGCCATTCCTGCACGAACTTCGCGCCAAGGTATCCATTTATCAGCGCCCCTCCCCAGCTCTGTACGGATCCATTCTTTATGCTGTACCAATCGTTTCCGCTCTTAAGTGTTCGCATGACCTGATCAGGACTTTCGTTCGTCCAGTCGCTTAGCACCACATCATACTGCGGTATGGTATCGTCCGTGTGGCGTCTGTGCAGTATGACCGCACCATATTCGCCTATCTGCTCCTGGAATCCAAAGTGAGAGTGGTACCAGTAAGTACCATGCTGCACGATTGGGAACTTATACAGGTGTGTTGTATGCGGAAGAACGGGGGCAGTCGTCAGGTAAGGAACCCCGTCCTGTATGTTGGGAAGTATCAGTCCGTGCCAGTGAATCGACGTCGGTACGTCCATCATGTTGTGGACGTAGATTTCCGCCGTGTCGCCCTCGGTGAAGCTCAAAGCGGGCCCGGGTATGCGTCCGTTAATCGCGATGGCTCTGACTCTCTTCCCGGTATAGTTGACAGTTGTGTCGCTCACGTACAGGTCGTACCGCACAGCTCTCTGCGCATACGCCTTGACAGCTGAAACCAGAAGGATGAAAGCCGCGTATCTCACGAGAATTCTATTGTTATTCATTTTCCATCAAACCTCTCTCGGCATGGTCGAAGACAGACTCTAAACGCCAAATCCGAAATGCTACTGGAAATCGCCCTTGCAATGCCTTTTGCCGATTCGAGATTTTCGATTTTAAGTTTGTTTATGGCTTTGTGCTTCATATTCAGGATTTTTCTTGTTATTCGAGATACTGTCGTGACGACTTAGCGTCTGTGCTCGCCCATCTTCATATTCATCTTCATGTTCTTCATGCTTTCGTTTGCTTTTTTCATCGCTTGATAATCCTGCGGCGTCATGTCTTTCATCTTCTCGAGAAACGCGACCATCGCCCAGATTTTATCGTCTGCGTGTGTCCTGGCAAATCCGGGCATCCCCGTGCTCTTGATCCCGTTCTTGATTACCCAGAAGAGTTCCTGGGGAGAGAGATGCTCTGCGGAACGTGCGAGGTTCGGAGCTTCCGGGTACAATCCAATTCCTGCTTCCGATTTCGACAGCCCGGGTCCCGAGTGACATGTGACGCACATTTCGTTGTAATGGTCAAAGCCCATCGCGATCATCGAGCTGTCCGTCAAAGACGGCACCTTGATTCCATTCGCGTGATACTTGACGGAATTATCGCTGGTCGAACTGAATATCCAGCGGAGAAATCCGGGATCGGGGGACAGAGTCGAAACATTGTACAACGCACCGGAAAGTCCTGAGCCAATAACGATTACGAATATGATCAGTTCCGCAGCAAGGGTCGCCGCCACTGTCATGATTGTCTTTTTCATCCGTTCTCCAAAGTTTGTCGTTATTCCTATATCTGGTTTTGCCGGACACGTAGTGATTGACAAACCAGTTGAGATATGCATAGCGGAGATGCCTGCTTCGGCTATTCCCAGGAACGCGATATGATATCTGCTGGAAGTCGTCCACGATCTCGTCCGAACTCTACCGGCTTCTGACCCGAGAGTATTGTGTTGAACGATCAGGCCGTCCGGACGATCATGGGATGCTTTTTAGATACGGAGATTGAGGTTTGTTAGGTGTAGTGGTAACGGAGGGGAGTCGGTTGTTGCAAAGAGCAGGTGGTTGGAGGCCAAAGTGGTCCGGCAGGTTCCCCGACTTATGAAATGGAATAACATTATCGGCTCGAAGTGTCCCGAAAATGTCTCGAGATTCGTAAAACTGCTGACGACACTTTTGGTGTGCAATGTAAAAAGAATGCAGCTTGGCGATTCCAGGCTCATTCCATGCTCCATTGTAATTACCCCGTGGCATTCATCGCAGATGGTCGAGCCTGACGAAGTGTCGGGTGAATTCATTACCACCCTCGGCATGCTGACAGGCGATTGCCTCTCTGTGCAGAAGCATGTCGCATACGCACACTGTATCTGCCCCACGACAAAGGCGAGGGTGAGAAATGCGCGTAGATATCGGAATTTATTTTTCATTGTTCAAGTAAACGACATGTACTCTTCCTAACAAGAACAGATTTTCATAGTTCCGGACTCAAATTCCGGGGTAGTATGAAAATGACGGGTAGCCGGCAAGTTCGGCCTGAAGAACAGATATCGGACTCTTCATAACGACGCGGCGGTAGTTACGGTCTCTCAGGCACCTTTTCCGTCAAGTGCATCGCGGACAGTGCGTAGAATGTCTGCCGGTGCATATGGTTTCTGGACATAATGTTCCACCCCTGCGCGCACAAGTTTCGCTTTGACTGCCGGCTCCAGGAATCCACTCGCAGCGATTAGCTTAACGCCGGGGGCGATCGCTCTCAGCCGTAAGAGCACTTCGTCTCCCGGCAGCCTCGGTAACCCGATGTCGGAAATGACCGCCGCGATTTTGGCCGACCCGAGGTTGAATAGTTTGATGCCGTCCTCGCCGTTGTCGGCTGTAATCACCTCGTAACCCTTGGAAACCAGGACCATCCTCATAAGCTCCCTCAGCATGCTCTCATCTTCGATGATCAGGATCGTTTCATTTCCTTCAGGCGCGTCATGCAAAGCGACCTCCGATTCGGTATCCTCCCATGAGCCCTTCTTTCGCACCGGCAAATAGATCGTGAACTTTGTCCCGCGATTGGGTTCTGTCTCGACGTCGATGTATCCGCGGTGATCCGATACGATGCTGTGAACGAGAGCCAGGCCGAGCCCTGTCCCTTTACCGATTTCCTTGGTCGTGAAAAACGGGTCGAAGATCCTTCGTTTGGTGGCTTCATCCATCCCTACTCCGTCGTCGGACACCGTTAGGAGCACGTACTCTCCTTCAGCCGAACCGGGAAACCGGTCCGCGAGGCTTCTTCCGTCTGCAGTGGACGTGGAGATTCTTATTGTACCCCCGTTCGGCATCGCGTCTCTGGCGTTCACGCAAAGGTTGAGTAGAACCTGGTGAATCTGTGTCCCGTCAGCTACTATTGCGGGGATGCTTGGGTCAAGATCGCTGACCAGGTTTACCGTTTTCGGAAGTGTCTCACCGAGGAGCTTGGCCACTTCGAGTGCTACATCGTTGAGGCCGATGCTCCCCTGGACCCACTCGCTCTTTCGCGCAAAAGTGAGGAGCTGCCTTACCAGGCCGGCACCCCTATCGGCGGCTTTCTGTATTGCCTTTAAATTTCGCGAATGTCTTTCCGGAAAATCGTCCGCCCCTTCGAGGAGCGCAGAGTAACCAATTATGATTCCGAGTATGTTGTTGAAGTCGTGCGCGATACCACCGGCCAGAGTGCCCAGGCTCTCGAGCTTCTGTGCCTGGATAAGCTGTGCTTCGAGGTTCTTCTGTCTCGTGATGTCGCGCGCGATGCCCACAATCGTCTGAGCATGGGTTATCTCGTCAAATACCGTGGAGGCGGTGATGTTGACTACAATGTGTTCGCCGTCTTTCCTCTTGAACCCCACTTCCAGATCCTTTGCATACCTGTCACGCAAAAGGACGTCGAGCAAGTGCCGTCTTTGCTCGATGTTCAAATACATATCCTTCATGTTCAGTAGCTGCAGGTCCGCGAGCGTTTCATAGCCGAGGAGGTCCAGCGCGGCCTTGTTGCAGTCAGTAATTGTCCCGTCTGCCAGGGAGATGATGATGGCATCTTTCGACTGCTCGAAGAGCGACCTGTATTTTTCCTCAGATTCCTTAAGCTCGTCGTATGCTTCGTGCAATTTCGCTTCAGCGCCTTTTCTTTCCGTGATATCTATGAAAGACGCCATCATGCAAACGGGCTTCCCGTTCGGCGATCTGACGATGTTCGCAGAGATCTGGTAATCGAATCGGGTGCCGTCTCTTCTGGTTGCCTCGGCGTCCCCAAAGTACCCGGCCCCGTCAAGCATGCTGTTCTCTGCCATCCTGATCCTCTCAGGAGAATTCCCGAATTCTTCAATTCGTTTTCCAATCACCTCTTCAACGGTATTGTAACCCCATAACCTGAGGAATGCCGCATTCACATAAAATACCCTTCCATCCATGTCTGCTAAGCCTATTGGGCTGATGGAAGACTCGATGGCGGCGTTCTTCACCAGAAGCTGTTCCTCCGCTAGTTTGCGTTCGGTGATATCTTCGACGACGCCGTCAAAGTAAGCTGTTTCACCGTCGGAATCTCTGATCGCTCTGGCGCTTTCCCGCACGAAGATGACCCTTCCGTCGGCGCGAGTCCACGAGGTTTCGAGGCCCTTGATTTCCCCCGCTTGCTGCATTATCTCGAGAAACTTCTCCCTGGAATACTTGGGGCCGTAGTTTTGATCCTGAAGATTGAGGCGCGACAAATCTTCGAATGATTCGTAACCGAGCATGGCGACAAGGGCCGGGTTTGCCATCAGGATCTTACCGTCAGGTGTGGTCCTGTAGATCCCCACAGAACTGTTCTCGTATAGGCTTCGGAATTTCTCCTCGGATTCTCTTAGTTCCCTCCTGGCCTTCAACTGTTCAGTAACGTCACGATGAATTACTGTGTATACCTTCTTGCCCGCTACCTCGATGTGGGAGATCGACGCTTCCATGGGGAACTCTTCGCCGTTGGCCCTGCGGCCGGTAACGATCCTCATGCCAAGCATTCTCCTGGACTCGTTCGCCCCCTCCGACTTACCGAATTGCTCGATGAACCGTGGGTGTATCTCTCTGGATTTTTCCGGGATGAGAAGGTCGATGGGTTTCCCCATCATTTCTTCGGCACTGATTCCGAACATCTTTTCAGATGCCGGATTGAACAGAATAACGTTCTGATTCTCATCGAGGCTGACGATCCCGTCCATTGCGGAATTGATGAGGCCGAGAAGACGCTGCGTTGTCATCAGGAGTTCTTCCTGAGCGGCTTTTCTTTCGGTGATGACTTCCGAAAGGAGAATTATTCCTGCGATTTCCCCGGTGTCCTGGTACCATGGCCGGATTTCCCACTTCACCCAATCGACGGTTCCGTCAGCGCGAGGGAAGGGGTCCTCGTCGCATTTCTCGACCCTCCCTTGCAGGCACCTTGAATGGATGTCCTTCCATCGCTGCGGTATCTCGGGGAAAACTTCATAGTGCGATTTACCTATGATGTCGACATCGCCGATCTTGTAGTCGGAAAGATAACGCCGGCTTGCGACGACGTATTTCATGTCCACGTCGAACATAGCGATTGCGGCCGGGCTGTTCTCGATCAAAAGCTGGAGAGTCTGTTCGTGCCGCCTAAGCCGGTCGTCTGCTTCACGCCGGCTGGTGATGTCCCTTATTACGCTTATGACGGCGCGCCTGCCGTCGATGTCGATTCCCCGGGCGCTCACCTCGACGGGGAATCTGCTTCCGTCTTTCCGGAAATGGACCGACTCGAACCGCATGCCGCTCTTGTCGGCTTCCGCCAGCTGGTCCGGTATTACCAGTCGTTCGCCGGGCTCCCTCAAATCGTCTATCTTCAATTTCAACATCTCTTCCCGTGAGTACCCGTATGTCATAAGCGCCGCCTGGTTCGCTTCGACGATCCGGTGGTCTTCGACCCTCGAGAAAATAATCGGGTCGAGTGCGTGGTCCGCGAGAATCCTGGAACGATTCCATCTTTCTTCCGCCGCTCTCAGGTCCGTAATATCCTGGTACGAACTTCGCAACTTGACAACTTTGTCGCCATCCTTGACTGCAGCTCCGATGACTCGAACTAACTTACGATTGCCATGGGGAGTGACCACTTCCAATTCCAAATCGTAAGATTTCCCGTTGTCGATCGCATCCCTTATCGCGGATTCGATCTTACCGCGTGAACCGGCCGAGTAGCTGCTCAACACGACTGAAACGTCGACATCCGGGCTGAATTCCACTTCGTGTATACGGGCTACCTCCTCGTTCCATGTGCCCTTCATGGTATCGACATCGAACTCCCATACCCCGACTTTCGCCATTTTTCCCATGATAAGAAGGAGTTCCTCCCGTTCCTTCAGCTTCCTTTCGGCCCGCTTCCTTTCCGTTATGTCGTGTGCTACAGCCAGAACTGCATCCCGACCCTTGAAGATCAAATCCTGAGCTGTTATGTCGACGTCGATTATCGCCCCATCTTTCAGCCTGTGCCGCCATTCCCCCGACCGCCTGATCTTCGGCCGGCCTGGCTTCATCGCAGCCAGCATCCTCTCGACGTCTTCTGGGGGACGGAAGTCCTTGAGTGTTAAACTTAGAAATTCCATCCTGGAATAGCCGTACTTCAGAACGGCGGCATCGTTTACTTCCAGGATACGGAGCGTCTCACGGTCGTAGACGAACATAGGCTGAGGATTGGCGTCGAACAATAGCCGGAACTGCCCGTCAGAATTGCCATCACGTGACTTCATGCGCTTCTCGCCTCCCATGTAATGAGTATAACGGAATCACATTGCGGCGACATTCAGGTCCCGTACAGTGCTGATCGTCAATATCGTCCTGATACCGCTCCACGATACTTCATTGAAGGAACAGTATCGCCGCCCCACGAACCAGGCGTAAGACACCCACCGGCTCCCACTGGTCCTCCGGATGTGAATTGGAATTTGTCGCGTCGGTTCAATTAGTCGCGAGAACGGCCCGATTTCGACACGATCCATCCCGTAGAAAACCGGAAACCAGGACCTCCAACTATAGCGCCAAGGAGTACCTTAACAATGTTTGGGTCCCGCAACAAAATCTCTCTGAGAGTTTCCCCATCATCCGATTGCTCCTGTCACGAAATCCGTCAGGACGATGTGTGTCCGGCGATTCTGAAACTTGTGCTGCGGGTCCTTCCAGTTTGGCTCGTCTGGTAGATGGTAGGTAAATGTATCAGCGGGGTCGTAAAATGTCAAGGTTCTTTGGCCCCGGACGATCCGGTCGCGATTTGGCTAGCTTTTCCAACCGTGGACTTGTTCGGCTCCTTACCCTTGATGCGGTACATCTCCTAGCATCTCGATTTGCCGGATCGGTCGAACAATCAAGCGATGAGCGGAGTCTTCGAATGAAAGCATGAAGCCCCTACCTTAGCATCTCAACGTGTAAGTCAACTGAAGCGGAGATGTCCTCTCCAAAACCAAAAAGACAGGAAGAAGTGTACTCGGAATGGCCCCTGCGCGGAGAAACGCAGAAATGACAATTCAGTGGCGCTCACTTTTCTTCCCGGGTGTATCTGTGCGATCGTCAGCCTTCTGCCGGGGCGTCCGGAGAGAATCGGGAGCGTAATGCGCCTCTGCTATCCAGACAACTCGTCCGTCAGCTCTTTAGCTTTTGACTTTCCTTCTTTCAGAACTCTTTTCCCCTTGGATGTGATGACGTAATATTTGCGGATCTTTCCCGCCACGGTTTGTTTTGTCATTTTGAGATAGCCCTGCCGGACGAGCGAGTGGAACATTGGGTAGAGAGTTCCGAACGACATTTCGTATCCATGTCTCTTCAGCTCGTTCCTGAATCCCTGACCGAATATGGGCGATTGATCGGCATGGTGAAGAATATGAAGCTTCACGAAGCCGAGTAAGAGGTCCTTCAGCAGCCTGTCGTCCATTGAATTGTCCTTGCTGATGGTTCTCAGGATATTGTGGTCAGATCACGGAACGAATCGATATCGATTCTCGTTATCGAGCTTAGATAACAGAACAGGGAGTGCCGGAAATTCGTTCCGCAATATTAAGGCCGTTGATCGTCAAAGCCAATAGCTCTATTTGCACGGTTGTATCTATCCTTCTGTTCTGTTTCTCGGTGGCGTATGCACGAACTGGTACGGGCACGCCATCCGGAGATGCTCCGGTCAAGACGACCGACTTTACCGCGAGTGTCGCTGATCGCACGCCGTTCAATAACGAAGCCACCGGGAGTTGGGGAGGAGTGCGAGACGGGCTGGCAGGCAGGGGAATCTCCCTCTCGGGATCGATTGTGCTCGAAGGTTTCAATAACTTCATGGGAGGGGTTCGGAGCGGTGAAGTTGTCGGTGCATCCACAATCGATTTAAGTGTCGGGCTCGACGCGGAAAAGCTCCTCGGCATCGCGGGGGGAGAGCTCTATGCCGATCTCGAGGACCACGCGGGCCAGGATCCTTCCAACGCAATTGCCGGAGATCTCCAGGTCTTCGACAAGCTGAACTCGCCGCCATACTTACAGCTCTTCGAGTTCTGGTATCAGCAGCTGCTCTTCAACGGCGCGCTTCGCGTCAAGGTCGGAAAGATAGACGCGAATTCCGAGTTCAGCGTGGTCGACTACGGCCTGCCGTTTCTCAGCAGCTCGACACAGGTCAGTCCGACGGTTTTTCTTTTTCCAACGACTCCCGACCCGATGCCTGCGGTTAACCTTTTCTTCACCCCGAGCCGGTCCTTTTATACCAGCGTCGGCGCATTCTACGGAAACAGGTCGGACAGATTCGGCGACTTCATTGGCAATCCGGAGTTCAACCAGCTGAGCAGATACGGCGGGTTCTTCATCATCGAATCGGGATTCAGCTGGCGCAGTTCTTTCATATCGCCGTTTGCCGGAAATCTGAAAGTGGGCGCCTGGGGACATGACGGCACCTTTCTGCGGCTTGATAATACGATGCAAACTGGTACAGGTGGTATCTACGCGATAATCGATCAGACAATCTTCGGACATAATAGCTCGCGTCCGATTCGGACATTTCTTGAATACGGCCTTACTCAGCAAACGATCAACCCGGTCTATGAACATTACGGTGCGGGATTTACCTGGACGGGTCTGCTCGCGAGCAGGCCCGCGGACATTGCAGGACTTACCGCTCAGTACGCTGCCATCGGCCCTGAGGCTGGCCTGCGGTACGATTATGAACTCGCCTTCGAAACTTTCTACACACTCAAAGCATTCCGCTGGGGCTCTATAATGCCGGACCTTCAATACATAGTTCACCCGGGCGGGACGTACCGGAATGCACTGGTGGCTACCGTTCACCTCTCGGTTCATCTCTGAGATTCAGGTAGTGCGGGAAGAATTCCTCCCGCGAGAGGTGAGAAGATATAGGTCCCTCATTCGTGTCTCTTCCCGTTCGCTTATGAAGTTCCAGCTTGAAAATATGGTTTAGTTGTCGCATCTTATTTAGACCAAGTATAAACAATGAGTAAAACAGGCAAATTTCAAGCAAAAAGCACCTTTGGAGATGTAAGTGAGTCAAGTCATCGAAGATAGAAGGACCTCGTCAAGAATTTGGGAACTGTTAAGGATATGGGGACCGGCATGGCTGGTCATGATAGCGGACGTGGATGCCGCCAGCGTCATAACCGCGGCTGAGAGCGGGGCAGTCTACGGAACGAAACTAATCTGGTTCCTGCTGGTGCTCATCGTGCCGCTATACATAATACAGGAAGTCGCCGGAAGAGTCGGTGCCGTGACCAACAAGGGTCTCGGTGAGCTGATAAGGGAGAACTACAGCAGGAAGACCGCCGTTCTCGCTTCCGTACCGATGGCGCTGGTGGACATAATCAGTTACATCGTAGAATATACCGGCGCCGCGATAGGCTTCGAGATCCTCGGTGTACCACCACAGGTGTCGGTTCCGATAATATTCATTGCCCACGTGCTTCTGGTTTACAAAAGGAAATACGTCCAGGCTGAGAGGCCGCTTCTCGTAATCTCGATTGTCTTCTCGCTGGCTTGTGTCGCGTCTGCGTTTCTCACTGCAAGAAAAGGAGTCGAGTTCACTCCGTTCTATTTTTCGAGTTCTCCCAACTTCTTCTTCCTATTGGCGGCTAACGTCGGGGCGGTTATCATGCCCTTCATGCTCTTCTACCAGGCATCGGCTACGGCGGAGAAGGGTATCACTTCGAAGAGTCTGTGGGCGGTAAGACTCGAAACCGGGATAGGCGCCGCAGTCTCGGAGATACTCATGGTCGCGATAGCGATTGCGGCGATCGGTGTCTCGGCGGACTCATTGAAGTTCGCCTCCCCCGTCATCCTCTCGAAAGCTCTCTCCGGGATCGCCGGCAAATTCGCGCCCGATGTATTTGCACTCGGTCTTATCGCCGCATCTTTCATCGCCCTTATCGTGATTTCTCTGGGAAGCAGCTGGGGGGTCACCGAGGCGATGGGATGGGGGAGGCAAAACTGGTTTAAGGTATATCTTATCGAATCAATTCCTGCCGTAATCATCCCGATGATTACACTGAACCTGATCAACCTTGCGTTGAGCCTGATGGTACTTCAAATCGTCGTGCTCGTGGGCCCGTCAATAATACTCGGATTTATTTCTTCGAATAAGAAGCTCATGGGGAAACATTCCCTCTCCGGGTCGAACAAGGTCCTGTACTGGACTTTCCTTGTCCTCATTTTTGCAACCGGAGTCATCAGTATCTTGTAGTTGACAAGTGTGTTACATTGAACCGTCATGAAGCCTCGATCTCCAGACTACGGTACCGACGGCGATCCGAAAGCCATGCCTATCTCGTTCCTCGCGTTCGTTGTCGTTGATGCGATCCTTTTCCTGCTCCATTCGGAAATCCTCAGAGTGCTGGCATACCTGGTACTGGCATCCGGGATAGTCTTCCTCTCTTTTGTCCTCTGGCACTTGCTTTACGTCAGGTTCGGCAAGCTACGTCACCGGGATGCTCTTCTGTCGCTTGTGGAATGGAAGGGGAATGAGAACGTGCTCGACGTCGGGACGGGACGCGGATTGCTCCTTATCGGGGCGGCGAAGAAGCTGCGGGAAGGTAAGGCCGTCGGCATAGACATATGGCGAAAACAGGACATGGTCGGCAACGGACCTGACGGAGTTTTGCTCAACGCGAAGCTGGAAGGGATCTCCGACAGAATAGAAGTCAGGGAAGAAGACATCAGGAAGACGTCGTTCCCGGCGGAGTATTTTGATGTTGTGCTCTCCAATCTCTGCCTGCACAATATATCGGGTAAAGAAGGAAGAGAGGCCGCATGCCGTGAGATCGCGCGAGTGCTGAAACCGGCGGGGATTGCGGTCATATCGGATGGGTTTCACACCCGGGATTATCTCGGCATTTTTATGAAGCAAGGTCTCGATGGGAAGATCATCAAAGGGAACTTCCTGTCGAAGTCGTTCTGGCTCCACACGGTGTACGCCGTAAAGAGGGGACCGTGAGAACCGTCAGGTGACCAAACCGACCACGCGACGACTCCGGGCGGGCGGGTATAGTAGACTCCCGACCGTCCTCTGAAATGCTGGAATACAGTTTAGATCTTCTCAGCGAAGACCATTCGCTCGACAGGAGTCGACTTCAGATTGCGCCCGGAAGGTTTCAGAAATCCGTCGGCGAGTTCGTCGTAACCTTTATCCTCGATTATTTTCCATCTGAAATCCCCGAGGTACGCCGGGAGCATGACAGGATCGAAAGCGGAATGCCATATTCCACCCCGAACGAATCTTTTGTACCCGCTCTCCCAACCGTAGAGAGCTTTCCCATCGAAGAAGTCCTTCCGAACATAAGTGAAAGCAATGAGACTCCCCTTCGCGGCGTTCGAAAGAAAACCAAAGACTTCATCTATTCCTTTCCCGGTAAGGTACTGAGTTACGGCCTCCATAATGAAGAAGGTTCGTCTGCCCGCCGAGTACCCTTGCGACGCGAGCGCAGAGGTAAGATCTTCGCGATCGAAATCCATCGGCACGAATTTCACATTGGCCGGAATTGTTCCAAGTGCACTCCTAAGTCTGGCCTCCTTTAACCCTATATTCTCAGGCTGATCTAGCTCCCAAATCGGTATGTCCGATAAAGAAGAGAGTCTGAAGTCCCTCGTATCGAATCCGGCGCCGAGGTTTACCACCGCTTCGATGTTTCCGGCTGAGGCAGCCAGTCTGTCGTCGATGTAACGTTTCCTGCAAAGGAGACCTCCCCAAATTCCGGGCTGGGTTTTGTCGCTGAGACCTATGATCCAATCCCTCATTTGTGATGACTTCAAGAGTCTTACGAAAATTTTAGAACTCAAGGGGAGCATATGATACGCGAGGTCGTCATCGATTACTCGCAGGCTCTTCTGGTAGTATTGTTCGATCGCGATAAGTGCTATCGGGCCGATGCTGGTCTTTGCTGACGCTTCTGACATGAAGTAAATTTAAAGCCGTTTGTGAAAATCTGCCAGGCAAGGGATTCGTGAAACGCGCCGTGGAAGCCCTGTCAACTGCCCGGGCCGTTCAGTCTCGATCATTTCTCTTTTCGGCAAGACGATTGGAACTCTGTAGAGCGCGTCTTCATACCGGGGGGCTCACTCGTCGGGTTGTGAAGTGGAGAAGATTGAAAAATAATCCGAACCTGACCTGTTACCGCGGTGCGTCACTTGTTGTCATATCCATTGAGCCGAAAATATCGGCTAAACCGAATACAAACCAAGGAGAAAAAAATGGGCGAAACAATCGGACCCTTGACGGGCTTTTTAGCGGTCCTGCTGATTTTCGGAGGAATTCCCGCCGCATTGGTCGTGGCCTACTCTTTCAGCCGGAAGGCCAGACACGCCGAAAGGCTTGCCATGATCGAAAAGGGGGTCGACCCCTCGACTTTCATGAACGAAGAAACCTCCTCGAACACCGCCCTGATGTGGGGCATGCTCATACTCGGAGTTGGACTGGGATCGTTCCTGGGCTATATTCTCTCCGTGTTCACTTCGATGTCACAGCAATATCTCATGCCGGCATTATCGCTGATATTCGGAGGACTCGGGCTGGTTGGATTCTTCATCTACCGAAACAAGAGCGAGGCTAAAAAAGCTGCTTAATGGAAGAGCTCTATCTCCGTCTCGTTCTCGAAGGCGATGTGTCGAAGTTTTCATGGTTCATCGACAGGTACAAGAGGATGGCCTTTTCAATCGCCTATCGCATCGTGAACAACAGGGAGGACGCGGAGGAAGTGGTACAGGACGCCTTCCTGAAAGCGTTCAAGTCGTTGGGAAAATTCAGAAAGGGCTCGAAGTTCTCGACGTGGTTTTACCGCATCGTCGTAAACACCGCGCTCACCAGAGTGCGCACCGAGACTCCGAAGCAAGAATCGTTCGACGAGACTGCCGCAGGAGACAAGCTTGTTGACGAGGTCGGGCCGGTGTATCGTGCACTCGATTTGTCAGAACAAATTAAGCTCATAAACGACGCGCTTGGCGAGATGAGCATGGACGACAGACTCCTTCTGACTCTGTACTACCTGAATGAGAATTCAGTCGAAGAGATAACCGGGATAACCGGCATTGTCCGTGAAAGCGTGAAGATGAAACTGCACAGGGCAAGAGGGAAGCTGTACGTAATACTGAGAAGTAAGCTTAAGTCAGAAATTGACTGGGTGCTGAGATGAATCATATTGAAAACGATGAAGAGACGAGAGAGATTCTGAGAAAGAGCCTCCTCGATCTGAGTGATCCCGAGTTCAATGCCGTGACCATGAAGAGGATTCTCCGCGAAAACAGGAAGCGTCGTATCTTGAGCAATCTTGCGACGAACCTCTTCATATTCGCCGTCATCGACACACTCATCCTGATGGCTGTTCGCGTGACCGGTCTTAGCGTATTCGAACTCTCTTACCGGGGCGTGAATTTCCTGAACCGGCTTCTGGGGCAAGCCGCTGAATTGAAGGAAGCAGTCGGTAATAATGGTATGGTAACATACCTGGTATTGTCGATAGGCGGGATTGCAGCATTACTCGCGATCATAGAGTTGAAATTCAATTCGTCGGATAGGTTTGAACACCGTTGACTGAATTGTGAGCTGAAATGAAAACGGAAACGAGTTATAGGAAGAGATCGATAGTCCGGCATTTCATGAGGAGATTGAACCGCCCGGGGCGCAAATAAGGCAAAATCACGGGAGAGTTGTCCTTGAAATTTTAGGGGCAGTCTGCTAAATATGATTCGCATCGGGGTGAAATGGCGAATCAGGTCTTCAATGCGACCGATTCCATATAAACAATGAATCGTCGCCCGGATACTCACGAGAGCGATTCGAAGCGCGAGAAGCACAGTCGTCAAACCATTAATAGCGGAGAGTTGCATGAAAACTTTTACTCTTGCCCTGTTGGTCTCAATCCTTTCCTTTTTCGGAAGCGCCTTTCCACAGGTAACACAGCATGACTCGGCAATATTCGTCAAACCGACGAACGCATTCTTCGATTCCATCGAAACATCGCTGAACAGGTTCTATCAGAAAGGCGACACGAACGCCGAACCGAGGAAAGCCATCAGCGTCGATTTCAGCCAGTACGATGCTCCGAAATCCATCAGCGACTTCAAACAATACTGGCACAACCCGACGATATCCCAGGGAAATACCGGCACATGCTGGGACTTTTCCACAACTTCCTTCCTCGAGTCCGAGGTATACCGCCTGACGGGACGTAAGATGAAGTTCTCGGAGATGTACACCGATTACTGGGAATATGTAAGGAAAGCGATGGGTTACGTCGAGACCAGAGGGAAATCGAAATTCGGCCCCGGATCCGAGGCGAACGCGGTACTCGTCGACTGGGAAAAATACGGCGTCGTCCCGGAGAAAGATTATACCGGACTGCTGAACGGCCAGCCGTTCTACGATGAAACGAAGATGTACAATGAAATGTACTCCTACCTCCAGTCGGTGAAGGCGGAAAACGCCTGGAACCCGCCGATCGTGAAAAGCACCATCGAGTCCATTCTCGATCATTACATGGGAACACCGCCGACGGAAATAAACGTCGACGGCAAGGAGATGACTCCGAAGGAATATCTCAAGGACGTTGTGAAGCTGAACCTGGACGACTACGTGTCGCTGGTATCGTTCTCCGACCGTCCCTATTACGAATGGACCGAGTACAACGTTTCTGACAACTGGTGGCACAGCAAGGACTATTTCAATCTCCCGCTCAATGTCTTCATGGAGGCAATCAACCACGCCGTTCGATCCGGATATACGATGGCTATTTGGGGAGACGTCAGCGAGCCGGGTATCTACGGAAACGCCGGTATAGCAGTTATCCCGAGCTGGGACATCCCGTCTCAATACATCGATGCGAACGCGAGGATTTTCAGATTCTATAACCACACTACAACCGACGACCATGGTATGCACCTGATCGGCTATACGGTTAAAGACGGAAAGACATGGTACCTGATAAAGGATTCCGATTCGGAATCGAGGAACAGCGACCATCCGGGATACGACTTCTTCAGCTCGGATTACGTGAAGTTGAAGATGCTCGGCATCATGCTTCCGAAGAGCGCAATTCCTGAGATCGTCAAGAAAATGAAGTGACCGTAATTCCAATAAGGGGGGCTTCGGCTCCCCCTTTTTTTCACCCGCTCTCCTGGCAGAACTTCGTCCACTGATCAAGGTAAATTATATTTCCCTATCGATGTGCAAGGACGAATAAGTTCGATCAGAACAGGAGAACGATCATGTTACCCGCGAACCAGGCGTTGAACGTATCGAGGATTGTCCAGCTGATGCTCTCTCCCGCTGTTATGATATCGGGGTGTGCGCTTCTGCTCATAAGTTCAAACGGCAGGTACACGACGGTCCTCGAGAGGATACGATTTATGATCGGCGAGAGAAGGCGCCTTCTGGCTATCGCTGCCGCCGGAGACACTGTCCCTGCAGGAAGTGTCAATCCGGACAGCGCCTGGCGGCAGATAAATTCTCTGAGTATCCGGCTGAAATATGTGAAGAGCTCTATATTGAGCTATACAACGGCGATAAGCTTGTTCGTGGCCTCGTCCTTGCTGACGGGGATAGCGCTGGTCTCTGGAAGTACCATGGTCCAGTACGTTTCAACCGCAGCGTTCCTGGCCGGAATGCTGACGGTTTTTGTCGGCGCCGCGTTCGGCGTCATGGAGTCGAGGAAGGGATACAACATTGTCCAGCTCGAAATCAAAGAGGAGGAGTAATGCGAGAGAACGGCTGAGGGCGCGACTCATCTTCATGAGGTCCATTACCACATTTTAACGAAGTTTAATATCTTTATGCCGTTTGTCGAATGACAAGAGGCAAACTCTGGAGGCTAAGTTGAAACGATCGCTTACATTATCGATAATCATATTAAGCCTGTTTTTTGTAAACACCCGACTCGAAGCGAAACCGTCTCGCGATTCCGGGCCAAGTATCGGGCTCACACTTATTCCCCCCTCGCCTGTAACTACCCAGATAAGAGAAGACGTTCGCGGAGCAGTGTGGAACCATTCGAAAGAGACCAGGAAATACGAGGTGACTATCTACCTCGACTCGGAGAAACATGGGAATCTACTGCGAAGTGAGTGGCTAACCATACGTCCGAAGTCCGCGGCGGGAGTCAGGTACATCATGCCGACCAGAGACAAGGCAGGGCATCACCGGATTATCATGGTGGTGAAGTCGGACGGAAAAACAATGCGCATCGAGCAGAACCTGACGATCATTGCCTCAAAGTTCCGCTCGACAGAGCGTATCGGAGGTGCGTGGGTTGGAATTACTCATTGGAGCGAGAAGGAAGGAAGGCATTGGAACGCCCAGATCAAAAAGATGACGGATGCCGATTGGAGGCAGCTTGTCCGGGGGATGCACGGCGTCGGGATGAACGTGATCGTGATACAGCAGGTATTCGAGAACCAGGTCTATGATTACGAAGACTCGATTATCACCCTGCACGGCTACAAGGGGCTGGCTTACTATCCTTCGAAACTCTATCCGGGTCGCATGAAGATTACCGCCAAAGGCCCGATCGGTGCGATACTCACTGAGGCGGACAAGCTCGGGATGCATGTCTTTCTCGGCGTCGGGATGTATGCATGGTTCGACTACTCGCATCCTTCGCTCGTCTGGCATGAAAAAGTGGCGAAGGAGCTCTGGGGGCTTTACGGCTACCACCCTTCGTTTTACGGCTGGTACATCAGCGAAGAGGGAGACGGAAGCCTCGGGGATTCCACGCACCGGAGCCAGATGGTGCGATTCTTCAAGGAATTCACCCCGTATGTCCACAGTATGGCTCCCGGGAAGCCGGTTATGCTGGCGACCAATTGCTGGCACCTGCTCGGGGCACAAAGCACTTATCTTAAACTCCTTCCTAACGTGGATATCCTGTGTCCGTTTGCGTTCGCGCGCATGCCGAAGGGTGACGAGACGGGCGCTCAGGCCGCCGCTCTCCTTGGTCGACTTTGTAAAGAGAGCGGTACGCACATGTGGCTCGACATGGAGGCTTTTGTCTTCGATAAAGAGGGAGGCCTGATCCCGCGCCCGATCTCCGGCATCATGAGCGACATGCATAAGTACACGAGGTTTGAGGAAACTCTCTGCTATCAGTATCCCGGCCTCCTTACCGCGCCTGACGCAGCAGTCAGGCTCGGAGGTGAGCCCGCAGTCAAGCTTTATCTCGAATACCAGAAATACCTGCGGAGCTTGCCGAGATGAACTGTACGCCATTCCGGCTTGGCGAACTGTAATTGATGGACAAGCAGCTTAATCTCGACGGTGTGGTGATAGACGTCGTCGTCAAGAGGATCAGGAATATCCGCCTCGGCGTCTTTCCTCCCGACGGGCAGGTCAGGCTTTCGGTACCTCACGGAATGAATCCCGAGATCGCGAAGGCGTTCGCGGTCTCCAAACTCCCTTGGATAAAGAAGCACCAGGCGCGGTTGAAGGAACTCGCATCCCATATGTCTCGCGCGTTTCTTGACGGCGAGATTCACTACCTCTTCGGCAGAGAGTATACTCTGAAGATCGTTGAAAGCCGCGGAGCAGTCGGAGTGAAGTTGAACGGACCGGACATCGAGCTTCAAATCAGGAAAAATACCGGTACCGCCAACCGGGAAAGGATAATGAACGAGTGGTACAGGAACGAAATGAAGATGGTTGTTCCTGTGTTGCTGAGGACGTGGGAGAATCGGATAGGCGTTTCCGCTTCCGGCTGGGGATTAAGATCTATGCGGACGAGATGGGGATCGTGCAACCCGAGAACGGGGAAAATCTGGATCAGTCTCGAACTCGCAAAAAGGGAAAAGATATACCTGGAATATGTCATCGTCCACGAGCTTGTGCATTTACTGGAACGGCATCACAACGAAAACTTCAAGAAGTACATGGATAGGTTTATCCCTGAATGGCGGCGATACAGGGATGAGCTGAACTCGCCGATTGACGAGGTGCGAAACGGCAGCCAAAAACCGTAAGAAGCACTGAGGATGGTGTGGCTGAAGGCGCCGCTGTCCTCGCGGCCCGGATGATGTCGGTCGGTGTCCCGGCACAATGGATTGAATTTCGAAGAGGTCGATCCATGGAGGGACTGAACGTTTGACTTCGTGGAAAATCGGATATGGAATGAAACACGCGCAAGTGTTATAATGACGGCGAATCGTTCCGCAATTCTCACTCCTCTAGCTGATTCCAATTCACCGGACTACGGTTCACATCGCACCTAACCTTCACCATAAATCTGGAGGAAGAGAAGCACCAGAAGTATAGTACCGGGTATTTCGTGCCGGTATCAAGAGAGTATTCGCCCTCCGTAGTTTCCAATCCGAAAGAATACCGCCCAGCCGGACGCGTGGCCCACCGGGCAAACCGTCATACACTTGCCCGGTAGTCGAGTCTTCCTCCACCGGGAGCCTCTCCGGGCAAGAAATTTCAGCGGCTGAACTTCCTGACAAGAAAACACTTGACATTACGGAAGATGTTTTGAATATTATGCAAACAAAACGAAAGTAAACGAAACCATAGGAAAGCTTTTTTTGACCAAAACGATACAATGTGAAAATCGCGGCGTGGAAACAACCTGGTGAGGGGAAATCATGAAACAACAGAACCACGATAAGATTTTTCAGGAAGAGCGAATCCAGGAGATCATGAAGATACTCGAGAGGGAAGATCGGGTATTGATCAACGATCTCTGCGAGAACTTCAACACGACCCCTGTGACGATCCGTAAGGATCTTGATCTGCTCGAGAAGCAGGGAGTTTTGAAGAGGACGCATGGAGGAGCCATCCTGCACAAGCCGCTTTTCCGCGGACTCGCGTTGAACGAGAAGGAGAAGCTGAATTCGGATGAGAAGGAGCGAATCGCGGAGGAGGCGGTTAAGATGATCAACGAAGGTGATGTGATCATACTCGATTCCGGTTCCACCACAACTTTCCTGGCCAGAAAGATGAAGGGTATGAAAGGAGTTACCGTCATTACAAACGCGGTCAACATCGCCCTCGAACTCGCCGACAGCGATCTGGAAGTGATACTGACAGGAGGGGCGCTTCAGAAAAACTCGTCGACGCTGGTCGGCCCCCTTGCCGATGAGATGTTGAAGAAGATCTCTGCCGATAAACTCTTCCATGGTGTCGACGGCATCGACTACGATCTGGGACTTACCACGCCGGATATCGTCGAGGCGAATACAAGCCGGGTCATGATGGGGCGCGCGGGTGAAAATATCCTCCTCGTCGACTCGTCGAAATTCGGCAGGCGGAGTCTCGGCGTCATCTGTAAAATCGAAGATATAGATAAAATGATCACCACCAGAAAAATGAGCAAAACCGAGCTGAAGAAGCTCAACGATCTGAATCTCGAAGTAATAATAGTGTAAGAACAAGAGGAACCAATGGGCGAAAAAGAAGCACAGAAACGCGAATACCCCCGGTTATCTGAGGACAAAGTTATCATAAGAGGCGACCAAGGAAAGTGGGACGCCGATAAGGTTCACACCCTTTCTGTCGTCGAAGCGAATAAGGACGGTTACCGTTATTGGGGGTATTACGCTTTGTGCAACTATGGCGGAAGTCCTGATGTCAGGCAGGGCGGCCTCATCAGAAGCAACGATCTCACGAAATGGGACAAGTACGAAGGCAATCCGATTATCAAAAAGGACTGCAGGTGGCCGACGGTGATTCTGGCGAATTCGGTCTTCCATATGTTCTATGCCGAATACGATGCAAACAATGACAGCCAGATAGTCATGCTGACCAGCAGGGACGGCATCGATTTCGGAAACAAGACCGTGGTGGTACCGAGGGAACTGGGCAGGCAGAACCAGAACCCCTTCGCTTTCTACAACAAGGAAGACGGTTACTATTATCTCGCCTACTACAGCGGCATCGAGGCAAGCAATGACAAACCCCTGATAGGAAGAGACGGTGTCGTCCAGAAGAAGGGTGTTGCCAGCGTAAAGAACGTCTGGCAGATCAAACTCAAGAAGAGCAAGGATATCGCCGGGCTTAAAGATGCACAGCCGAAAGTCCTCATGACCGCGGACTATACAGTCGCCTCCCCTTCGATCATCTTTTACAACAACAGGTATCTCCTCCTCGTTGAGGCCATCAAGGAAGGAATGTGGGACGGCAAATGGGTGACGCTTGCGTATGAGAGCGGCAGGATTGACGGCGGCTACACAGAACTGAGCGGCAACCCGCTTCTGCCGGATAACGACGCCTGTGCTTTCCAGCATATCTTCGACGGTCAACTCTACATCTTCTATTCACACTGTCTCGATATTGAAAACTGGTATTGGGAGATAAGGTCCGTAAAAGGAGGAGCGAAGTAAGCTCCTTTGACTTGGGCGCGGCCGGATGTTCACGGCTATCCGCCGCCAGGTGATGCAACATACTGAACGAAACCTATTATTTGAAAAATGAAGCAGCACAAATTGACAAGACAATTCGTTTCTGAACCACGGGGTTCTCTCTCGTCCCTTCGAGCTCATGCTGCGGCGAAGTCTGCCCGGTCATCCGAGTATCCTGTTCTTTCAGCTGAAAGGTTTGTCATGCGGAGCGCTGACGACTCGGAGGCCTACTGCATGGCCGGAGTCTCCGCCGTCATGACCGCAATTGATCCTGCTCGGAATCAACAACGGCAAAGGGATAAGCATGAATAAATTTGTCACAGAAATTTTCTCCCAACCTGAATCTCTCGATAAAACATTGGACTATTACCTCAGCCATGAAGGAAGAGAGAAACTTAAGTCGGTAAAAGAGCTGATTGGAAAGGGAGAATACAAGAAGGTTGTCTTTACCGGTATGGGGAGCTCGTATTTTGCCAGCTATGCCGCTTCGTGCTTTTTCAACAGGCTGGGAATCCAGGCATATGCTATCAACACAAATGAACTCCTTTACTACCATTTCTCGGTAATTACACGCGATACCCTCGTCGTGTGCTTGTCTCAGTCGGGCGAAAGTGCGGAGATAGTAAAGCTTATTCAGAAATTACCCGACGGTAAGCGTTTCATCGGCGTGACGAACGAGGAGCACGGGACTCTGGCTAAGAAAGCGGGGATCACCCTTCTGAGCAAGGCCGGCGTCGAAAAGATGACCTCCACGAAGACTTACACCGCTATAATTCTCGTCATGTGCATCCTGGGATGGTTTCTCACCGACAGCTGGAACGACGAAAAGGCGGCCAAGATCAGGCAGCTGGTTCCCGGAACGGAAAAGCTTCTGAATAGATACAAAGACTCGATCGGCGAAGAGCTCGCCTTCCTCGGCGACATAGAATTTCTCCAGTTTATCGGAAGAGGCCCATCTTACGCTTCTGCACTTCAGAGCGAATTGATGTTCAAGGAAGCCGCGAAGATAGCGGCGTCGGGAACGATGGGAGGAGAATTCAGGCACGGCCCGATGGAGATGGTGAAACCGGGATTTAAATCGATACTCTTCGTCGCCGAAGGGAGCACTTACAACCAGAGCATAAGGATGGCGGCAGATATCTCACGGTTCCAGGGAAAGGTTCTGATCATCACCAACAAAGATCCGAGGCTGACCGACTCAAACGTTCGCGTAATTGTCGCAGATCAGCCCGATGAATACCTGTTTGTCGTTCAAAGCATAATCCCTGTCCAGCTCATGGTGAACGAGCTCGGGCTTTCCAACGGTACCACACCCGGTGATTTCATTCACGGCGGCAAAATCACCGTCGACGAGTAACCCATCGAAAAATTGCCACGAGAGAAACATGTACATGCCAATAAATCCGTTCAATACAAGGGAGAGAAGAATTGACCGGTGAACTACTGATCGGAGTCGATTTCGGGGGGACGAAGATCCTCACCGGGGCGATGACGGCGGAAGGCGAAGTGGTTTGTGATCCGGTTAAGCTTCCGACGAACGGTGGCGACGCTCCGGAGAAAATCATCGGCAGAGTCACCGCTTCCATCGACGAGGTTCTCGCCAAAACCGGGGCGGAGAGGGAAGATGTTGCAGGAATCGGGATGGGAGTTACCGGTCCCATCGACATCAAGGGCGGTAGAATACTCGAATGTCCGCAGCTCCCCACGCTGCACTTCTATCCGCTGAAAAAAATGATAGAAGAACGTTATGAGCGCCCTGTACATATGAACAACGATGCGAACTGTCTCATCTATGGCGAGACGCTTTTCGGAAGCGGAGTCGGGATGAAGAATGTCGTCGGTTTCACTCTCGGAACGGGCGTCGGATGTGCGATAATTCTCGACGGGAAGATATTCGCAGGGAACACTGAGTCCGCTGGCGAGATATGGCCCTCTCCCTACCGTGACGGGACGATAGAGGATCTCGTTTCCGGTTCAGGAATTTCTACTATCTACAGAAGAATAACGGGCTGCGACAAGACCGCACTCGAGATCTCGACGCTTGCAGAAAAAGGGGACAACGGCGCTCTCGCCACATGGGAGGAATTCGGCCGTCACCTGTCCGTCGCGATGTCCTGGGCCGTCAACATCATAGATCCGGAAGTGGTGATACTCGGCGGATCGATCGCGAACGCCTTCAAATTTTTCGGCCCTTCCATGGAAAGAAATTTTCGAAGACATGTCTGCCCGACTCCTGCGAGTCAGACCAGGGTCGTTTGCGCGAAACTTGGCGCGAATGCGGGATTCATTGGAGCCGCCGCCCTGGCACTACAAAAAACCGAAATCGGGCAGAAGCATAAGTGAAAATCTCATGAGCAAGTTTACCGGAATGCTCGTCTCTGCAATCCCTTTCCGAGCCCCGGTTTTGATTTGAAAAATAGACGAAGATACTCTCAACGAGCCAAATCACCGAAGGAGAGAATGATGTACCGAAAAATTACGACTTTAACCCGCGCCCTTGCGCTTGTCTTGTCGCTTCTCGTGATGCCTGTGTTTGCGGCACAGAGCGGGACAATAAAGGGACGCGTCGCAGACGCGCATTCGGGAGATGCGCTCCCCGGGGCCAATGTTTACCTTGTTGGTACAAGCCTGGGTGCCTCCACGGGACTGAACGGAAGTTTTACTATTACAAACGTGCCGCCCGGCAACTATACCGTACGAACCACTTATATCGGATACAAGACTGACGTAATGCATATCCGGGTCGCGTCCGGGGAGACGCTTGAAAAGGCAATCAAGCTGGAGGCCGTCGGAGTACAGGGAAAAGAAGTTGTAGTTACTGCACAAGCGGCGGGACAGAACTCCGCAATTAACCAGCAGCTTGCGTCGAACCAGATAGTCAACGTCGTTTCTGCGGCAAGGATACAGGAGCTCCCCGATGCCAACGCAGCCGAATCTGTCGGCAGACTTCCCGGTGTGTCGGTCCTCCGGAGCGGCGGTGAAGCGTATGCCGTCGTAATACGCGGTCTCCAACCGAAGTACAATCAGGTTACCATCGACGGCGTCAAAATGGGCTCGTCCAGCTCGAGCAGCGACTACACCGACCTGAGCATGATCTCCTCGAATATGCTCGGCGGCATCGAAGTGTACAAGACGATTTCACCGGATATGAACGCGGACGTGATCGGCGGCGTCGTCAACTTCGAGATGCGTGAGGCGCAGGTGAAGAAACCGGGCGTCCCGGAAATCAGCCTTGTCGGGCAGGGAGGCTACAACGCTCTCTCCGACGCGTATAACAAGTTCAACAATTACAAATATGTCGCCACGGTTCAGGATCGTTTCTTCGGTGAGCGCTTCGGAATATTCGCCCAGGCGGACGTCGAAAGAATCAACCTCAGTTCCAATGAGCTTGGAGCTTCATACGGGGAATATGAAAACACGCTGACACAGTACCTCACGAACAGCGTGAACCTTTACGACATTCCCCGTGACAGGCGTCGATACAATGCGGCGCTGGTTCTCGACTACAAGCTTCCGGAAGGATCGCTCAAGCTGACAAACTTCGCGAACACAGGCACTACAAACGCGACGACATACAGCGAGTCGTTTGATCTGAACAACAACATTCGCTATTACGGAGTGGCGAACTCTAATGCGACGCTGAGCAATATCGTAGACATCCTTGATTTCAAACAACAGCTTCCGATTTTCCACCTCGATCTGACATTGTCACATGTGTACTCTGCAACGAACAGTCCGAACAGCTGGAATGCAAATTTCCAGCAGACACAGGCAGGACTCAACCAGTTCGCGAACCAGCCGAATGTCAATCCCGAGGCCGTTCCCGTCGCGGCAAGCAACGACATTTCGAATGCTTCATTGTACCAGTTTAACGTAACCAACAGCTTCTACTGGCAACGTGCTCTGGACGCGAAAGTCGATCTGAGCACGAACGTGAATTTCTCCCCAGATGTGTCGGCTAAAATTAAATTCGGGGGATCCTACAAGCACGTAATCAGATCCTATACAACGGACGTCTTGAACGGAACGTTGATAGGAAGTAACGTGGCACAGTTCATTTCTCCGTATTTCAAGCTCCCTGCCGATGCGGCAAAAATGCAATACTGGGTCGACCCAAATTTCAATTTCGGGACCTTCCTCAACGGCAACTACAAGATGGTATCGCCGCTGAACTTCGGCATGTTCTCGAAGCTGCTCAACATACTCAACTCGAACTTGCAGAATTACGCACAGCAAAACCAGCAGGCGTGGTATGGCGTGAATACGGAAGCATCGATCACCAACAACTATAACGGCTACGAGAATACCGGAGCGTTCTATGTAATGGCCGATTTGAAGGTGGGTCAGCAGTTGACGCTCATTCCGGGAGTCCGTTATCAAAATCTCGAAACGATCTACACCGCCCCCCGCGGGTTCTCAAGTGCTTTGTCATATTTCACATACGATTACTACGACACTACCGTAACCCAGAACCACGGTTACTGGCTTCCGGACGTGTCTTTGAATTACAAGCCGCTTTCGTGGCTCAGTGTACGCCTTGCATATTCGAATACTCTCGCTTATCCGGATTTCAACACTATAACACCGCGCATAAATGTCGGTTTGAGTAACTCGATCTCATGGAACAACTCTTCCTTGATTCCCGGCCGCTCCGCCAACTATGACCTCGCGGTCTCGGTGTACAACGATGCTATCGGCTTGTTCACAGTGGATCCTTTTCTCAAGCAAATTAAGAATCTGATATACTCATGGTCTTATTGGGTATCGGGCACGCAGGCATTGCAGTATATACCCGCCAGTTTGCCGGGAACTCCACCGAACCCGAATCAATCATACAATATCAGTACGTATATCAACGACCCGTATGTCATAAACGACTATGGAGTCGAACTGGATTGGCAGACTCACTTCTGGTATTTGCCGGGAGTGCTTTCCGGAATTGTATTCGGCGCCAATTACACGCACATCTTCTCTCAGGCACAGTATCCGTATACTCTCACGGAAATTACAAGCCGCAGTGTCCAGTATATCGATACGTCATATACGGATCGTCTGATAGATCAGCCCGACGATATTCTCAATCTTACTTTAGGCTTTGATTACAAGGGCTTCTCGGCCAGGGTGGCATTTCTCTATGAGAGCAATGTTTTTTCGGGAGCAAACTTCTGGCCGCAACTCAGAGCCTATTCCCCCATATACAGACGCTGGGATTTTGCTGCGAAACAGACTCTTCCGTGGTACGGTATGCAGCTGTATTTGGATCTTAACAACCTGAATGGAGCAAATACGGTCAGCGTTATCCGGGCGGCTTCGGTCCCAACGTCGGAGCAGGATTACGGCATGACTGCTGACATCGGCATTAGATGGACACTATAGAGATGGAAGGAAAGAAGGAGGTGGTTGGCGAAAGTCGTCTCAACAATGGAGCAGAATCACTGAATCACCTGGTGACGGCTACAAGGCCTTTGCACCAAGTGATCATCAATAACAACTCATTTATCCTGAGGAGTCATCAAATGAACAAAATGCTTACAGCGGCCACCATGCTCGCGATGGCGGCATTCCTCTGTATGCCAGGGAAGACACTGGCGGCAGGGAACGATACGCTTGTTGTTTATGCCAACGGGCCGAGTTTGGATGCCGTCATCAACGCGGACACTACATCGACAGGCGCTCAAGCCCACAACGTCTATGAACTTGTTTCACTGGACACAACTTACCTGTATACGGGAGTAATTGCACCGAGGACAACCGATTTCTCCTTAATAGGAGTGCGCGGCGCAGACGGCAGACCTCCCTGCATTCAGCCTGGCATTCTCAAAAACGGATCTCCCGCAGGCACATTCCTTTCGATTGCCAAACCCGGAGCCGACGTTCTGGTGCAGAACATTTACTTCTTCGGCAGAGCACCGAACAATGCCTGGACAGGAAACGCTCTGATAAATCTGCCGGCCGATTCAACAAGAATAACCCTCGACAGTCTGGTCGTCGACGAGCTGCATGGTACTCCTGAAGTCTACACCGGTGTGCACGACGATTTCTTCGTCACTAACTGCATATTCAGGAATATGGTTTGGCCGAACAACTTCACTTCTCCCGGTTTAGTCAATCCCGCGTATCCGACTTCGAATCCCGCCGATACTATCCTGGTAGATAATAACACGTTCTTGTGCCATGAGGCGGGTACTGCAGGTACGGGAGGACCGCTCACGAAATACATGGAATTGGATCATAACACCTTCATGTACAACTTCGAGTACCCCATCGGAAATTATTATTTCCAGTACTTCACGAACGAAAAAATAGAGAACAACATTTTCTACGGTACCTATGCGGCTGGCGTAACAATTAAAAGATACTTCACAACCCACGTGACGCCGCTCCAGCCTGTCGGAGCAGTCGAGTTCGATACGCTTACTGCAGCCGAAGATACGACCTTCGATCCTGCAGACACTGCGAATTCTAATCTCAGATGGCTTGCGGAAGCAAAAAGAATCGCGATTGTAAAGGACAACGTCTGGTACGAACCCTCGGCGATAACTAACTTCTGGACCGCATGGGACGACACCGCCTCGACGGCTGATACGCTTATTACACCGAGCTTCTTCGGCGCATCGGCCGATACGTTCTTTGCCCATCCGAATCTTTGGCCGGGCTTCCAGAACTCCGGCAACCTCGTCGGAGTCGATCCCGGATTCGGAGCTTCATTTGCCAGCGTGCTGCAGCCGAGCAGTACTCCCGGCATCGTCAGCCTGCAGCAGTTCATCACGGAAGTCTGGCAGGGAACCATCAAGACGGACGAATGGGGATACGAGAAGCAGACAGTTTCAGGCACAAACTGGATCCCCGCTTGGCCGCTTCCCGAAGCGCAGGACATGAAGTACACGAACGCACAGGTCAGATCGAACAGTACCGACGGACTTCCCTGCGGCGATCCGCAGTGGTTCGGCCCGCTCACCGCGGTTCAGCAAACCCCGACAGTAGCTCAGAAGTTCAACCTGGGCAACAACTATCCCAACCCGTTCAACCCGACGACGACCATCAACGTGACGCTCGCGCAGAGCGGCGTGATGAGCCTCAGGATTTACAACGTCCTCGGCCAGTTGGTGAAAGTTGTCGCGGAGGGCTTCAAGGCACCCGGCGTGTACAGATACGATGTGAATATGGATACCTTTGCCAGCGGAGTCTACTTCTACAGGCTTCAGCAGGGCAGCAATTTCATGACAAAGAAAATGCTTCTCCTTAAGTAATGAGGATCCGATCGGTAGGGGACGCCCTCGCGGCGTCCCCGCACCGAGCCGGGTAGTCTGAAATTCAGATTTCTAACTTTCACAAAATTTATTCTTCAACCGGGAACAATCAGGTCTTGGCTCTCCCGGTAAATAACGGTGGCGGGCAATTCATCTTCCCGTGGAAGAAAAAATTTGCAAATAGTCGAATTGGTGAGATGATGGTCGATGCTATTAATTCCTTGAGAAAGCTGCTTTACCCCCGCAGGATGTCATACATTCTGGCCGCGCTTGTTATCGCATTGACAAGCATGCCTGCGTTTTCACAAGGAGTATTCTCTTCTCCCGTTTCATTGGCATCTTATGCGACGGACGCTGACGGGAATCTTTACGTATGGGGGCAGGACAACTATCTTCAGCCGGTAGTCAGCACAACGACTACCCAGGATTTGACGCCGGTTAAAGTGGCGTTTCCGACCGGAGTCACTTCATGGGTCGAGGCAGCAGCGGGACTTTATCATTCACTTGCTTTGGGAAACAACGGCGCCGTCTATGCATGGGGCCTGAACAACGCCGGGCAATTAGGGAACGGCACGACCACAAACTCGGAGACGCTTGTGCGTGTAAAACTTCCGGGCGGAGTCACAGCCACACAAATAGCCTGCGGCGTCGATCACAGTCTCGCGTTAGGCAGTGATGGGAATGTCTATGCCTGGGGCGATAACGCGTATGGAGAACTGGGAAACGGCACCAATACTAATTCGGACGTGCCTATGAAGGTGAGTTTTCCTTCCGGATTTGTCCCTGCGAAGATTTACGCCTACGCCTACAACAATTATGTGGTTGGAACTGATGGGAGTGTTTACGCGTGGGGGGCCAATGGCCAGGGACAATTTGGACTCGGCAACACGGCGAACCAATTGACGCCGGTAAAAATACCGCTCCCAAGCGGCGTTACGAAATGCCTGGGGATGTATGGCGGATATTACTTTGCTATCATGCAGGGTAACGACGGCAACTTGTACGGCTGCGGATTTAATACCTATGGCCAGCTCGGTGACGGCACAACTAACAACGCCACCACATGGGTGAAGGCAAACATGCCTGCCGGAGTGACGGGTTGGAAGAGTATTGCATGCACGGGAAGTTCTGTCCTCGCTATTGCTACGAATGACACTCTCTACGCCTGGGGATACGGCGGCTCCGGCGAGATGGGCAATGGAACGGGCGGCACTTCCGCCGTCAACAATACGATTCCCGTCAAGGTTGCGCTTCCCTCCGGAGTCACCGCAAACGCTCTCACGGCGCGCAGGTTCGGAGGGCTTATACTTGGAAGCGACAACTATTACTACGCCTGGGGTCAGGGCATGCAGGGACAGCTTGGAAATGGCGGAAACACAAACTCCTTCGTGCCGGTCAGGGTGATCGATTTGGTCCGGGTACCGCCCGAAGTTCCAAACCTCGTTTATCCCGCAAACGGCGATACGGGTGTCTCCACCTCGCCGACATTGAGATGGAATTCCGCCGCCGGTGCAGCGTCGTATCAATTGCAAGTATCTACAGATCCGAGTTTCACCACAGACTTGTTCTTAAACGACTCTACTCTAACTGATACTGCTTATACCTTGTCAGGTATCGGAACGAGCTCGATATATTACTGGAGAGTCCGTTCATATAATAACGGGGTATTCAGCGGCTATTCGGCTTCGGACACATTCACGACAGTCTTCAGACCGCCATCCGCGCCTTCGTTAATCTTCCCGGGAGACAACGCGGTGAACTTCCCTGCGGTGGATACGTTGGTTTGCAGCAAAGCTGCCGGTGCGGCAAAGTATCATTGGGAACTGTCCACCGATATCGGCTTCTCTTCATACGTAGTGAACGATTCGACCATCGACACGGCAAACGTCGTCATCCTGTCGGCGGGTCGGAAGTATTACTGGAGAGTAAGTGCAATCAACCTAAGCGGCGCGAGTGCCTATGCCGGACCCGATTCGTTTACCGTGATGGCTGCGCCTGCCGTGCCTCCCTTGCTTATTTCTCCGGTAAACAACGCGACAGGCCAGCGTGCAGATACGCTTATCCTTAGATGGAGCGGCGTTTCTGCATCCTCTGGATATGTGTGCCAGCTGTCGACCTCACCGAGGTTCTCGTCCCTCGTCTTCTCGTCGGATTCGACTGCCGATACGATGCTGGCAGTCTTTTCGCTTCAGAATCTCCGGAAGTATTATTGGAAGGTGCTCGCCTATAATCAGGGAGGAGCATCCGCATTTTCCGCTATCGACTCTTTTGCGACGATCATTTCCGCTCCTTCAAGGCCGCATCTCCTTTCGCCTTTCCAATCCGCGCACGTTACGCGGCGAGTGACTCTCACCTGGAATGCCTCATTTACAGCGACGGACTACAGCGTCCAGGTCTCGAGCGACAACGCTTTCAGAACTACCGTCGTGGACACGACCGTTGCCGATACTTCCGTCCAGCTTTCGATCATCCTTCAACCGAGCACAGGCTACTTCTGGCGCGTTGCCTCATCGAATCCCGGGGGAATGAGCGGTTACTCTGCGGTCGGGAGCTTCACGACCGGGACAGGCATCCTTGCCATCGAGGCGCCGAACGGCATTCCGAAAACGTTCGCGCTTTACCAGAATTATCCGAATCCGTTCAATCCGACGACGACGATACAGTATGACGTGCCGAAGAGCTCGCATGTAAGTATAAAAGTCTATGATGTAACGGGTAGAGAGGTGGCCACTCTTGTCGATGAAAGACAGGCTGCGGGGAATTATTCCGCCGTCTTCAACGGCTCGAGGTTTGCGAGCGGCATGTACTTCCTCCGGATGGTGGCTGGAAACTACGTCAGGACAGTCAAGATGATGATGGTTAAGTAGAATGGAACCCAGGAGATTTTTCCAGATGAACAAGTCTTTGAGTCTTTCTAAAGCAGCGGGCATACTCGCAATGATGCTGATCGTGGCTGCCAATGCCACCGCATCAATGCCTGCACCGGCTCCTCCTCAAGGCATGGTGGACCTCGTGCTCGGCAAGCCTTACACGATAACCCCGCTTGTCTCAATAGAGTATTCCTTCGGCCCGAGCGAAACCAACTATTTTACGCCTGGTGATTTGACCGACGGCAAGATCGCGTCCTCAGTGGCATATGCCGACCCGGAATGGCAGGAGTTCACCCGGGGCGGGGCACGCAGCCTTGTCATTGATATGGGGGAAGTAAACACCATCCACCAGATGCAGGAAAGATTCCTGAACTACCCGTCGGCCGGTATCTATTTTCCCCGGACCGTTACCTATTCATTGTCGATGAACGATACCGACTGGTCGGTTGTCGGGATAGTCAATTCATCAATACCGCTTACGAGTGAAGTCGACCAGACGCAAACTTATACAGTGTCGGGCCTGAATTACCAGGCGAGATACGTCAAGATGACGTTCACGGTCGATGTGAATGAATTTGCCGATGAGTTCCAGGTGTTCGGAGATTCGGGGGTCGTCGACAACTCCACAATCCCGATTATTACTCCGCCGGTTAAATACCCCGACCAGTATATGGCGCCGGGTTCTCCACAGGTAGGCGGGATAAGGAACATGGTTCTCATTCCGAATGGTTATTACGCGGCAAACCCCGCCATTGAAAACAATACCGTCTCTCAGCTGATCCCTTATGTCGGTTACCAGTCGCCTTCGGGGTCCATAACGGATTTCATGTTCGACGCAGTCTTGTTTACTCCGTACGGAGCTGCACCGTCGGGAGGGAATTACGGCGATAACAATTCCACTCCAACGAACATGTCCGATTGGCTGTACTACCTCAACAATACATTTTCACCGGTATACAACCTCGCTGCTCTGGACAGCGCCACTGCAGTCGTCAAAAAAGATCTAAACGATCCCGGCTATAAGGAAAAAGTCGAAATCGCCATACCGTATCCTTGTCCTTCAGATACAAACTTCGGGACTATCGGCGGTGTTCAGGAAAATCTCTCGAATCTTACCGGCCAGGAACAGGTCCTGTCGTGGTACGTCGATCAGGTGATTAGCCGCTGGGATTCGGCAGGGTACGCAAATCTTGACCTCGTAGGCTTTTATTGGTTCAGCGAAAGTGCCGGGTTCACCGTGAATGACAGCGAGACGGCCATGCTCAATTACATCTCGAACTACATCACCGGGAAAGGGAAAGTCCTCGATTGGATCCCGTTCAAGGACGCCAGCGGTTTTGCGGACTGGAGCACGCTTGGATTTAACGGGGCATGGATGCAGCCGAACTATTCTTTCAGCAACTATCCTCCTCAGGAACTGGCGGAGACGGCGGAGGCATGCAAGAAGCTCGGGATGGGTATCGAAATCGAGATTCATTGGAATGCACTTACCGATTCAACCCTCAGAAATAAGTATTATGCTTATCTCAATTACGGCGTCACCGATGGATATATGACGGGAGCCAGCCATGCGTATTACCAGAATTCCGGGCCGGGCACTTTCTATACCTGCGCTGAGAGCACGAACCCGACGCTGCGTGCAATCTACGACGCGACATATCAGTTCATAAATGGGACTTACCAGGTGCCGACCGCCGTGGAAGAAACTCCCGGCTCACTCCCTGAGAAGTTCAACTTGAGCAACAACTATCCTAATCCGTTTAACCCTGCCACAACGATAAAAGCAACTCTTGGCCGAAGCGGCGTGATGAGTCTTAGCATATATAATGTATTGGGACAGCTGGTTAAGGTAGTGGACGAAGGGTACAAAGCGCCGGGAGTTTACACTTACGAAGTGAACATGGACAATTTGGCGAGCGGAGTGTATTTCTATCGTTTGCAGCAGGGAAACGATTTCATGACAAAAAAGATGCTTCTCCTCAAGTAAGGATGATTAGGAAAGGCGGGAAAGTTTTAATCGGCAATCCCGCCCGCTCCTAAGATGTAAGTTAAATAATCGCCGGCGGCTTGTCGTTCACTTTGCCGCTGACAGGACGAACGTGAATTGTCCGTTTTTCTGATTCGATCGACAAAATTGAAAGTCCGTAAACAGTAATGAAAAGCGTTCAAGAACCTGATGACATTCGATCGTTCGGTTTGAAGACGGCTGCAGTCGTGCTGCTGTTTGTATTGTTTTCCACTTCAAGAAGAGGAACATCGCAGGAAGTGTATTCGTCTTCGAGTTCCTTTGCGTCTTATGCGATAGACGCAAGCGGTAATCTCTATACCTGGGGGGAAGATGAATACCATCATCCCGTTACTGCATCCATGATGTCCCAGGATTTGACGCCGGTCAAAGTGGCGTTTCCGCCTGGCGTAACGCGATGGGTGGCTGTAGCCGCCGGACATGTGCATACACTCGTGATCGGGAACGACGGGAATATCTATGCGTGGGGCGATAACGAGTACGGACAGCTGGGCGACGGCTCGCTTGTCAACTCCGATAGTCTGGTGAAGGTCGATCTTCCCGGCGGCGTGACCGCAAAACAGGTCGCGTGCGGTTACTGGCACAGTCTCGCTCTCTGCAGCGACGGCAACGTCTACGCCTGGGGAGAAAACAACAACGGACAACTCGGCAATGGAACTACTACTAATTCCGACCTACCGGTTAAAGTAGATCTCCCTGCCGGCTCCAATCCTGTTTCCGTGTACGCCGGATGGTACTACAGCTTCGCGCTGGGTGCCGACGGGACCCTTTATGCCTGGGGCGGCAACGCCCAGGGACAATTGGGACTGGGCAATATGACGAGCGAATCGTTGCCGACTGAGGTCCCATTTCCTTCGGGTGTCACGAAATGGACGGGAGTATATGGAGGCATCTACTTCGCGGCGGCAACAGGGAATGACGGCATCCTTTACGAAAGCGGATATAACCAGTACGGCCAGCTTGGAAACGGAACGGCGACCGGCACATCATCCGGCGTTATGACTTTTCAAAAGGCCAATATGCCTGCCGGAGTAACTGGCTGGAATGACGTAGCCTGTACCGGCAGTTCGGTCCTCGCCATCGGCAACAATGACACTCTCTACGCATGGGGGTACGGGGGATCGGGCGAAATGGGAAACGGCACAACCGTGGGCACGAACCCGATCCCTGTCAAAGTTGCAATGCCTCCGGGCGTCGTTGTGACTTCAGTTGCAGCAGGCCGAAATCACGGCCTTGCCATCGGCAGCGACGGCAACATATATGCCTGGGGCCAGGACGGACAGGGTCAACTCGGAAATAACAGCATAAAAAATTCTTCCGTACCGGTTCAAATACTTCTCAACTACACCGGCAAGATTTCCGGAGTGAGGCTGCTATCGGTGATCCCGGGATGGACCGATCCGTCCATTGAAACCGTGCATGGCCCGAGTATCGCGGTGTACGATCCGCAGATCGATACACTCGGTAAGCTGGTCCTTTTTCTCGTAGGGACAGGCGCGAGCGCGACTCCGATGTGGACGATGGACAGCATATATGCCTCGATGGGTTACTACGCCATTACGCTCGACTACGAAGACAACGTAGTCGCGGCAAGCTTGGGAAATGACTCGGACTCGGCCGCTTTCGGAAACTACCGAGACGAGATTGTCACCGGCGCGCAGGTGAGCAATGCAGTGAATGTCGACAGCGCGAATTCCATCTTGAACAGGTTTCAAAAACTCCTTGTCTATCTCGCCCAGTCCGATACCGCAGGAGACTGGTCTCAATTCCTGCAGAACGGCGAACCGGTCTGGAACCATATCATCGTGGCGGGCCATTCTCAGGGATCGGGACACGCTGCTTACATAGGAAAAATGTTCGATGTGAGCAGGGTCCTGATGTTCTCGGGTCCGCAGGATTTCATGACAATCTATAACAGACCGGCTCCATGGCTCTACGAGAAAGGTGCTACTCCGCCGACAAGCTATTTTGCTTTCCTGAACCAGTATGATCCTTACAATGTCAATCATCAGATCGCCAATTGCTCGGCTTTGATGGGCACACAGCGACCGGATATTCTGACGAACGTTAGTTCGGGCCGGACGATTACCGGCAATTGGAGGATACTCGTTACCGACACGCTGTCTGGCTCCGCGCATGGATCCACGATACTTCCGATTTTTGCGAACGTGTGGCGCTTCATGCTGTCCGCCGAACTTCCCAGCGTACCTTCGGTACCTGTTCCGGTCTCGCCGGTGGGAGGTACGGGGGTCCCCCGCAGAGCGCCTCTGAAATGGTCCTCCGCATCGCCGGCGACAAGCTACCATCTGCAGGTTGCGACTGATGCGGCATTTGCATCCATGGTGGTCGATACGACAGTATCCGACACAGGCATAACACTCTCCGTCACTCTGGCGCCGGAAACGAGATACTACTGGCATGTCGCGGCATCGGACATTGGACTGGACGGCTCTTATTCGGCTGTCGATTCGTTCACGACAGGTACCGGAATCGATGCGATCGATGAGCCGACCGGCGTCCCTGCGGAATTTTCGCTCTCAAACAATTACCCGAACCCTTTCAATCCGTCTACGACGATCAGGGTGAGTCTCGCTCGCGCCGGCGTGATAACCCTGAAAATTTATGATGTGCTCGGGCGACTGGTAAAAGTGGTCACCGAGGGTTTTCAAAATGCCGGATCGTACACTTATGAAGTTGATATGGAGCGTTTCTCCAGCGGCGTGTATTTCTACTCACTCCGTGAAGGTCCGGATGCGATCACCAAGAAGATGCTCTTTGTCAAGTGATGTCGTGCCCGAAACCGATTTCGAAATCGGAGTCGTGACAGATCACTTCGATGCACGAAATGAAATACATGCAAGTCTGATTTGTTTGGAGATCAGGACAACATCTGCCGGCTTTTGCCCGCAGTTAACATAGACCCGGATGGGAAGCAACTTTGACAAATGTGAGAGGCTATCGCCGGGGATGGTTTCGCACATTGAAGCAAACCAAAAGGTGAAACAATGAGAAATGCTAAGACTGTCTGTATCACACAGCTGTTCGATTGGAAGTCCGGTCTCCTCGCGTTTTTGCTCTCCGCCGCGCTTCTGGCCAGGCCGGCTCTCGCGCAGACCGTGTACTCTTCGTCCAGTGCGTATTCATCATATGTGATAGACTCAAAGGGAAATTTATACGCCTGGGGAGAGGATGAGTTTCAGCACCCGTTTGTCGCTAAGGTATCCGCGCAGGATTCCGTGCCGGTTTCGATACCTTTCCCCGCGGGCGTAACCGGCTGGACTGACGTGGCGACAGGTCTCTTCGACAATCTCGCAGTCGGGAACGACGGCAACATCTATGCATGGGGATACAACAATTACGGCCAGTTGGGCGACGGCACGACAACCAGCACCGACACCCTTGTGAAGGTTACACTTCCGAACGGCGCGAAAGCACTCCAGGTCGCCTGCGCGCAGACTCACAGCCTTGCACTCGGGAGCGACGGAAACATCTACGCTTTCGGTTTCAATAACAACGGCCAGTTGGGTGACAGTTCGACGACAAATTCGCCCAATCCTGTCCGTGTTCATCTTCCCGCTGGCTTCACTCCCGCAAAGATTTACGCCGGATGGTATTACAGTGCGGCACTCGGCACAGACAGCACTCTTTACGTGTGGGGCGGTAACGCGCAGGGTCAGCTCGGACTCGGCAACACCACAAAGCAGCTCGTCCCGGCTGAAGTCCCGTTTCCCAGCGGCGTTACAAAATGGACCGGGGTTTACTGCGGACTGTACTTCATCGTCCTTAAAGGCAACGATGGAAATCTTTATGCCTCCGGCTATAATACTTACGGACAGCTTGGCAATGGAAAAACTACAAACTCGACTTCACTTGTTGAGGTGAATCTACCCTCCGGCGTAACCGGGTGGAAGACTGCAGCCTGTACCGGCAGCGGAGTCCTGGCCCTGGCAAGCAACGATAGTCTGTATGGATGGGGATACAATGGCGACGATGCGCTCGGAAACGGCACGTCCGGTGTTGGAACAAACCTGGTCCCCACGGCCGTCAAACTCCCAGCAGGAGTTACCGTTTCGGCACTCGCTGCGGGACGTGATCATGCCCTTGCCGTCGGAAGCGACAACTACTATTACGCATGGGGGCAAGGAACGCAGGGCCAGCTAGGCGATGACAGCCTGACAAGCTCGACAGTCCCGGTCAGGGTATACGGCCTTCTGCAGGTACCTCCCGCTTCGCCCGTTCTCTCATCCCCCGCCAACAATTCTGTAAACCAGCCTTTGAGCGTTTCTTTGAAATGGAACGCCGTGTCAGGCGTGGATGGGTACCAATGCCAGGTGTCGACGGATCCGGCCTTTTCCACCAAGATCGTTCTCGATGATTCTTCACTCACCTCATCCTCTGTGAACCTGACAGGTCTCGGATACAGCACGAAGTATTACTGGCACGTTCTTTCTTACCAGAACGGAGTCGTCGGCAGTTTTTCCGGGCTCGACAGCTTCACGACAATTATGCAGGCTCCTGAGGCCACCAGGCTCGTTTCTCCGGTGGATAACGCAATTGACCAGCCCGCAACCGATACTCTGAAATGCGGCTCCGCCTTAGGTGCGTCTCAGTATAATTGGCAAGTCTCCACGAACGTCTCCTTTTCCACCTTCGTGGTTAATGATTCGACCATAGACACTGTGAATGTTGTCGCCGGTCTTACTCCCGGAATGAAATATTACTGGCAGGTGCGGTCCGTCAACCCAGGCGGAGCGAGCGCTTTCGCGGGTCCCGACTCATTTACCGTGGAAGAAATTCCCGCGTCACCGGCGCTGATTGCACCGGCCAACGGAGCAACCTTCCAGCGTGCAGATACACTTGCACTAGTCTGGCACAGCGCCCCCCTTGCATCCGGGTACGGTCTTCAGGTGTCCGACAGTATCTCGTTCAAGACTTTCATCGTAAATGACTCTACCGCCGACACAATGCAGGTGCTGACAAAACTGAACAATCTGCAGAAGTATTACTGGCGTGTACTTGCGTATAATGCTGGCGGAGCCAGCGCGTACTCGGCTATCGATTCGTTTACTACCAGGGTTGCGGTCCCCGCATCTCCAGGCCTCGTCTTCCCCAAACTCTCGACGACAGGAATTCCGCGTGCACTTACCTTCAGATGGAGCCCGTCAGTCCGCGCCGTGAAGTATCTGGTCCAGGTGGCGACGAACTCTCAGAGTTACTACTCGGGTGACTCAGCAGGATATTTCCAGCAGGCGGTGTTCGATACGACCGTGTCCGATACGGCGGTTCAGCTTCCCGAAGCGCTTCTTCAGAACACCATTTATTACTGGCATGTCGGCGCTATCGACACCGCAGGCATGAGCGGATTCTCCACTACCTGGGAGTTCAAAACCGGCACCGGGCTTACAGCGGTGGATGAACCCACGGGGATACCGAAGGCTTTTTCCTTGATGCAGAACTATCCGAACCCCTTCAACCCGACGACTATGATAAAGTACAGCCTGCCGAAGGCGCAGATGGTTACGCTGGAGGTGTACAATGTCCTCGGCGAGAAAGTTGCCACGCTGGTAAACGCGCACCAGGATGCCGGCTATTACGAGGTGAGCTTCAACGCCGATCGGTTCGCGAGCGGTGTCTATTTATATGTGTTGAGAACCGGCAGTTTCAGTGCGGTTCATAAAATGTTGCTTTTGAAGTAACAATCCCCGAAGCCATGGATGGGAGCTCGTACGAGCCTTCACAAACCGTATGAGCTCCCTCCGATTTTTGAAATTATTATATAATGAATGCTGCATGAAAGCCGGAATCGCTCCGGAAACGAGTTCCACCGGAGATCGAGGTCGCATGAATGCAGACGATAAGGTTGAGCTGATGAAAGAACATTTTTCCCTGTCCAGGCATTTACTTTTGATCGTTGCATTCGCGCTGGCCTCGGTGCCGGTGGTCCATGCATCGCTTCCCGCTCCACCTCCTCCCGCAGGGATGGTGGACCTTGTATTGGGAAAATCGTATGCCGCCACACCGCTTGTCCCGATTAAATATTCCTTTGCCCCGATGGAAGTCGGACTTCAATTCCCGGGCGGCCTGACGGACGGCAGGATAGCTTCGTCGACGAACTATAATGACCGCCAATGGCAGCAGTACATTCGCGGAGGAATGCGAAGCATCATAGTCGACATGGGACGCGTGAACACCGTTCACCGGATGCAGGAGAGATTTCTTCAGGATATCCCTCACGGAATAGATTTTCCAAGAGAAGTGATATACTCTCTCTCCATGGACGGGAAACACTGGGCCGTCGTTGGTACGGTGAAGAGCGCAATATCTTTGACCGTCACTAAGCCCACGGTTCAGACATATACTCTTTCCGGCCTCAATTACCAGGCAAGATATGTGAAGATGACATTCGTCGTCGACGTCTTCACGCTCGCGGATGAATTCCAGGTCTTCGGAAACAACGGCGTTGTCGATGGCGCGACAGTTCCGGGAATGACTCCTCCGCCGGTTTACCCGGACAAATATTGTCCCCCGGGATCTCCCGAAGTCGGCGGAACGAGGAACATGGTTCTCATCACGAACGGTTATTACAGGAAAGATCCTGCAATAGAGAAGAACAGCGTGGACCAGCTTCTCCCTTATGTGGGTTACATCAGCTCTTCCGGGAAAATTAAGGATTTCATGTTCGACGCCTTTTTATTCTCGGCTTTCGGTGCCGCGCCCTCCGGCGGGCAGTACGGCGCCGATATCAAAAAGCCCACGGTCCTGTCCGACTGGCAGTATTATATCGACAATACTTTTTTGCCGGATTACAACGTCTCGGCCTTGAATATCGCAACGGGAAAAGTGAAGAAGGCCCTCGGGAAGCCGTCGTATAGGTCGAAGGTCGAAATTGCTATTCCATATCCGACTCCAAGCGCGAAGTACTTCGGAAAAGTAAAAGGGAAGTCGATAAATATGGAAAAGCTTTCAGGCAGGGAGAGTGTAATTAGATGGTACGTGGATCAGGTCCTGAGAAGATGGAAAGAAGGCCATTACTCGAACCTTAAACTCGTCGGCCTCTACTGGATCAGCGAGAAGGCGGCCTTCACAATTGATGACAGCGAGACTGCGTTGATCAGATATGTGGGCAACTATGTCAGGAGTAAAGGACTGGTTCTCGATTGGATACCCTTCATCAATGCGGAAGGATTTTACGAATGGCACTCGCTCGGCTTCGACGGAGCGGAGATGCAGCCGAATTATTCGTTCCACAATTACCCTGTCCGGGAACTCGGCGAGGCGGCTGAAACCTGCAAGATGCTCGGAATGGGAATAGAAATTGAAATACACTGGGATGCCCTGAAGAACGATGCACTCCTCGAAAAGTACTACCAGTACCTCAACTGGGGAATCAAGAAAGGCTACATGACCGGAGCCGCTCATTCGTATTACCAGAATGCCGGACCGGGGACTTTCTATCAGTGCTGTTATAGTAAGAACCCCAGGATCAGGGAAGTCTACGACAAGACTTATGATTTCATAAAAGGAACATACACAGAGACCAACGTTCATTGAAAGCAATGGCGGATCAAGGTACTGTCGATTGGAGATGGATTTGACTCAACTGAGAGCTGGAATAATCGCAGCCCTTTTGCTGATGCCGGTGTCCTGCACGACGGCGTTCGCCGCCGGCAAGCCGGATCACTGTGCATCTGTCAATTACAGATTGCGTAATCTCGTGAAGTACGTGAATCCTTTTGCCGGGACGAAGGCAAACGGAGAGACCTACCCGGGCGCCACGGTCCCGTTCGGGATGATACAGTGGAGTCCCGATACCGGTCCGTTCAGACGTCCTGCAGGCTACAAGTACGGTGACTCGCTCATCACAGGCTTCAGCCTCGATCATCTCAGCGGCGCAGGATGTCCTTATGGCGACAACTTCGGTTTCGTCCCGCTCACGAACACATCGGGTATCAAACCTCCGCTCGGAAGGGCAGGATTTCTCGAGCCGTTCTCCCATGCCAATGAGACCGCACACCCTGGCTACTATTCGGTTAAGCTCAATGACGGCATAAAGGTGGAGCTGACGGCCACCGGGCGCATGGGGTTCGGCAGATTCATATTCCCGGCAGACTGCACGCCCACTATTGCCGTCAACGCGGGAAGCAACGTCAACGGCACAAGGGATGTCGTCATGACGATCGATCCTGCGAAGCGCTCGATGAGCGGCGAGGTTACCGGCGGACACTTCTGCAACTTCCCGGATGTCACGACCATTTACTTCTGCGCAATTTTCAACCGGCCCTTCGCAAGTTACGGTACCTGGGCCGACTCGAGCCTCATGCACGGGAAAACCGTCGGTGAAGGAAATACCGGTGGCGCCTGGGCCACATTTGACGCAAAGGACGGCCGGACCGTCCTCGCGAGAGTCGCGATCTCTTACGTAAGCGTGGAAAACGCGAAACTTAATCTTGAGAATGAAAGCCCGCTCACGGAATTCACGTCGAAGGCCTTCGAAAATACCGTTCGATCTGCTGGCCGCCTTTGGAATTCCTGGCTCAACAGAGTGCAGGTCGCTGGGGGAACGAAAGCGGAATACCGTACCTTCTATACGATGCTGTACCATGCTCTCCTCGCTCCTACTGTGTATTCCGATGTCAACGGACAGTACATGGGTTATGACGGAAAGGTTCACACCGTAAATGACGGTCAGCCGGAATATGCCGATTACTCCGGGTGGGACATCTACAGGAGCGAATGCCAGCTTCTCGCGATAATCGCACCGGACCGCGCGAGCGCGATGGCGCAGTCGCTCGTAAGAGACTATCGTCAGGGCGGTGCATTCCCCCGGTGGGGAGTTCCCGGAATGGACAGCGGCGTGATGATCGGAGATCCTGCCGCAGCGATGATCGCAGATTTCTACGCGTTCGGTGCGAGAGATTTCGATGCCCGCGGCGCGTTGTCAGGACTTATCCGCGCGGCAACCGATCCGTCGGTGTACGCGATCCGATCCCATACTTACGAGAGGCCGGGCATTGCGGACTACCTCACTTTAGGTTATCTCCCTGCGAGCCAGGACGGCGGGAACGTTTCGATGACTCTCGAGTACAATTCCGCCGACTTCGCGCTCTCGCAATTCGCGGGTGCGCTTGGCGACAATCCGGACAGCGTCCTTATGCTCAAGCATGCCCAGTACTGGAAAAATCTTTTCAACAAGAAGACGGGTTTCTTCGGAATGCGTCACCGGAACGGCGCCTGGGTTCCGGCGTCTGAAGACACCGTCGACCACTTCGGGTCGAGCCAGGCCTACGTCGAGGGAAGTCCGGAACAATATGTATGGATGGTCCCGTTCGATCTGAAAGGTCTCGCGGAGAAAATGGGCGGGAGGAAGACGGCTCTGGCGCGCCTCGATACGTTTTTTACCGAAATCAACGGAGGTTTCAAATCGAAGTATGCTTATCTTGGAAATGAGCCGAGCATCGAAACGCCGTATATATACTGTTTTCTCGGTGAGCCTTACAAGACTCAACGGGTAGTGAGAGCGGCCATCAACAAGCTCTATCACGGACATGTCGGTGCCTATCCCGGCAACGACGATCTCGGAGAAATGTCGTCATGGTACATCTTCGGTGCAATCGGAATGTATCCGGAACTGCCCGGCTCCGATGTGCTTGTACTTGGAAGTCCGCTTTTCAAGAAAACCATACTCCATCTGCGTGGCGGCACTGTTACGATAATCGGAAACGGAGCTGGAAAAGACTCGCCCTACATACGCGGTTTGATGGTCGACGGGCGTAAATGGAATAAGCCGTGGATACGTTTTGGAGAAATCGCGCACGGCGGCACGTTGGTATATTTTCTTAGACGGACTCCCGATAAAAAATGGGGAAGCGCCGCCAAAGACGCCCCCCCTTCGTATAACTGACAACTTGAAAATGGTCATGCCTATGAAACATTCTCCGATATTACCTGGCTTCGCCGCACTTCTGATTTTCCTCTTCGCGTTCCCCATGCCCGGGTACCCGGCCTCGAGGACAACCAGACAAAAAAAGACTCTGCCTGTCTACCTCAATCCGAAATATCCGACAGATAAACGAGTGGGCGATTTGCTTCGAAGAATGACGCTGAAAGAGAAGATAGAGCTCATCGGCGGCAACGAGTTTTCCACAAAGCCTATCCCGAGGCTCGGCATACCTAAGCTCAGGATGTCGGACGGCGCTCTCGGCGTCAGAAGATGGGGCCCTTCAACCGACTATCCGTGCGGAACAGACCTCGCCGCAACATGGGACACGACATTGATCTCGAAGGTTGGCAGGGCAATAGGGCAGGAACTCAGAGCGAAAGGCGGCGACATCCTCCTCGGCCCGAATGTGAACATCGCGAGGATCCCTCTTGGTGGAAGGACATTCGAAGCATACGGGGAAGATCCATATCTCACTTCGAGGATGGCCGTGAGTTATATCGAAGGCTTGCAGAGTGAAGGCGTTGCCGCGACGGTCAAGCATTTCGATGCGAACAACCAGGAATACGAGAGAATGTTCGTAAACGAAAAAATAAACAAGCTCGCCCTTAATGAAATATATCTTCCCGCCTTCAAAGCGGCCGTCGAGCAGGCGCACGTCTTGTGTGTAATGGCCGCCTACAATAAGGTGAACGGTCAGTACTGTACCGATAATCGGTATCTCCTCGAGAAAAAACTCCTGCATGACTGGGGCTTCAAGGGCCTCATAATGTCTGACTGGGGGGCGGTCCACAGCGCGATTCCGGTAGCGAAAGGTGGTCTCGATCTCGAGATGCCGACCGGACAGTACCTCAACGAGAGCACCTTGCTCCCCGCGATGAAATCTGGCAGGATAAAAATCAGCTCCATAAACGATAAGGTCCGCAGAATCCTGTGGGTCATGTTCAAGCTCGGATTGTTCGAACATCCTCACATGCCTAACCCCGCTTTGATCAACACACCCGAAGACAGGCGTATCGCCTACCGGGCCGCCGTTGAAGGAATCGTTCTTCTGAAAAACGACCGTCATGTCCTTCCGCTCGACATTCACAGGTTGAAATCGATCGCGGTAATCGGTCCGAATGCGGCAATAGCCAGACCGAGCGGCGGGGGAAGTGCGGCGATAACGCCGATCTATACTGTGAGTCCCCTACAGGCACTTCGCGCGAAACTCGGGCCCTCAGTAAAAATAAACTTCGCGCAGGGAGTCGAGCTCGCAGGAGACGCTTTCCCATTGAGTCCGTCGTTCTTTTATCTTCCGGATCGCGACAGTCATGGTCTTGAGGCGGAGTATTTTGACAACGACAGCCTCGGCGGAATGCCGGCGTTCACTACCGTCGACAGCGCGATAAACTTCAACTGGTCGGGAAAAGCGCCTGCGCCAGGAGTTCCCGGCGACTTTTTTTCGGTTCGGTGGATCGGCCGGTTCAAGGCGCCCGCTTCCGGCAATTATGTCTTTAACCTTACGAGCGACGATGGCTCTCGAATGTTTGTGGATGGGAAGCTAGTCATCGACAACTGGGGGCCGCATTCACCAGTCGAGCGATCTTATGAAATGCATCTGCAGATGGGAAAGTTCTACAATCTAAGGGTAGAATATTTCCAGGGAACAGGCGGGTCGATGGTCGTAATGGGAATGAGAGAACCACAGTCGGAAATGATCGCGCACGCTGCCGCAGTGGCGAAGCGCTCCGACGTCGCGCTCCTTTTCGTCGGCACGTCGAGCTATTATGAGAGAGAGGGACAGGATCGCGACAGCCTGGGGCTCCCTGCCGATCAGGATGCACTCATAAAGGCGGTTGCCGGAGCGAACAGGAATACTATTGTAGTCATGATTTCCGGTGCGCCGGTACAGATGAATCATTGGATCGACGATGTGCCGGGGCTTATGCAGGCCTGGTTCGGCGGCGACGAATCGGGGAATGCGATTGCCGATGTTTTGCTCGGTAAGCATGATCCATCCGGAAGACTCCCCATCACGTTCCCCGTTAAGTGGCAGGATTGTTCGGCTTACAGTTCCTACAAACGTCACGACAGCTTGTCCGTCTATAGTGACGGAGTATTCGTCGGCTACAGGTGGTTCGACAAGCATAACATCAGGCCGCTTTTCCCATTCGGATACGGTCTCACTTATACGAAATTCATTTATAGTGACTTGAAGATCCGGCCGAAGACGGGTAATTATCTGGTGACGTTCAGCGTCAGGAACTCCGGACATGTCGCAGGAGTTGCCGTCCCGCAACTCTACATCCACGATGCCAATCCGGGAGCGGACATTCCGGTGAAAGAATTGAAGAGATTCGATCGCATTTCATTGAAACCAGGTCAGACGTCGACGGTAGCCTTTCTCGTCGACGAAAACACTTTCTCGCATTACAGTCCTCAAAAGGGGAAGTGGATCACAAAGCCCGGAAAATACGATATACTGATCGGAAGCTCGAGCAGGGATATAAAACTGCGAGGGTCCTTGAGGTTGCGGTAACCGAATGGGTGGACTTCACGTCGGCCTGCTTTCTGATCCGGACGAGGACGAAAATCGCATTGAATGTGAAAGAAGGAAATAGGATGAATGTTAAATCGATGCTGTTGACAGCATTTTTGATGAGCCTAGTGATCGTGGCGACTTCTTCAGCAAGTACCAGGATCGATCCTGCGAACGGCCTCGTACTCAGGAACAACCGCGTCGAATTCAAGTTTGCTCCGGAGGGAATGGGACTTGAATCAATGATCGATTTGAAGACCGGATATGAACACATTCACATAGAGAAGGGTAAACCGCTCCTCTGGAAGGTTGTCTTCGGAAAGGGACTTCAGAGAGGGAGTATCACGAACAACTACAGTCCCTGCAGTTTTGCTTCGGAAGAAACCCGTGCAGACGGGACACAACATGTGGTCCTTGAGTGGGACAACATGAGGTGGTGGAAGGAAAAACGCGTGGTAAGCGTTCGCGTGACGGTCGATCTCCCGAAGAACTCGGGCGTGGCGAAGTGGAACATCTTTGTTCAGAACAATTCTGACTACTGGGGATTGTGGGATGTGCAGTTCCCGAAAGTCAACGGTTTCCCGGCACCGGGCCAGTACGATATTGCCCGGCCTGCCTTCGCCACTGGAGGACTCCTGTATAAGGACTGCCGCGAAAATGTCGAAGGCACTTTTCACGGCCGCTATCCGTCGGGCGGTTGGGCAATACAGATGATGGCATTCACACACAAGGACAATTCTGTGTATCTGGCCACAATGGACGGAAACGGGATGGCAAAGGATTTCGAAGCCGATGCGGCCAAGGGCGACCTTGCCGTGATCAACTATCCCGAAAACATGGGAGTTGCCGGATCCGATTGGCCGGGATGGTATCCCATTTCGTTCGGCGTGTACCAGGGCGATTGGCTCCAGGCTGCACTCCGTTACAGGAAATGGGCAATTCATCAGAAATGGGCGAAGCCGCTCGCAGATCGCCACGATATTCCGGAAGCCATGAAGAACGTGGGGCTCTGGGTGCGTGACTTCTGGGTGTGGGACAGCACGAGAGGAACCCCAGAACAAATGGATGCGCCTCTTATCAGGGCGAGGAAAGAAATAGGCGTCCCGATCGGACTTCACTGGTATTTCTGGGAAAAGAATAAATTCGATAACGACTATCCACATTTCTTTCCTCCTAAACCGGGCTTCGAACAGAGGGTGAAGGAACTTGTCGACAAAGGGTTCCTTGTCATGCCATATATCAATGGCAGAAGCGCCGACATGAATATTCCCGACTGGAAGAAGTTCGCACCGTATGCGACGTACGACCAGGCAGGTGGATTCATAATGGACACGACAGGGCTTTCGGGAAGGCTTGTCGAGATGTGCCCGTCCCAGGCCTACTGGCAGAACAAGGTGGCACAGGACGCCGATAGTCTAGTCAGCTATTACGGCTGCAACGGCGTCTACGTCGACCAGGTATCGGCTATGAGAGATGAGCTCTGCTTCAACCCCCACCACGGACACCCTCTTGGCGGCGGACGCTGGTGGATCGACGGCAACAGGGAGATGCTGCGGAAGATTCAATACGTAGCTCACCGCGATGGGCATGACGCGGTCATCACCACGGAGGGGGCAGACGAAGTCTTCACGGATCTTGTCGACGGTGACCTTATGTGGGTCGGCCCCACCGACAGGGAAATCCCCCTTATAAATGTAGTGTACTCGGGTTATGCGATTTTTTTCGGCAGCCCGTGCAACTTCGAGAAATGCAGCGACAACATGTTCAACTTCGCCGAAGGGCAGGCTTTTATTTTCGGCAGGCAGAACGGCTGGATGACACTCGACCTGTTTAACGGTAAGTACGCGAGCAAAGTGAAATTCCTTCGACAGTGTGCCCGCTACAGGGTTGCGACGAAGGATTTCTATCTTTACGGCAGACTTCTCGGACTCGTCCGGCCCACGAACGAAATTCCCACATTCACTTCGTCTCACTTCGGCCGCTGGAAACAGAAGCACACAGGGACCGTCCCGGACGTCAAAGCGACAATATGGAGGTCGGACCACGGCAACCTTGGAATTTTTATGGCGAACTTCGCCGGAAAAGATGTCCCATTCTCGTTTTCAATTGACCCAAAAGAATATGGAATGAAAGGCGACAAATACGAGTTGATAGAGATAACGCCGCACGGGAGGGTGCCGGTTAGAACCTTGTCCGGAAAAGTAGATCTTACGGAAACGCTCCGTCCCGCTTCAATCAGGGTAATAGAAATAAAACCGGACTCGAATTAGCGTAGATGTACCGGATGAATCATTATATTACTTCTTCAGTTTCGCGCGTCGAACGACTCTCTGTCAAAATTAATTTCAGGATCATACCATGAAACGAGCTTACTTTGCCATCCTATGTCTTTTTATGCTCTCTGTTTCTTCCTCGGCAGAGGTAAAAGACAGCCGTAATATAAATGAAAGGGTGAAAGCCCTCCTCTCAAAAATGACGCTTGAAGAAAAAGTCGGGCAGATGACCCAGCTGACCATTCAAACGGTCCAGCATTCAAAGGGCCCGGACGCGGGCATGATCGACATGAAGAAGCTTGATAAGGCCATCCTTGAGTACCATGTCGGTTCTCTCCTGAACGTATCCGATTCAGCGTTGTCAATCAGAAGCTGGAACGGTCTGATAACGACGATAGAGAACGTCGCGATGAAGTCTCGTCTCAAGATACCGGTCATTTACGGCATCGATGCGATTCACGGTGCGACTTACACGAAGGGTGCGACGCTGTTTCCACAACCACTGAATATGTCGGCAACATTCGACACGACGCTGCTGAAGAAAGAGGGTGCCATCACCGCACTCGAAGTGAGGGCCTCGGGCATTCCGTGGATTTTTTATCCGTTGATGGGACTCGGAAGGCAGCCGCTCTGGTCGAGGATTTACGAGACGTTTGGAGAAGACCCGTACCTCGCAAGCAGGATGGGTGTGAGTTATATCGAAGGCGCTCAGGGAAAAGACATCGGCGCGCCGGACAAAGTCGCCACGTGCCTCAAGCACTACGTCGGCTACGGCTTCCCGCTCACCGGGAAAGACAGGACCGAGGCATTGATCCCGTGGCGCATGATGGAACAGTACTATCTTCCGCCGTTCAAAGCCGGCGTCGACGCGGGCGCCCCGACGATAATGGTCAATTCTGCGGAGGTGAACGGCATCCCGGGCCATGCCAACTACCGCCTTCTCACCGAAGTCCTCCGAAAGCGCTGGCATTTCAAAGGCTTCGTGGTCTCCGACTGGGGAGATATCAAGAATTTGTATTCGAAGTACCACATCGTCTCTTCTCCCGAAGAGGCGGTCAGGGTCGCCGTCATGGCGGGCGTCGATATGAGCATGGTGCCGACCGACTACAGCTTCTACAACTATCTCATACGGCTTGTCAAAGCAGGCAAGGTGCCGATGTGGCGAATCAACCAGGCGGTGAGCCGGATACTGAAGGTCAAGTTCGAGCTCGGTCTTTTCAAAAACCCTTTCCCTGACAAACGGCTCGCGGCAAAATTCGCTTCTCCTTCTTCGGACAGTACCAACCTGGAAGCTGCCGAGGAGTCGATAACGCTTGTCAAGAACCAGGGCCATTTCCTGCCGCTGTCGAAGAATATCAAGGTCCTTGTTGCCGGGCCCAATGCCGCTGAGCTCGCGACGATGAACGGCGGTTGGACAATCACGTGGCAGGGAAATGCTGAAAACCTGTACCCGAAAAACAAACCTAATCCTCTTCAGGCGATCGAGGCGAAAATCGGCAAAGGGAACGTGACTTATGTACAGGGCTGCACTTACGACTCGCTGACGGATGCGGACTCGGCAGTCGCCGCCGCGAAGAATGCGGACGCAGTAATTCTTTTCCTCGGTGAGCATACGTATGCGGAGACCGCGGGGAACATAAATAGCCTTGCTCTGCCGTGGGCCCAAATAAAACTTGCCAGAATGCTCATTGCCACAGGAAAACCTGTCGTGCTAGTGATGCTCGAGGGAAGGCCGAGAGTCATCAACCCTATAGTCGGCGGTTCGAAAGCGATTCTGGCTGCATTCCTCCCGGGAATGGACGGCGGCGAAGCTCTGGCAAACATCCTCTTCGGCGATGCAAACCCGAGCGGAAGACTCCCGATAACGTACCCGAGATTTGTAGATGCGCTGTACCATTATGATCACGGCCGCGCTTCGGTTATGGGCGGAAATGTCTACGATCCTCAGTGGAATTTCGGCTATGGGCTGAGCTACACGACATTTAAATACAGCGATCTCAGACTCTCAAAAGAGAAGATCGATGAGCGCGAAAATGAAATTGTTACTGTGAAAGTCACCAACACGGGAAACATGGCCGGGAAAGACGCCGTTCTCCTCTACCTTGGTGAAAATTACCGGCAGGTTTCGCATCCGGTGAAACAGCTTGAAGGATTCGGGAAAATTTATCTCGAACCGGGACAGTCGAAGGAAGTGACATTTACGATTTCACCAAAACAATTGTCCTTCATAGGGATTTCAGACAAGAGAATAATTCAACCGGGAACGTTCAAAGTCTCCGTCGGTGACTTATCCGGCCAATTCGAGGTCGTCGGCCCGCGTGTAAGGTTCTTTCCCGGATTTTCAAGATGAACTGTAAACAATCAGGAATAGCACAAATCAGATCAGGAGTGATCGCACCGTGAATAAAAACCTTCTCTTTGCCACAGTTGTGTCGGCGCTCGGCAGTTTCCTCTTCGGCTTCGACACTGCCGTAATTTCCGGTACTACAAAGTTCATCACGCAATATTTCAGCCTTACCGACGCGACACTCGGCATAACGGTGTCGATGGCGCTGTGGGGGACGGTAGTCGGATCTATCATCGTAGGCAAGCCCGGCGATATTTATGGCAGACGGGCCATGCTCCTGATAACCGGCGCGGCGTACTTCGTCTCGGCGATCGGGAGCGCGCTGGCAACAGGCTGGTACACGCTCCTGGCGTTCAGGTTCCTCGGCGGTATCGCGATCGGCGCTGCCTCGGTGATGGCTCCCATGTACATTGCGGAGCTTGCGCCCGGCAGGCTTCGTGGAAGGCTGGTCGCAGTATCCCAGTTCAACATAGTCATCGGAATCCTCGTCGCCTTCTTCTCAAACTACCTGCTGGTGGGCATCGGACCCGCAAACTGGAGATGGATGTTCGGTGTCATGGCCATCCCCGCCGCGGCGTTCTTCGGACTTCTCTTCGTGGTTCCCGAGAGCCCCCGCTGGCTCGTCAAAATGGGAAGGGAGAAAGTGGCGAGAGCCGTCCTGGAGAAAGTGGGCGCTGAAAACATCGATTCGGAGCTGAACGATATCGCTCGCTCGCTGCAATCCGAAGAAGGCTCGACAAAGCTTTTCCAGAAGAAGTACAGCTTCGTGATCTGGTGCGCCGTACTCCTCGCGTTCTTTGCCCAGATGTCCGGCATAAACGTCATCATGTACTACGCGCCGATGATTTTCGAAAAGGCAGGCGCAAGCACAAGCAACGCGATGCTCCAGGCAATCGCCGTGGGCGTGACAAACCTTATCTTCACTATAATCGCCATGTTTCTCATCGACAAGCTCGGGCGCAGGCCGCTTCTCATGATAGGCGCGGTAGGGATGTTCCTGTCGCTCGCCGGTGCGGCGCTCCACTATTACGACGGCCATCTCGTCAGCGATCTCGCGATGGTCGGATGCGTCATAGGCTTCGTCGCTTTCTTCGCTTTCTCCCAGGGCGCGGTCATCTGGGTGTTCCTGTCGGAGATTTTCCCGAACAGGATCAGGTCGAAGGGACAGGCGCTCGGCTCGTTCGTCGACTGGATTGTCAACGCCGTCATCGGCCTGGCCTTCCCGATAGCCCTTTCCAGTTTTGGAGGCGGGGATGTCTTCATGTTCTTCGCTGTGCTCATGATACCGTTCTTCTTCTTCGTATTGAACGTGATGCCTGAAACCAAGGGAAAGTCGCTCGAGGAACTCGAAAAAGTAGTTGTCCTCGAAAAGTAATTGATCCACGGGCCGGTCAATTGCTCGTGGTAGGCTTCAACACCAAAGAGATGGTTTTTTCAAAAAATAAATCGATGACTGGAGGTAACATGCATTTCAAAATTTCATTTAATAAAATTGCGGCGGCTGTCGTCGTCTCCTTTTTCGTCGCTGCGAGCTTGTCCGCTCAGGTTAGAATCCTTCATATCGCCCCGCCAGCTACCGATCCCGCCATCGAAACAGTTCACGGCCCGAACATTGCCCTTTACGATCCCACTGTCCCTTCGAGGCACCTCCTCTATTTGTTCATAACCGGCACCGGTGGAAGCGCCACTGGCAGCCAGAGGGATGACAGCATCTTCGCCACGTGGGGATATCACGCGATCAGTCTCGACTATGAAGACAACGTCATCGCCGTCGCATGCGCGCACAGTCTCGACAGCACGAGCTTCGGACGTTACCGTGATGCGATCGTGACCGGCGCTCCCGTCAGCAAAAAGATCAAGGTAAACAAGGCTAACTCGATACTAAACCGGTTCCAGAAGCTCCTCGTTTATCTTGTTAAACACGATCCCAACGGCGACTGGGGACAATTCGTCAAAGACGGGCAGCCTGACTGGAGCAAGGTTATTGTCGCCGGGCACTCTCAAGGCGCCGGTCATGCACCTTACATCGCGAAACTCTTCAAGGTCAACAGGGTGCTAATCTATTCGGGTCCCCAGGATTACATGGACAATCTTCACAGACCGGCACCGTGGCAGGCAATGAAAAGCGCTACGCCACCGTCCAGATTTTTCGCTTTCCTGGCGATGAAAGATCCTTTCAACGTTCATCACCAGATTGCCAACTGCATGGTGCTCATGCATCTCACGAAGCCGGATACACTGCTGGTGAAACCTGGTGAAGCGATCCGCGGCGACTATCATATTCTGATCAACACTCTGCCGACGAAGTGGCCGCATGCGTCCACGCTCTTTCCCCAGTTCAAGAACGTGTGGGCCTATATGCTTTCGGCCGCAGATTAAAACAATCGGGTGACGTTATGAGAGCAAGAGTCATCGTATCTTCGAATGAAGGAAAAGTGAAAGAAAAGTCGGGCAAATCCGGATTCCTGTTTTCCCTTGCCGCATCGGTATCGATCATCGTGGCGGCGTTTTCCCCGTCCCACGCCACCGAACTCCACTCCTTCACCATTTCCAACCGGGTCGCAGAACTCTCCGTGGCGATCGACTCCGGTAGAATAGCGTACGACAGGCTCGCTCTCAACCCGTCTTGGGTGCGGAACAACGAGGGAACTCCTGTGTCGGTCGAAACGGACGGCGATTTTGCTATAGATATCTTCTGGACAGGATGGAGCGCCCCCGGCAAGGTGAACAATGCCGATAATGCCGTTACTTTCACGAAGAAGAACTTCGAGCTGACAGGTACCAATGTCGAAGAGACTCGCGACGGTGGGAAACAGCTCGACCTGTTCTTCCGAGGAATCGGCCTCCCGTTCCGGCTCGAAGTGAGTTATGAACTGGACTCCGCTGCGTTTTACGTTCACCGAAGGATCTCGATCCGCGATACGGTAAACGGGCTTCAGTATCTGAGGCGAATATGGGCGACTGATCTTGCGATCACACGCGGTTATAAAGCGGTTAAAGACGGCGGTTTCGGACAGCCGATCGCGCTCACGGGCCGCCACGGCGGCAGCTTCTGGGGACTCGAATATCCCGCAGGAGAAAATCAGGTGACCACTCGCGGCAACGATATTCGCATCAAATGCGGCGAGGTATTCGGGAAGCGAATCGGAAGCGACTGGACCAGGAGCCACTGGGTGGTCGAGGGCCTGACTCCGAACAAGTTTGTGAAGTTGTGGTTCATGAGATACGTGAAGAGGATTCGCGTAGCGCCCGCCGAACCGTATACACTCTACAACACATGGTACGATCTTCGCTCGCCGCGTTACCCTGGGATTACTCCGGACCATGTCATGAACCAGGCCAATATAATGAGAATCATCGGCGAGCTGCGCAGGAACATGATCGAAAAACACGGGATCAGGCTCAACGCGTTTGTGCTCGACGACGGCTGGGACAAATACGAAAGCGGCTGGAAGCTGAGAGCTACGACCTTCCCGAACGGACTCAAGCCGATCGTCGACGACCTCAAGAAAACAAATACCGCCCTCGGCCTCTGGCTCAGCCCGATTGGAGGATACTCCTTCAGAAACCTGCGCGTCGATTGGATGAAGGCCCACGGATTCGAGACGGTCGGCGACGAAATGTGCCTGGGCGGCCGACATTACAGCCAGCTTTTCAAAAAGAGAGTCGTTGATTTCGCTAAGGACGACGGCGTGGGGTACTACAAGTGGGATGGCATCCAGTTTTCCTGCAGCCAGCCGGACCATGGCCACCCGGTCGGCATCTATTCCAGAGATGCTATCCTCGATACGCTGATCAACATCTCCCGCGCCGTCCGCAAAGCGAATCCGCACGCTTATCTGAATATCACTTCCGGCACATGGCTCAGCCCGTGGTGGGTGAAATACGCCAACCAGATCTGGATGCAGGGAGGTGACTATGGTTACGCCGATGTTCCTTCCATAAGTCCCCGCGATGCGGCGATGACTTACCGCGACCTTGTCCTATATGACGACTTCAGGACCAATGACTTCTGGTTTCCAATCGCTAACCTGATGACGCACGGAATTATCAAGGGAACACTCGAGCAGCTCGGAGGCAGCAGGGAACCGCTCGACCGGTTCACTAATGAAGCCGTCCTGTATTTTGCGCGCGGCGTCTCGATGTGGGAGCTTTATGTCTCGCCGGATATTTTGACGGAAGGAGAATGGAACGCGATATCGAAGTCGATCCTCTGGGCCAGGGACAGATTCCCGGTATTGTCGAACACTGACATGATCGGCGGAGACCCCGGCAAGCGGGAAACGTACGGCTACGTCCACTTCAAGGGCAATGAGGGCATCGTCGCTGCGAGGAATCCGTGGATTGAACCGTCGACATTGAAAGTCGCTCTATCGGCATCTGAAGGATTCTCACTAGACGCGAAGTCTCTCGTCCTCGAACGTGTGTATCCCGACCGGTGGATATCTCCGCGGCTTTACGCCTCCGGACAAAGCTTCGAGATACCTTTGGAAGGCTACGAGACTGCCGTTTACGAGATATTTCCTCTGGACAGCGCGCACACTCCGCTGATCTCCGACGTGCGATTCGAAAGGAAAGACTTTCGAGGCAATACCTACACTCTAGATTTCTACGATGCGGGCCGGAATGTAAGGCTCCTGAATCCGTGGACTATGGATCTGAAGCTGAACAGAAACGAGTTGAATAAGGAACTTTCAGGTCTGAAACGATCGCCGGGGCCGGTTTCAATCTCACGAGTTACAGATGCGAGGAAGGGGAGTAACTCGCTTCTCCGGTTTGATTTGAATGTCGACGGGTCTGTCAAAAAGTCCTCACTCGATCTTCTTCTCGAACCAGCGGAAGCGTCACGTGACACGAAGTTACCTGAAGTGACTGTATCGATAGATGGAAAAGATCGGTCGGTTGCACAGTTGAAATCGGATTCGAAATCAAAGTGGTACACCGTTCCTCTCGTGCCGGGCAGACACACGATCGCCATCGGCCTGTCAAGTTCATCCGCGGATTCCGGTTGGAGAGGAGAGGCTTCCGTTTGGGTAACGTGCCGCCAGACTCATCTAAGCAGGTCGTTGACCTTCGAGCTTCTTAAAGCAAGCACGGCGCGGCCGATGCCTCCGAGGGAACTCCCTTCGAATGAGACCGAATCTAACACAAGAATACTCCGGACTAAGGTCGATCTGAATTGAAATACTTACTTGCTCAACGCCGGACATCGAATTGCCGACTCCATACTTGCGAGATACTTTGGAAAAAGGACACATGACCCGACAAGCTTTACTATCCTGGAGAGATCTCGTTTCATTCGCCGCGCTGTCATTCGTATTGACTGCATCGCCTGCCTTCGCGGCTTCATCGGCGCCCGCGCCTCCGGCGGGAATGGTCAATCTTGTGCAGGGAATGGCTTATACCGTCACGCCGCTCGTGTCGACTCAATACTCCTTCGCGAAAGCTGAAGCGAAGTATTATACTCCCGGCGCACTCACGGACGGGATCATCGGTTCCCCGACGAGCTTCGGCGACGGCGTTTGGCAGGGCTTCTATCACGGCGGTAACTGCTCCGTGGTGATTGACATGGGGCGCGTGAACACCGTCCACCGGATGCAGGAACGATTTATCCACGATCCTGCTGCGGGAGTTTACTTCCCGAGAGAAGTGACTTATGCTCTGTCGATCAACGACACCGATTGGTCGGTGGTCGGCACCGTCTATTCGCAAATCCCGTTGACGTCGCCCACGGTTGAAACTCAGACTTATCTCCTGTCCGGTTTGAATTACCAGGCGAGATACGTGAAGATGACATTTACCGTTGATGTATGGGTGTTCGCCGATGAATTCCAGGTGTTTGGAAACACTGGAATAGTAGACGGCGCGACGGTCCCGCCCGTGACTCCGCCAACGACATATCCCGATGCTTATCTTCCGCCGGGCTCTCCGAAAGTTGGCGGAATAAAAAACATGGTCCTCATGTACAACGGTTATTATCCGTCGAATCCTGCAGTCGGCCAGAATACCGTGGCAGAACTCACTCCATATGTCGGGTATGAATCGACGTCAGGGAACATAAGTGACTTCATGTTCGACAGCTTCCTATTCCTCCCGTTTGTCGCGGCCGGTGCCCCTTCGGGCGGAATGTACTATTGCAGTACTGTTCATCCGACCGTTCTTTCCGACTGGGAGTATTATCTGGACAACACATTTCAGAGCACTTACAACCTCGGGGCCCTGAATACTGCGACGGGCAATGTCAAAAAGATTCTGGACCAGCCTTCATATAAGGCAAAGGTCGAGATCGCCATCCCTTATCCTACTCCGACGGCTACGAATTTCGGAAACGTGAACGGTGTACCTGAGGACCTTTCCATGCTTTCGGACAGAGAGCAGGTGATAAAATGGTACATCAATACCGCTATCAGTAAATGGGATTCTGCCGGTTACTCCAATCTTGACCTCGCAGGCTTCTATTGGTACGAAGAGGGGGCCGACTTCGATGTGGACGACAGCGAAGCTGCCATGCTTCAGTATACCGGAGACTATGTGCGGAGTCTCGGCAAGGTCTTTACATGGATCCCATCCTACCAGTCTTCGGGATTTGAGGACTGGGACTCGCTTGGATTCGACGGCGCCATCATGCAGCCGAACTATGTCTTCGACAATTTCCCCGAGCAGGAGCTCGGCGAGGCCGCGGATGCATGCAAGAAACTTGGGATGGGTGTCGAGATCGAAGTTCATTGGGACGCGACCACGGACTCTACCTATAGAAACAAATACTACGCCTACCTGAATTACGGCGTGACGAAAGGTTACATGACCGATGCCGTCCATGCCTTTTACCAGAACGGTGGTCCCGGTACTTTCTACGATTGTTGCACAAGCACCGATCCCCAGCTGCGGGCAATATACGATCAAACGTACAAGTTCATAAAAGGGATATACACTCCGCCGACCGCTACCGGGATAGGAGAGGCGCCGGTTAGAGATCCGGGAAGATTCGATCTCGGTGACAACTATCCCAATCCTTTCAACCCGTCGACGACCATCGATGTGGCCCTGTCAAAGAACGGGGCGATGAGCCTCAAGATTTACGATGTCCTCGGACAACTGGTGAAAGTTGTCGACGAAGGATACCGGGATCGCGGCGAGTACACATACGATGTGAACATGAATGATTTTGCCAGCGGCATATATTTCTATACCCTGCGGCAGGGAGCGGATTCTATGACAAGAAAAATGATCCTAATCCGATGAAGTTGCCGTGGAAGGCGGAATTCGCATGTCACCTCCCGGCATGTGGCTCTTCCCCCCGGAGCCCGGCTTTGCCTGACGTCGGGAGGATGCTCAAAATTAAGTCCTGGAGAAACAGATAACATTATGAGATACGCAAAGATACTTGCAACCGTCGCCATGTTCGTATCCTTCATGAGCATCGCGGGCTATGCGGAAGGAAATATGTCGAAGCTGAACCTCATGCCCTGGCCGGCGAAAATCGAAATGACTGGCGGCAGGTACAGGTTGAATCAGAATTTCGAGGTCCAGGTGACAGGGAAGCCGACCGGACGCCTTTATCGCGCGGCGAGCAGAATGCTCAGAAGGCTTTCCCAGAGAACCGGACTCTTCTTTTCACAGGACTACCTGTCCCCGGACTCTTCCGTTGAAAATCCCGGGATGATCATAAGTGCCGATCGACGCGGAAGGCTCAGACTGTACATGGACGAGTCCTATCGACTCGACGTCACTCCTTCACGGATTCTGCTGAAAGCGAACACCGACATCGGGGCGCTCAGAGGAATGCAGACCTTCCTCCAGCTTCTCGAGGCCGACAGCTCGGGATATTATTTCCCATGCGTAAGGATCGAGGATCATCCGAGATTCCCCTGGCGAGGGTTGATGATTGATGCGGCCAGGCATTTCATGCCCGTCAACGTGATCGAGAGAAACATACGCGGAATGGCGGCGGTGAAACTCAACGTGCTTCACTGGCACCTGAGCGACGACCAGGGCTTCAGGGCCGAGTCGAAGACGTTTCCGAAACTGACCGGAATGGGATCCGACGGCCTGTTTTACACTCAACAACAAATCAAGGCGGTCATAAAATACGCCGCCGACAGAGGTATCCGCGTAGTTCCTGAGTTCGATGTCCCCGCACATTCCACTTCGTGGTTCGTTGGATATCCGCAATACGCGAGCGCGCCGGGTCCCTATACCATCGAAAGGAAATGGGGGATCTTCAACTCGGTATTCAATCCGACGCTCAACAATACCTATGTGTTCCTCGGCAAGTTTTTCAAAGAAATGTCGGGACTCTTTCCGGACAAGTATATGGATGTAGGCGGCGACGAGAACAACGGGAAGGATTGGAACGCGAATCCGGAGATACAGGCTTTCATGAAGTCACACAAGATTCCGAACGACGTCGCGCTTCAGACCTATTTCGAGAATCGCCTCGTCCCGCTCATAATGAAAGACCACAAGGATGTAATGGGCTGGGAAGAGATATTGAACCCGCGTTTGCCGAAGTCGGCAATCGTGCAGTCATGGCGCGGCAACGAGAGCCTGGAGAATGCGGTCAAACAGGGGTACCGCGTAATACTCTCGAAAGGATGGTACCTGGATCATTATTTCACGGCTGAACAGTATTATCTAGTCGACCCTGTGCCCGGCAGCGGGCTCACCCCTCAACAGAAGAAACTGATAATAGGCGGCGAGGCCTGCATGTGGTCGGAGTATGTCACTCCAGAAAATATCGACTCCAGGATCTGGCCGAGAGCGGCTGCCATCGCTGAAAGACTCTGGTCGCCGCGGGATGTGAGAAATGTGAGAGACATGTACCGGCGGCTCGACGCGGTGTCGCTCGAGCTCGACAGGCTCGGTCTTACACAGATAAAGAACCAGGGAACCATGCTGAGGAACCTGGCCGGCGGATACGACGTCGCTCCTTTGAGAACGCTCGTGAATGTCGTCGCGCCGTTCAACATATATGAACGCGTAAAAGCAAAACCTTATTCGTCTTTCGCGCCGCTTACGAGGGTTGTCGACACGGCGGTGCCTGACCCGATGGTCGCGAGAGATTTTTCATCCATGGTAGAGAAGATACTTGCAGAGAAGGAAACGGCTGGAGACACAATTGACATAATCGGGCGTGAACTCGCCAAGTGGAAAGAAAACGACGCGCGGCTCGAAAAGATCATAGAAAGATCGCCAATCTTAAAGGAAATTCAGCCCATCTCCAGGAATCTCTCGGCCGTTGCTTCCATCGGCCTCGATGCACTGGACTACATCAGGCATAATACCAAAGCGAATCCGGACTGGGTGAAGGCAAATCTCGCGGCGATCGGCACGGACTCCGCACCGTGCGCAGAAGTTAAGCTCATGGTCGTCACTCCCATCGAGAGCCTCGTCAGGTATGCCGGCCAAAAGTGATCGGTGGCTTGGATGCCTGTGATTTGAGTCTCTCCGGGACCGGCATTTGTCGAAGGCCGTGTGCGGTAATATGTTTGGTTTGGTATTTTTAGTAATAATGAACTTAAAACAAAGGAGTTGTTGTGGAATCAGAAAAAACGGAATCGGCGGCGAAAGGATATTTCGTCTCGATAAGCATAATCGGTCTTCTGTTTTTCATATTCGGCTTTGTGACGTGGCTTAACGGCTCATTGATCCCGTTTCTTAAGATAGCCTGCGAGCTGAACTCGGCGGAGGCCTACCTGGTGTCTTTGGCTTTTTATATTTCCTACACGGTCATGGCACTCCCGATGTCTGCAGTGCTCGTGAAGACAGGCTACAAGAACGGCATGGTGCTCGGACTGCTGGGGATGGCTGTAGGTGCCCTCATATTCATTCCCGCTGCGCACACACGGATCTATCCGATCTTCCTCTTCGGACTTTTCGTTATGGGAGCGGGACTGACGATACTACAAACTGCATCGAACCCGTATGTGGTGGTGATCGGACCCCGAAAGACGGCGGCTGTGAGGATCGGCTTCATGGGGGTTGCAAACAAGGCCGCCGGCATTTTAAGTCCGCTGGTGTTCACAGCATTGATGCTGGGTGGAATCGCCAAGTACAGCGATGCGAACCTTAAGCTCATGACTGCAGCTCAGAAGACCGTTGCGTTCAACGAGCTTGCCAACAGGCTGGTCGTCCCCTATCTCGTCATGGCGATCATACTGGTATTTCTCGCCGGGATGATAAAGTTCTCTCCCCTGCCTGAAATTAACGACGAGGAAGACGAGGACGGATCGGCCGGAGACACCGGGAAGACAAGCATATTCCAATTTCCCCAGCTTATTCTCGGTGCCATCGCGCTGTTTTTCTATGTCGGCGTTGAGGTTATGGCAGGTGATACAATAGGCATGTATGGAAGATCGATCGGCATACCATTCTTCGGAAAACTTACTTCTTACACGATGTCGTTCATGGTCCTCGGCTATCTCGTCGGCATCGTGGCTATACCGAGATTCATAAAGCAGGAGACTGCACTCATCATTTCGGCGGTGATGGGCTTTGTCTTCGCAGTTTGCGTAATGACGATGTCCACCGTAAACACCGGCATATCTGCGGCGCTGCTTGGGTGGTTGGGTGTGGCTCCCATACCAAACTCTGTGATGTTCGTGGCGCTCCTCGGTTTCGCAAACGCCATGGTTTGGCCGACCATCTGGCCGTTGGCTCTGCAGGGTCTTGGAAAATTCACGAAGATAGGATCGGCGATACTCATTATGGCGATTGCAGGCGGAGCTACCATCCCGCCGCTGTACGGCGTGTTGTCAGATACGCATTCGCCGCAGCTGTCGTACTGGATACTTCTTCCGTGCTACTTCATCATAACCCTGTATGCACTGAAGGGACATAAGATAAGGTCGTGGAAGTCGGAACCGGCAGCCGCCAAATAGCAATCGGCTGAAGGCGTGGCTGGTTAAGATTCAGCGCGGAATTTGATCATGATCACGGAAGTCCGCGCACACCCTTTCAATCGATGAGCATCCGTGACTAAACCGTGAACTGTTTTCTATTGCTTCAGGAAAAGAATAAACATCATGTGGAGGATTAGTAAGAAAATAAATGGGTAATTCAAAGTCTAGAGTAGAAGAGAAAGCCCTGTCGAGGTCGGGCCAGGAGCTGAAATATTCGCCGACCGAGAAGGCGGCAGTAATAACGGTGGAGAACTTCCCGATGCTCGGGAAGCTTACGGCACTTAGGTTCATCGAGTGGGTACAGAATAATGCAGGCGGAGTGGTGTCGCTTCCGACGGGTAAGACGCCGGAACATTTCATAAAGTGGGTGACTCATTACCTGAAGAACTGGAACGAGAAGGAAGTAGTGCGCGACCTGGAAGAGGGCGGAGTCGACCCG
>JAJZNW010000084.1 GCA_021811615.1 Bacteroidota bacterium
TTATAATACTGTCACTAAATTTTACGACTGGACAGCAAAGGGCGTCGAGCTCAACGGTGTCTACCGGGATACGATCCGGAAAAACGAATGCAAGACACCGGCCTATACTGCCAAACTGCTGAGTGGCATACGTGCCCCCGAATCGGTTATCTAGCTCAGGCAGGCTGTTAACTTACGAGCCCGCCGTTAAAAAAAAGAGGTAAGCCGTACGCAAGCTTACCTCATGCTATCTTGGGGACTGTAAGTTTATCTGGGTCGCTTGGCCAACATTAGGCCGATTTCGCCCCATCACTCACGGGCTCCTCGCGTTTACGGAGAAGAACCCTGGGATAGAAAAATCGCAAAGGTCGATCTACAACCCTCATTTGATTAAGACGAGCTTCTTTGTCATGGAACTGTTCCCCGCAGTCAGGCGATAGAAATAGACACCGCTGGCAAACTGGCTACCGTTAAACGTTGCCGCATAATTACCTTGATCCCTCACTCCCGAGAAAAGCGTGGCCACTTTCTGACCGAGAATATTATAGACATCCAGCGTAACGAACTCTCTTCTTGGGATGGCGTAGTCTACTTGGGTGGTGGGGTTGAAAGGGTTCGGATAGTTCTGCGACAAGAAAATCTTTGAAGGGACTGTCGGACCGGTCTGAACTGCGGAAGTGTTATAGCTATCAAGGAATTCCTGGCTCACTGTGGTAAAAGGGTTAGTACCGGTTTTGGTGTCATAGCTCATTCCGAGCTCATAGATGATAATTCCTCCAAGCCCGGTCTTCTTTACGTACAAAAGCTTCGCCGCCAATGCCGTCGTGTCGTCGTACGAAAGGAACCAGTCAAGGTTCGTATCTGTCGTATCGAAGCTCAGATATGACGCCTCTGCTCCCGAGTCCCAGTGGTATAAACTCGGCTTGTAATATTTCGCCATTATCGTATCATAGGCTATATCCACCGTCCATGTCTTCACCGTCGCTATCGATTGATTCGCACCACTTATCCCGGTCCACAGATCCCCGCCAGGCTCACAACCTATCGCCAGCTTAGAAGCCGATACGCCCGCCGTCTCGTACAATCCAACCAGATAATTGCATGACGGAACTGGCGTCGTGTTGTCATATGGATCCGTGAACCCGTTCGAATATACAGATGCCGCGTACCATGAATTGTATCCCGACGCATACGTGTCTAAATCGTATGTCATTATGTCTATCTGGTCAAGATAACTCTGCACCGACGCGTACGCTGCGTACGGCGAGCCCCATCCACCAGTCACGCTTATCCGATACTGCGGCGACGGCAACGCCTGCCTCAACCCTTTTATCAGATTCGCCCACTGCGTCGTGTCCGAAGCCACCAGTGGTTCCCAGTCTATGTCTATTCCGTCAAATCCGCATTCCTTAACGAAATTTACCAATCCACTCACGAACGTCGAAAGATTCGTCGCGTTCGTAGCTGTCTGAAATGCCGACTCCGTGTACCATGCTCCAATCGTGAAGGTACACTTCACTCCTGCTGCGTGAGCCGAATCAACCAGTAATTGAGCCGGATGTATGTTCCCTGTTGTATCCATGAACGGCGCCTTCGTCGTTGGTAGAATCGACATATAGTCGCAGTCCGTCATTCCCTTAAAGTTGATCTTCCCAATCGGCATCGTACCGTCTCCGTTATATCCTAACCACCAATCCCCAACGTATGCCATCACCCACGGCTTCGTCGATGCTTCTAATGAACTCGTCGGAAGAAAAGCCGACCCCAATAGCACACACAAAGAAACTATCGGATAAATCAGGTAGATATCTATTTTTTTCATTCCTTCTCCTTATGAGATATTTTGTAATCAACAATTTCTAGACGAACTGCAAATCCCAATACCCTACTCCCAGCATATCGCCTACTGACATCGCTCTTCAATACGATTTTCATTTTCTCAAAAAGTTCTGTGTCACCGTAAGAAAAGGGTTAGTACCGGTTTTGGTGTCATAGCTCATTCCGAGCTCATAGATGATAATTCCTCCAAGCCCGGTCTTCTTTACGTACAAAAGCTTCGCCGCCAATGCCGTCGTGTCGTCGTACGAAAGGAACCAGTCAAGGTTCGTATCTGTCGTATCGAAGCTCAGATATGACGCCTCTGCTCCCGAGTCCCAGTGGTATAAACTCGGCTTGTAATATTTCGCCATTATCGTATCATAGGCTATATCCACCGTCCATGTCTTCACCGTCGCTATCGATTGATTCGCACCACTTATCCCGGTCCACAGATCCCCGCCAGGCTCACAACCTATCGCCAGCTTAGAAGCCGATACGCCCGCCGTCTCGTACAATCCAACCAGATAATTGCATGACGGAACTGGCGTCGTGTTGTCATATGGATCCGTGAACCCGTTCGAATATACAGATGCCGCGTACCATGAATTGTATCCCGACGCATACGTGTCTAAATCGTATGTCATTATGTCTATCTGGTCAAGATAACTCTGCACCGACGCGTACGCTGCGTACGGCGAGCCCCATCCACCAGTCACGCTTATCCGATACTGCGGCGACGGCAACGCCTGCCTCAACCCTTTTATCAGATTCGCCCACTGCGTCGTGTCCGAAGCCACCAGTGGTTCCCAGTCTATGTCTATTCCGTCAAATCCGCATTCCTTAACGAAATTTACCAATCCACTCACGAACGTCGAAAGATTCGTCGCGTTCGTAGCTGTCTGAAATGCCGACTCCGTGTACCATGCTCCAATCGTGAAGGTACACTTCACTCCTGCTGCGTGAGCCGAATCAACCAGTAATTGAGCCGGATGTATGTTCCCTGTTGTATCCATGAACGGCGCCTTCGTCGTTGGTAGAATCGACATATAGTCGCAGTCCGTCATTCCCTTAAAGTTGATCTTCCCAATCGGCATCGTACCGTCTCCGTTATATCCTAACCACCAATCCCCAACGTATGCCATCACCCACGGCTTCGTCGATGCTTCTAATGAACCGGCGAAAATCAACACGACCAATCCCACCACTACTAATGGGATCCGCTTCCCTATCAGAATCTCCTCCTCCTTGTGGCCGACGCGAATCCGAGGCTTTCCTCGGTGTTGCAAACATCCGCACCGGTGTATGTATTTCAATTAAACTCTTTAACAGAGCTTAGTAATCTGACTCAACTGAAACACCCCTTGTGAAGCGCACTAAATCTAACGCTCGGACATTTCATCCCATCAAATAGGTGTTTCGCCGTCCATACCGGCGCCGGGTCCTGTCTAACGAAAATCTCAGGCAAGGCCCGCACGCAAACTGGAACTAGCCACTAACTCTCTCTGGGTCAAGCAAATCCCATGAGATTCGTGGTTCGCTTTTCTGGTATGCTTCCTCCGCCGCTTCTTTAATATTCCGAATGAACTGCTCCAATGTATACTTCTCTTCGACCAGCTTTCGTCCCTCCTGACCCATTTGGTCAGCTAGTGCCGGTCGATCCCAGAGGTAAGTTATCGCCTCTCTTAGCGCCGAAGGATCGCCCTGGGGAACGAATAGGCCGGTTTTGCCCTCAACGATGACATCCCTCTGTCCGCTGGTGCGTGAACAGATGACGGCCTTTCCCATTGCCATAGCTTCAAGAATACTTGTCAATCCGTTGTCGGAGTCCGTTGGCAAAAGCGGAATCACAACGAACCTCGATCGTGAATAAAGCGCCCGGAGCTCGGTCGGCGATAGTCTCCCAACAGTTATGTTAGGAGGAAGCGAAGGTTCGCGGTAAATAGCCTTGACCGTTTCCGTAAGAATCCCACGCGCGGCTCCTGCAGCTATATGACACCTGATGTCCACTCCGCGCATCGCCCTTATGAAGGTCGGGTAATCACGCATTTCAATGCCGACCGAGCAAATCATATCCGTTTCGGATGGGATGGGTCTGAAGAATGTTTGGTCCACGTAGTACGGGATGAACTTGATCTTCTCTGGTGGAATCCCCAATTTGTTGATCGCAAATTCCATGTGTGCGGAGGTCCACAAAACAAGAGTCGAGATTCCCGAATAAACGTGTTTCAGCAGGAAAGCTTTCTTGGGTTTTGAGATCCAGAACATGAGCGCGACATGAGGACATTTACGGCGCGTAAGTTTGAGAATAGCCGCGAACACAAGGGCGTGCATATCGGACCACGAAACAATCACATCGTAATCCCTTCTTACGATGAAGGACTCGATGGCCTCCGCAACATAAAACGGAAGATGTTTGTATAACGACCTTCTTATCCGGGGTGCCTTCTCCAGGAATGACTCATCCATCATATCCGATTTCAGCGTGCGCTGGTAAAGGGATCCGCGCGGAGATTTGTCGTTTTCTTCGTTAGCAATGTTGCTTGCAGAGAGACGGCTCGACAAAACTGTCAGCAAGCGCAATTGCTTCACTTTGAGCGGCTCCGCTTCAACGGTCGTCATTATCCTAGCTCCGAATCTGGTTTCATTCCGACTAAGCGAGGACAAGGTCTTTTATCAGCTTCTGTTTCCCGGTAATTACATCAATCACCGGCATGTCTTGAATCAACTTGATCCGGTCATCACCCGACACGAACGTGAGCCTTCCCTTACTGTCCTGGGACTCCCTCACTTTGTTTTTAACATATCCCTGTTCACAGGTAACCACGGGAACTTTCCCGGCGACATCTTTCCTCACAAAGAAAGCGTTCGTGCCAAAGCTGTCACATCCAACGAAGTCGTAACCTTTTTTTTCCGCAAGAGTGCAAAGAGCCTTCAGCGATGCGCCGAAATAAAGCCGTGAATAGTGGGCTCTGGTTCTGACAAAGTCGGGTGAGTATGGAATTGTGACGGCCTCCTTCGGACCAAATAGGTTATTGTATTCACAAACCACTATTCTCGGCGAGACAACATTGATGCGTTCCCAGACCCAATAGTCGTTCCCGTCGATATCCACACTTAGAAGACCTATGTCCCCCGACACGCCGCCGGATTTAATCAGCTCGTTTATGTTATCCCTGTTAATGAAAGCCTTTACGGCTGTGAGCTCACCGCTCCAATAGAGAGAGGTTCTCCTGATATGATTGATATTCGCCTCATCCGCGTCTATCACGACGCCGCCCCAGTTATTGTTCATCATCAGAAACCGCGTATTCGACTGGCTGTAATCTTCCACCCCGAATTCGACAAAGACATCCCTCTCGATCGGCACTCTCGAAATGAGATATTGGATTATCCCATCCTCGCCCGCTTGAGAGAACGCTCTGAACTCGCTCAATCTTAAAGTCGCGTTGGAGCCGTCGTCAAGCATCCGCCTTATCATAAGTTTAGCGAGAAGCATCCGATTTAACTCCAACGCTTCGATAACCGGTTGAAGAGTCCGCCTCTGTATCGGAGGGTACACAGCCTTATAGATTTTCTTCAATAATTTCTTCATGTACAACTTTCTTCTGGTTGTTTGGAACTGCGCGGCACGGCTGCCCGGACTGTAGCCAGAATCAAGGTAGAAATCAATGCGCGACGTGCTTTCCGGATGGACGAAATGGCGACGGTGTCAGTCGACAAAGCCCGCATACTCCATCCACTTGAGAATCGCATTCCAGGATAACTTCTCGTCGACTACCGGCTTCCACTTCGGGTTTACGACGCTCTCGAACCTCGTCCCGCAAGACATCAAGCCTAGGAACATCTTGTCTTCCTGCCGCCCCTGATAGAGCGGCATGAAGTTGTGCGGCTTGTTCTGTCGCCGCATCGGCTGCACAAGGAAATTCGGGGTGCGCGCAAATATTGAACGGAGAAGCGCGCCCGCATACCTCTCATGCGTAAACCCCTTTACGATCGCAACGGGCGAGAGAACTTTCGCCTGCCTCTTAATTTCGGTCCAAAGAGTTCCCGAATCGGAAGTATAATTATCCATTAATACAATTTCTCTCTTGAGGACTTCAGAAATCAGAGAAAGCCAATGAGACCATCTCAGTTCACTCATCTCGGCCAAATGATGATAGTTAACGGTATTTCCATGGGGATGCTTTATGAGAAAGCTCAGATACGACGCCACATTCTGCACGTCGGTAAGATTACAATAGCCGTCCTTACCGATGACGCCCACTGGTTCGCCCAGATATATCTTGTTTATTACGGGAGTAGTCCACGTATTCGAGCCCGGGCCCCAGACGTTGCCTAGCCTGACGATATGCAATTCGTTCTTACCCGCGATTGAACTTTCGAGGAGGTTCTCGAGCTGTATCTTTGCCTCAATGTACGTGTGGTCCTGACGATATTTTATCGGTCCGCAAACAATCGGATAATCGAACTCAAAGCCAAACACAGCCTGCGAACTGACATGGTACACTCTGGCGTTTTGGCCCGCAAAATATTTTATCATGGAAAGGATTTCCATGTTCTTCATCTTGTTCTTAAGGGGTTCCTCTGCGGTCGGATACGCAAGGTTTATTACCGCGTCAACATCTTTTACTTTGTTTACGTCCTCGGGTTCTTCGCACCTTATCCCAAAAGGCGACAACAGGAATTTCCCGTTTGAGTGCGCAATACCTATTACTTCATTGCCTTCTTCTTTCAATACCCTTGATAAGTTCAGACCGACATAACCGGCCGCGCCTATTATCGCGATTCTTGCCATTATATTCTCAATCAGTGAATGACGAAACTTGTTCAAGTACGGAAGTGAGGGTCACGAACCGGCTCGCATCGAACTTGTCGCTGCCGATCGAGTTGAACATCTGGTAGTATTGATAGATAAAACAGTCAGACCCGTGGTGAAAGTTTTCTTCAGAGCACAATACCATGGGACGGTTGTTTGCGACCAGCCTGATTTTATTTTGAAATGCCACCGAGAGTTCCATCATCCCATTTGCAAACACAAGCTTTATCCTGTTGGCCAGATCACCGTACCTGCTGAAGTGCAACGTAAATTCCACGTCAGCCGAACCTGACTTTAAACTCAGCTTCGATTTGATTTCGTGCGACGGTTCAGGCTTATCTCTGGTTACCTCATGGACTTTCACATCGTAATTTATCAGGTCAAGCCCCGAGGCGAATATCGCCATATCTATAGTGTGCGAACCGGTATCGAATAACACCCCACCGTAAGGATCTTTCGTGACATAGCCGGACTTAGTTACCCAGGAAAACCTACCGCCTTCTGAAACGAGAACTTCTTTCAGGTTGCCGAGGATTCCGCTCAAGCTGATTTCTCTTGCCAGATTTACTGATGGGTAACATCTTCTGAAGTGTGCGACGAACAGTTTCGCGCCAACCGCAGAAGCATTAGCGATTAATTCCCTGGCCTGTACAACGTTACCAAGGAATGGCTTCTCACATACGATATTTCTCGCACCTTTGGATAATCCCAGTTTGATTATTTCGAAGTGGGTGCTGGGCGGTGTCGCAACTATCGTAAAATCGGTATTCTTGAATATGTATTCAGGCTTCTCGACTTTCGCGCTAAGTAGGTCGGCGACTTTTCTTGAATTGGCATCATTTACGTCGTAGACGTAGTCAACCTTGACGCCTTCCATTCTCTTCAGGCTTGGGACATAACTCTTTTCGGTGACTGTACCACACCCTATAATTCCAATCCTCTTCTCGGTCATCTGATATCTCGGGCTGCTCGCAAACTGGTTCTCTGATGGTCCTGCTGTAATTACTTTCAAGACATACCGGTCACCTTGAAATCCTGGCTCAACGCATGGCTACTTTCCCTCCGGGCGTTGCCACGAGATTCCGGCCTAACTGTTACTTGTCTTTGAAAGGGTCGCTCAATAAGAGACTCTTCTAAGGAAGGTAAAGCGAGTCTGCCGATGGGATATAGTTTTCCTGGGCATCTCCGAAAAAATCCTCTCTCCTCTTCTCCATTGGCTCCTTGGAAACGTGTAATTATAGGACAAATACGCAGAAAAGTCAAGGTAGACCACTTATTTGTAATCAATGGCTGTTCCATCATGTGAAATTGTGTCAGAAGGTTGATTGATCGGCTCAAATGTGCAATTTGACAAAGACTGCCGTTCGAGAGTATATTTTTTTCAAACCATGATCGGAATAAAGTGAAGCACATCGTTAGGGAAGGGAGCTGGCACCCCAGGACAGCAAGCATCGTAATAGATAATTACAATTACTCAACATTTCTCGGGAGGGCCATCGACAGCGCGCTGGGTCAGACTCACAAAGCACAGGTCATAGTTGTGGACGATGGCTCATCGGATAATTCGAGGGAGATAATACTTTCCTACGGTGATCGAATAGATCCGGTACTCAAGACCAACGGAGGACATGCTTCAGCGTTCAATGCCGGATACATGAGAGCAAAAGGAGACTTAGTCCTTTTCCTCGACTCTGATGACATGATGGAGCATTACTCGATCGAGACGCTGCTCAAAGTCTGGCGCAGCGACTCCGTTGTAACACATTTCCCAATGACTGTCATCGACAAGGACGACGCAGAGATGGGAACTGTTCCGGACCCTTATTCGAAACTTGCTGATGGCGACGTGCTGGACGAGCTTTTGTCGAAAGGTTACTTTGCATCCACCGTGACAAGCGGGATGGCATTCGCGCACGATTTGCTGGAACAGATAATGCCCATACCGGAGAAAACTTATCTTCAAGGGGCCGACGGCTATCTTCTTCGCGCCGCCGCTTTCTTCGGCCC
>JAJZNW010000118.1 GCA_021811615.1 Bacteroidota bacterium
CGCCCTGCCGGGCGCACTAACAATAAGCAGTCCCGTCGGCTTACAACGGGACTGCTTGAGTGGGACGACGGAAAGTGAAATCACTTCATTAAAATCATTCTCTCCACCTGTACGGTAGTCCCCGCCGTCAATCTGTAGATGTACACGCCGCTCGCCTTCCCGCTGGCATTCCAAGTCACCGTGTGGTAACCCACCGCCATGTGCTCGTCAGCTAATCTGGCCACTTCCCTGCCCAGCATGTCATACACCACTAACGTAACATGATTGGGTTTCAGGAGAGTGAATCTAATTTGAGTGGTCGGATTGAAGGGGTTCGGGTAATTTTGGCCGATAATGACATCTCCCGTGGTGCTTGCCGACACACTATCGATTGCCAGGCTGTCTTGACGCACTTGAGGCGTAAGAGGTCCACCACTGCAATCAAGACAAGTGACGTGTCTTGTGGCTGATACTTGTCGAGGTCCGCTTGTCACGTCGACCCGTATGTCGAGGTAACCATCGTAATCGTACATATGCGAACTGAAAGAACTGCTCGTCGTGACCGGTCCAAACCACTGTCCTCCGGTATCGTTGGACCTGAAGTACCTCGCATAGCTGTAGCTGCCTGTGCCGCCTGTCGCGCTGACCGTCCATGTGCCTTGCTGACCAACCGATAGTCTGCTTGGACCTGAAATAGAAGCGGCAATCTGGCTTGACGCGTCCAATATACCAACATCACCACCTATGCCATAAAAGTTCTGTAAACCATGGTTCACGGCCGCCTGAGAAAGAGCGGCTCCCATAGACGCACCATCATTAAGTGTATAATTCCAGAAGTCTTGAAAAACAAGCTCGGAAGTTCCTATGGGTAAGTCCAAAACCCCACCCGCATATGTCTTTGCGTGGCCGCTATTCAACATCGCGGATTTCATCGGTTCGTTGTAGACCTCGCATGAATTGAAGAAGAAGACCTTACCGCTGAGGTTCTGAGCGCCGAACCATGTGTAGTCCAGGAATCCATCATACAATAATATGCCGGTGGTATTTCCGTGCCCAATATTTCCCATGGCGATGAAGTTGTCACCTGTGATACCATTTTCAATAGCGCTTAGAGTGGCTTGCGCCCCCAACTTCTTATCTACCGAATACTGCTGATTGGTGGCGTAACCCGACACGGTGTTGATAGCGCTTACTGCGGTGGGTATGTTGTCAGCAGGGGTATCGAACAAGAAAGCGTAAGTCCCCGTGGAAGAAGTTGTCGGTAGTGATCTTTTCAGCTTACTACTTTGACTGTATAACCCAAAATCAGTAACGTGTGGAACGAAATTAGAGTCTTCCACAGTCACGGATTTGCCGTCGGATTTTATCAGCATGAATGATACGCTGTACGTAAAGCGGCTCATTTTTGCAAGGATAAAGGTCCCAGCTTCTCTGGTGTAAAATATCTTTGCAAGATTGTTTTTCAGCTTAAGCCGCTCAAAGTTCTGCTCCACAGCATTCTTGATGCTGTCCGGAGCAATTGCGACCGCAGCACCGGCAGGTGTGACCACTGTAATATTCTGTGCGTGCACCATTGCCGCAGAAAGGAGCTGCATCGAAATCAAAAGGAACATGAATTTTTTCATGACCAATCCTTTCATCTTGATCTGATTGATTTGAAATTCTCTTTTGCCTAACTTCATGACAGCAAACAAAGGAGGCGTGTTTACAGGGCGATGCCCCTGCGTTTCATGCCTTGCTCGTTGTCAGCGAGATGTTGTTTGCTCTGCCCCAACTGACGGGGCAACCAACGGGGTGATGTTAGCGCATCATCCCGTCATTATTTCTGACCATTCACGCGATGTCACCCCCCTTCTGGCTTGATATAAGGTGGTACGAAAGTCGGCACTATATCATTCGGACTGACCACTTTGAACGTGCCGTTATCAATTGAAAACAAAATGTAAGTCGGCATTCCCAAACTACATTGTCTTAAATAGTGGACCTGTCCATCGTATTTCTTACCGTTAATCGTTATTATGCTTGAGGGCCAGACTGGATTGCCCTTGATTGTCATGTTAGCTGCATACGACGGATAAATTTCAAACTTGGCCAGTAGTGGCTCTATGGTCATCTTAAAGACAAATTGGTACGATTGATAAGGCGGTAAAACGAACAAAGCCGGATGCATCTCTTGCCCGCCGGCAAAGAAACCAAAGCCATCATTTTGGTGCGAGTTATTGTAGAGATAGCATTTATTATCGAGGGGACTGATGACCGTGTCGGATACTAAGTCGTATAACGCAGTGTACTCCGGCTGATAAAGATCGAATTTTGTCATCAGTTCTCTGGGTACGAAAAGAAGAAACCCTATCCTAAAAATAGTGTCGGCGCTCGTGTTTTGCAGTGTCTGTTTGATTTCAACGTTCAGATAGTTGGGGTTGATTGAATCCTTCTGAATCGAGTAGTCGGATATCACATCCATATTCAGGAAATGGTTCGTTCCGAAGTTTTTTGCGAACATACTCTCTTCACCGTAATAGCTGGAGTATGCGAGGTGAATTCCGTTAGACGGGCCAAGCTTCATGTCTTTCCAGATGTAAGAGTCGGCAGTAGTCACGCTGGGTTTATCAGCCAGGGAATCATGGCTCACATTCGGAACATCGAAATAGTCCGGGTACTCGACAGTGATATAAGCGAACTTTCCGAATAGGGGTGATTGAATCGACTCTCGCTTTAACGTGTCGGGCAGGGGTGACTCGACATTGCAAGAGACAGGCGATGTAGAATTGTTGATTAGAAATGTTTCGTGAAAATTGACAACCGGAAAAGAATAAACGCCAGTGGAAGCCTGATCTGCAAAGACACTTAGGTGATCCCTCTCAATCACATAAATGCTTGAATCACTGCTAACCGGCTGGTTTGCACTGGTCGGCTGCTGGCAACTACTGTATGCCAGGCTGAACCAGACACAGAGAGTTACGAACGCAATCCACGTCTTCGCGCTTAGCGCGCGCGATAACGCTCTCCTTTTGATAGAAACTTCAAGACTCAAATCGTTTGGCTCCTTCCTGACAAATGGTTCTGCTGGAGGAGTTACTTGAACTCTATTACGGCTGTTTGCAGCTTATAGGCCGCGCGCCGATAATGATCCGACATTGCAGGTCTCCAACAGGTCTTTCGCGAAGCATCGACATGCCCAATCTACATCGAGCATCTCGCTTGCGCAATCGATGGATCCATTGATTTTTCATCCTCACCGATTTCACGAGCGGAGCGCACCTGAACCAAGCCCAATATCCCTGCTGAAAGGAGTTTTCTCACAGCCGCCGCCTCGTTATGCACCCCGAGTTTTCGGTATGCCTTCGCAAGATGAGTGTCCACGGTGTGTAAACTGATGTTAAGCTGCTCCGAGATCTCGCTGCGTTTCAAGCCTTCAATGAGCATCTTCAGAACTCTGAGTTCCCCGCAGGTTAAATCGTGTGGGTTATCACAGAAGCGTCCAACTTTTCTTGTCATTGGTTCTTACCTCCGTCTTCGTGCGAACACTTTCTGAATTTGATTTTGGGTTTGACCTAATTGTGCGACACGACTCGATTACATGCCCCCTTTGATTTCTAAGTATCCATGACGGCGCCCCCTTTCAAAAAGTCAGTTGGTGTTTGTCGCTTCCGTCTTTGCGCATGAGCCAGATCTTCCCATTGACCGATCTGGTATCCGTGTATGCAATCCACTCGCCGTCAGGTGACCAGTCGCAGGAATAACCTCCGGTTTGCGTCAGTTGTTTTAGATTATTTCCTGATGAATCCATCACCCATATATTCGGCGCTTGTCCGCTTGCTTGCGATGTGAATACTATCATAGTGCCATCCGGGGAATATTTGGGGTAACGATTGTCCCAGTTTGTTCCCTCCAAGGGGATCAAAACCTTTCTACTTCCCTTGTCGACATCAAAGAGCCACAAGGAATCTCCGATGGTTTGGCCTTCGGAAGTTATGCTTGTGGTAAGGTACATTATCTGATTCCGCATGGGGGACCAACTTGGATAATTGCCAAATGCTGTAATGAACAGTCTCCCGTTTCCTGTAGCAGACATCAACCAAACGCCGCATGTATTTGGCCCTTCGCAAATGGATTCGTTATAAGTAATCCAACGGCCGTCGGGACTCCACGCTGGCAAGAAATTTCGCCCGTCCGCAGTTAATTGAGCAAGGCTGTCTCCATTTAACTACACTTTGAATATTTGAGCATTATCCGAGAAAGCAATCCACTTCCCATCGGGCGACCAGTCAGGGCTGTAAGCGCTTGCGCTCGAATAGATGATCCTATTGTCCGTGCCGTCAACGTTAATCAGGTATATCCCCGTTTTCCCGTTAACCGTGTCGCCATGAACATAAGCAATCGTTCTTCCGTCCGGTGACCAGGAAGGTTCAAAATCCGTCAGCCTGAAATCAAGGTCTTTATTAGCTACCGGGTTATCCCTGCATGAGCCGAACGCTAATATTATTGCAAAAAGGAAGGAGTATCTAATCATGCACCAGTGCATATGAATACATCCCTTCAAAGATTCAGATCTTCAGTCGAATTGTCGCCTTAACACGTAAGCACAGCCCGAGCCGTCCGAATGCCACGATTCCTCTGTGAACAGACTTACCGCAGCATCAGCTCCAATGGTGGCACCGTCATAGGTAGATTCTTCAGCTCAGGAACCGAACTTCAGCATTTTCTTGAGTAGACACGATCCCGCCGTCCTTTGATTCGCCTGACGATGATCACCAGATCAAATCTTTCAATGTGCGTGTTGCGCCCTTACCGCCTGACGGCACTAGTATAAGGCAAGACTTCCGATTTGTCAAGGACACTATCGAGAGATTTCGCCAAGCCTCCACCCATCCAGATACAGTTGCCTGTCCAGCGTCCTATATTGTATCGCCTCGGCTATATGTTCAGGCATAATGTCGCCTGTACCACCAAGGTCTGCAATCGTCCTGGCAACCTTCAGTATCCTATCATACGCTCTGGCGCTTAGCCCAAGCTTCGTTATCGCCTGCTTCAACAAGTCTTCCCCACCTGCATCCGGCTGACAGAACTCCCTTATCTCTTTGCTCTGCATGTCGGCGTTCTTGAAGAGTCCTTTTCTTCCCTTGAATCTTTCTCTCTGAATCTCACGCGCCTTCTCTACTCTCGCTCTTACCGAAGCAGAAGGCTCGCCGGATTTCTTGCTCGAAAGCTCGGCATACTTCACCGCAGGCACCTCCACATGTATATCTATCCTATCGAGCAGCGGCCCGCTGATCTTCGACATGTACCTCTGTATCTGTACCTGGCTGCAGCTGCACGTGGCGTTCGGATTGCCGTAGTTTCCACATGGACACCCCTGCGTTGCCATTCTGGATGTGCGATTACGAGCCAAAAAGCCGGTATCTAAAGCATACCCAAAGGCTCTTCTGACCCTTGGTGACCATGTGAGAAAACGGCGGACAGACCTCGGAATTTTGCAGCGGCAGGTCGCGGATCTCCTCAGCGTGGACGTGATGTCCGTCGTCGGATGGGAAGTGGCGGGACGGGAGCCGCTCGTACGGCACATTCCCCAGATAATTGAGTTCCTGGGATATGTTCCAGAGGACCTCTTCCCGGCCCGTACGACGGGCGAGAAGATCAGACGGTACCGGATGCTTAAGGGGATGACCAGAAGGCAACTTGCGCAGGAGTTAGACCTTGACGAAGGGACATTACGCTCCGTTGAAACGGACGAACGAAAACACGCTGCACAAACCACAGAGAAGATCGCTAGGCTTTTCAAATCACTTCTTTGATTGATCCGTATGAGGAGTACAAAGATTTACTGGCCTGAAATCCGTGAAAACGGACAGTCGGCAGGGAAACTAACAAATGCTTTATCTTTCTGTCGATGAGCTCGTGTGACCAGTGGGCGGCGCTCCAGCCCACCGCGGACTGTGCGAATTGTCCCCGGTAATCCTGCTCTGTCAGACTGCGCCAGATTAATCCATTTGGAGGTTTGTCCATAACTTTCTTCCGTTAGCTTTCCTCCGCGAATCCTCTTGCCGGAATCGCCATAGCTTGGGGATTCCCCCTTCCGATAGATCATAGAGATAGACGGAGTACATAGACAAGAACTGAGGAGTAATTGTCGAACCGATGCCCCGAGACGCCCTCTTGAATTGTAAGTAAATCATCTCAGATGTCTTCATCACAAAAGGCGCGCGGGGAACATGACAAGCTCGAAAAAAAGAGCCCGATAAGGACGCTTATTCGGCTTGGGTGATGCGGATTCAGAAAAGTTAAGCCCCGATGCCTATCGGGGCTTAACCGAGAGTTCCCTTATGAATTCTATTTCATAAGAAGCATGCGCCTTGACTGGGCATAGTTTCCTGCAGTCATCCTATAGATGTAGACACCGCTTGCCAGCCGGCTCGCATCCCAAGTCACGGTGTGAAAGCCTGCGCTGATTTCCCCATCAACAATGGTCGCCACTTGTTTTCCAAGCATGTCATAAACGATCAGCTTAACATAGGAATCCTTGGGAAGCGCGAAGGAAATTTCAGTAGTTGGGTTGAACGGGTTTGGAAAATTCTGTCCCAGGAGATAATCCTTGGGAAGATTTGAGACCTCAGGAGACGAGGAACGCGCGGCCGCCTGCGGACAGCCTGGACACGGAGTGCAGTCCGAGCAAACGACGTTGATGAGGCCTGAAGACTGAATTGTGCCGATGCTTCCGTCATCGCGTGTGATCTGAGCGGTCACGTTACATTGCAAGCCTATGTTACCGTCGTTACTTCTCATAGTTGTACTGTATGAACCGCCGGTACCCACTTCTGCCCACTGTCCATTAGTACTGTTTGACTTCAAGTACCATGCATAGCTGTAGCTGCCGCTTCCCCAGTCCGTGGAGACCGTCCAAGTTCCCTGCTGACCGATTGACAGATGGGTCGGCCCCGACATCGAGGGTGTCGAGGGATCCCCAAAGCCGCGGATTGCAAAGACATCTTCAATAGCATTGATGTGGGCGCCGCCGAAATAGTTGTTGTCGGCATTTATTATCGCCTGACGATATTGAAGGAATGTCGAATTCGTCGGGATTCCATAAAGCCCATAGAAGATGTCCCGATCGGAGTAATATTGACCGACATTGGGATTGCTTCTGAGATCCCATAGGCTTGCGGACCAAAGCTCACTGCCCAAATGTGGCTCAAGATACGGCATACCCTCTGACGAATATGTGTTTGGATCATTGTACTCAGCATAGTCAACAACCAGCGGATGCACCATGTTCCGTTGATCCAAAAGATAACCGGCTGTAGCGTATTCTCCAATTAACGTCCGTCCGGTGTAAGTACCAGCAAAGTAATCTGAATTCCCTTCGTCTATCGCTCCGGTTTCGTTATAACCCGACGCGAGGTTGACAACGTGATGAGTGACTGCGTGCGTGTATTCGTGCATAATTACCTTGTCTTCTTTTGCAAAGTCGTTGAACCCGGTGACTCCTTGTCCATCGCTGAAGTAGAGTTGCCCGGTGCTCCCATCATACTCTGCGTTCGGGGATGGAAACACTGTATGTGCATGGGCGGTGATCTGCGTGAAAGCGCTGAAGCCGAGTGCATTCCAGAAGTTCGTGCGGAAGTCGCTGATGTGGTAGAAAAGATTTGCTTCGTCAAAGTGAGAATCGGTAGGGCCATAGACGAAGTCTGCTGAGGGGCTGTATGCACGAGACGTGGCATCGTTCACTATGTTGGCATACGTGCCTTCAAGGTATCCGGAGTTATCGATATAGACCAGATTGACAGTAGTCCAGCTTGGGTCGATGAACGGATGATGCAAATACACGCTTCCCTGAGGGGGAGGGAGCATGGTGGGAAGGACGCCGTCAAGTGCGGTACTCCTCCGGCTGAGAACCACACCAGCGAAGCCGTCAATGTCGTAAATCCATTCTCCGATGCCGTGGGCGGGAGGCACCTGAATCTCCCATGCGAGGCGGTACGCTGTGTCTGCCGGAAAAACCACAAGCCGGTATGAGGTCATAGAATCTCTGAGGGAAACAGATGGTGGCGGGTTCTGCAGTGCAGCGGAAAGAGCCTGCTGGGCAGAAAGCTTCGGCGTTGTGCTAACGGTAATGTTCTTGAAAAATCCTCCAAGAGCAGACTGAACTCTTCCGCCCGGTAGAACGGTTACTACATACTGGCCGCCGACAACAGGAATTTGCTCGTAGTATTGTTTGAAGCGCACGTAGTGGATGTCCTGATTTGTCTGAACCTTCTCCTCTCTCAGTTCATCGATTCCGCTTCTCTCCTTGATTGAGTTTCGGAACTCCTGCAGGAAGGTCTGGGCTGACGTCAAAGGATCTTGCGAAAAAGAGTGCGGCTTTCCAAAAGTGATAATGTCAGCTATCCCACTTTTCTTCTGCCAGTGAACTACAAGGGAACTGTCGTACTTAGCCGAAAATGCTTTTAGCCCTGACATTTGGCTGGAGTCAGGCACAACCTGAGCGCAGACCCCTGAAGAAAGGATCGCTAAGACAAGTCCAATGAGATAACTTTTGGTTCTCATGGTTTCTCTCCTTTGTTGTAATGGTTTGAGTTATTCGTGCCGACTTTACGTGTCGGATGGATTAAGTAATCATGATGCACCATCTCCTTCCGCGGTTTGACAACAGTGATCTATTTTCCGCCATCTCTTATTTCGACGAGTCTTTAGCATACGCTGTTGAGTCGTCAAGGATTTCATTCATTCCACTTCCATCCGAGTTCTGTGTAAAAATGACTGTGTGGCTGGTTCTATCACTTTGGTACCATAGTATTACATGACGGCCACCATCAGGCGACCAGATCGGCGAGCCGTAGCCTCCAGACCCGAATTCATACTGATGGGTTATGTATCTCATGTTGGCGCCATCTCTATTTATGAGCGCAATTCCACCGTCAGATCCGAATGCGATAGTGTTTCCATCCGGTGACCAGGCTGGCCCACCATTGATGAGACTATCAGTATAAGTGAGCCTCCTTTCGTTGCTCCCATCAGGATTCACCAAGTATATCTCGCTTCTTAATGGAGCAGTTGGATAGCCCCTGTCCGAATCAAAAGCGATCGTTGACCCATCAGGCAACCAGGCGGGATCGTCGTCAATGACGCCCAGGTTGTTCGTTAGTTGTTCCACTGTTCCACTATCGATATTCACGACATAAATATATGTTGTGAGGTCTCCGAGCTCCCCACGCGGCATATACGAGAATGCGATTTCTTTCCCGTCGGGCGAGCACGACGGATGTCCGCCACATTCCAATAGCCTGCTGTCTGAGCCATTAACGTTGAAGACAGATAGCTCAGACGGGCAGGCCGTGTTAGTGTTCTCGTTTGTCATGGCAGCAACCTGCTTTGCGTCTAGTGACCACTTGCCGTCGTAGTGCGAGTACGGGCCGGTTGTTAATTGCTGCACGCCTGAGCCGTCGGGATTCATCATGTAGAGCTGCGGTGTCCCGCTGCGGCTGGAGGTGAAGAGTATTTTGTTGTGGTAATCGACTGATCCGGGCCCATGCAAGTTGTGGCAGGAAGAGAGGATTACCGTGATCACAGCTATTCCTGCAATCATCGTCCTATGTGTGTTTCTTTGTCAACTCTTTTCCTCCTGTCCATTACCATATTATTCTGACCAGTCGGCAGATGTTACTGTGGAATCCGAGATAATCCTGTGGAGGTCTGAACCATCTATGTTCACAATGTAGATATACCAGTTCTGCCTTCCATCAACAGTGTGGGAGATAAATACTAATTTACTGCCATCGGGTGACCATCTTGGATACAAGAAGGCTTCTGCTGATTTGTGGGATGTGATTTGGCGAATGTCTCCTGTGGCGGTGTCGGCAGAGAAGATTTCAGAGACAGTGCTTCCTGGGGTATCCATTTCGAATGCTATTTCCCTCCCCGTAGGTGACCAAGCAGGCTCATCTGCTCCTGATGGACCTATCAGTCTTACCCTTTCATAATCAGGATAGTCCATGATCGCCAAGTGAGCATGCGGTATTGAATCTATTAAGCTCACAGAATTGAATGCGATAACATCTCCGTTCGGAGACCAGCTTGGGTTTCCGCCATCGACCGGCAATCGCTCTGGGTTTCCACTATCTGGGTCAACGACATAAAGCGCTGGCTCGATAATCCCAAGCTCACATGACGGACAATACCAGAATAGAATTCTATGACCATCAGGAGACCAAGCCATCGATGACCCGTATGCCAATAGATGTTGATTTGTTCCATTCGCGTCAGAGACCAGCATATGGACACCGGCAGTGGTCCAGTCTTGGTTGGTTTGACAGACTATTCGTTTTGCGTCGGGTGACCACCTGCCGTCGTAGTGCGAGTACGGGCCGGTTGTTAATTGCTGCACGCCTGAGCCGTCGGGATTCATCATGTAGAGCTGCGGTGTCCCGCTGCGGCTGGAGGTGAAGAGTATTTTGTTGTGGTAATCGACTGATCCGGGCCCAAGCAAGTTGTGGCAGGAAGAGAGGATTACCGTGATCACAGCTATTCCTGCAATCATCGTCCTATGTGTGTGTTTTGGTATCTTATTCACGTTCTCGACGTCCTCCCGGCATTTGTTTCGCGATGCTCCATCGAATCTCTTTCACCGTTCGATCATTTTCCGCATCTTGGAGACAAGGGCTTTCCTTTTACTCTCGTTATTCACCTCATATGGCACATCACCTCCTCCATTCTGTGGCGCCCAACGTCGAATGGTGTAATGTCGGATATTGCGCCGGAATAGGCGTTCAGATTGAATGTCTTGTTCTTGGGACAATTGGAGTAATCAACTAGAATACTGAACCCGCGCCCCTCCTTGTAATAGTAACTTGGAAAACTCTGCCCCGATTCGCTCCCTTTGTGAATCAGCTCTCGCATTTCGCCCTCAAGTTCTTGAAGTTCACTCACCAGCCCATAATGCCTGCCGTTCCCACACACAATAACTTTTGCGTCTCCTGCACAGCGAGCCGGTGAAAAACTGTGCTACGCCCTCAAAGTACAGTCACCTCTGTTTAACAACTTCCGCCAATTCAATTTTGCTGCGAGGCGTTAACTACGAAGAAATCATTTGCCAAGTGAAAAACCGCAATTACGCCCCACATCTCATCTCCTTGAACAATTTATGTGCTAACCTCTCGGTGAAGCAAGTTGTCAACTTTCCATAGAAGCTCCTTTGCCAAATACGGTTTGCCGAGGTAATCGGTGGCACAGATACTAAGCACGTGTACCTTCACCTCTCGTTCGATAGAGCCGCTCACTGCGACGACCTTCGCCTCCGGATTTGAACCAACGATCCGAGAAAGCACATCTTCTCTGCTCATTTCGGGCAGACCCATGTCGAGTAGTACAAGCCCTATCTCGCTCCTGTTTTCCATGTAGCGCTGAATGGCCTCTCTGCCATCCCCGGACATGATTACATTGTACCCGCTTTCTCCGAGCATCACTTGCAGTCTCATAGCACTTGGGGGCAATATGCATGCCATCTGCGATGGGCCCTAATAAAACTAAGAATGAAGGGAGGAGTGACTCATATGTGCGGTTTTGATACACGTGGTGTTCGGTTTTGATGCAACTGGCTTCCATTTGGTCCTCAGCGCAATAACTAATGAATGGGAGCCGGCAAGCAATTGAAATCAGAGAAGGCACAACACCCCAAGTCCGACCGTTGCGAAAACCAGCGCGTCCATTTCAGGTGCCTTTCGCAGTGCAGGTTCCCTCTGGAGCAGTCGTGACAGGCCATCGACACCGTGTAAACCGGCGCTTAATGTCGGTCTTCAAAAACATCGCACCCTACAAAACAAGAACGAACAACGGGACTTCTTTCCTGCGCATCTTTGCTTCGGCTATGGCAAGTTGAGCGCAGTCCTATCCCGCTATGCTTCCAGGTACAACTGCCTGTCCAGCGTCCTGTACTGTATCGCCTCCGCTATATGCTCCGGCATGATGTCGGCTGTACCACCAAGGTCCGCGATCGTCCTTGCCACTTTGAGTATCCTATCGTATGCTCTCGCGCTCAGTCCAAGCTTCGTTATCGCCTGTTTCAGCAGGTCTTCTCCACCTGCATCCGGCTGACAGAACTCCCTTATCTCTTTGCTCTGCATGTCGGCGTTCTTGAAGAGTCCTTTTCTTCCCTTGAATCTTTCTCTCTGAATCTCACGCGCCTTCTCTACTCTCGCTCTTACCGAAGCAGAAGGCTCGCCGGATTTCTTGCTCGAAAGCTCGGCATACTTCACCGCAGGCACCTCCACATGTATATCTATCCTGTCGAGCAGCGGCCCGCTGATCTTCGACATGTACCTCTGTATCTGTACCTGGCTGCAGCTGCACGTGGCGTTCGGATTGCCGTAGTTTCCACATGGACATGGGTTCATCGCTGCGAGAAGCATGAACTTCGACGGGTAGTCGAGCGATATCTTCGTGCGGCTGATCGTGACGTGTCCATCTTCCATCGGCTGGCGGAGAACTTCCAGCACGCTCCGCTCAAACTCGGGAAGCTCGTCCAAGAAGAGCACTCCATGATGAGCGAGCGAAATCTCACCCGGCTTCGGCACAGTTCCGCCACCGACCAGCGCGCTGTCCGAGATGGTATGATGAGGTGACCTGAAGGGCCGCGTAGCTATGAGACCGGCGTCGGGAGGAAGCAAGCCTGCCACGGAATGTATCTTCGTCGTCTCAATGGCTTCATCGAAAGTCATGTCGGGAAGAATCGTCGGCAGCCTCTTCGCCAGCATGGTCTTACCGCTTCCGGGGGGACCTATCATGATTACATTGTGCCCTCCGGCAGCCGCGACTTCGAGAGCTCGCTTCACATTTTCCTGCCCCTTCACGTCGGCGAAGTCGAGCTGATAAGCATGCGTCTGCCCAAACAACTCTTCCTTGTTCACCCGGAAGGGCTCTAAAAGCTTGTACTCGCCGCCGAGAAGCTGGACTGTCTCGAGCAGTGTCTCCACGGGGTAGACGTTCACTCCTTCCACCATTGCGGCTTCCCTGGCGTTTCCCTTTGGAATAATTATTCCCTGTATCCCCTTCTCCCGGGCTTCCACCGCGACAGGCAGCACGCCATGCACCGGCCTCACCGACCCGTCGAGCGCGAGCTCGCCCATGACGATGAACTTGTCGAGTTCCGGCATCTCCACGAATCCTGACGCGCAGAGAATTCCTACGGCAATCGGGAGATCGAACGCGCTTCCTTCCTTCTTTATGTCGGCAGGCGCGAGGTTGATAACTATCTGGTGACCCGGATACTTTAGATTTGAGTTCTTGATGGCGGTCAGGACACGTTCCCGGCTCTCCTTCACCGCATTATCAGGGAGTCCAACCATCCACCAGCTGAATACTCCTCCGCCCACATGAGTCTCGATCTCGACCATGAAAGCATTGACGCCGTAAGTGGCCGCGCTCATTACATGCGAAAGCATAATGTCCCCCGACATTTTCGTTTTCGACAATTGCCAGACGGGCGAAGCCCTATCCGCTACCGTCTGCGCTCTATCTTAAGAAAATGATTCGAGAAAGAAAAGCGAATCCTTCGACCTGCCTGGCGGGCAGGAGTTGAATACATTACACAGAGAGACACAGAGAAAAGAAAGAGTTCCACAGAGAAAAAAGAGTGATTTCCTCTATGAATCTCTGTGCTCCTTCCGCACATTAATATCCCAATTTGATAATGCGGAATACCGCATGGCGGTATCTGTGGAACTCCGTGAAATGTTCAAAGCCAGGCAGTGTCTGCCTGCCGGGCAGGTGCAAAACAATTAAATGGAGATACACCGAGGAAGAAAAGAGAGAGCCACGGAGAAAAGAATTACTCTCTATGGAACTCTGTGAAATGTTCAAGGCTGAGCCGCCACGAGGAGGGGATTTGAGACTTGAGGCCTAGAGTATGTATTGCCCAGAGTTTACCCCTTATTGATCTTCGCCCACGTATCGCGAAGCGTGACCGTCCTGTTGAATATGAGGTTGCCAGGCTGCGAGTCGCGGTCGACGCAGTAGTATCCGAGCCGCTCGAACTGGAAACGGTCCTGCACCTTCGCGGCGGCGAGACCGGGTTCGACTTTGCACCCTTTCACAACTTCCAGCGATGCCGGGTTGAGCGACTCTTTCCAATTGTCGCCCCCAGGATCGGGAACATTGAAGAGCCTGTCGTAAACTCTCGCCTCGGCATCGACGGCGTGCTGCGCGGAGACCCAGTGGATGGTCCCCTTTACCTTCCTCTGGCTCGCTGGCGAGCCGCTCTTCGTCTCCGTATCGTAAGTGCAGTGAAGCTCCGCGATGTCTCCCGTCTTCGGGTCCTTCACGACGCCGGTGCATTTGATGATATAGGCGTATCTCAACCTGACTTCGGCGCCCGGTGAGAGCCGGAAATATTTCTTTGGCGGATTCTCCATGAAATCGTCCCGTTCGATGTAAAGCACCTTCGAGAACGGTATCTTCCTCGTCCCCATCGACTCGTCTTCGGGATTGTTCACGGCTTCGAGCTCCTCGACTTGTCCCTCGGGATAATTCTCTATCACGAGTTTCACGGGATGAAGAACTGCCATCACCCTCTGCGCGCGCTTGTTGAGATCCGAACGCAGGCAGTCTTCGAGTACGGAGACATCTATCACGCTGTCTGCCTTCGATACGCCGATGCGGTCGGCGAAGAGTTTTATCGACTCCGGCGTATAACCGCGCCTGCGCAGGCCGGAGATTGTAGGCATCCGTGGATCGTCCCAGCCGCTGACGTGCTTTTCCTGGACGAGCTGGAGCAGTCTTCGCTTGCTCATGACCGTGTATGTGAGATTCAGCCTCGCGAACTCTATCTGTCTCGGGTGAAATATCTGGAGCTGCTCGACGAACCAGTTGTATAGCGGACGGTGATCCTCGAACTCGAGCGTGCAGATGGAGTGGGTGATGCCCTCGATCGAATCCGACTGCCCGTGCGCCCAGTCGTACATCGGGTAAATGCACCACTTGTCGCCGGTGCGGTGGTGAGTCGCGTGAAGTATGCGGTACATTACCGGGTCGCGCATGTTTATATTCGGCGACGACATGTCTATCTTCGCGCGCAGAGTCTTCGACCCATCGGGGAACTCGCCCTTCCTCATGCGCTCGAACAGATCAAGGTTCTCTTCAACACTCCTGTTCCTGTACGGGCTGTCCTTCCCCGGTTCGGTGAGGGTTCCCCTGTGCTGTCTAATCTCATCGGCATCGAGGTCGTCGACGTAAGCCTTACCCTTCTTTATGAGAATGACAGCGTATTCGAAAAGCTTCTCAAAATAATCCGATGCGTAGAATAACCTATTCTCCCAATCGAACCCGAGCCACGTTATATCTTCCTGTATGGACTCGACATATTCGACGTCCTCTTTGGCCGGATTGGTATCATCAAAACGAAGGTTGCATACTCCCTTATAGTCTTTCGCTGTGCCGAAGTTCAAGCAGATTGATTTCGCGTGACCGATGTGAAGATAGCCGTTCGGTTCGGGAGGAAATCGGGTGTGAACGGTCTCATATTTTCCGCTCTTAAGATCCTCGTCGATAATCTCGCGAATGAAGTTGCGTTTTTCCGGTGTCTGACCCGTTTCCTGTTCTGTTCCCTGACTCTTATTATCTTCCATTCATCTCACTTTATTCTTTCAACCGCGGCGTTGATTCTTCTGACCGTTTCCTCTTTTCCGAGTATACTGACTACATCGAATAGTCCCGGCCCTTCGCCCATTCCCGATACTGCCAGTCTGAGCGGATGGATAAGATCGCCGTTCTGGATCTTCAGCTCTTCGGCCGTGCGGTGCAGGGCATTTTCAAAATCTGACTTCCCGGGATTATCGAGAGCTGAAAATTCTCCGGCCAGCCGCTTGAGGTAATCGGCGGACTCAGGTTTCCATCTCTTCCTTATCACGGCAGGATCGTATTCAGTAGGAGGCGTGAAAAAGTAAGGGCTCTTCCCGGTATAATCCTTTATGAAACTCACCCGCTCCCGCATGGCCGTGATGACTTCTTTGAGGTAATCGTCCCTGAAGCGTGTGACATCTATGCCCGACACGGCCAGGTGCTCCTTGAGCATATCGAGGACTTCGTCCCCGGGTTTGCTTCGAAGATGCTGGAAGTTAAGCCAATCAAGTTTTTCGACGTTGAAGACGGCGCCCGACTTGTTGACCTTTTCCAGCGAGAACTCGTTCTCAAGTTCTGAGAGAGAGAAAATTTCCCTGTCGTCGCCAGGATTCCAGCCGAGTAGCGCGACGAAATTCACCAGCGCCTCTTTGAGATAGCCTTTGTCGCGATAATCCTCGACCGCAACGTCTCCCTGTCGTTTACTGAGCTTCGACCTGTCCGGATTGAGGAGAAGTGGAAGATGCGCGAACTTTGGGAGCTCCCATCCGAACGCTTCGTAGAGGAGCACATGTTTTGGGGTGCTCGAAAGCCACTCCTCGCCGCGTATGACATGTGAGATATTCATCAGATGGTCATCGACGACATTCGCAAGATGGTACGTCGGATATCCGTCCGACTTGAGAAGCACCTGGTCGTCGACGCGTTCGCTCGCGAACTCTACATCGCCCCGGATGATGTCGGAGAATTTTATCGTGACGTTGTCCGGCACTTTTAGCCGCACGACGTAAGGCTTGCCCGCAGATAGATTGGCCTCGATCTCGTTTTCGGAAAGGCTGAGGCATGTTCTGTCGTACTTAGGCTGGAGTTTTTTCTTCTCCTGCTCTTTTCTCATCGCATCGAGTCTCTCGGGAGTGCAAAAACATCTGTATGCCACCCGCTTTTCCAGAAGAACGTCGACATGCTTTTTGTAAATAGCCAGACGTTCACTCTGCACATAGGGACCGAAGTCTCCTCCGACGACAGGACCTTCGTCGTAGTCGAGGCCGGCCCAGCGGAGTGTGGTGATGAGGTTATCGACCGCTCCCTCGACGTAACGGGCGCGGTCCGTGTCTTCAATGCGGAGTATGAACTTGCCGCCGGAATTCCTGGCGAATAGATAATTGAAAAGGGCCGTCCTGAGTCCGCCGACGTGCAGGAAGCCGGTGGGGCTTGGTGCGAAGCGCACTCTTACTTCGTCCGAGATCATCCACGGGTTCCTTCGGAGGTTTCTTTCTTGGGCTCATACTTTATCTTGAGCTGCTGCATCCTGTAACGGAGCCTGGATCTTGTCAGTCCGAGCATCTTAGCCGCCTGGATCTGGTTTCCAGCCGTGAGATCGAGCGTTTGAATTATGGCTTCCCGCATTACTTCGTCCATCTTAATTCCGTGATCAGGCACTGCAACCAGCCCGACCCCATCCAACGCTTTTTTCGTGTTGAACCCGGGGTGGTGACTCAGGAAAGTAAGATGCTCAGGCTTGACGACCGTGTCGGTCTCGAGGAGTGCGATGCGTTCGATTGCATTCTTGAGTTCGCGGACATTTCCCGGCCAGGAATAGGTCTCCATGGCCTTTATCGCCTCGGGAGTGAAACCTTTGATCGACTTTCCGAATTTTCTGTTGAATTCTTCGAGGAACGTGTTGGCAAGAAGCGCGACATCCTCCACCCTCTCTCTAAGGGAAGGGACATGAAGCTGGGCGATATTCAGCCGGTAATAGAGATCTTCTCTGAACGCACCCTTTTCCACCGCTTCTTTGAGATTCTTATTGGTTGCAGCAACGATCCTGACATCGACTGAGACTTCCTTCGAACCGCCGAGCCTGTAGAACCGTTTTGTTTCGAGGACCCTCAAAAGTTTGACCTGGAGTTCCTGCGAAAGCTCGCCGACCTCATCGAGGAGAATCGTTCCGCGGTTTGCGAGTTCGAACTTCCCCTGTCTCATCTTGTCCATGGCGCCGGTGAACGCGCCCTTCTCGTAACCAAAGAGCTCGCTTTCGGCGAGTTCCTTTGGAATCGCACCGCAGTTTATGGAGATGAATGGGCCGTCCGATCTTTCGCTCTTCTCGTGAATGAGGCGGGCGATTAGTTCCTTCCCGGATCCGCTTTCACCGATGACCAGGACAGTGGTATCCGCATGAGCGAGCCTTTCGGCAGTATGGACCACTTTCTTCAGCTTGTCGCTCTTTCCGATAATGGCGTAAGGGCCGAACTTCTGCTGCAGCTCATCTTTCAGAAGTTCATACCGCCGTTCGAGATTTTTCCTGTTCAAAGTCTTATTGATCAGGATTTCAAGTTGTTCGAGGTCGAGCGGTTTGAGGACAAAATCTTCGGCGCCGAGTTTTATCGCGCGGACTGCGCTGTTCACGTCGGAGAACGCGGTTATGAGTATAACCGGTGTCTCGTTCTTCTCGGCGCGAATTTTCTGCAGAATCTCGAGTCCGGTTATCGAACCGAGATAAAGGTCGAGGAGGACTATATCCGGCTGAAACTCTACTATCTGTTGGATCGCTTCTTCCCCCTTGAGGACGGAGGCGACCTCGTAGCCGCTTCTCGTAAGCACGGCGTTAAGTGAATTATTCAGCAGCTCATCATCATCGACAATCAGTAGTTTGCTGCTCATGCCTGCCTCCTTCGCTGGAAACGGATGGTGACGACGGTACCGGCGCCAGGTTTGCTTTCGAAATTGAGCCCGGCATCGTTGAGCTCGAAAAGACGGTTTGAAATCGAGAGGCCCATGCCGGTCGCGCCTTCTTTGGTCGTGTAGAACGGCTCCGCGGCAAGTTTGGCGACATCCTCATCCATTCCGGCGCCCGTATCTGAAATACTCAAAACCAATTCCTGCTCGTCGGTCGAACCTCCCAGCTTAAATGCGAGCTTCCCCCCGTTTGGCATTGCCTCGATGGAATTCTCAACTATGTTGAGAATCGCGTGAAGTATCTGAGACCTGTCGGCTAAAATAGCGTCGTTGGATTCGGTGTTTTCGATTGCAAGTTTGATATTGGATTTTTGCAGGGACGTTCTGGCCAGGGCGGCTATTTCCGTCAAAATACCGCCGAGGCTGATATCGGTCTTGGCAGGAGTCTGCGGCTGAGCGAAATTCATCGTTTCCCTGATCACCTTTTCGATAGCTTTGACTCCTTCGAGCGCAGGTCTTGTGAATTTCTTCTCGACCGAATCGTCAGGAATGGTGCGGTCGAGGTACTGAACGTTCACCGAAATCACATTCAACGGGTTTCTTATTTCGTGGACCAGACCATGAGAAAGTCTGCCGAGAGCACGGAGTTTATCCAGGGCAATGAACCGCTCAAGCCACTCTTTTCGCCTGGTCACATTTCTGATCATAACCAGGTACAGTGCCTCTTCAGTTCCCACCGGTGCCCCGCTGATGTCCAGCATGACCTTCGAATCACCATGTGAATAAGAGCTCTCGAACTGCACTGATTCGCCCCGCGATATTTTCTCGGTGAGCAATTCCCCGAATGGTTTCAGGTCTACAAGTTTCTTCTGGGATAGGATCTTTTCATTGGTCTTCAGAATCTTCCTGGCATGGACATTGGCCTCGACGACCTGGTTAGTCAACTGACTGATGAGCAGAATTCCGTCGTTGGCAGACGTGAACAGTTGGCGGTACTTGCTCCGTTCGTGTTCCAGCTGGGTATTCTTCTCCAGGAGTTGCCGGTTTGCAGCTTCCAGTTCGCTCATTTTCGCCTCGAGCCTTCTGACGAGGACTGAATTGTACCCTTTAAGGTATTCACCTTCATCGAGGGCGGGATGGAGGGTGGAACCCAAATTTCGTTCGGCTCGCTTGTCGTCTATATTGCCGAGAATGGAGAGAAGGAGGTCGACATCCTCAGTCTTTCTCAAAACCCTTGTAGCACCGACGCTCATCGCAAACTGCTCGTCTGCGTCACCGGTATATTCGCCTGTCATGATAATAACAGGCACGTCTTTATGAGAATCATCGGACCGTATTCTTCTGCAGAGCACAAAGCCATCCATCCTCGGCATCAGGGCATCGGAGACGACCACATCGACACTATTTTCCCGCAACGAGTCAAGCGCCTCGTATCCGTCTGAAGCCACGCTTATCGAGTGCCCCGCGGCCTTAAGAATATCAGCTAGGGCGACAATATTTTCAGGGTTGTCATCTACCAGTAGGATGTGCATTATACAAGCAAGTATCGAGGAATATTTTAACTAAATGAGCTAAAAATAGCAACGACTGGGGAGCCAGTCAAAGCCCGCATTTTCCTCGGAACCTGATAATCCGCCGTCCCCGGAAGATTTGTCCTATGTCCTATCCAAAAAATCGTTGAGAATTCTGGCAAGCTGATCGTACTCCATCAGAAACGCATCATGACCGTGGACCGATTGTATCTCGGCATATTCAGCATTCGGTATAAGCTCGGCCAAACCACGCTGTTCAACTGCCGGGTACAGGACATCGGAGCTTATCCCCACGCAGAGCGTCTTCGCCTTGACGGTCGCGAGCACATCGCCAAGATTTCCGCGGTCCCTTGCCACATCGTGAAGATCCATCGCCCGCGTTATGTAGATATATGTATTCGCATCGAATCGTTCTACCAGTTTGACTCCCTGGTAGTGAAGGTAGCTTTCGACCTGGAAAATGTTCCTGAGATCGAAGAACTCTTTTCCATCGGCGGGTCGAGTTCTCTCCCTCTGGAATCTCAATGAGAACGATTCCGGGCTGCGATAGCTGATCATAGCAATCATTCTGGCGAGCGCGAGTCCTCGGGCAGGCTGTCCGGAGGAATAGTAATTTCCGTTCTGGTATGCTGGGTCGTTGTAAATCGCCTGCCTGGCGACTTCGTTCAGACCGATGCCCCAGGCCGTATGATTCGCTCCCGTGGCTATCGTAACGACGTGTTCGATGAAATCGGGGAACATAACTCCCCACTCAAGAGCCTGCATGCCTCCCATGGAACCGCCGATCACGAGTTCCAGCTTCTCCACCCCGAGCCAGTCGAGAAGCCTCTTCTGGACCCTCACCATGTCTCGTATAGTGGTAAGCGGGAACGAAGTGCCGTACTCTCTCATGGTGGCCGGGTTCATGGTAGCGGGTCCGGTAGTGCCATAACAGCCGGCCAAAATGTTCGAACAAACGACGAAGTACTCAGTCGTATCTAGAGGTTTGCCGGGCCCGATGATGCTGTCCCACCAGCCCGGGACTTTATCGTCTTCAGAATTGTAGAAGCCTGCGTGAGCGCTGCCGGTCAGTGCGTGGCAAACCAGGACGCAGTTGGTCCCTTCCCGGTTAAGCTCACCGTAAGTCTCAAATGCGACGTCTACCGGCGCAAGCCGGTCTCCCGACTCGAAGTGAAAAGGTTCGGCTTCAGTATAAAGCCGAACCTTCCTTGTTTTTACTATCGTCTTTGAAAGTGTTTCTATCATGCCTTAACGGTTTGCTTGATCGAATCGAGCGCTTCATCGAAGTCGAGTATGATGTCGTCGATGTGCTCGATACCCACAGAAACCCGCACCATGTCGGGAGTGACTCCCGCGGACAACTGATCCTCGTCGGACAGCTGCTGGTGCGTAGTGGACGCCGGGTGTATCGCGAGTGTCTTCGCGTCTCCAACGTTAGCAAGCAAACTGGTTAGCTTCAAGTTATTTATGAAAGACTTTCCTGCCTCGATCCCTCCCTTGACTCCGAATACAATCATGGAGCCGTAGAGTCCTTTCCTGAAATACTTCACCGCCTTTGCATGATCGGGGTGGTCTTCCAGACCGGGGTAGCTAACCCATTTTACAAGCGGGTGCGACTTGAGATGTTTGGCAAGTTTCAATGCGTTCTCGCAATGTCTTTCGACCCGGATTGAGAGAGTCTCGAGACCCTGAAGGAACAGGAAAGAATTAAACGGGCTCACGCAAGGGCCGAGGTCGCGGAGACCTTCGACACGTGCCCTGATAATGAACGCAATATTCCCGAAAGGCGACTTAGGTCCGAAGGTCTCGTAGAAATTGAGACCGTGATATCCGGGACTCGGTTCGGTAAAGAGCGGAAAACGGCCGTTGCCCCAGTCGAACTTTCCCGAGTCGACCAGGATGCCACCGATGGACGTTCCGTGTCCGCCTATCCACTTGGTGGCGGATGCTGTAACTATGTCGGCACCGAAGTCTATAGGCCTGCAGGTATAACCGGCGGCCCCGAAGGTATTGTCGACGATAACAGGTACTCCCTTTGAATGCGCGGCTTTGGCGATCGCTTCGATATCCGGTATGTTCAGCTTCGGGTTCCCGATCGTCTCGATATACACGGCCTTTGTCTTGCTATCGATCAGATTTTCGAAGGTCTTCGGATCGTCTCCGTCGACGAACTTGACATCGATGCCGAGCCTCTTGAACGTTACCTTGAACTGGTTATAGGTTCCGCCGTAGAGGTTGGAAGTGGAAATGATATTGTCCCCTGCCTGCGCCAGAGTAGTGATGGCAAGCAATTGGGCGCCTTGCCCGCTGCTTGCCGCAAGTCCGGCGACGCCGCCTTCGAGGGCCGCAACACGCTGCTCGAAGACGTCCGTTGTCGGGTTCATTATCCTTGTATAAATGTTCCCGAATTGCTGCAAGCCGAATAACGAAGCGGCGTGGTCGGTGTCGTTGAACACGTATGAAGAAGTCTGGTATATGGGCACAGCCCTTGAATTCGTAGCCGGATCGGGTTTCTGGCCTGCGTGAAGCTGGAGAGTCTCGTAGTGATATTTCCTCTCCTTGCCGTTCGTACTCATCTTATCTATCTCCTCTTTTTTCTTTTTGTTAAGTCTTCATGAAATAAAAAAAACCTCCTCCTGCACTGAGAACGATGGCAAGAAGAGGTTTCAACTCTTGGCTCATCTCTCCCGTGCAGTCCGTCCTTGAAACCAGAACGGATACGGGCAGGAATTAGCACCGGCCTCCCGACTAATCGACATGATTTGCCGGGACGGTTGCCAGGGTTTCGTAGGGCCTGATCCCTCCACCCTTTCCCGAAGGCGTCTCTCGCGGCAGTCCGATCTGAGATGCCGAAATATCGCATCCGGGAAACCGCGTATCACTTGACGTGATATTGAAGCGGTTCTTGATGAAATGGAAAACTTTTTGAAAGAACTAATTCAATTTAGTAATCTTGAATCTAAAATCAAGTATTACGCTTCCTATATTTTTCCATAATGACAATCCTCCCGTATGCTGGTTTAGCTCGCGGTGGTTAGTTAATTTCGTCCATGAAACTAAACGCATATTTGTCGGGAGGGATGGAGTACGCGCAGAATAACGGCGCGGACTGGCGCATTGAAATGGAAACGTGGCTGAAGAAAGATCTCAGTCACACCGCTTTTAACCCGGTCAAGGCCAGCGAACAATTCCTGAAAACCCAGTATCCCAGGATCGATTTCAGAGAAACCAAGTTGAACGACCTGGGTCAACACAGGAGGATCGCCGCCGAAATCGTTAGGCTCGATTCCCAGGAGATCATACTTCGCAGCGATTACATCATCTGTTACTACGATGAAAGCGCCCAGCGCGGAGCTGGTACCAAAGGCGAACTCACTGTGGCGGCGCTCTTCGCGAAACCGGTTTATCTCGTAAAGGGCATGCCGATCGTCGATATACCGAGCTGGGTGATCGGATGCATGACTGAAATGTTCGACGACTTCGAGACTCTCAGGAGATTCCTGCAAGACAAATTTTCCGGTTGATCCCCACGGGATTGTGACGCAATTTGAGTCCCAATTCGAATCGCATAAATGGAACCGCCAGGGACGCCAAGAGCCGCAAAGGAAATGGTCATAATAAACCGACGGCTCGGGAGACAGTTGCGGTTTGATGGACTTGCGACGTCACCCAAGTTGAGGAATTGAAGCGCTCCCCCTATTTGAGAACCATCATCTTCCGGGTCTGCACATAACTCTGGCCGTTCGACGTTGCAATCAGCCTTACGAAATAGACTCCGCTGGAAAGTCCTTCGGCGGAGAAAACGGCATCATAAGGTCCACCTGCCGAATAACTGCGATCCGACAGAGTTCTGACTTTTTGTCCGATCACATTGTAGACTGTTAAGCTCACCCTGCTGTCGGCTTTCAAAGCGAAAGTGATGTGCGTGCTCGGGTTAAACGGGTTGGGGTAGTTCTGGTACAGCTCCGCAAGGTTTTTCAATGTTGGGACAGTGACGGTGCTCTCTATGGTTGATAGTATCTGTCTGGCTACGGAGACGGCCCTTTCGAGATCCTGAAGCGTGTCGCCCGCCACAAGGGCAAATGTCATCGTCACGCTCGTGTCCGGCAGGATCGAAACCGGTCCTCCCGAAACCACCATCGATATGTCGCTCGGCCCTGCGAAGGAGTTCACTGTGCCGCCGGAAAGAGCCTGCCATTTCTGGAGTTTGGAAAAGCCATTATAGATGCCGCTGCTGGATGACGCGTTGTCTATAGCCGTATAATTGATCTTTCCTCCGCCGATGAGAGCGCAACCACAATATGTCCTCGGTACCCGGGTTACATTATATGCGTAACCGAGCTGATAGGTGCTGTCATATGCGGCGTCATTATTCTGACCGTTGACCCCGATGTCCCAATCGAGGAACAGACCGGCGTAGAAGTTGTCGATACTGATGCTGTTGAGGTTATGGATCTGATATCGGAGGAGGACGAGGCTGCTCGCACTGTCCGCTTTGAATGCGTAAGTATGAAGCGTAACTCTGATGCCGATTCTGTTATTTACCGAGTTGCTGTCATTGAACATCGAAATGGATTCCTGGTTGGCGATCGGCCCTGGTGTTTCGACAGTCACGAGTCCCATCGGCGCGAAGTCGTTGTCTTCCTCGTTTGCGGTGGAATCGCGGGCTTCGTCTACGACATGCGTCGGCGAAGTTGCCGCCATGAAAGCACCTTCGAAAAGGAGGCTGTCTTTGTCGGGCAGGAATTGGAACCCGGCTCCCTGGTTGTTATTCGGATAGTCGTTGTAACCGATGTTCCCTTTGCTCGTCACGGTCGTAAGGATATTGTTAATGTCGAGATTCCGGAACGTCGGGTTTATCAGAACTGTAAATGCCCTGTAGTCACTGTAGCTGCCGTCGTTGATCTTAATCAGGAATGTTGCGACATAATCGAGCGGGGCATTCGAATTAATTTTGAAACTCATCGGGCCTTTCGCCATATTGAAAGTCGAATCCGTCGCAAGCGCGCCGATATTCTGGGTGGCATTCACTATCGTTATGTAAGGGTCGGTCGAAGTCAGAGTCAGCTGAAGATTGGTTGTCGCGCTCAGCCAATCCGTCGCGTTGCCGAACACCTGTACAGTTTCGCCTTCGGTGAACACGCCGTCGTTGTTTCCGCCTACCGAGTCGCTGGGTGTTACGTCTGTTAACATCACTCCCGGTGACGACACGGTCAGAGCGTTGTACGCATCCACCCTGCCGAACCCGAGCATATTGACATAGGTCGGATTGTTATCGTAAATGTTATCCGAGCTGACGCGCACCTGTTCAAGTATCTGCTGCGGGGTATAATTCGGATGCTCGCTCGCCACGAGAGCAGCGACGCCTGCCGCACAGGGCGATGCCATGGAAGTACCGCTGAGCTCGGTATAGCTATCGGTTCCCCAGGTGGACATTATGTTGACTCCCGGCGCACAGACCGAAACGTTATAGCTATAGTTGGTGAAGTATGCCGCGTTGTCATTCTGATCCGTGGCCGCCACCGACATGACGTTGCGGTAATAGGCCGGCGTTTGGAACTCTTCGGAGTGATCGTTACCGGCAGCGGCGACGACCAGCGCTCCCTCAGCCGTGGCGTAGTCGATAACATCCTGCTCGTAGGGAGAATAGCCGACACCTCCCCAGCTGCAATTGATGACACGTGCACCATGGTCCGCCGCGTAGATTATTCCTTCGAATCCGTAGACGATATATGGCTCGCCGTTCTGATCGACCAGATCTTTTTCTGAGGCCTTCACCGCCATGATTTTACATTTCGGAGCGACCCCGGCAATGCCGATCCTGTTGTTCGCCACCGCCGCGACTATTCCCGCAACGTGAGTACCGTGCTCATAGGGAGGAGGATAATCTTCCTCGGGATTGTTGTCCGGCGTTCCGTTCGTGCCGCCAAAATCCCAGCCGATCGAATCGCCGGGGTAGTTTGTATCGGTCCTCCAGTTAGGGTTCTGCCATATATTCGGAAACAGGTCCGGGTGCATCCAGTTAACACCCGTATCGACGATCCCGACGACAACATTCGAGTCGCCTTCGGTGATATCCCATGCGCTGAAAGCATTTATCAAGGATAATGCATATTGCGTGGAAAGGAGTGAATCGTTCGGCGTGAAATCGAGTTTGTCCACTTTGTAGATATAATGCGGCACTGCATACTCGATGTCGGGGTTCATCATTATCGACTTTGCCATGAGTGCCGGGGTAACGGTGCTTGTGTAATGTACTACGTAGATATCGTTCAGGATTTCGGAGGTCTTGTCGAGTCTCATCTTCATGACACCGAGGAGCGATTTCATCGAGACGGGATTTGCCTCAGTCACAATCCGCCTCTGGATCCCCGGCACCTTGAAAAGCTCCTGCATGCTCGCCTGCACGCCCGGTTTGAACTTCACGATAACCACACCCGGAAGGCACATCTTGGTCGGGTTTATGGCCGACATCGCCTTTTCCCGCGAAGCCAATTGCCCGCTCACGCTTTTTGCCAGTGAAAATGCATTCGCGCTGCTTGCCGCCATGAAGATGGCGAACACCAGAGCCAGTCTGTACGAGACTTTATTTGAACTCAATCGTGTACTCCTTGTAATGATAAGAATCTATATCCACGTAGCATCCATTTCAACAAACAAAAGGGCCGTACCGGTCCGCCCGATACAGCCCTTGAAAAGTCTTGACGGGTGTCGACACCGACACCGCGCTCAGTTTGTTGGATGCTTATATCGAAATTCCGATTCCGACATTGACCGCGTTGACCGAACCGATGTTGTAATCTGCATTAATATTAACCGGTCCAAGCCCGAAATCGAGCCCGACGAGGGCCCTGAAATTATTCTTGCCCTTAATGTTGAACGCTATCGGGATGGCCTGCGGTGACGGGTTCAAGCTTGTTGCTGGTGGGGTGAAACTGTAGTTCACATCCATAGAAGAGGTTTCGGCCTGAAGCCCGGCGTAGACAGTCACAATGGCGAGAGTCTTGCTCACCTCCAGATTGGCTGCAAATGCGGACTCTTTCAAGACGTTAGCTCCCGTCGAATCGTAAATGGAAAAATTCTGCCAACCTAACTGCACCGCAATATCCACCGGCACCAGCGGGATATACTGGCTCAGACTGTGACGCACTGCGAAACCGATCAATTGGACCGAGCCGTAATTCGAGAGCTTAATCTTTGGCAAATACCTGATCAGTACGTCGGTACCGAAAATGCTCCCGACGCCAATCTGAGGTATCGGCACCGGGACTATGCTCAACTTAGTCCAACCGGGAATGGTGGGAATAGTGGCCGAGGAATCGAGCGTGAACGTCCTCGAGACACCTCCCATAGTCACCGTCGTGTCCTTTTGCACGTTGAACGTCGCTTCGCCCGTAGTGTTCTTATCTCCGAAGACGGTCGGGGCATTATTGACGGTGAACGTCGCCGGGACTTGTATATTGAAGGTGTTCGAACCAATGGACCTCTGGAAGGAGACGGTATCCAAATAGGACATGCTGAAGGTTTGATCCGATGATGGCAGAATCGCCGCCGGCACCTGGACTCCGACGTAGAGGTGCAGACCGAAGGGAAGAATGCCGCTCATGCCGGCCGAGTGAAAGAGACCGGAGTTAAGGTCGGCTCCGAAAGCGTCTGCCGCCGGCGTCATATATCCCTGCGCATATTGCGATCCAACTTTGCTCAAAATCCCGCTCAGACCCTGAGCGCTTGCGAAACCCGCAAACGACAGGACGAACATGAACGCGAAAAATCCTTTTCGCATCTTACCTCCTCGTTTTTAAGAACAATTTAGCTCGCAGCTGTACCAGCAAGTGTGCCCAAAATCAACGCCAGGACAGAACAGCCGTTATTTTAAGGCGCGATTGAGGCGTTCGGTTACCTCCTTAATTTCACCAATGCCGTCCACTTCAACAAGTAATTTCTTTCCGGCGTAGTAACCCTTCACCGGCTTCGTCTGGTTCTGGTAGACCTCGAACCTGCGGAGTATTGTCTCTTCCTTGTCGTCATCCCTCTGGTAGAGCTCGCCGCCGCACTTTGGACATTTCGAGTCTTTGACATTATCGACGGATAGATTGTAAATCGCCCCGCAGTTCCTGCAGACGCGCCGCGACGTCAGTCTCTTGAGAAGGACGTTCTTGTCAACTTCCATGCTTACGACCCGGTCCACCTTGATTCCTTCTTTCTCGAACACCTTGTCGAGCGCTTCAGCCTGGGGAAGTGTCCTCGGGAAGCCGTCGAGGATGAATCCGTTCACCGCGTCTTTTTCTTTCAGCCTGTCCTTGATAATTCCGATTACGACGTCATCGGGTACAAGCTCTCCGCGGTCCATGAATGTCTTCGCTTTTTTTCCGAGTTCGGTACCATTCGCGATCGCCGCCCTCAGTATGTCGCCCGAAGCGATGTGCACGATCTTCAGATTGTTCGAAAGAATCTTTGCCTGTGTCCCTTTTCCAACCCCTGGAGGTCCGAATAAAATAATTCTCATGGTTTTACCTTCTGTAATTCTAATTTGGATTTTCTTCTGTGTATATTTTTCGCCGCGAGCTGCCCGCACGCGCCGTCGATGTCTTCTCCGGAATTGGACCGGACGAAGACGGTGATGCCGTTCTCGCGAAGCGAGTCGGCGAACTCATCGATCCGGCCGCTCGGCCTGAGATTCAGCGCCACCGGATCGACGCTGAGTCCGAGTTTTCCAAGGTGACCCAGCGGATGATAGCGCAACAGGTTTATTTTCAGTGGAATCTCTTTAGAAAGCTTTGTCAGCCTGATCATATCTTCTTTCGTATCGTTGAGACCATCGAAGAGTATGTATTCAAACGTAATCCTGTCCCGTCTCATCCTGTAGAATTCCTTGACCGCGGGGAGAAGCTTACTCAGATCGTATTTCCTGTTAATCGGCATCAGCATCGACCTGGTCTCGTCGTCGAGACTGTGCAATGAGACTGCGAGTCTGAACTTAACGGGCTCCTTTGCCATCAGTGGAATCTTATCCGCGATGCCTGCCGTGGACACGGTTATCGCCTTCGCGCGTATGTTTATCGAGTTGTCGTCAGTCAATATGCCGATGACTGAGGCGACCGCCTCCCGGTTGAGAAGCGGCTCGCCCATCCCCATGAATACCACGTTGGTGACGCGCTTCTTCGCATAACGCTGGGCGATGAATACCTGCGAGATAATCTCTCCGGGAGTAAGGTTCCTGGTAAACTTCATCGCCCCCGTCGCGCAGAACTTGCAGTCGAGCGGACATCCTACCTGCGTCGATACGCAGACTGTCTCTCTGAGCGAACCCTCGTCTTCCGGCGACTTCTCGCGCGGGATCAGGACGGTCTCTATCTTGTATCCGTCATGCAGCTGCAGAAGGAGTTTAAGCGTGCCGTCGGTCGGAGACTCCTCGACACCGATGACATCCGGGTACTTAATCTCGGCGACCTCAGCAAGCTTCGACCGAAGGTCCTTCGTGAACCCTGTTATCGGGTCGAACTCTTCGACCTGCCTCTTGTAAATCCAGCCGAAGAGCTGCTTCGCCCGATAGGGTGCTTCGCCCATACCGACGAAAAATTCCCGCAGTTCAGCTTCCGATTTGCCGAGTAAGTTTACCCTTACCTGCTCCTGCGGAGCAGCCCCCGTCTGCGCGCTCATAGAGGAAGCTGCTTGCCTGCTTTAGTTTCGAGCGCTCTATCATAGACAACCTTTGCCAGTGCTACGTCCCATGGCGCTATCCCCTGCGACTTGAAGAGTGTGATTTCCTTTTCGTTCTTCCTCGCGGCGACGCAGGAAAAAAGGTCGCGGTACTCAAAGACGTCGCTCCAGTGAAGCTTTCCCTTCTCGAGAAGCGGGAGGAAATCGCCGCATTCCATTTTCCCCTGCTCGCGGCTGTCTATCACTATCATGCCGGCCCGTTCGACGGCCTTCTCATCAAGCTCACGCTTTACCAGCATATTTCCGCCGACGGCATTCACATGGCTGCCTTCCTTCAGCATTTCGCCGAAGAGGACGGGCGCCATCGCGCTCGTGGCAGTCGTTACGACATCGCATGCGGCGGCATCGGCAACATCCTTTACGGCTTCGAGCCGGGGACTGGAGACCTTCTGCATCTTTTCGCAGAAAGCTTTCGCGCGGTCGTAATTTCTGCTGAACACCTTCACCGATGTGAATGAGCGAACCGCGAGCACCGCAGCAAGCTGCGACTCCGCCTGGTACCCCGACCCGATCAGTCCGAACGAAGATGCGTTCCCGCGGGCAAGGATTTTGGTGGCCGCGCCGCTCGCCGCCCCGGTCCTCAACTGCCCGAGTTTGTCGGCCTCGATCATCGCCAGAAGCTCACCGGTCTTGCCGTCAAACAAGTGGACATGGAATCTTACTTTCCCGCCGAAGCTCGTGTACGACTTATAGCCGAAAACTCCCTCATCTTCGAGAGACGCCGGCATGAGATGCAGGAAGCCGTGTTCCATCCGGAGCCTCGTCCTCGGAACAAAGATCGCGTCGGACGCGGCCATCGATCTGCCAACACGCTCGACCGCGGCAATCGCGTCGTTTATGTTCACAAGGCGGTCGACTTCTTCTTCAGTCAGATAGGTAATCATGCCGCGACGAGGTCCTTTGCAATTGACTTTCCATGTTCCCTGCCGTTCTCGATGAAGATCTTGTTGCAGTCGTAGCCGGCGACGATCGAGCCGGCGACATATATTCCTTTGACGTTCGTTTCAAACGTTTCGGGATGGTGAACAGGTATGCCTGTGTTTTCGTCCACTTCGACTCCAAGACCTCTTATGAATGAAACGTCGGGATGATACCCGGTAAGGGCGTAAACAAAATCGCTGTCGATCTCTTCCCTTTTTCCGTTGACATCGACGATAACCCGATCGGGAAGGAATTCCTTCACGACGCAGTTGAAGCGGGCTTTTATCTCACCGTTCTTCACCCTGTTCTCGATATCGGGCAGGATCCAATACTTCACGCTTTTCCCGAACGCTTCTTTCCTGTAAAGAAGCGTGACGTCTACGCCGTGACGGTAGAGGTCGAGTGCCGTTTCGACGGCGCTGTTCTTTCCTCCGACGATGACGACTTTCTGTCCGAAGTGAAGTCCCGGCTCTCTGAAATAATGAGAGACGTTCGGAAGATTCTCGCCGGGGACGTCGAGCATGTTCGGCTGATCGTAGAAGCCGGTCGCGATGACGACTTTGTCTGCCGAGAGGAAACCGATTTCGGCAGAGACTTCATTTTTCAGTTCGACCCGGAAATGCGCAGATCCGTTCGACGTCTTCGTGACGGACATAACGCGAGAGTTGCCCTTGAATTCTATGCCGTATGATCTCGCCACGCGGGAGTAGTAGCTGACCGCTTCGACTCGAGTGGGATGAGGAGCCGTCGATATGAACGGGACGCCACCAACTTCTAGGACTTCCTGCGTCGAGAAGAACACCATGCTTGTCGGAAAGTGCTGTATCGAGTTTACGATTGAACCTTTATCTACGAGGAGAACCGAGAGGCCTTTCTTCTTGGCCTCAACCGCTGCGGAAAGTCCGGCGGGTCCGGCACCTATTACAATCACATTATATATCATTTTTACCTTGCCGTTTGAATCTATATGGAATTTTTTCTTACAATTTATCCCCCAAAGCCGGTGGATGCAACGCTTCGGCGGACAGTAGAGAGTCATTTTAATCAGCCGAAGGCGGATGGAATTATTGTAGAAACAAAATGGGACCCGGTATTATGAACCCTGAAAGGGTGACATAATGTCATCCCTTCGGGATTTCCTGAACATTGGAATTTGCAATTCTATAGTAATATCACCGCTTCGCGGTTGAAGTTCGGGAAAAATGAGCCGCTGCACGGCGGACTTGAGCATTGACTTATTCGTCGAAGAGATGAATATTCCGAAAACGTCAAGTCGATCACGGATGAAAGGAAAATCTCCATCCCACTGATACAATGAGCACGCCGCCTCATGAAGGACGAGCAATTTAAGTCGGCAACTGCAAATTGAAATCCATTGAGGGATGGAGAGATGAAAAGCACGATTCGAATAGTTACGCTTGCGACAATCTTGATAACCGCAAGAGCATATGGGCAATACTACCCGGTGGGAGATCCATTCGGCAGCACTGTTTCGGCACAGTCGCTCGGTATGGGCGGAGTGGGCACGGCTTTGCCGTCCGACAACGCTGCAGCGACGATAGCAAATCCGGCCGCGCTCGGAATGTTCAGCTTGGGCAGCGGGTTAAACGCAGCAACTGATCCGACAGGCTCCCTGAACTTCTCCGCAGGCAACGCTGGAACAAGTCTTAACGACTTGTGGCCTCAACTGCCCTTGAAAGCCGGCATCGGGATCGGATACTCGAATGTGAGTTATAGCAATAGCACATATTCTTTTTCAGCACTGCCTCGTGTGGTGATCCAACAGACAGGAACATTCAACGGCATATCAGCTGGCGTTGGATTCGATTACTACATCAAGCTAGGGTTCGGGTATACCTTTAGGTGGATCAACAGCAGGTTTTCCGACCTAGAAGGGACGCCTTTTAAACACACTGCTGAAGACTTCGGAGCACTGGTTCAGATACCGATAGTATCAATCGTCGACCACGAGAAGGAAAGGACAGTGCGAGAGAGCTCTGGAATCGATCCTCATCTGGACTTCAACGTCGGTTATGCGATGAGAAATTGGGGCGGTTTCGTAAACTCAGTTAGAGCCCTTCCCACTGAAGCCGATCTTGGATGGAGTCTCGATGGCGCCTTGAGCTCGGATGTGGACGGTCATCACTGGAAGTGGCTTTCAATTTCATGGTCAGAACAAGCGGGCACATCTCCGATTATGACAGATTCTGCGATCGGTGCAATCAACGCGTTCTTCGGCACAGCCGATACCACCTGGAATTATTACAACAGATATGAAAAGGGATTGGGCCGGTTCGGCATCTGGCAGAACCTGGTAATCGGAAAAGCAAGTGCCACGGTCGGCGTCGCAAGAGGCGGACAAATCGGACTCGGAGAATTTCTATATCTGCGCGCCGGTGATGTTACGTATCCGGGGAACCCCACTGCAACCACATTCGGCTGGGGACTCAGACTCGATGGTCTCATCAAGTGTCTCGTGTTCTTGAAATCCATCAGTCCGCACTCTCCATTTGCTGAGTTCTTGCTTGATCATGTCGACCTTCAATATGATTTCGGCCGAGAATATAGTGCCGCTTACTTTGGAGGCGAGAAGTTCGAGAGTCTGAACCTGGTGGTGAGATAAGGAGAGATAAGGCCATACGATACGCGAAGACTGCAATTGTGATTCTGACGGTTACGTTCGTGACCGCGGCGCGAATCGAGGCACAGTTCTATCCTGAACTCAGCTTCCCGCTTTCCGCGGAGGCGAACGCCATGGGAGGCGCGGGAGCAGCCCTTGTTTCTGAGAATCCTTTCGCGGCAACTTTGAATCCTGCTCTGGTTGGTTTGTCCGGTTTGAGAGGTGACATGGGCATCGCATTCGTCCCGAGCTTCAGCCTCCCCCGCCGGTACGTTGGGAGTGGATTCTATGAGTTCTGGTATGTCACAAGCATGACCAGGGCCGCTGCCATACACTTTGGGATCCCTCTGAACCGGTTTTGGAAAGATCTCCCCTTTCAAGCGGGCGTTGGAATAGGATATACGAACTTACGGTATACGCTGGTCGACATTGGTGAGAGCTCGCCTCCGCGTGCCGACTACCTGAACGGCATCACGATCGGTCTCGGATTGAAGTACCTTATAACGTTGGGAATAGGCTATACTATAGATCCGATGAGTTCCGCCTACCAATCCTTTCCAGGTGCCGAATCCCACACAATGTCGCACGATATAGGAACGATTTTGCGCATACCCATCCTGCGCATCGTGTCGAGGATAGCCGACAATCGCGAGCTTGCATTCGGCGGCCTTATGCCGGTGTTCAACTTGTCCTTAGGATACTCGGCACGCAATCTCGGAACTCACTCATACTATTTTGGAGCAGGCACGCCGGAACAAGCCGATCTCGGCTGGAATGTGGAGTTGGGGTTGAAGACACGCGTTTTGCATCATGAATGGAAGTGGCTTTCCTTCACTCTCATGCGGGAAGCTGATGCTTCTCTAATTTTCACTTCAATCGATTCGACATCCAACGGGTATTACACTTACTACGCGCGCAGAAAAGGACTCGGATGTTTCCAGATCTACAGGAATCTCATCGCGGGCAGGCCGACAGCGCTCGATGACTACCCGAGCACGAGACCTGCGGGCGATATCGCTGTACTGAAAGGAGCACAGCTGGAACTCGGACAGTTCATTTACCTTAGAGAGGGTTCGGTCACTGAAGCAGGACTCCCGACATACACGACTTACGGCTGGGGAGCAAAACTCGATGGGCTCGTAAGGACACTCTTGTTCGTACACTGGCTTAGTAAGAAGGATGAAATCGCAGAACTGTTGCTTGATCACTTCAATCTCGAATTCAATGTTAGCAAGGCCACGGGCGGTCCATTCCAGAATCAAGCGTTCGAGACGCTGGAACTGGTGGTACGGTAGATCAGTTAGCGACCAGGGCAACCGGCGATTCCCGAGCCTCGGTTGTCGTCATGGATTTGTGCAAGGGACTTCTGCACAGCTCGGGCACGGGCCGGAGCAAATCTCAGAATGGAAGAGCCTGGCAGGGTAAGCAGGCAATCAGAGCCGGTGAGCGGGCATTCCGAGCCAGTGACTCGGCATTCCGAGCAAGTGAGTGGGCATTCCAAGCAGGTGAGTCGGCATTCCGAGCCAGTGACTCGGCATTCCGAGCAGGTGACTCGGCATTCCGAGCAAGTGAGCGGGCATTCCGAGCAAGTGAGTGGGCATTCCGAGCTGGTGAGTCGGCATTCCGAGCTGGTGAGTCGGCATTCCGAGCCAGTGAGCGGGCATTCCGAGCTGGTGAGTCGGCATTCCGAGCAGGTGAGTCGGCATTCCGAGCAAGTGAGCGGGCATTCCGAGCAAATGACTCGGCATTCCGAGCAAGTGACTCGGCATTCCGAGCTGGTGAGCCGTCAATCCAACCCGGATAGACATCATTCCGAGCGGAGACGATTTTTTAACGAGGGAATGTGGGATTTTCCGCCGGAGGCGTCTGCCTGCCGGGCAGGCGCTTAGCAATTACACAGAGAGCCACAGAGGAAGAAAAGAGAGAGACACAGAGAAAAGAACTGATTCTCTGTGGAACTCGCGTGTTTCTTCCGCACATTAATATCCCAATATGATAATGCGGAATACAGCAAGGCGGTATCCGTGGAACTCTGTGAAATGTTCAAAGCCAGGCAGGGATGCGCCTTTGGCTCAGAACGGCTCTGCTTGATCTCTTAGGTTTTTGCCTGGATTCAATGATGGGTTGGAGCTGAAGGTGGGATTTGAACCCACGTCCCGATTTACGTTCGTCATTCGGGATTACGAAACCGCTGCTCCTCCACTTGGCAGGCTCCGGCTTCTAATCGGCTCTGCTTGATCTCTTAGGTCTTTGCCTGGATTCAATGATGGGTTGGAGCTGAAGGTGGGATTTGAACCCACGTCCCGATTGACCTTCGTCATTCGGGATTACGAAACCGCTGCTCCTCCACTTGGCAGGCTCCGGCTTCCAATCGGCTCTCCCTGGTCGCTTAAACTTTCGCCTGGATTCAATGATGGGTTGGAGCTGAAGGTGGGATTTGAACCCACGTCCCGATTGACC
>JAJZNW010000060.1 GCA_021811615.1 Bacteroidota bacterium
ACGGTGCTCGTATTGAACGGAAAGGGAAGCAGGTCTTTCCCGAATCCGAATTATCCACTGAACAGTCATGGACCGGAATATATCGGCAATCTCCTTAAGGGGACATTGTCGTTCATCAATTTTCCCAATGCAAAGACTCTCGATAAGTACACGAAAGAAGTCTACGCCGACGTGCCTTACCGCCCGGGTCAGTTGAAGCAGGCCGCATACAACGGCGACAACCCGATCCCCGATAAGGTTGGCGGTGAATCCCCGATCAAGTATGTGTTCTATTTCATAAAGGAGAACAGGACGTACGACCAGGTATTCGGCGACATCAAGAGGGGCAACGGCGACCCGGATCTGACCCTCTTCGGCGAGAAGATCACGCCTAATCTCCACAAGATAGTCAGGAAGTTCGTGCTTCTGGACAACCTCTACTGCAACGCTGAGGTCAGCGCCGACGGCCACAACTGGTCTGACGGGGCTTATGCCACCGACTATGTTGTCAAGAGCTGGCCGTCGAACTATGCGAACAGAGGCGCAAGGTATGACTTTCAGGGAGGGCAGCCGGTTTCTTCACCGGCGGAAGGTTTCATCTGGAACCTCTGCCAGAGGCACGATATCTATTTCAGGGACTACGGAGAGTTTTGTGAAAGCAATCCTGATACCAACAAGCCGGACACTCCGGGGGAAAAGGCACTCATAGGTCACATAGATCCGTGGTACCGGGCGTGGGATCTGTCCTATTCGGACGTCCGTCGGTACGAAGCGTGGAACAAGGACTTCACGAGGCTGCTTGCTGAGAATAGAGTTCCGCACCTCAGTATTATCTGGCTCCCAAACGATCACACATGGGGAACAAAGAAGGGAGCTCATACTCCACAAGCCATGGTGGCACAGAACGATTACGCCTTCGGTCTATTCGTGGACCGGATATCGCACAGCAAGATTTGGCCTCACACGGCGATCTTTTCGATTGAGGACGATGCTCAGGCGGGTGCCGATCATGTCGATGCCCACCGCACGGAGGGAATGGTCGTAAGCCCGTACTGCAAACGCCACTATGTAGACAAGACGATGTACAGCACCGCCTCGATGCTCCGAACTATGGAACTCATTCTCGGGTTGCCGCCGATGAGCCAGTACGACGCGGCCGCTACGCCGATGTACAATTCGTTCACGATGAAGGCTGACTACGCTCCTTACAATGTCGTGAGTCCGATGATAAACATTCATGCCATAAACCCCAACGGCGCGTATGGCCAGAGCATAATGGACCACTGGAATTTCAGCGTCGAGGATGCTGTACCTCCGAGAGAGTTCAATGAAATCCTCTGGAGATATATCAAAGGAACGAACATGCCCGCTCCAAGGTACTCGATAATTTCAAGTAAGCTGGGAGATTGACAAAGTTCCGGTCCTGGAAACCTTCGCCGGGGGTTGACGTGATCTCCGGATTCGGCAGCATTTTTGCGGGGGCAGGAGACTGAAGTGGTCGTTCTCCTTAGATTTGCCCGCCTCGGTTTGAATTGCCGGGGCGGGTTTTTAATTTGTGGAATCGAAAATCAGGCGGTGTTGCAGTTGCGTGCGTCCATATTGCTAATGTTATTTTGAGGATCCGAGCAGTGATAGAATATGAAACAAACCGAGAAATCACGGTTCAACAATTCAGGAATCTGTTGGTCACTTCCACCCTTGGTGAAAGAAGACCTATCGACGATTTTGAGTGCCTCCAGGGGATGTTGAAAAACGCGAACCTGATCGTGACGGCCTGGGATGGTGAAAGACTTGTTGGTGTGGCTAGGAGTGTTGCCGATTTCTATTACTGTTGTTACCTATCGGACCTGGCGGTCGATCTTGAATATCAGAGACAAGGGATAGGGAGGGGGCTCATAGCAGAGACGCAACGGAAGCTGAAAGCAGGATGCAAGCTTATACTGGTAGCAGCTCCTGCCGCAAACGAGTACTACAGGCACATCGGCTTCACAAATAATGAGAGATGCTGGATACTTGACGGAGAACAATCCGTTAGATACGCCCGGAATTTGAAGAATAACTTTGCAAAGGTTGCTGTTAATAGTGAGTTTCTATAACTTTGGTGAAAGTTGAGGTCCGCGTTTGTGCGGGAGAAAGGGGACCCCTGACGGATTCCGGACTTGTGCTGATTCCCGGTGGACCTTTTGGGAATTGAAGTTTTCAAATCGGAAACGAATTGGTGAGGCAATTATGAAGAACCTTCTTCTATCTTCAGCGCTCTTGTTTGTGTTTACATCCGTTTCGTCTGCGCAATGGACCCAGCAGCAATCCGGTGTCACTACTTATCTGCTCGGTGTAAAATTCACTTCACCGACGAATGGCTGGGCAGTTGGCAACAGCGGTGTGGTATTGAAGACCACCGATGGCGGAACGACATGGCTTCAGCAAACCACTCCTGCTTCAGGGCAACTGTCTAAGGTGGATTTTCTCAACAGCGATGACGGCTGGATTGTCGGCGGTACCACGATCCTACAGACGACCGACGGCGGGGCGAGCTGGGAATTCAATACCAGCCCATCCCCCTTTGGTCCATATAACAATTCCATCTTCTGCCGTGATTTCAACAATCAACCTATGTGTTGGATTGCAGGTGGAAACAGGGGGACTAACTATACGTTCATCGAAAGTTCCCCTGGGAACGCGAATTGGTCACTGCAAGTTGCCGGCTACGCTGGGAGGCTCGCGGGAATCTATTTCGCAAACGACAGTTCTGGCTGGGCAGCCGGGGATAACGGATTGATTTTGTCGACCACGAACGGGGGACGCTGGTGGAATGAACAAAACACCAATGTGACATCTTATCTCACCGACGTGGGCTTTTTCACACCTGAAGTCGGGGTTTGTATGGGGGATAGCGGTCGCATACTAAGGTCGACGGACGGTGGCGCACATTGGACCATGGTGCAATCAAACCCAAATACGGATGTCTTCAAGGTTGCCATTTTGAATGATTCGGTCGGTTACGTGACTGGAGGCCCTTATAGCTCAAGCGGTCCAGCCGATTACATTTACAGGACTACGGACGCGGGCAAAACCTGGACCAATCAAATTGTAGTCGTCCCGGCGGGCACGATGTTCGAAGATATCTGCTTCGTCAATGATTCCGACGGCTGGGCGGTAGGCCACAATGGGATAATTGTGCATACTACCGATGCCGGAATTGCGGCTGTTCCCACATCGCCCGTCCTCGATGCTCCCGCTTCTCAGGATACTCTTTCATCCTCCGACTCTGCACTCGTTTGGTACGGCGTATCCATTGCCACTTCGTACCGCGTTCAAATTGCTTCGGACAGCTCTTTCGGAAAGATAGTCGTTGATTCGTCAGGCATTTCGGACACGACGATGGTCATTCAACAGCTTATTGACACAAGGCTGTCGCCCGAGACCAAATATTTCTGGAGAGTTCAGGCGATAGACGACACGCTGTCCGGATCGTTCTCCCAGATATGGTCATTCATAACGCCCACCCTGACTGCCGTGAACACAAAACAGATGGGAACGCCGAGAACATTTGCACTAAGCCAGAACTACCCCAATCCGTTCAATCCATCGACGACCATAAAGTACAGCATCCCAAAGGCAGAGTTTGTGAACCTGACGGTGTATGATGATCTCGGCCAGAAAGTCGCTACTCTGGTCCACCAACAGCAGGGTGCCGGCAACTATGAAGTGAGTTTCAACGCGGATCGATTTGCCAGCGGAGTTTATTTCTACGTTATCAGAGCAGGCAATTACACCGCGACTCGAAAAATGATGCCGCTGAAGTAAGGTATGTTGAAAGCTCTTTAAATATTGATCCAGCTATTCTTGTCTGAGCTTTCAAAAACCGCGTCGATGACCTTCATATTCGCTATCCCGTCGGCTATCGGGGTCGGCACATCCGTGCCGTTGATGATCGCTTCAGCGAAAAGGTCGGCCTGTATGGTGTACTGATCGCACGCTTCAAACTGAATTTCCTCCACCGGGCCGCCTTTCTGAAGCCAGATCCTCGTCGGCCGGTCCTTCGGAGCATTGAAAGGTATCTCAAGCTCTATCCTTCCTTTCGTGCCGAGTATATTGACCCGTTGGTACGGCTGAAGCTGGGTCCCGCAGGAGAAGGTGGCAACTCCACTTCCGAAGTCGAGGGTTCCGGCAGCAAATCGGTCGATTCGGGTGTTAGGGTCCCTCTCCACGTGCCCAAGTACCCGCACAGGTTCACGTCCGAATACGAACCTGGATAGCGACACGCAGTAGCAACCGATGTCGAGCATTCCTCCTCCACCGAAATCGGCCTTGTTCCTGATATTGGAAGTGTCGTCGTTGTAGTAAGAGTACAATGCATGGATGCTCTTTACTTCGCCGATGGCGCCGCTCCGCACAAGCTCCTTGACTCTCTGCCACTGCGGATGATGACGGTACATGAACGCTTCCATCACCTTCAGCTTCGGATAATCCTTCGCGACGTTTTCGAGCCGACGGGCATCGGCATAATTGAGGGCGATCGGCTTTTCACACAGCACATGCTTGCCTGCCTTTAAAGCTTTAAGCGTCCAATCGACGTGAAGGTGATTCGGGAGTGGGTTGTATATGACATTTAACTCGGGATCTGAAACTAACTCCTCGTATGAGCCAAAGACTTTCGGAATTCCTAACTGTGCGGCAAGATTCTCTGCGCGTTTTCTGTCTCGCGATGCGATCGCCCGGACGTCCGAGTATTTACTCTTTTGCGTCGCGGGTATAGTTGCCCGAGCCGCAAATTTGGAAGTGCTGAGAATTCCCCATGCGAGTTTCTTCATGCCGTCTCCTCCTCCGGATCTTTGATAGAATAAGTTTACGTTCTAGTCGACTGAGTCCAAGTTAGTGATCCGTGATCGTTCAGGCAAACCTCGGGCCTCCAGGACGGGATTCATCGGCGTCGCGCCATCGGAAAGTAGTGTAGTTCTCCTATAGCGCACCCGGATATCGTCGGAGTTGCCTGGAGAAGCGACGAGGCTGCAGGGCAGACTGAGTTTGCGCAGACCTACATCGAAGGGTCGACGCTCTCTTACATCACCTTCGGGTGAAGATGTCGCTGATTATGCGATCGTTCGAGATGCCGTCCTTGAGCGCGTACTTCTGCTGGTACCCGGCTCGAGGCAAGCCGTAAATCGCCTCTATCGTTCGAAGGAGATTGACGTGTGTGACGCCTTTACCTTCTGAGTAATTCCCATGCTTTATGTGCGCACCGGCGAAAATGGTGGGTATCCTGTTACGAATATCCCGGTCCTTGCTGGCAGGGTCGGTCAGACCGTTGAAATGTGACCAGTCGCTGTTTTCATCCCAGGTGATAATGAGAAGGCTGTTATGGGTCTTTGCCCACTTGTAGTACTTCCCGAGTTTGTCTTTCAGCCATGTGTCCCCGTCCTTGACACGCATCGACCGCTTACCACTATGCATGTCGTCTATCAGGTTTGGAATCACTATCGCGACTGTCGGAAGTCTGTTGAAATCGCTGGGGAATTGTTTGAATTGGAGATTGCAGGAAGTGGCTTCTGTTGTTCCTTGAGGCAGATTCCCGAAACTTATCCATGGCACATGCTTACGGGCGTATTTCCCGGCCCACGATACGGTGTCGCCGATCGCGGGCAGACTTTCTGCGTAGCCCTTGAAAGTGTATCCTGCCTTCATGAGCTCTTCGCCCAGGTTAGGTGCCATGAACGGGTATTTCGGATTGTTGAACCGGGTCGGAGTCATGTCGTGATGCCCGACGTTCTGCGTTGCGCCGGAGAAGATCCAGAAGTAGTTCCCTTCGCTGTTATGCTCGTCAGCAAACATGCGTGTCAGGTTCGCTCCCTGTTTCAACAAAACGTTGTTGATGTAAGGTGCATCCTCACTTCCGATCACTCTCGAGTAGTATTTGTTCTCCTCGATTACCAGGACAATGTGCGAATATTTAGGAAGGTATACCGACTTCGGAATCCAAGTCTGTGTGGCTCGGTTACCCGAGAAACCAAACGAGATCATCGAGATGAGAATGAAAGGCAACACTCTTTTCATGATAGTACCTCTAAGTTGAATGTTCTTGTTTGATAAATAATGAAGAATAGCGGCAGTTTATGCAAATTAAATATACGTTAAGTCCGGAGCCCTACGACTTTGGCGGGAACGACAAGTTCGGAAATCGTTCGGATGATCTGTGACGGTTCTTGCACGAGATGGCGATCTGGTGAGCGAAACGGTTGACGACGATTCAGGGCCGGGCTCCGGACAAAGCGAATTACCGCATGAAAGAGAAGTTACAAATGATACTGAGGCGTGAAGAAATAATCTCAAGGTTGGAGTCGGAACTGAAGGAATGGGACATTGTCATCGTCGGTGGAGGAGCGACCGGACTCGGCGCTGCCGTCGAGTCGGCGTCGAGAGGGTACAAGACGCTTCTGCTTGAACAACATGACTTCGCGAAAGGGACATCCAGCCGGAGTACCAAGTTGGTTCACGGCGGGGTTAGGTATTTACAGCAGGGCAACGTCGCATTAGTTGTCGAAGCCCTGAGAGAGCGGGGATTGTTGAAACAGAACGCGCCTCACCTGGTCATGAACAGATCTTTTGTCGTTCCGAATTATGATTGGTGGCACGGGCCGTTTTACGGCGTGGGACTGAAGGTGTACGACATACTTGCCGGTAAACTTGGTCTCGGCCCCTCAAGGTTCATATCCAGGGAAGAGACCGTAGAACGTATTCCGAATGTGGAGCCTGAAGGTTTGCGCGGAGGTGTAATATACCACGACGGGCAATTCGATGACTCAAGGCTTGCCGTCAACCTTGCCCAGACGGTGCACGAGCAGGGCGGACTGGCAATAAACTACATGGGGGTAACCGCGCTGATGAAGTCGGGCGGGATGATAAACGGCGTCGTCGCTGTGGACGGGGAATCCGGCAGGGAGTATCAAATAAGAGCGCGTGCGGTCGTGAATGCGACCGGCGTGTTTGCCGACCAGATCCGCAGGCTTGACGAGCCGAGGGCCTCAAGGATAGTCGCGATGAGCCAGGGAGTACACATTATTCTCGGCAAAGAGTTCCTTCCTGGTGATTCGGCTATCATGGTTCCGCAGACGGAAGACGGCAGAGTGCTCTTTGCCGTGCCGTGGCATGATCGTGTCCTGGTGGGGACGACTGATACGCCGATGAAGACTTCGTCTCTTGAGCCTAAGCCGCTAGAGGAAGAGGTGGAGTTTATACTTCGCCACGCTGCGAAGTATATGGCGAAAGATCCGGCACGCGCCGATGTCAAGAGCGTGTTCGCCGGGCTAAGGCCGCTTGCAAGAGCTCACGGAAAAGAGAAGACTTCCGACATCTCTCGGGATCACGTGCTCGTCGTGTCGGACTCGGGTCTGGTCACGATCACAGGCGGTAAATGGACGACTTACAGAAAGATGGGACAGGATACCGTGGACCAGGCAGTTCTTGTGGCCGGGCTGGAGGAGCGCCCGAGCGTCACCGAGAATCTCACTATCCATGGTGGAATCGCGGGCGCGAAACGGGAAGACAGTCTCTACGTTTACGGTGCCGATGCAGCTGATGTTGAAAAGCTGATCGTAGAAAATCCTTATCTCGGCGAACGCATCCATCCTGCTCTGCCGTATCTGAAAGGAGAGGTGGTCTGGCAGGTGCGGCATGAGATGGCGAGGAGTGTCGAAGATGTCCTTGCCCGGAGAACTCGCGCACTTCTCCTCGACGCAAAGGCCAGTATCGAGATGTCACCGGTTGTCGCCAAACTTGTCGCGGATGAGCTCGGCTACGGTAAAGAGTGGGAAAACAGTCAGGTCTCGGCTTACAAAAGGCTTTCAGAGAATTACCTGATCAGTGGATAATTACAGCGAGTCGACCGGATGCTTCGAAACGTCTTCAGACTCTTAAGGTCCCGATCACTCCGTCGATCTTCGCAGTTTGGCATTCCCAAGGTCATCGTCGCACGTCATGACAAACTCGCCCTGTATGCCGCCGGAAGTGATATATCGTTTGAGAAGCGACACCGGGATCTGTATTGTAAAACCGTCAGGAAGCTGCACCCTGAGATTCCGGATCGTGCCGCGATAATATTCAACGCATTTATCGGACGGGATGTCCAGACTGAACTTATAGCTCTTCATTATCGGTTGTCTCCGTGAGTATGTGGTGCTGATAAGATAAGAAAAGTCATTGCTTCAACCATATTGGAAATAAATCGCGAATGGGGTAACGTTATGAAAATACCGAATAGGGTCCCGGTTGAATGAAGAGGCCTGTCGCCTGAATAGCCGCGAAATAGTCACGAGGAGATAACCGATGAATCGATACTTTAAAGGGATGCAGTACCTGCGACGAAGAGTTTTGACGGCGGCCGTCCTGGCAGTCGTCGTGGTTAGCGCGAATACATCCTTCGGGCAAAATCTATCAGCACCGGATTCACTTGAAATTGGAGTGGACTCTGTCTCGGTTCAGGTGTTGAGAGAGACAGGGACGCCGAGTGCGTCGGTCGCGGTCGTGAAACACGGCCGGATCGTCTACGCTCAGGCATACGGCTACTCCAGGCTCGATCCGCTGACGGTCGCGAAACCTTCCATGCGCTATGCCATCGGTTCGATAAGCAAGCAGTTCACCGCTTCTTGTATACTCCTCCTAGAGCAGGAAGGGAAACTGTCACTCAGCGATCACGTTTCTAAGTGGTTTCCTGATCTCACCGACGCAAATAGTGTGACGCTTCGCGAAGTCCTCTCTCATACTTCAGGTTACCAGGATTTCTGGCCGCAGGATTACGTTCCCCCGATGATGACGAAGCCGATAGAGCCGGAGGAAATACTGGATCGTTGGGCTGAAAAACCTCTCGACTTCGCACCTGGAACGCGCTGGCAGTACAGTAATACCAACTATATTCTCGCGGGTCAAATTGTGAAAAAGATTACTCACGAGCCGTTCTATAAATTTCTTTATGATAACATTCTGAAACCACTTGATCTTTCGAGCGCGGCAAACTTCGACAAGGGGAAGATGACAGGGAAAGATGCAAAAGGTTATACCGAGTACGGACTCGGGCCTCTACGCCCCGCACCTGACGAAGGCTCAGGATGGATGGACGGGGCCGGCGAGTTGGCAATGACTGCGAGCGATCTCGCTAAGTGGGATATTTCAATAATAGATGAGAGTCTGTTGCAGCCCGAATCTTACAAACAACTCGAAACCGAGGTCCTCCTGAAAGACGGAGTCGGGACAAAGTACGGTCTCGGTATTCAGGTAAGTTTGATGGACGGGCATCGCATGCTGTCGCATTCCGGCGAAGTGTCCGGGTTCACCGCTTTCAACGCTGTCTTTCCGGATGACAGCGCGGGCGTGGCCGTGCTAACCAACCAGGATGCCTCTTCGGCGGCGGGCACGATCGGGACGAGGATAGCCAAGCTGCTTTTCAAGGTTCAGGACGCAATGACCATCGCACGAACCGAGCAGGCGCGCCGTATTTTTGCCGGTCTTCAAAAAGGGACGATCGATCGCTCGCTGTTTACATCCGATGCGAACGCTTACTTCAGCGACCAGGCCCTCAAGGATTTTCAAACAGGTCTGGCGCCGCTGGGGGAGCCGAAAGAGTTCGTTCAAACCGGAGAATCCAAACGAGGCGGCATGACTGAACGATCATTCCGTGTCGTATTTCCAAATCGCACATTGAGAGTCTGGACTTACCAGATGCCTGACGGAAAACTTGAGCAATACCAGGTTGCGCCTGTCTACTCGAATTAGATTTAGCCAAATGTGCCTGGAAACGATTCACTCGGGATGGGTGAGAATGTCCTGAAAAAGGGATATCGAACAGTAGAGGATTGTTTCCTCACTCAGTTTACATTCTGTGTGATAGTCCGGCATTGTTTCTTCGATTCCGATTGAATAGCTTTTACCACGTATGATACCCGAAGCACGAGCAGTATTGGATAGAGACTTCCGAATTCCCGGAACTTGCCCCCGCCCGACCCGTTCCCGGAAGGCTCGTGATTTATCGACTATCTGCCCTTACTGCGTTGTGACTGCTGCAATCAAATCCCTCCAGAGGTCTGAATAGCCCTTCTCCTTGTTACACGTTCTATGTCGTAATGCCTGAAGGAATAGTGGTATTAATTCTCTAATACAAGGAGATTATGAGCATTCCATCGTTGAGAAAGCGGATCGGGATGATCGCTTTACTCATCGGATTCACATCGTTAACGGCTGAAGCGCAAACGAACCTGATCGCGGTCAGGGGAAATGTCTATGATCGCGTCACGAAGGCGCCTCTATATGGTGTGAATGTGCTCGTAGAAAATTCCTCTAACGGTACGGTAACGGACAGTCTCGGAAATTTCGTCATCTATCTGAACCCGGGTCATTACGAACTCAGATTTGACTACGTCGGGTACAAAGCGAAGTCTCTGGATATCCACGTCGACAGGGAAGTCGGGCCCTCTGCGATGGAAGTTGGGCTTGCGCAAAGTGCGTATACGGCAAGCGAGGTTGTCGTGAAGGCCGATCGATTCACAACTTCACCGAGTATTTATATGGTGAGGGAAAAAGACCTCAAGTATATGCCGAACTTGTTTTCAGATGTATTGAGAAGTGTGACAATACTGCCGGGGGTTAGTTCGAACAATGAGCTGACGAGCACATATAACGTTAACGGTCAGAACTTCAACGACAATCTGATCTACCTGGACGGCTTTGAAATTTATCAGCCGTATCTCGTACAAAAAGGAATACAGGAAAGCGAGTCGTTGATAAATGAACATATGGTCAGGAATTTTAAGTTCTATAACGCGGCCTTCCCGGTTCAATACGGGGATAAAATGTCGTCAGTTCTCGAGGTGAATTACAGGAACAATGAGGATTCAGTTCTCGGTGGGGAAGTGAACGCCGGTCTGCTCAACACCGGGATAACCCTCCACGACCGGATAGGCAGACTCAACTGGATCGCCGGCTTTCGCTACGCGTATCCTACCTCGTTCACCGGTGTGCTCCAGACGAAGGGGAGTTACATCCCCCGGTATAGCGATTTCCAACTGTTCGGCTCTTACACCTTTCCCCGCAAAATAAGGATGGATCTTCTCTTCATTACCGCAAGGAACAGTTTCAACCTTACTCCTCAGGATTGGACCGGCAATTTCCAATACGGCGAATGGTTCAACTTCCAGCAAATCCTGCTTCGGTTCAATGGCGGGAACAATTACACTTACAGCTCGAATCTTCTCGGCCTCAGGTTGACATCACCACTCGATTCACATTCGACCATTTCAACATCTCTGGGTCTCTATTCGGACAGGGAGACTTACAACGAGAATCTTACCTCCAGCGTTTATTACGTCCCCGATGCCTACGATCCCCAGGCAATGAACTTCCTCGAGTCGGGCTACAATTTCGCGAATGATTTTCTTCTGATGAACCGGATCGAATTCAAGGCGGACTATGTCTCGAATTACGGGACTCACAAAACCATCGCAGGCATAAGCGTGAAATCTTCCGGTATGAACAATTCGCTGGATGAACTGACGTCATACACTGGGCTCACGGGTCCACCTCAGCTGGCAATTTCGAAGCAGAACTATGTATTCAATACCGTCTCCTCGTACCTGAGTGAAGAAATGGAGCTAACCCACGGAGTGAATGTTAATGTCGGCATCAGGGCCCTGAAGGATTATTTCAACAGCCAATTCCTTCTTTCTCCCCGGGCAAGCGCTCTGTTCCAGCCCAACGCCACCAACTCGATAAGTCTCGGATGGGGATATTACTATCAGCCCCCGTCCTTCTATGAAACGAGAGATAAAAGCACGGCGGTCGCAAGAAATCTCATGGCACAAAAGGCTATCCATTACGTGTTGAGGTACGAGAACACGCTTCACGATAATTCCAACCTGATGGCCGAGGTATTTTATGAAAAACTCAGCGACCTGATACCGTATACCTTCACTAATCAACTTCAACTTTCCTACGGCGATTCCAACAACTACGAAGGATATGCTTATGGGTTGGATTTGGAATATGAAGGGAAGCTGAGCGAGGGGATGGATACGTATATAGGTTATGACTACCTCAATGCTCAACAAAGAAACATAGCACCAGGATCGGCGTATCAGAGAAGCCTTCTCGATCAAACGAGTACGATACAGGTGTTTCTGCAGGACGCCATGCCCCAGCTGAGAAACTCGGAGGCCCACGTGCGACTCCTTTTCGGAACGGGTTATCTGTACCATCCTATGATCGATGCCCCGGGGACTTCTCCCACGAACAACCCGCAGATGGTTACCGACTTCACCCAGGTCCAGGTTTATCCCTGGTACTACAGGGTCGACATGGGTTTGACATACAAACTTCCGCTTGCCAGCGCGACAAACCTCGTGCTGACGGCGGACGTTTTCAACGTGTTCGACAACCGGAACGTCGTGACATATTCATGGTACTTCATCCCGCAGGAAAGCCCTCAGCCGGTCCCAATACCCGACCTGCTATCGACGAGATACTTCAACGTCGGCGCCCGCGTCGACTTCTGAAAACCTTCTGCGGTTCGCGAAGGGCCCGATGGTCCGGCCCTTGTCGATAGTTGGGCCATGCCTGCTTCTGTTTGTGTGTATGTGCCGGTGAAAGGACGATTCAACGAGTGGTGCCACTCTTCGGTAAATAGCCACATAGATGAGTCGATCCTAACTCATGTCGCCTCAGCTCGTTACATCTTTTCGCGTAAATCCATGCGCACGAATGTGGCACATGATTGGAACTTGAAGATCTGTCGGAAGCCTGAAGATCGGATGAAACAGGCGCATCAGGAATCCGGCACGGAGGTTGAAAATAATAGTCCAGATAAATGAGTAATGACCGTAGGGCAGAACAAACTTCGTTCGAAGAACGAGAGCTGCCATGATCCTCGCGGTCAATTGATATAAATGCGGAACTTTTTTGGCTAAGAGTGCTTCTCCCTAAGCATAATATCTTAAAGCCATATATGCGGAGGACAGAGTGACAAGGGATTGTCATTCTTTAGTCCTCCGCTTTTTTTGTCTCCAGCCGAACTTTCTTGTGAAAGCGCCGCATGCATAATACATTGTTCTCAATAGAGAATTCAAAATGGAGTCGACATGCGGCGTGTAATTACCTTGGCCGTGTTGGGCCTCGTCCTCGCTTCGTGCGCGGGCACACCTCAACTGGAAAAGACAGCCGGAACAGAGAAGCGTATTGTAGGTTATCTGTTCGAAGGAGATAGTCTCGTCAATCCTAATTTGCTGCACCTCGGAATGGTGACCGATTTGTTATATGCTTTCGCCAATATCAAGGGGGACACGATCGTAGAAGGCTTCAGGAACGATACGAAGAATTTCAGGTTGCTGAACGAGGCCAAACGAAAGTACCCGAACCTTAAGATTCTCATCTCAGTCGGCGGCTGGGAATGGTCCGGAGGATTTTCTGATATGTGCCTTACCAGCAAGACAAGGGCGAAGTTTATCCGGAGCGCGGTCAGTTTCATTCAAAAGCACGATCTCGACGGCATCGACATCGATTGGGAGTATCCAGGTCTGCCGGGAGCCGGTAATCCTTATCGTCCAGAAGACAAACGAAATTTCACATCTCTTCTCGCGGGTCTTCGCATGTCACTCGATAATCTCGGGATTAAGACCGGCAAGCATTATCTGATTACCATCGCTGCCGGCGCCTTCGGAGATTATCTCAAACACACCGACATGGCAGAAGATGCGAAATATCTCGATTTCATAAACCTCATGACGTATGACATGAGCGTCCCGGGCGGCGATTCGCTGGCGGGGAACAACGCACCGCTCTTTACAAATCCTCGTGATCCGCATCCGAACTCAGACGACAAAGCTGTCGAGGACTTCGAAGCCGCGGGCGTGCCGCCGTCGAAGTTAGTGCTCGGCGTTCCGTTCTACGGTCACGCATGGCACGTCGATTCGACCGCCTTCAACGGCCTCTACGAACCAGGCCGGCCGACAGTATCGCCGATCAACGCAACTTACGGTAATCTCGTCGGGAAATACATAAACAAAAACGGCTATGAACGTTACTGGGATTCGACATCGTGCGTCCCGTATCTTTTCAATAGGGCCGACAGTGTCTTCATTTCTTATGATGATCCACAGTCGCTTCGCAACAAATGTGAATACATCAAAGCCCGCGGCCTCGGGGGAGTCATGTTCTGGTCGTTCAGCGCGGACTACAGATCGACGCTTCTCCGGACTCTGTATGAAGAGTTGAAGTAAGCCCTTCGAACGGTTTCCGGACACGCCGGGTTTCAGACCGTAAATCGAGGTTAAGAGGAGCCGGGTATCTGCGGCGATAACTGCGGGTAGTCGCCCATGTCGCCTGGCAGGGGGAGGCCGGGAGCCGCTCCTATCGAAAGGTCTATTCCATCCTGGAGTGGAGAATAAATACACGCAATGGACATGGTCCGGCCTGGCGGCTGTTCCATCGGCCCACTCAATTGAAAAGAATCGTTTGCGTGTTTTCTCAGTCGCTTTCCTGGGGCAATTGAGCGGTTCAGATTCATACGCCGGTCAACTACCGTGTCCCGGCGAATCCGCACCGGCGCACAATTCTGCAAACAATCCTGGCGGCAAAGCCCGTCATGAAGTCAAGGAGTATTAGGAGTTCTGCCTTGACACGAGAACTGGCTGGTGGTAAATTTGAACCAGTCAGTTCAAGTAATAGAATGATTGGTAATATGGCATCAAGAAAAGAACGGGAAGCTGAGTTTCGCCGGAAGACGATCGTCGAGGCCGCCAGGGAGGTGTTCTCCGAGAACGGTTACAACGGTACCACAATAGACAGCGTGGCGGCAAAGTCTGAGTTGGCGAAGGCGACTCTGTACAAGTTCTTCAGAACCAAAGAAGAACTCTACATGAGCGTCGTTGAGGATGTGTTCATCGAGATCAACGGGATCGCCGAAGGAGCGATGCATGAGAATCTTCCGGTGAGGGAAAAATTCGGCTTGTTCGTGAGAAGGCTTATCACGCATTTTTCAGATCACGCGGACTTCTTCCGTCTCCTGATGAGGGAGATGGGACGAGTAAACATGGCCGGCTGGAAGGGAAGCCCTCACGCGCTCATTCACGAAAAACTGAACGAAATACTCGCCGCCGAATTGGACCGTGGAATAAAGCTCAGGCAGGTAAGAAGGATAGATACTCTTCGTGCCGCTCAGGTATTCAATCATATGGTTTACGCTTACCACATGAACAACTTGTTCCATGAGCACGACGAAAAGATGAAAAATGAGGCGGTCGATTTTCTCGTCACCGTATTCTTCGACGGGATCGGATCGGGAGATGGAAAGAAATGAAAAAGAAATATGTCGTATTCGGATCACTTGCAGGCCTGGTCGTAGTCTTCGTCCTCTATCGCTCGTTCTTTGTTCACCAGAAGGTCAAGGTCACAAAAGTCCAGCGCGGTAACCTCCTGACCGTCATATACGCTACGGGAAACGTCACTGCAGATTCAACCGCAACTTTGCGGTCGGAGTCCGGCGGAATTGTGACGTTTATCGGCACTCATGAGGGAATGAGTGTGAAACGAGGACAAATGCTCCTTAAGACTGACGACAGTGACGATCTGCTCAGAGTGGAACAAGCTAAGACCAACCTTCGCTCTGCGCAGATAAACCTCCAGGACAAGCTCGATAACCTGAAGCGCATGGAGACGCTATACGAAAGCAGAAGTGTGACTCGAAAGCAGCTCGATGACGCGAAGACACAGTCGGATCTCGCACAAATATCGCTCCAGCAGAGCACAATCGCTCTGGACATAGCAAAAGAAGAACTGTCCAAGACGCGTGTTGCGGCACCGTTCTCCGGTGTCATAATTTCTTCCAGCGCGAAACTCGGCGATTATCTTTTGCCCGATGGAGTCTGCTTCCAGATGATAGCACCGAGATCGATACTCGTCGAGGCCGAGGTTGACGAACAAGACTTTGCGAATGTCAAAAACGGGGAAAAGTGCGTGGTGGCCTTCGATGCATTCGGCGACCGCAGGTTCGACGGGTTCGTCTACAGGATCGTGCCGAAGACTAACGAGTCGACGAAGACTTCCAAGGTGTTTGTCAAGTTGACCGATCCGCCGGCAAATCTCAATGTCGGAATGACCGCGACTGTGAACATAGTGGCCGCTGAGCTCCACGATGTTCTTCTGGTCCCGCGGACGGCCGTGATGCAATTCCCGGAATCGAACACGGTATACGCAGTCGAGGACGGAAGGGTGAGGGCTATGAGAGTCGATCTCGGGGCAACTGACGGCAAGTTTTCGGAAATACTCGGCGGTAATCTTCGTCCTGGATTGGAGATAATATCGGAACCTGGCTCAGACATCAGGAACGGCATGCGAGTGGAAACGGCGAATTGATGCTGGACAGAATCAGGTTCATATTCGATATCGCTTTCAGGCACTTGACGGGGAAGAAGCGTCAGACCGGGCTTGTCATCGCCGGCGTTGCGGTCGGGTCCATGGTCATGATACTTACTTTCGGTCTGGCCGAAGGGATCATCACGGAGATCGAAGAGAAAATTATCGATATCTCTCCTCTAATTACCATTAAGGGCGAGAAGGTGCATGAAAAGCAAAGACTCCTGTTTGAGTCTTCGAAAGCGTCATCCGACCATTACGAAATTGTCTCGAGGATCATTCCCGACGATCGAAAAGAGGTCAAACCTTACACTGAAGTGGTTTCACTTGTCGAGAAGCTCTCCGGTATAGACGCCGTCTCTCCTTTTGTCGCCACGCGAGGCGTGCTTCGTTACACAACTTTGACACGCCCCTGTTTCGTGAAAGGTGTCATACCGGACAGGGAAGCTCTGATCGGCAAGCTGAAGCAGAACGTGGTCACGGGCAGCCTCGCCGAGCTGGCATATACAAAGAACGGGATTCTGCTGGGTGACGGCCTGGCGCGGAAATTGAAAACCGGTTATCACGATCTTGTCAGATTCACCGGTGAAAATGGAAAGGTATACGATCTTATTGTCGTCGGCACGTTCGCGAGCGGATTTGGGGCCGTGGACGACAACGATGCCTTTGTCAATCTTCGTCTCGCCCAGATCATAAATGGTCTGCCTCAAGATGCGGTATCGGCAGTCGGGATACACACAACTTCACCGACTATAGTCAACCGCCTCTCCACTGAGATTAGCCGGCTCACCGGTTACAAGACGCAGACCTGGGAGGAAGCGAACGCAAACCTTCTTTCGCTCTTCCAGAGGAACAACAACATCACGTTCTTCCTCGTAGTCTTCGTGTTCGTTGTTGCGGGCTTCGGGATCGCGAACGTCCTGATCACCATCGTCCTTCAAAAGCAGCGGGACATTGCCGTGCTGAAATCCATCGGCGTCGGCATAAGGTCTCTCGAGATGGTTTTCCTCGCGGAGGGGATGGTCCTTGGGATAACCGGCGCCGTCATCGGCTGTGTAGCGGGCCATTATCTGACCAGCCTAATCTCGGCACTCCCGATCTCGTACGGTCCGAGCGCCGTGGTCAGGGGCAATCACATTGTCACGGTCCAGAAACCGGCATATTTCATCGTCACGTCGCTGTTTGCTATAGTCGTCAGTGCGATATCGGCATACGGACCGGCCCGCCGCGCGGCACGCCTCAAACCTGTCGACATCCTGCGGGCGTAGCAATGAGAATCAACTATCACCTTGCGACGATAGCATTCAGGCAACTCCAGAACCGGAAGCGCCAGACGTTCCTGACGCTCCTCGGCATAAGCGTCGGCGTTATGGTCCTCATTACGGCAGTTTCGCTCATGGACGGACTCCTGCAGAGTTTCATTCAGAAAATTGTGGACATAGCCCCGCATGTCATCGTCTCGGGTGAAAGGGTCACACCGCCCGTTCCCGATCAGCTCATCGTCTCGGGTAACGGTAATCGCGTCGACTTCATCAAAAATGTCAGCCGCGAAAGGCAGGATGTAATTAAGAACTACCCTAGAGTGGAAAGCCTCATCCGAAACGATTCACTCGTCGAGCTGGTGACGCCGCTTGTATCGATGGACGTCATCGGGATGTTCGGAACTATCTCTCAGCCGGTCCAGCTGTTCGGAATTGTTCCCTCCACGGAGGACGAGATAGAGAAATTTTCCAGAAGCATGGTGAGCGGGAGCTTCGATGCGCTCGGCAGAACTCCGGACGGCATCATACTCGGCACGTCAGTAGCGAAGGACTTCACTGCGAGGGTGGGCGACAGGATGCGGATAGTCTCACAATCCGGCGACATTTACAGCGTCAGGGTAGTCGGGATATTCAGGACCGGGATCAACGACATCGACGACAACTGCTACGTTAACATGAGACTCGGACAAATCATCGGTGGATTCTCACCTGACGAAGCGAGCGACCTGTACATCCGCGTAAATGATTTGCCGAAAGACGGCACGGTCGCAAGGACGATCGAACGGGAAACTAATTACAGAGCAATAACATGGGAACAGAAAGCCGCCAGTGTGGTTGCGTTGTTCAAGATGATCTCAGGAATAGTCTACTTCCTTGTATTCTTCGTCATAATGGTCGCGGGCTTCGGTGTAGCCAATATCCTGATCACTAATGTCCTGGAAAAAGCGAGGGATATTGCCATCCTCAAATCTCTTGGATTCAAAAGAGGTGAGATTACAATCATATACATGGCCCAGGGGTTGATAGTCGCACTTGTCGGCGCGGCGATCGGTTGCGTGCTCGGGTTCATACTCATCGAGATCATGTCTTCAATCCCGATGGCTTCGTCGAGTCAAAGCTTCGTGAGCTCGAACCACCTTATGATGGGGAAGAACCCCATGTATTTCGTCCTTGCTTCGCTGTTCGCGGTCCTGGTAAGCCTGGTGGCTGCCGTGGGTCCTTCACGAAACGCAGCAAGAGTAAACCCTGTGGAAATTCTCCGTGGTGAAAGATGAATGATGAAGCGATCATAAGGGTCGAACACGTCAGGAAGGAGCTGGCGATCAAGAACGGCGGCGAAGAGATCGTCAGCGTGATACTCCCTGACATAAGCTTCGATATTAAGCGGGGCGACTTTGCTGCCATAACGGGGCCGAGCGGTTCCGGGAAGACCACTCTGTTATACCTGATGGGCGGGCTCGACAGGCCGACCTCCGGCAGTGTGTTTCTCGACGGTCAGGAAATCAGCGCGCTAACGGAGGAGGAACTTGCTGAGATGAGAAATCGAAAACTCGGCTTCGTCTATCAGTTCCATTTCCTCCTTCCTGAATTCAACGCGCTCGAAAACGTGATGATGCCGATGCTTGCCAGGGGCAGATTCTCAATGAGCGAGGCAAGAACCCGTGCTGCCGAACTCCTGTCACGCCTTGGTCTGTCGGATAAGCTTCATAACAAGCCGAACCAGCTATCCGGCGGCCAGCAGCAAAGAGTCGCGATAGCAAGGGCTCTCGCAAACAATCCGGGCGTCCTACTCGCAGATGAGCCGACGGGCAACCTCGATTCGAAGAGCGCCGAGACGATTTACAGACTCTTCTCGGAGCTGAACAGCGAATCGGGACAAACCATTGTCGTCGTCACGCATGATGAACACTTTGCGGCCGAAACGAAACGGATACTTCATATTCTCGACGGGCAGTTGAGCATCGATCGTACGCTTAGATAATGAGAGTCCCGGCGAGGCTTTCACTCTGCGGCGGAGAGGTATGTTTCGGGGGCGCACTTCTGTCTGAGACCTGATTTCACCGATGCCAAATCTTCAGATGGCTGATCGCTGACTGGACTTCGCCGAAAAGGCTATTCGGTCCATGTCGTGTTTGTTAATCCATGTGAGGTTGAGTAATATTACGTGGTCGCTATCCATGGGGCATGCCGGCGTCTGCGAGAGAGTTTTAAGAATATATGGATGTGAGCCGGATGATTAGAAATTACCATTTGCACTTCGAAGGGAATGCGATACTTATGTTCCTTTCAGTGATATTTGTTTTTTCGGTGACAAGAGTCGAGGCGGCAGCCCCACATTTTGTGGTCATGCCATCACTCTTTTCTGACAACATGGTGCTGCAACAGGAGTCCAATGTGCCTGTGTGGGGAAAGGCCGGGCCTGGTGAACAAGTATCCGTGAAGGGAAGCTGGGGATCGGAATCGAGGACGGTGGTCGGAGCCGACAGCTCGTGGGAGGTGCACCTCAGGACTGTGAAAGCCGGAGGGCCGTACGTTCTAACGATTTCAATAGGCGATTCTACGGTTACGTATACGAATGTTATGCTCGGTGAAGTATGGGTCTGCTCGGGACAGTCGAACATGCAGATGCCGCTTGCGGGGTGGCCCCCTCTTTTCCCGCTCAACAATTCCGCGGAAGAGATCAGGAAGGCGAGGTACCCGGATATCAGGCTCTTTACCGTGTCGCTAAACTACTCTGCCACGCCGGAGTCGAAGTGCTCGGGCTCGTGGACAGAGTGTACCCCTGAGACTGCGGCCCAGTTCAGCGCGGTAGGGTATTTCTTCGGGAGAAAGCTCTACGAGGAATTGCATGTACCCATAGGATTGATATGGTCGATATGGGGAGGCACGGAAATACAGCCATGGATCGGTGCGAAGTACCTTTCCAGGATGCCAGCATACAGAGACAGAGTCAAGACGATCGAGAATTCGGGTGCGTTGATAGCGGCTCGTATGAAGTGGATTACATCTCATCCGGTCCTCGACGTGGCTTCGAAACCGGAAGATGTCCGGTGGAAAGGCCTGGACTTCGACGACAGCCGCTGCCCGGAAGTCAATTACAACGACTCGCTCTGGCGAACGTGCAAGCTTCCCGATTATTGGATCTACAATTACGAAAATCGCGACGGGCGCTTCATCGGCGCCGTTTGGTTCAGAAAGAAAGTGGAGATACCGAAAGGCTGGGTCGACTCTTCGCTCGTAGTGGACCTCGGACCGATCGGCGGAATGGATGAGACATGGGTAAATGGAGTCAAGGTTGGTGGGATAACGGAAGAAGGTTATGACGCCTCTCCCAGAGTCTATGATGTAACTGGAAGTGAAGTCAGGGATACGGTATTGACTGTCGCGATCAGGGTGCCGCGCATAAGTTCGTGGGGAGGCATTTGGGGGAATGGAGTGAAAATGGAAGTCCATCCGAAGTCCGACTCCACTGAAACCGTTTCTCTGTCGGGCAAATGGAAGTACATGCCCGTCGCCCAATACCTGGACGGGAAGTACTACGTCTTCAGCCCGGACGGGGAAATCTATTTCCGCCCGAAACTCCCGTTCGCTTACAGCGAGAACACCCCTACGGTCCTTTACAACGGGATGATCTCGCCGCTCATTCCTTATCATATTAGGGGCGTGATCTGGTATCAGGGAGAATCGAACACTAATAAGCCTGACAATTATAAATATTTATTCCCTCTCATGATCAAGAACTGGAGAGCGGCGTGGGGCGAAGGGAACTTCCCATTCTACTGGGTTCAGATAGCGCCTTATCATTACGGGAAGGGGGCAAACTCGGCCGTGATTCGAAACGCACAGCGCGAGACGCTGTCGCTGCCTAACACCGGCATGGCGGTAACGCTCGACATCGGTACTCCCGGCCGGATTCATCCGCCCGACAAACAGGACGTGGGGCTACGGTTGGCACTCTGGGCCTTGGATAGGCAATATGGAAAGCATGTAGTCTATTCCGGTCCGCTTTATCGCTCGATGAAGGTTCGTAACGGCAAGGCGATAATCTCTTTCAGCCATGTGGATGGTGGTCTCACATATAAGCCGCTTGATGGAAGATCGAACTTCATCATAGCGGGCATGGACAGTGTCTTTGTCGGAGCGAAAGTGAAAGTCAAAGGAAACACACTCGATGTTTATAGTTCGCAAGTGAAGCATCCCCTGGCGGTGAGATACGCCTGGGGAAATGCAGAGGAAGCCACTCTCTTCAACAAAGCAGGACTCCCGGCTTCGACATTTAAGACGGACCACTGGAAGAATTATCGGCGCCGCTGAGCAGAACCGGGCCTCTCTCCATCGGTATCTTTCTTATATGGCTTCAACAGCCGATGGATGCGACCGGGTACCGTTCTATTTTCGGCGACCGTTGTCTAACAATGCTTCGTGTCATACACTTCGCCGTTAATTTCACCTTTCGCAGCAAAATGAATCGTGAGCTCTTTTTCGGAAGGGCATTGATTTCCGCGGGAGTGTGTGGGCTCGTGTCTTTGCTACTGTTAAATGAGTTTCCGTATTTTCGTTTTTTCCATGTTACTCCTCCGTGTCGAATCTTCTAACGCCATTTCCAGAATTAGTACTACTCATTCCAAATTTCAAACGCGCAGTGCATCTTCGGCGACTTATACCGCTGAATTTCAAACGGACTCCAGGTCGGTTATGGCATGTTTATTGGACTGCTTTTCCTGTAGGTTTGCCGGGCGTAGGGAGGTTGTCGATGACGAGAAGCCGGTAACTATCGGCAGATGATACTTCCCATTAAGAAAAGAACCTTATGCCCAACATTCCATTCGTTCAGACCAACGACAGGTTGAGATAGGCCCTTGCCCGGTAGACGAAAGTAAAAATAGATACCTCCGCACATTTGATACGGAGGAGTTGCCGTGCAGGAAGGTCGCGGGAGGAGTTTCGTTGCGTCTTCTTCACGTCGCAATTGAGACTGTCCGCGCGAGGATTGGCAGCTTTCTTTGCCAGGTCGAGCCGGAATCTTCGCGCATCTCTTTGACACACCTGCACGGTATCAAGAAGAACGAATTAATGCCCGTATCGAAGCGCCAGCTCCATTCGGAACGGGCGGAAAGGAGGAGTCAATTTCTGTTCGACGGTAACTTGTATCAAGGCCCGGCGGCACCGGGCCTTGAGTTTTATCATCATCAGAAATGTGGATAATTGATGTCAGGAAAGTTTTCGCTGTCCGAGGATGAGTCTACCCGAAGTCCGGCAGGAATCGAGGACACCGTCATCTCACGGGTTGGAGTAGATGCTTTGCCGCGGACAGGCAGGTGTTTTCAAATCAGAACAAGCGTTGAGGGCGGGTGCGCAGTTGGGTTCAAAAGCGCCTTTCTATCGGCTCTCAGAATCATATAACCTTCGGTGAATCTGCGGTCAGAATGGATTCGCGAAGGTATGACGGCGCAACTGGCTCGCAGGCCGGACCAACCAGGCCGCGAAGCCAAATGAAGTTTCATCGCAGGCGTTTGAGTACCTGAAGTCTGACAAGAATGTAGCATTGATCTGCGCCCGCTCGATTGATCGGGAGGGGCCGACGAAATTCCAGATCGAGTCCGCCTCTTCCACCAGTCCACCTTCCGTAGCAATGAGAGAGCGGACGGCCCTCATAGTCCAATATCTGCTAATGCTTATTCAATTATTTCGCGAGGACATAATGACCATAACGAAACCTTTGATTGCAATTAGTGATTGCAGCAACTCGTTACCTGGGAATTGTGATAGGGCCCTCGAAGGCCATGGATACAGAATAGTGAATATCCCAGATAAGCCGAAACTCTTAAGCCTTCTCGATGCTCTTCTTCCGGACCTGATCGTAACGGACATTCACTCGCCGAGTATGGACGGTCTCGAGCTCCTGGAGGAAATCAAAACATGTTGTCGGACCAGCGGCATTCCTGTCGTAGTGATAAGTGATCACCCCGGTCTGAGAAGAGAAGCCATGAGACTTGGAGCGGAGAGCTTTCTGGTCAGGCCGTTTGGGGCGAATGAATTCTTGAAGACTGCCGAGTCGGCTATGACGGGGTCATGAGTGTGTGGAGGATGAAGCTCTCTATTAGACTTATGGAAGGACCGATCCACGAAGGAGGATAAGCCGGTGCGAGCTAATCCATTGATAGTGATAAGCGATACAGAAGCCCCTTTCTGCGATTCGTACATCGACGCGCTGAACCACGGGGGATACCGCGTCCTTACTATTGCAGACAAATGTGAGCTTTTTAATTCGCTAAGTTACATCAAACCCGATTTGATCATAACAAGCATCCGGTCGGACAACATTGATGGACTCGACTTCCTAAAATCTGTAAAGGCCAGTTTCAGGTTGAATAAGATTCCGGTGATCATCGCGAGCAAGCATCTGGAACTGATGGCTGATGCGGCACGATTAGGTGCTAGTCATTTTATCGCCAAGCCCTTCGCGTCAGCCGATCTGGAAATGGCGATTAAGTCTTGTCTTCTGCGTTCACCGTGGTCCGAAGAAGGTGAGTAGCTCACTGAGACGTCGAGAAATCCTGTCATTCACGAGAGAGTCGTTGCGAAATTGGTCCGATTTCTTTGAAGAGCTGACAGGCTCTTATTTTAAATCCATGGTGTTCGGGTAAACATTTCATAGCTCAAAGGTTCAGACTGTCATAGGGGTGGCTGTCCATGGACTTACAAAATGGAGCACAGTCAGAGGAGATTTCAAAATGACAGGTTCAGGCCTACCCCAACGCCATCGGGAACAATAGTCGGCCTGAGAGCAAGCTGAACTGTTTTACCCGATGAACTCGATTGCAAATTGAACGCGAGGGGGTGGGAAACAATCTGTCCAAACGAATACCCAAGGAAAATTCCCAGTGGAATGTCGCTTAACCAGTGGTAACCATATGCGTCCAGGCTAATGGCGATTCCACCCATCATTACGTAACTGACTGGCCTGAACCAGGTCAATTCGGGATAATTATCGGCTATCACTACCAGCATAGCCGTAGTCGATGTAATATGACCGGAAGGAAATGCATCGTACTGCGGGACGTGCTTCTGGTATGAGATCGGATTCGGAAAGAAAGTCCAACTGCCGCCGGGCCGTGTCGCGTCTGTAGGTCTCTGCCTGCCCGAAATATGTTTGAGGATCTGATCTGCCGTCCCACTTGCAAGGATTGCCTCCGCTATTTCGCTGCCGGTGCGCACGGCGCGACTGTCGTCGATGGCAAGACCGTAAGCGGCAAAAGCTGCGGCCACGCCAAACTGAAACTTTCCATTGCCCGTCCAGACCATGTCGTCTGCAAAAGTCCGAAAGGAAGGAGATCTGTAGTACAAGCTTCTCGCTTTCAGCCAAACGCGATTGTCGACCGTCATCAGGCCTGCGGTTATTCCTGCGATACCGATATATAGCGGGATCTTCTTTGTCTGAAACAAGCCGGTTGCAAACCGGGACATATCGCCCGGCAGATTGGTGACCATGCTGTACCATTCGGGTACGTAGTTCTCCTGTGTTTGAAACACTCCTGAAGAATTTCGACCGTAATTGTGATTGTCAGACTGTTCAGATCCTTCTATGGGATTTACATGGGGAGTCGTCGTCTCTTGAACCACACTACCTGAGACTTGAGCAAAGAGTTGTGGAATAAAGGCCAGATTCAGAAGCATACTGATGACGCAGACTATTGAGAAGTTCAATGATACATGGTCAAGCCGGCTCAAACTAATTTCTCCTGTTCCATCGCTCAAAGTGCTGCGTTATGCAGCCTTTGACAGATTTCAGTTATCCCCCTAAAGGCGGGAATTCAACGAATAAGCAATAATTGGTATCCAAAAATGATTTGGGTATGGGTAATCGGGGTTTATCACCTTCGACGTAATTGGAACAACAGGACCTTTTGATTAGTTCATTCTCTATTCGGGTTCCAAGGTCAGCCGTACGAACAAAAGCAGGAACAAAGCGGGATGTATTGAACAGATCGGCTGAAGAAAAGTGAACTTGATGTGGGTCAGTGAAGGACATGGACTGTGACTCCTGGTGGGACGACAGGCCGTTACGCGTACGCCTCGAACCGCATGTCAAATAACACCGGCGGAAAATGAATAATGATGATTTGTCCAGTTTGCTCCGAAGACGTACATTGTTAGACACCATAGGATGCCGGACAATAACCGGCGTAAAAGCAAAAGTTGGTGTTGAGTAGATAAGACGTGAAAGGAGAAGGACCATCGGAGAGAACGAATACCCTGGAAGTGTCGCACGAGAAATCAAACGGAAGACCCCGGAAGAAGCACTCACGCCAAGAGAATATCCGAATAGTATTGAAGTCGCTGCAGAACGAGTATTCTACAGTGCAACTCTGCAGACGAGGGGGATTTGATTGGAAAGATTAGCGGATTGAGTTCAATGGAAGTTGCGGCCTGTTTTTCTTTTTCCCTTCGCTTACACGCAATAACAAGGGAAGAGCGCTGCTCTGCAAATATACAGAAATTGGGAGATGGCCCTTTCAGTTTTTCAATCCTTCCATGAACCAATTCGGCAAATGAACATTTAGAGCATATCGCATGTCTATGAAATTCTTAATCGTATTTACGTCGGTTATTCTTGCAAGTGCACCTGTTTCGTTTTCACAAACAAAGGGCAGTCAGGAATCCACACTTAAAGATGCTACGCTGCAAGCTTGCATTAAGTATGCAATTGCAAATCAACCTCTGATAAGACAGTCTTTTCTAAATGAGCGGATCACAAACCAGGAAGTTCAAGGGAAACTTGCCGACTGGTTTCCACAGTTGAATTTCAACTTTACCATTCAGCATGATTTTAGACTCCCTACTACTGTCTTCAGGGGAACACCGGTTCAAATCGGTATAGCCAACACATCGGGTGCGGACCTCTCCTTGACGCAGACGATATTTAACAAAGATGTTCTGCTGGCAAGCAGTACGGCATACGATGTAAGTGAACAGGCACGGGAAAAAACAGTAGATAATGAGATTTATCTTGCAGTTGAAGTAAGTAAAGCATTCTACGGCGTATTGCTGGCGAAGGAGCAGATTAATCTGGTGAAACAAGACATCGCAAGGCTGCACCAGACTTATGAAGATGCTTACTACCAATACAAAAGCGGAACGGTAGATAAAACCGATTATGAAAGCGCGGAGATTGCACTGAACAACGCCGTAGCGCAATTAAAAAGTGCAAGGGAGCAGCTCACGACCAGTTACGCGATTCTTAGAGATGTGATGGGATACCCATCGGATAAGGAATTGAATCTCGTTTACGATTCGACCCAAATGGTAAGTGATGCTTTTATGGATACAACGCGGGAGTTGAATTATCAAAACAGAATTGAGTATAAGCTCCTCCAGACAAACTTGCGTCTGCAAAAAGCAAATCTAGACTATTATTACTGGAGCTTCTTACCTTCGATATCTATTGTCGGAGATTACGCGTGGGCTTTTCAAAACGAAAGCATCCCCGCGCTCTACAATGCGAATTATCCAAGCGCGTATGCAGGGCTTCAGCTTTCGATTCCTATCTTTCAGGGTGGCAAACGCATCCACGAAATCGATCAGGCTTCTTTGGAAGTGCAAAGCTCAGAGTACGAAATCCAATCGTTAAAGGATTCCATAGACGCGGAGTACACACAGGCGGTCGGGAATTATAAGAGTAACCTGAGCAGCCTTGACGCGGCCCAAAAGAATCTGAGTCTCGCGAAGGATGTTTATAAGACGATTGAGCTTCAATACAGATCAGGTGTGAAGACTTACCTGGATGTGATTACGGCGGAGTCGAATTTGCGCGCGACAGAAGTGAATTACTACGACTCACTGTACCAGCTCTTGAGCAGCAAACTGGATGTGGAACAGGCGCTGGGTACCGTGAAATATTGATGGATGGCGGGAAAAGAATTAAACAACTCTTAAACTTCTTGATAATATGAAAAACAGAACTTATTTAGCGGTTATCTTAGGCGTTCTTACAATAATGCTCGAGTCGTGCAGCAGCGGTAAGAAAGGAGGACATTCTTTTCCTCCAGTGCAGGTGGATGTGTATAAAGTCAGAGAGGCGAACGCATCGTATTATAACAGTTATCCTGCTACCGTTGTGGCGCTACAGCAAGTTGAAATAAGACCGGAGGTCTCCGGTTACCTGACTAATATTTATTTCAACGACGGGCAGCATGTAACTGAAGGAATGAAGCTGTATGGGATCGAACAGCAACAGTATAAGGCAGCTTACGATGTTGCAAAAGCTAATCTTATCGAGGCACAACAGGATTATAAGAGATATGAAGAGCTCGCAAAGCATGATGCGATAGCAGTACAAACTCTAGAGCATGCTTCGGCGAATTTGCAGGCAGCCGAAAGTACCCTGAACGGAGTAGAGACGAATTTGAAGAACTCAATAATATATGCTCCGTTCAGTGGGACCATTGGGATTTCCCAGGTAAAATTAGGTTCCGCCATAACCGCAGGGCAAACATTAATGAACACGCTTTCCTCCGACAACCCGATGGCTGTCGATTTTGCCGTAGATGAAGCATTGATCGGACGGTTTACGAATTTACTTCATGAAAAAGCCTCTGAAGAGGATTCGACTTTTTCACTGGTTTTGCCCGGTCACAGTATTTATCCGTACCATGGAAGGATACTTCTGCTGGATCGCGCGGTGGATCCGCAGACAGGGACAATTATCGCAAGGTTGGTATTCCCTAACCCCATGAACCTGCTGAGGCCCGGTTTGACATGCACGGTAAGAGTGTTGAACAATAATGCTTCTAAGAGCATCGTAATTCCTTATAAAGCGGTTACTGTAGAAATGGGGGAATACTTCGTGTTTGTTGTACGGAACAATACGGCGGCGCAGCAAAGGATTGAAATCGGCAGGACCATCAACGACGACATGATTATAGTGAGAAGCGGATTGAAACCAGGTGAAGAGGTGGTTACCGAAGGGGTTCAGAAACTAAGAAACGGTTCCCGGGTTGTATTGCCAACCGCAGGTAGACCTGCCGATGGTGCCGCTAATTAATACTCAGGTAAAAAATTCGGAAATACGATAAGAAATGATTGCTGAGACGTTCATAAAAAGGCCGGTAACGGCTATTGTAATTTCCCTTATAATAGTTCTACTCGGGGGCCTGTCGATTTTCAATTTACCTATCAGTCAGTACCCGGATATTACACCGCCTACCATATCTATATCCGCGACGTTTACGGGAGCCGATGCGACGACTGTCGAGCAGACTGTTACGACGCCGATTGAGACGCAGGTAAACGGAACTCCCGGCATGGCATACATGACGAGTACCAGTACGAGCAGCGGCCAGTCTTCAATCAGCGTTGTGCTAAAACAGGGAGTCAATCCCGATATTGCGACGATGGATATCCAGAATCGTGTAGGCATCGCAACGCCTCAGCTGCCGGACGTTGTGAAGCGCCTGGGTGTAACGACAAGGAAAAGTACGTCCAGCATACTGATGATCGTTGCGATCTACTCGCCTCATCACACGCATAATATTTCCTTCCTGGACAACTACACAAATATATTTGTGAAGGATGCGCTTCTGCGTGTACAGGGAGTGGGAGATATATTTGCCAGAGCAGATAATTTTAGCATGCGAATATGGCTCGACCCGAATAAACTGGCACAATTGGGTCTAACAGCAACCGATGTGACAAACGCTATATCGGAGCAGAATCTTCAAATAGCCGCAGGCACTGTGGGGGCTCCCCCGCAAAACAGCAAGCAGACCTTTCAGTATACGGTATTTACCAACAGCAGGCTGAATTCCGTAAAGCAATTTGGTGACATTATCGTTAAGACTAATCCTCAAACAGGGGCAGAGGTCTACCTAAAAGATGTAGCCACGGTTCAGCTGGGCTCAGACAACTACGGAATCAATTCGTATGTCGATGGGGACAGATCGTCTTTTCTTCTGATATTTCAGTCTCCCGGCAGCAACGCGTTGAAAGTTGCAAACGGAGTATACAGGGAGATGAACCGCATTAAAGCATCTTTTCCGGAAGATGTGGCTTACAAAGTACCTTTTGAGGCAGTGTCGGTCGTGCGCGAATCCATTAACGAGGTTTTGATTACACTGCTTGAAGCCCTTGGCCTGGTGGTACTGGTGGTATTTCTCTTCCTGCAGAACTGGCGCTCAACCATAATACCTATACTGGCCATACCGGTCTCGATAATAGGGACATTTGCGTTTTTTGTACCGTTCGGCTTTACGATTAACACGCTCACTATGTTCGGGTTTGTGCTCGCTATAGGAATAGTGGTGGATGATGCGATAATTGTAGTGGAGGCGGCGCATCATTACATAGACGATGAGCACCTCCCTCCCAGGGAAGCGGCATCGAGGGCGATGAGGGATATTTCCGGGCCGGTAGTTGCAATTGCATTGATTCTTGCTTCGGTATTTATTCCCGTAGGATTCATACCGGGTTTAGTAGGGAAGCTCTATCAACAGTTTGCGATTACAATAGCGGTCTCCGTCATAATCTCCGCTTTTGTTGCGCTTACGTTGACTCCGGCATTGTGTTCGCTAATATTGAAGCCCACATCCCTGACAAAGGAATCGAGAGGCCTGAATAAATTCTTCTTCAAGTTTGACGAGTGGTTCAAGAAGGCGACAGGCTCTTATGTGGAAGGTGTCAGGAAGAGTATAAAGATGACACCTTACTTCCTGATAGTCTTGATTTTAGTCTACGCCGGTACAGTGGTATTGTTTATGAACAAGCCTACCGGGTTCATCCCGAGCGAGGACGAAGGAAGATTATATGTTACATACCAATTGCCGGAAGCGGCATCCGCCGTCAGGTCTATCGATGTAATCAAAAGAATGATGAAGATTCTGGAGAATACGAAAGGCATAGGACATTTTGCGGCAATAAACGGGATCAACGTTGTCAACTTTGCCGCCAAATCAAACAGCGGAACTATTTTCGTCCAGCTCAAGCCGTGGAGCGAGCGTACGAGCAAGTCACTTCATCTGAAAGCGATAATGAATACGCTGAGAAGGAAGTTCGCTTCAATAAAAAGCGCAAACGTAATAGTGATCGCGCCGCCCGCAATTCCGGGACTCGGCGCCACGGGAGGATTCAGCTTCGAGCTGGAGCAGAAGCAAAGCACGGATAACATACAGCAGTTCGCAAATGTCGTTGATCGATTTGTTGCGGCGGCGAACAGGCGCCCGGAGTTGTCAAACGTATTTACGTTTTTTTCCGCAAATACACCCGCGTATGATTTAACGGTAAACAGAGACAGATGTGCGAAGCTCGGCATCAATGTGGCTGATGTGTACAATACAATTCAGACATATTTGGGCAGCAGCTATGTGAATGACTTCACGATTTACGGCAGGGACTTCCATGTGATAGCACAGGCAGATACCAGCTATAGAGCATCCATACACGATCTGTCGAAATACTATGTGAGAAATTCCTCCGGCAACATGATCCCCTTAAGCACGTTGATAAGCTATAAGACTACAGAAACGGCTTCAGTGATTTCTCATTTCAATATGTTTCGTGCTGCGCTTATAAACGGTAATGCGGCTCCTGGTTACAGCAGCGGGCAGGCGATAACTGCATTGCGCCAGGTTGCAGCACAGGTACTGCCTTCAGGTTACGGCTATGATTTCTCCGGGTTATCCAGGGAAGAAATAAATGCCAGCAACAGTACATTCGCGATCTTCGGATTATCGCTTCTGTTCGTATTCTTATTCTTGTCAGCTTTGTATGAAAGCTGGTCGGTGCCTTTTGCAGTTTTGTTTGCAGTGCCCATTGCTGCATTCGGTGCCATAACGGCTTTGATTTTGCAGCCGCACTTAAGCGACAACGTGTATGCACAAATAGGACTGGTCGCTTTAATCGGTCTTGCGGCGAAGAACGCCATACTTATCGTAGAGTTCGCAAAGGAACGTGTGGACCATGGAATGCCCCTTCTTGAAGCAGTAACAAATGCAGTAAGATTAAGACTACGCCCCATACTTATGACATCGCTGGCATTCATACTCGGTGTTTCTCCGCTTGCATTTGCGACCGGCGCTGGAGCGCAGGCAAGACAGACAATTGGCTGGACGGTAATAGGCGGAATGATTGCTGCTACCGGGCTGGCGATATTTATTGTGCCCGTTCTTTTCACGGTAATTACTAAAATGGCCTACGGCAGGAAGAAGCTGGAGGAATTGGAAGCTTCCGGGCATAATGAAGGGGATGCAGGGACGGAGATCTGAATGGAGATGTGACCGACTGTTAGTTGGGCATATCAGACTTTTAACATGCAAGAGAGAGTAAAGACCATCCCCTATATGGGGCCGGGACGCCGTTTTCGCAAAGGGGGTATGAAGGAGGGTGGCAACATTAGGGCATTATCATGGTATTGAGGCCGCCCGCCGCTCGAAGTTTCCGACCTCATTTTCAGAAGGTCGTTGCCTGAGGTCGTCACCCGTGGGGATCCCCCACATATCATACATGCATATTCAATGAGGAACCTTATCGCTCTAAACAATAACCGTAGTAACATGACCACTCCTCCCATATCATAACCTTATTACCTTATCCCGTGGCTTGTCTACTTTCTTTTGCTTGTCCAGAAGCGAGCACCCGATGTGCCATCCCGCTACATCTATATGACTATAATGATGGAGCGGGAAGAATGAACACCCCCGCGAAAAGGGTTACGGCTTTGGTTGTCCCGTCCCCAGTAGAGGGAGGCGACTTCAACATACGGCGGTCGTTACTGTCGAGGGCCATGCTATTCCACATGGCAGGGCTAAATTAATTTCCCACCCTTTAGTTAACGGATATTAGTTCACTTCACCAACTTCTTAGAGTCAACATTCTGGGATTTCGGTGAATGCTTTTTTCTGTACGATTCTCCTTTGATCGAGATTTGATGGGCATTATGAGCCAGCCGGTCCATGAGAGCGTTGGCCATGACTGGGTCCGGGAAGATGGCATGCTGGGCACCTCTTTTCAGGAAGTGATGGCCGTGCCAGACCCGCCGTCCGTCCGGAACATCCATGGACGCGCTGCTCGCGCGACCCCGAACACGAAAGCCTCCGCATCGGAATCGAACCCGCGATCGTGTGCCACAAAGCAGGGGATTGCCGCTCCGCGATTAGATAGTATCGGCAGATCGCGATGACAGGTACCCTTTGGTTCGGAGGATGAGTTCATAGCACGGAACACGAGAGTCGCCAACATTGTCCGTGGATTCAGCCCGATTGAACCATCTTAAGGCGACAGGGCTCCGGGCCGGTTTTCCATTCAACTCTGCGGTAAACGTCAAGGTCCGGAGAAAGGTCCTTTTTAAGTGAACGACGCGCTCTGTGCCAAATCACTGAAATCTGCTCAATCAATCTGAGCAGTCATTTCTACTTCACATATCAAACCGTATATTTACACATGAAAGGACACGATTATCAGTTGAGGGAAACGAGGAGAAGGAAATGAAAGTACTGAATTACACCGTCCTCTTCGAGCCGATGATGGAGGGAGGCTATATGGTCGTGGTTCCCGCGCTGCCGGGAATTGTTACGTACGGTGCTACACTTGAGGAGGCCCGCGCCATGGCCCAGGATGCGATTCGCATCCACTGTGAGGGCTTGCTCAAGGACGGCGAACCACTCCCCGAAGACGCCAAACTGAGCAACGAGCCTATCAAAGAAACTATAAGGGTGCGTTTAGAGGCAGCATGAGCGAAAAACTTCCTGTCCTCAAGGCAAAGGAAGTTGTCCATATTCTGGGGCGAGCGGGTTTCTTCATCCACCATCAATCAGGGAGCCACGTGCAAATGAAGCACAGACTCAAACCTGAACTCAGGATCACCATCCCCATGCACTCAGGCGACCTTCCTCCGTCTGTTCTGCGAAGTCGCGCGAATTAGACAGACTCAAGTACCCGGAGCGAACCTGCATGGCCGGATTGATGTCCTTACTAAGGATGTGCGCAGTCTAGATCTCAAGGTCAATCCGGATGAACCTCCAGCTAACCACGCCAATATTGAGCCGTGGCCACCGGATGAAGCGGCTCAGCTAAACATAGCTCAGAAACTCCTGGCAAAGAAGAATGTGTTTGTCGCGAAACCGGCAGAGATAGATTGTTCCAATCAATAACGTTGTACCACAGCAGGGGTGACTTTTGGGTGATTTAGCTTTAGAATTGAGTCTGAGATCACGCTTCTCCCCCACCATAGTCCTGCGGATGCCCTAAGACGGAAGTCTCTTGTGAGACGGTCGAGAAGTTCTCTTTCGTCACTTGCGCTCAAGGCTCTTGAGCAGCTTCCGAAGTTTCTCTTTCGCTGTTTTTTGTTTGGCCTTATAGAATTTGTACGACGGATAAACCTGCGCCGCTGCAGAGTCTTTCTTATTCATATCAAATATGTACGCATAGTGGGCGTCGGTTAGCACCGGGTAGAACTTCTTGTTCTCCGGATCGAACGGGAAATTCTTGGCGAAGGGAAGGCTGGAGTAATATTAGAACAGACTCTTATCAGAGATGACCTTGCAGTCCCCTGTCTTCTTCCAAGGCAGGTCTGCGTGCGACATTGCCGAGAGAGTCACGGCCGAATACTGCGCATAACGCTCAAGGATAAAATCGGCAGTCTTCTTTTCTTGACCGGCGAAAGGCGTCTGCGCCTTGCTGCTGGCTGAAAGCATAATCGGATTACTCTGGAACGTTTTGAATTTATGATACACGTCCGGATTTACGGGGCCGTGCGGCCATTTCTCAAAATTGCCGCTCACCAACTCGTATTTTGCTACGAGCCCCCATGCTTTCAAATAGTACAGCAACTTCTAAAGCTTCAAGGGTGTTGTATTCTCATATTTAGAGAGGACATAATAGGCATCGTCCAGCGTGTTGTCCATTTCATTGCTTCTCCCAATCGTTTGTCTTACAATTTGTCGCTTTGTCCAAAAGCCCAGCGAAGAAGGGAATCCTACGTTTTCTGCCTCTATTCATATCAATAACGTAGCATATCACTCATATTATCGGCTCCAGGATAACAGAAGTCAAGCGAGGGAAGTGCCCATACCCCAGCGTAGGTTGGTGACTGGGTAGGCTGGATATAGTACCTAACTCTTATCCTTCCGCTCAACCTCATGCCCTTCGACGAAGCGCCTATCATAATATGAAACTTGCACGGCTCTACGATTCCTGAGGGGCGTCCGTCAATCACCGATAATAAATCAGGCGTGGTCCCGACCGTGACCGCTTTAATTTTGATGGCTTCAATGTGGATTCTCTTGACCACTTGCGGTTGGAAAACTACCCCCCGCGGATGGGGGAGATTGTGTTCTCGGGCCGGCCCGTTCAAGTGTGCGGCAGAGGGGCACGATGAGGAAGATATTTCTGGTGTAGGGGAACAGTAGGGATTAAGCACTATGTAGGACAGGTAGACCCAGTCGACGGTAGCAGACAGGGTCCCGATAAGATCGGGATTCGCTCCATCGGAGTCGCTGGCGAAAGGGCTTGGGTTTCGAAATTGGTGTGGACAGGGGCGGAATCGAACCGCCGACACACGGATTTTCAGTCCGTTGCTCTACCGACTGAGCTACCTGTCCGGGATTACGAACAACAATATAGCGCCAGAGGCTAAATTCTTCAAGATTTTTCTTCCGGCCCTTACTTCACTGCTAACGAGCCGAGGAACCCAGATACAACAATGCTGATCTGCGTGCCCGATCCAGGCAAGAGGGCAGTTACCTCTATGACTCTGCCGTAAAACACGGGTCTGCGACAAATCTATGGGGGGATTTGCATAAAGGGTGGGGTTTTGCTATCTTCTGACAGTTCATACACTGTCAGAAGATAAGGAGTTAGACATGTCACAAGCAGAAGGCATATTAGAAGAAAGACGGGAGGAATTGCTTAGGAAGCTAAGTTCGCTTGGCGAGTTCCGACGTGGGACCGTGTTGGCGCGTTATCGGAAATGTGGGAAGGATGGGTGCCGTTGTGCAAAGGAA
>JAJZNW010000086.1 GCA_021811615.1 Bacteroidota bacterium
AGAGAAGTGCTCAGAGAATTGGAGAGGAAGGGGTTAATAGAGTTACCGCCGCGACAGAAATCATGTCCACAGAAAGGGTACAAGAACCGGACATCTCTGGGAGGGGAAGAAGGGACATTAGATTTGTCCGTCTACCTCACCCTTACCCTCTCCTCCAAGGACAGGGTGCTTGCGCTACACCGTTTATAAAATAGTGAGCTTCACTTTCTCTCGTTAAGCCACGCATCGAGCACCTGGCAGCCGGCGTCCTGTACGCTAATGGGAAGTGACACACGTTCACCGTTGAACACTTTCTCTCCCCAGTTTGCCATGGCGCTGCTCGTGTCTTCTTTCATCCAGGCGTGAAGGACTTCACGTGCCTCGGCATCGCGTCCGTCTTCTTTCAATGCGAGCGCGTGAATTAATCCGCCGGAGGTATTCCCCTCAAAGCTCCGAGGCTTGGAGACGGTCAGGTTACCGGTCTCCGGCCACAGCTGCAGGGCCAACACTTCGAGCGTCCGGCCCGCGTCCTCCTTCATTCCAAGATGACGGTAGCACTGAAGTGAAAGCCAGTTCTCCATCCTGTCGTCGATGTCTTTCGGATACGGCATTCCGACGCCGAGGTTCTCGGGCCATTTGCGGGCCAATTCTATTTCCTTCAGCGCGTCCCGGTAGGACCCGGCCTTCATACTCCTGACGGCTTCCATCAGGTAGGCCTCGCGGTAAAGCGTATGAGCTTTCTTAACGCCTTCAGCCGGAAGTAGATTTGAGGACAAGAGCAGCTTCACGGCAGAATCGTAACGTCCTGTCGAGATCAGCGTCTGCGCTTGCAGCTTTATGAGACTGCTGTTGCCAGGAAACCGGCTGCCGTATTCACCGGCGATTTTATCGGCAGCGGCATAGTTTCCCTGGGCTAGGTAGAGCTGTGCCATCATATACCCGTATCGCCACTGGCCCGGATCGAGCGTTGCCGCGCGCTGCAGGTCTGGTATCGCTTCGGCAGAGATGACCTGTGCGCGGGCACCATAGAACGGTGCGAAGCGAGGTTTATTGCCGCAAGAGGCCAGAAGCTCGCCAGCCCGTTTGATGTCTCCTTCGAACCATCGAAGCAGCGCAAGATAATACTTCGGCTGCCAGGTCGTGCTGTGTTTCTCCGCCCACTCGAAGACGCCAAGCGACTCGATCCGGAATGGGAAGACGAAATCCGGCGAAGCAGCATTTGCCTGAGTAAGAAGTTTCGTATCATGTTTGAGATAGGCGAGCCAGTACAGGACTTCAGCCTGACGCGGGGCGAGTTCGAGCACCTTGACGGCGTCTCCGTTAAGACCGATGTCGTGATACCATGCGGCGAGCTCAAGATAAGTCTGATAGGCAAGATCGCTGCGAATCATTCCGGTAAACTGTCCCGCGCTTGCTTTACCCATGAGATACTCCTCGAACTGGGCGAAATGGCTGAGCGGATCGATCTTCTCCATGAACTTCAGGACCGAATTCGCGGCGGCTCCATCGCCGGTCAGCCGGTCGGCGCACACTTCGAGCCTGAGCGCGTCGAGGTTGAACCTGTCATAGTTCAGGCTTTCCTTCGCGTTTGCGAGGACCCGATCGCATTTTTTCTCACGCATGTACTCTTTTGCAAGCGCGGTACATGCGGCGCTTCGCCAGCCTTGAGTAAGTGCAGCAATACTGAAAGCAGCCTTTGCGTCTGCTTCGTGACCCAGCCCGACGCTCGCGAGTCCAAACTGATAATTCGCCTCAGGATCGTACGTGTCTATACTCAATGCAGTCCTGGCATAATCGTAAGCCGACCGGTAATCTGCCCGCCGGTTTTCAAGCGAGGCCATCTGGTCAAGCGCTGGAGCAAAGTACGCGTTCTTCAAGAGACATTTCTGGAAATCACTGTCGGCCTCGGCGTATTGCCTACGCCGGACGCATTCTTTGCCGAGCACATAAAGACCGTATGTCGAATTCCAATCGAAGTTTTTCGGAGAGAACAGAGGCCGTGTCAGGTCGTCTCCGTTGCCGGAGGCGTATTCCAACTTATCGCCTCCGACGGTGACACGAAGCTGCCCGGGGACTTCCCTGAGACGGACCGTGTCCTCGACCGGCTGCATTGTCTTCAGACTCACTTCACGGCTGTACAGAAGGCTGTCGCGGTCAAAGAGACGCAGCGTTCCATGATACGGGCGGACCGGTGAGATACCGACAACGACTTCCTTTCCATTGCGCGTGACGTTCATTGCGCCGAGCGGGCTGGCGGTGACGAAACCGCCGATTCCCTTGACGGGCATCCAGTACTCAGTCCAGGTATCGGTTCCGTAGGGAGCGAAGCCCTTATGCTTGAAGGGCGTATAAGTACTCTGGGGCATGGCCTGATTGAAGAGCCTGCCGGACTGCATCTCGACGTACTGGCCGCTCTTATCCGTCAGGAGCTTTTTCCAGATCATTCCCTGGCCAGACAGTCCCCATATCCAGATCTTCTTTCCGAGCTTGTGGCCGTAAGAGGCGTAATGGGCCATCCCGAAATTATAGTCGTGCCAGTATGCGCCGTAAAATCGGGTAAACTTCCCGAGGACATGATACGACTTCGCGCCGCCGAAGTCGTTCTGGTCGTACCACGAAATGTTGTGGCCGTTCGCGGTGTCGATCGGCCAGGGATGGACGGTGCCGGTATGAAATATCCAATTCGTTCCGGGATAGATGAACTGCAGGTTCCCGCTTGCCTTCTCTGCAGCGTTCATCCATGAGTAATACGGTTCTTCCATTCCGGAGCCGTTCTGCCAGATCGAATGCGTCGTAAAATACGCGACGCCGGGACGGAGCCTTATATCGATCCGCCATGTGCTGCGGGTCAGAAGGTCGAGCGCACCGATTATGCAGCTCACACTGCCGTCTGCATGTTTCTCAATACGGTAATCCACGGGGGAGAAACAATCGGGGGTATGGCCGAAGATACCGTAGTTCGGTTCAATGCCTCCACTTGTCCACGGGCCCCGCTCCGAGATGTCACGGAATTTCACGACTCCGTTGAAATAGATGAAAGGCCTTCCGGTCGATTTCTCGATCGCAGTCCAGATTTTCCCTCCGATCTGCGGCGTGATGAGTACCTTTATATACTTGTTCGAGAGCTCGACGATCTTCCACTTCTTCTTTATCGGCTTGTCCGTGTACCCGTCATACCTGAAGTACGGGTAGATTCTGGACATCGCCGGAACCGGATCCGGATCGGAATACGGATAAGTCGTGAAGACGCGTTCATATTCCCTCACCGTCACCGTACCGTGTGGCGTTAGGACTTTCGCCTGCAGCGGAAAGGCAAGCGTTATCAAAATCAGCCCGATCATACCGTTAAACTTGAATTGTCCCCTGCGTACAAAGCCGATCTTGTCTGACTGCACTATATGGATCCTTTCTGAGAGATGAAGACGGTTAGAATACATTCTTAAATTAGATTTCACCGGAAAAAAATTCATTTGAAACACGAAAAGAAGTTATGGGGCATCGACTTCCCATGTTATTTGCCACCGGAATTTCTCGCCGGGACCGACAAACAGACATTCACCGTCGGCGTAGGCCTGACTCAGCAGGCTCGTCGAACCCGGCGTCGGCTCGAAGGCGCATTCATTTCGGGCGATACCTTTCTCATCCGGATATCCGCCCTTGTCCCACCATATGCCCAGAGTCGGGAACAGTTCGGAAGGAAATTTCATTCTTACCGTCAGACCGGTCCGGTAAGTCCAGCTCAATTCACCCGATTTGATCCCCCTGACGAAAAGCATTTCGACGGCCCCCTTTTTACTCTTCACAAGGAAGTCCCGAAGATTGCCGGAGTTCATTGCATCCATCGGGCGGTTCCTGTTCCAATCGAAGACGGAATCGAAACAAGGGAGAGAGACACTTTTTATTTCGTCCGCTCTTACAAGCGGGTGCATCGAATGCTGAAAAGGAAGCCGTTCGTCGCCATCATTTCCAACTTCAAAATTCCACACGATTGCCGAATCGGTAAAGAGCATCCTTCGTTTGAATTTGAACGGGAGGAGCTTGCTTTCGACGGTGAACAGAAGGGCATTTTGTTCTTCCTGGATCTCCCATGGAAGCCAGCAGAGCTCGCCGTGATCGGGGATGCTGATTCTCTTTTCAGGAAAGAAACACGAGACGACCGACGGGAAACAGTCGTCATAGCCGTAGACCGGCCTGTTCTCGAACTGGCCGTGATCCTTCTGTGGCGGCCTGAACTCAGAAGGCGCGCGGGTAAGGAGGTCGTAGTCCTTATAGGCGATTCGTGTCAGCCGACCGCCATCGTTGAGATGGTAATCCACATTCCAAGGTCCATGGACGAAGCGGTCAATCGCGTTGTTCTCAGAGCGTAAGGTTCGCAAAATTCTCCTCCAGATATTCTTTGACCGGGAGTATGTCACTCTTGCTTGTCAGGTCGGGAACATGCTCGGACACCGGGTAAGGGAAAAGGCTCTTCGGGTATGCGTCCACCATCATCTTAACGGCGGTAGGAAGTTCCTTTTCATTCCGTATAGGGTCGAAAGGTACTTTCTCGAGAAACGGGTAGATCATGTCGTACTGAAATTCAAATATATTCATAAGATAATCGAGGAACGGGCGCCCACCTTTCCCCACGCCTATCATCGTCTTGGCCTTGAGGTTCGCGTCGTTGACCAGGGACTGCTCTACTTTGAGGTCATGTTCCGGCGGTTTTTTCATTCTCGAAGATATTCCGCCGGCGAGGATTGCCAATCTGGCTCGCACCATCACTTCGCCTCCATGACGCTCGACCTGGTGCCCCCGTCGACCGAGAGCACCCAGGCCTCACCGCCTTCTTTCTCGATGGCCTCCCGAACTATTTGTGGATTCTGCGGCGCGTAAGCAAACATGCATCCACCGCCGCCGGAGCCGTTTATCTTCGCACCATAGGCCCCCGCATTTAAAGCAGCGGCGATCATCCTGTCGATCTTCGGGGTGGATATCTTCAAAATGTCGCGCAGTACCTTCTGATGCTCATTCATCAGATCACCGATGAGCTTGTGATCGAGTGCCGGTTCGGTCAGAGCTTTCAAGGCTTTGAAGGTAATGTCCCTGTTCCTGACAGTTCCTTTCAAGAGCTCCGCCTGCTCGCCGGTCAGCATCGAAGCATAGTTGTCGATCCCCACCTCCGTCACCGTACGCAGTAAGAAATCGGGGTGAGATTTCTGCAATTCTTTAACGACTTTCTGGATCTGGTTCTTCACTCTCGCGAGGATGGATTTCGTGTCCTTGGGCTCGCCGGAATTACCGAGGACCAGATTACCGAGTTTCGGATTCAGTTTCTTGATTTCAATTTTCGGAAAAGAGTCGAGGAATATTATCCCGCCTATCGAAGTGGAATACTGATCCATCATTCCGCCGGGCTCTGAAAATTCGAGGACTTCGGCTTCGTAAGCGTATTCGGCGATAGTTTCTGCAGACAGCTGTGCCGATTGGTCGCTCATCCTCGAGAGGAAAGTCACCCATGTCACGATAAGCGCAGATGAGCTGGAGGTGCCTGCATTTATCGGTATCTCCCCTTCTACCGTACATTCGACGCCCTTCGAAAATGTCAACCCGTGCCGCTTCAGGACATTGACGACGCTCTTCAGGTAGTCTCTCTCCTTGTCATACGTTATCGGTTTGCCGAGGGAAAAGATTTCTTCGTCATTAATATCCGGCAGGTGAATTATGACCTTCGAGTCTTCTCGTTTATGCCCTTCGATGCCGATTCTCAATGAAATCGCGGAAGCGATTATCGGAAGGTTGAGGTAATCCTGGTGCTCACCGAAGAGGCAGACTCTTCCGGGTGTAGATGTCTTCAATTCAATTTTCGTATCGTTCATCTGAATTCCGATTTTACTGTTTATTGTGCGATAGTAATTCAATTCATAGTCAATTATATGAAGGAGGGGAATCGTCAGGGGGTCTCCCCCACTGCTTGTCCGGCGAGGAAGAGAGATCAAATCCGAGAGATCCTCCGTGAGAAATGTCCTTAAACCTTATCCATGGTTTGTCCGTTCCTCGTCCGTTGACGATCAGGCTTCGGACGTAAGGCGCGTTTTCCGAAGCGCCGCGGGCTGAGATCTTGACCTCACCGCGTTTCAGATGGAGCACGATTTTCCTGAACAAAGGACTCCCGAGAACGAGCACGTTGTCGCCAGGAATTTCCGGATACATTCCCATGGCACCCCAGACGTACCATGACGACATTTCACCAAGGTCGTCGTTTCCCGGATAAGCGTCCGGTCTGTCGGAGAAGAGTGTAGTCATCACCCGTCTGACGGTCTCTTGTGTTTTATAAGGCCTTCCGAGGAAACAGTATATCCAGGGCGTTTCGAGACAGGGCTCGTTTCCCATCCACGCCATCCAGCCATCCTTCCCGCCGTCGCCGACATTCAGTTTGGTAAAGAACGAATCCAATCTGGCGGTGGCGATTCTTCTGCCCCCCATTTTCTCGGCAAGCCCATTCAGGTTGAACGGTACCATCCAAGTGTATTGTCCCGCGGTTCCCTCGACATACGCACGAACGCCGTCGCAGCTGATGACGTTTCTCTTGAAGCCGGGGGCCCATGAACCGTCGCGGCGGCGCATCTGTATGTAGCCTGTTTTCGAATTATAAATATTCTTCCAGAACTGAGCGTGACTGAGGAGCAAACGTGAGTCGGCGGTATCTCCAAGTGCCTTCGCGAGTCGAGAGACGGCAAAATCAGATGTATTGTATTCCAGCGTCATCGAGACCGTACCGAAACCGCCTTTCTGGTGTTCAGGGACATAGCCGAGTTTCAGGCAGTCCGCGAGTGCATCGCGTTCATAAGTGTAAGAGCGCTGTGCCACGACATGCGGATCGGTGGCCGCCTTCACCAAGCCGGCAAGTGCGGCTTTCGCGTCGAAATCCCTCGCGCCAAAAGCATAGAAGTCGGCGATCACCGGTACCGCAGGATCACCCATCATTACTCCGCTGTCCATGTTCGGCACTCCCCATCGCGGGAAAGCCCCTCCCTGTTGATAATCGACGAGCAGAGACTGTGCCATGTAGCTCGCGTGCTTCGGAACCAACATGGCAAGAAGCTGGCATTCGCTCCTGTAAATGTCCCATCCGGAAAAATTGGCGTATTGAACACGACCTTTACTTGTCGTGTGAACGTTGCCATCGTAGCCCATGTATCTCCCATTCACATCGGAACATGTACTAGGGAAGAGGAGAGCGTGGTACAGCATCGAATAGAAAGTCTCTTTTTCGGTACCGGTTCCTCCGCTGACCTGTATCCTGTTCAATAAGCTATTCCAGTCGTCCGAGGCTGAACGGACGGCATTATCAAAGTCGCGGCTCGAGAAGCGCGAAAGGGGATTCTCGGTCTCAATGTTCTCTTCCGCGTCTGCGATACTGACATAAGAAATGGAGACTTTGACGAGAACAGATCTACTCTTCGACATGTCGAAAGAGAGGAATGCGCCGGACTCTTTGCCGTTTCCGTTTGTGTCACCGTACGATAACTTAGTTCCACTCCATGTGCTGAAAGTCTTGAAAGGTTTGTCGAAGACTGCGTAGAAATAGACCGTGCCCACGTCGGGGTAGCCGCAGAAGTGGCCGCCGGTCTGGGCGCCGCTGACCGAATGGGCGGCGGAGTCGACATGTACAAAGGACACGATGGCACCATTGATGTCGCTCCCAGCGTTGACCATAATCGCGGCGGTGGAATGTTTCGGAAAAGTGAAACGTCCGAATCCAGTCCTCGTTGTCGCGGTGAGTTCGACTCTTATCCCATTATCCAGCCTGACGCCGTAGCACCCAGGCTTCGCCGTTTCGTTCCGGTGGGAGAACCCTTCGGAAAACGATCCGCGAGTCGCGGGAGCAACGGCAGGCTGACCACCGATAAGAGGCATAAATCCGAAATTCTCCCCATAGGGACAGCCAGCGCCGCTTATATGATCAAGGCTGAAATCAGAGATCAACGAATCCGCGTACTGATAGCCGCCCGGATGTTTCCTCGATCCATGCGTGTCCGGGCTCCACTGGAGCATCCCGAACGGCGCATCGGCTCCAGGGAAAGTGTTGTTTCCATCTCCGGTGCCGCAAAGAGGATTGACATACGTGACCAGATTCATTCGACGATACGGAGATCTCCTTTCATCATAACCGGCAGGCTTCGCCCACCCGTTTACCGCGATCATAAGACAGCAGGCTAAAGGAATAAGCGAAGAAGTAATCGCGCGACTATATTGATTCATCGAAAGGTGGTTGCTCATCTTTTCTTATGGCAAGTTCTGCGTTATGCTTTCCCCTACATGCCTTTGGGGCCCAGAAGGACATCCAGGCCTTCGCGGCGATTGTGTCAGAAAACGCAGACGAGTGCACCTACAATTCCTCCGTGCTCTTCTTGAGCGTCATGCAGGTTTCGTAGAATTCCGGTAGTGCCATCATCCTGACGAAGGTGAACCCGCGGGTCGCGCGTATTAGCGGACTCGGATGCTCGTTGAAGT
>JAJZNW010000131.1 GCA_021811615.1 Bacteroidota bacterium
CCGATCTTTGAAATCGTGCGCGATACCTCCCGCAAGAGTGCCGAGACTCTCCATCTTCTGAGCCTGGAGAATTTGTCTCTCGAGGTTTCTCCTGCGCGTGTCGTCGAAGAGGTAGTTCCTCGTCTGTACGAGCTTGCCGCGCTCATCGAAGATTCCGAAGGCACTTCTGATTACGTAAATCTCTGAACCGTCCTTCTTCTTCATCGTCATTTCGTGGTATTCTATTTTCTTGATGCCTTGCAGGAGCTGCAGGAATTCCCGCCGCTGGTCGTTGCTCTGGTAGAGTTCCGTGGTGTCGGACAGCAAGGCGTCTTCGACCGAAGCGAAGCCGAAGATGCGGACAAAAGCCGGGTTACACGAAGTTATCCTTCCATCCGCAGTTGCTATGAAATCTGCGGTAATATCTTGTTCGAAGAATTGCTGGTATTCTTCCCTGCTTTTCCTGAGAAGTTCCTCGGCCTCTTTCCTTTCCGATACGTCCTGGACGATGCTGATGATATTCAAAGGCTCTCCGCCGTTTCCGCGCACAAGGGTGGCGGAGAGATTCACCCACACGTTTCTCCCGTCCTTTTTCATGTACCTCTTCTCGGTGGAATAAGTACCTATCTCGCCCTTCAGCATCCTCTCCAGGTTCGATCTGTCTTTCAGCGCATCTTCCTTATGCGTTATGTCGAGGAAGGAACTTCCCGCCAGTTCCGGCTCATCGTAACCGGTTATGTGGCAGAATTTCGGGTTCGCGCGCATTATTATCCCGGTGGGAGTCAGAAGGACTATTCCCACCGCGGCTTTTTCGAAGGTGGCACGGAAGCGTTCTTCACTCTCTCTGAGCGCCATCTCGGCTTTTTGCCGCTGCAGCTCGCGTTCCATTCCTTCGAGCGCAAAAGAAAGATCCATCGCGACCTCGCGAATGAGGGCGACCTCCTTTTTCCTGAAATAGTCGGGCTCGTGCGAACAGACACTCATTAGCCCCGCCGTCTCTCCAAAAGTTGTCAGGCGCAGTACCATCATAGACCTGTGCCCGACATCGTCCATCAGCCTGCTCATCGAAGAAGGGACTTCGACGCTGTTGGTATCTTTGAAGACCGCATAGTCTTTCCCTTCGAGAACACTGCGTATCGGAGCGGACTCGAGAAACTCACGCATCGTTTCGGCGTCCTTCTTCAGCCGTGAACACCCTTCACCGGAGCAGGCATGGATATCCAGATTATTGAGTCCGTTTCCCTTCAGGAAGATGAACGACGCCGCGAAATCGCCGAAGATGACGATGGTATCGCAAATCGAGTTCAGGAGGAGACGCCGGTCTTTGGTCCTGACTATCGCTTCGTTGGATTGACTCAGTACCGCATACAGCTTGTTAGTATGAAGGAGCTCTTTTTCGAAGTCGTTCAGGTGTACCGCGGAGAATAGTACCACGATGCCGATGAATGATATAACCACTACCGTAAATATGGAAAGACTGACGCCGGAGTGGAGCACATTGTAATCCTGAAGAATGTCGACGACCTCGCCGGCCAGTATTATTGCGATTATGCCGATGGGAAGCCACTTTCTGACAATCATGCTGCCGTTGAATTTTGCCAGCCAGACGGCTACGATCCCGCGGTTTTGTCTCGATGCGAGAAACCCGACTGCGAGGACGAAGGAAATGATCGACGATACAACCGGTATCGGTGTGTCCGATTGAATATCCGCGATCCTGTCGCTCATGTAAAGGAACGCTATGAATGAATCGAGAGAGATTGTCAGTATTATCGCGGCGAGGATCTCGGAAGGGTAGACATTCTTCCTGATGGAGCTGTCCGGGAAGATGAACATGAATCCGGCGAGGAAGGCCTGTAAGGCGGTCACGATGCTCATTCTCGCGCTTACATTGTCGACCTCCGTAAACCATCTTTGAAATATGATGAATGTACCGATATTCAAATCGACGGAAAAGAGATATTCGCCGATCGTGACTGCGCCGACGAATACGAGAATCGCCCCGAGAACCTGAACCGTCCTGTGGACCGTAAACGTGAGCCCCAACTCCGGGAGTTTCCATACACCGCTTATCCTGTCCTCGCGGACGAGCCAGAGTGCGAGACCGGCGATCAGAAAACAGAGAGCGGAATTCGGGCGCGTCAGTCTTGCGGGCCACGATTCAGTCCACAGAAGCGGCAGGCCCATCATCCATGAGAGAGTGATCGCCGCTCCGAAAAAGAAGACTATGTATGCCGATATCTCGGTTACACCGGCCGTTTCCTGCTGTTCGACACGGACACCGTCCAGCATCGTGTCCTCCATTGTATATGGAAAAAAGTCAGCCTCATGAAATTGACCCAACCGTCCGACGGATTCAGATTTGCCGGCGTCGTCGAGCGGTATTAGGAAGGTTTAGGAAGAAATCGTCGGTACAAATAGTGCTTCGGGGGGAACGGATCGCACTCGGCTCGTTTATAATGTAACCTTCACCGGTTCAAAGTCCAATTGGCGTTGGTAGTGTCCTAATTTGATTTCCTTTACAAAACTGTTTGAAATGAACCGCCAGGATCACGAAGAAACGCCAGGTTCTCCACTTCAGAATTATCCTTCGCGGTTCTTGGCGGTTAGCTAAGAACTTTCTTAGACAACATGTGTTGAAATTAGGACACTGCCTGGGCGTTACCTTGATTAACGGGGGAGGTCTGGCTATATTTTTTTGAGAAATTTCAAGAGGAAAGATGGCATTATCCGCATTTGGCAAGATTTTCGGCTCGAAACATGAACGAGATGCGAAGAAACTCATTCCTTACGCAGAGGAAATCAACGAAGAATTCGAGAAGCTTCAATCTCTTTCCGAAGACGAGCTCAAGGCGAAGACTGAGACATTTCGGAACAGGATCAAAGAGGAAACTGCCGAGATCGAGAAAGAAATCGCCGATCTGAAAGAGAAGCTTAAGGGGGACGTAGAGGGCGAGGAACGGAAAACTGTCTACAAAGATCTCGACGAACTGGAACAGGAACGCGACGACATTGTCGCAGACATCCTGGACGAGATCCTGCCGGAGGCCTTCGCGGTGGTGAAAGAAGCGTGCAGAAGGCTTGTCGGGACGAGCTGGGAAGTCACCGGCCACAAGATAGTCTGGGATATGGTCCCGTTCGACGTTCAGTTGATGGGAGCCGTCGTCCTTCACGATGGGAAGATTGCAGAGATGGCGACGGGCGAAGGGAAAACGCTCGTCGCGGTAATGCCCCTTTATCTGAACGCGCTCCCTGGCAGAGGCGCACACCTCGTCACGGTGAACGACTACCTGGCGAAGCGCGACAGCGAGTGGATGGGAAAGGTATTCGAGTACCTCGGGCTTACGGTGGGCTGCATTCAGTCCGACATGGATACCACCCAGCGCCGCACCATGTACAACTGCGACATCACCTACGGGACTAACAACGAGTTCGGCTTCGACTATCTCCGCGACAACATGGGAGTCGAGGCGGAAGACATCGTTCAGCGGGAGCATTACTACGCGATCGTCGACGAGGTTGATTCCGTTCTGATCGACGAAGCGAGGACGCCGCTCATCATAAGCGGGCCGGTCGGATCTACCGAGCATTCGTTCGACGACATGAAGCCTCGTGTCGAGCGCCTGGTCAATGAGCAGATCAGGCTCGTCAATAAGTACGCGGCGGACATTGAAAAGCTTTTGACCGAAGGAAATGAGAAGGAAGCGGGAGTCCTTCTCCTTAGAGGATACCGGGGGTTCCCGAAGAACAAGCGGCTGGCGAAGATCCTGAATGAGCCGTCGAACAAGCGCCTCATGCAGACGACGGAGCTCGAATACCTCAAGGACCAGGGACAGCGGATGCACGAAATAGACGACGAGCTTTACTATGCCGTCGACGAGAAGACGCATGTCATCGACCTGACCGACAAGGGACGCGATTACCTCGCATCCTCGCAGGCAGATAAAGATATGTTCGTCCTGCCGGACATCGGCAACGAAGTGGCTGCGATCGAGGGGGATAAGGACCTGACCCCTGCGCAGCTTCAGCGGAAGAAGGAAGAACTATATGCCCTTTACGCCGAGCGAAGCGACCGTATTCACACGGTGAACCAGCTGCTCCGTGCCTATACTCTTTATGAAAAAGATGTGGAATACGTCGTCCAGGACGGGAAGGTGCTCATCGTCGACGAGTTCACAGGAAGGATCTTGCAGGGAAGGCGGTATTCCGAAGGACTCCACCAGGCGATAGAGGCGAAGGAGAGCGTCAAGGTTGAGCGCGACACCCAGACTCTTGCGACGATAACCCTTCAGAACTATTTCAGGCTTTACAAGAAGCTTGCCGGCATGACCGGTACCGCGGAGACTGAGGCGGGAGAGTTTTTCGATATTTACAAGCTGGATGTGACGGTCATACCGACCAACAAGTCGCTGGCCCGTGACGACATGAACGATTTCATATATCGCACGAGGCGTGAGAAGTACAACGCGGTCATAACCGAGATCGAGGAGATGAAGAAGCAGTCTAGGCCCGTCCTCGTCGGCACGACGAGCGTCGAGGTGAGCGAGACGATCAGCAGGATGCTCAAACGGCGGGGCGTCGCTCACGAAGTCCTGAACGCGAAGCAGCACCAGCGCGAGGCTGAGATAGTTTCGAGAGCCGGAATGCCGGGCGCGATAACCATCGCGACGAACATGGCGGGACGGGGAACGGACATCAAGCTCGGACCCGGTGTCGTCGAGAAAGGCGGCCTGCACATAGTAGGGACCGAGCGCCACGAAGCGAGACGCATCGACAGGCAGCTCAGAGGACGCGCAGGACGCCAGGGCGATCCCGGATCGTCCCGCTTCTACCTCTCACTCGAAGACGACCTGATGAGGCTGTTCGGAAGCGACCGTATTGCCCGCGTCATGGACAGGTTTGGGATGAAGGAAGGCGATGTAATCGAACATCCCATGATAACCAAGAGCGTGGAGCGCGCGCAGAAGAAAGTCGAGGAGAACAACTACGCCATCAGAAAGCGCCTTCTCGAATACGACGACGTTATGAACCAGCAGCGCGAGGTCGTCTACGACAGGAGAAGGCACGCCCTTGTCGGCGAGCGTCTGAAAGACGACATCTTCAGCATGATGCGCGAGGTCGTCGAGGAAATAGTTGATAAATATTATGACGACGGCGATATCGCCGGGCTGGTCGACGAGCTCCGGAGAACCTTCCTCGTCGAGGTGAGCTTCACTCCAGACGAGTTCAGGCGTTTCGGCAAGGACGGTGTGTCCGACAGGGTGATAAAGGCGGCGATCGATTTCTATAACAATAAGGAAAAGGAGCTCGGCGTCGAGATGATGAGCCGCCTGGAGCGCATGGCAACGCTGCAGGTGATAGACGAAAAGTGGAAAGAGCACCTCCGCGAGATGGACGACCTGAAGGAGGGAATCAATCTGCGCGCTTACGGCCAGAAGGATCCGGTCGTCGAATACAAACGCGAAGCTTTCGACATGTTCGTCCAGATGCTTAAAGACATCAATCGAGAAGTCCTCCAGATCGTCTACCGGGCGTTCCCTGCCGCTCCCGAAGAGATACCTCAGCGCCGGGGTGCGCGTCCGAGAAGAGAACAGATGCAGCTTCAGCACGAATCCGCCGTCGGTTTCGGCATGCAGGCGAACCGCGAGCCAGCCGCGCAGGGTGCCGAAGGGCAGATCAAGCGAAAGCCGGTAAGGGTCGCAGAGAAGGTAGGACGCAACGACCCCTGTCCGTGTGGAAGCGGAAAGAAATACAAGAACTGTCACGGGAAGTGATGTAAAGAAAGCGGATAGCATTCATGCTGTGCTCGCTTAGTCAGCGAGCTCTAATAGAGGGGTATGACTGATGGACCGTAGCGGCAAGTCTCGACTGTAATCGTGACGGTTAAATCGCTCCAACTGTGAGCTTCCCGACAATTTTCCTCACAAGGTGCCGTTTACCGTGGGGAATTTTCTAAATTGAAAAACGTCTTCAATGCCGCCCGGTACGGCAGGAAGCTCGAAATATGTCCCGGTTATCACAGCTGGTGTGCGGGATACGCCAGGAACCGCTTAAAGCAGTTCTGAAAGGAACGCCAAGTTATTCACTTCAGAATTATCCTTCGCGGTTCTTGGCGGACTTGGCGGTTAGCTAAGAACTTTCTTAGACAACATGTGTTGAAATTAGGACACTCCCCGATGACCGCGAACATTGAATTGAACGGCGGTGGTTGCTAACTTTACAGCGAATCCGGGCATCAATTCTATAACGGGAAAAGCAACGTTTCGGGCGGAATTTTTGTTGGGAATTGTGCATTGACAGAAGGACAAGCTTATGATCCAGCGTGATACGAAAAAAGACTTTCCTATCTTCGGCAAATGGAAATCAAAGGGGAAGCCGCTCATTTATCTCGACAGCGCAGCGACTACCCAGAAGCCGCAGGAAGTGATCGCGGCGCTCGACGAGTATTACGAGAATTACAACGCGAACGTCCACAGGGGAGCCTATGAGCTCAGCCAGATAGCGACCGACATGTACGAGGAAGCGCGGGCGAAAGTCGCGAGCTTCATCAACTCGGCGAGACCCGAGTCGATCGTCTTCACGAGGAACGCTACGGAGTCGCTGAACCTGGTCGCCTATGCCTGGGGATTGAACAATCTTCACGAGGGCGACGAGGTGATTCTTAGCGACATGGAACATCACAGCAATCTGGTTCCGTGGCATATCATTTCACGGCATACGGGCGCCGTGCTGAAATTCATCAGGATGAGCTCCGACTACAGGCTCGATCTTCAGTCTTTGAAGGACAACCTTGGCCCGAAGACGAAGATGGTGTCGGTAGTGCACGTCTCGAACGTGCTCGGTACGATCAATCCTGTAAAGGAGATTTGCCGAATGGCGCACGAGGCGGGCGCGCTGGCGATGGTTGACGGGGCGCAGAGCGCTCCGCACATGCCGGTGGATGTGCGCGATATCGGCTGCGACTTCTACGCGCTCAGCGGACACAAGATGTGCGGCCCGACGGGGATCGGCGCGCTTTATGCGAAGCACGAGCTCCTCGAGAAGATGGATCCGTTCCTCGGCGGCGGCGAGATGATAAACGAGGTTTTCCCGACAACTTCCAATTACGCGAGGCCGCCGTACAAGTTCGAGGCGGGCACGCCGAACATAGCGGGCGCTGTCGGGCTGAAAGCCGCGATTTCCTATCTCGAAAAGATCGGCATGCAGAACGTCGAAGACCACGAGATCGAGCTCGGAGATTATGCCGAGAAACGTCTGGCAGATGTGGATGGCATCCGCATCTTCAGGCCTGAGACGACGGGTACCGGAGTCATTTCGTTTACCGTAGAGGGCGTTCACCCGCACGACATCTCGACGATACTGGACGCCGAAGGAATCGCGATACGCGCCGGTCACCACTGCGCACAGCCGCTTATGAGAAAACTCCAGGTGCAGTCGACGGCGAGGGCGAGCTTCTATCTCTACAACGATAAGTCGGACGTGGAAGCGCTGGCCGCGGCGCTCGAGAAGGGCATCGCGATCTTCAGGCCGAAGAAGAAAGCCGCTCCCGAACAAACAGTCCGGGATGCCAGATAAAACAAAGATTGGGAAACAGGCATGTCCTTAAACGATTTATTCACGGAAATAATCCTGGATCACTACCAGCATCCTCACAACCACGGGTTGATACCGAACGCGACTTACAGTTCGCGCGGATATAACGAGTCGTGCGGCGACGACATACAGGTAAGCGTCATTGTAAGAGACGGCGTGATAACGGATGCAAAGTTTTCCGGCGCGGGGTGCTCGATAAGCCAGGCTTCAGCTTCGATCATGACCGACCTCGTGAAGGGAAAGACGATCGAAGAGGCGAAGCGGCTCGCGGCGAGATTCTACGAGATGGTAAAGGGGACGGAGAACGATTACGGCGAAGAGATGGGCGACGCGATTTCTATGCAGGGCGTCTCGAAGTTCCCGGTCAGGGTGAAGTGCGCGACGCTCGGCTGGCACACGCTGGAAGAGGCATTCGCGAAGGGGGACAACAAAGAGTGAAGCAGGTTTCTTCTCTCCACTAGGAAAGCGGGCAGATTGGTATGTGTAATCGATGTGTCTTGGATACGTCGACGCATTACGGGGCAGGCAGCAGGCATGCATATCCATTTGCGACAGGTCGCTGTTAGCGGAGCCAATAGACATTGTACGTTGGTTGCGATCCACAGACAGGTCGCGCCTTAGGCGCTACCACGCTGTACAATAGTTGAGATGTAGCGTTGAAGTGGGTGCAAGAGTCGAACTCCTGCGCGACGGGCGCAGTCGTTTGCGAATCAGGCTGTCCTGTTGATGTGCGTTCTTACGCGTTGAGAAGAGTCCCGGTAGGGACGGCCTGTTTGCATATTCCGGGGTTCATCCATAATATGATTCCGACAACATTAGGGCATAATGTGCCGGCGCGAAATCGTCCTAACAAGGAAGTACCCCCTCTTTCCGAATAAGCACCTTCCGTAATCGAATCGATCTATATCAGTAATCGATGAGTTGACCGGGCACTTCCCGTCATATGAAAGCTGGGCAGAAGTCCTATCTGCACGTCGGCGCTTCAATTATCATGAAAGGAATTGAAGTTATGGAGGCTGTTGAGAAACCCTCGGCCGTGCAAAGAAATCCGTACGAGGCGGCTTTAAAGAACTTCGACATTGCCGCAGATCATCTCGAATTGGACCACGATATCCGTGCGATGCTCCGCGACCCGGAAAGAGAGCTGACCGTGACCGTTCCGGTTCGGATGGACGATGGGAAAGTGGAGACGTTCGTCGGCTATCGCGTGCAGTACAGCACGGCCCGCGGGCCGGGAAAGGGAGGAATCCGATTTCACCCGAACGTGACGCTCGATGAAGTGAAGGCGCTCGCGTGCTGGATGACGTGGAAATGCGCGGTGGTGAACATACCGTTCGGCGGCGCAAAAGGAGGAGTCACCTGCAACCCGAAGAAGCTGTCGATACGTGAGCTCGAGCATCTCACTCGCAGATACACCGTCGGCATACTTCCGCTCATCGGTCCGGACCTGGATATTCCCGCACCCGATGTCTACACGAATCCACAGATCATGGCGTGGATGATGGATACTTACGAGATGACAAAAGGATACTCCGTACCCGGCGTGGTGACGGGTAAACCGGTGAGTCTCGGAGGATCGCACGGAAGAAACGAAGCCACCGGACGCGGAGTGTTTTACTCGATCCAGAACGCGTGCGATTTCCTGAACATCTCACTCGAGAATACCACCGTCGTCGTGCAGGGATTCGGGAATGCGGGTTCGGTCACGGCACACCTTCTAGACAGTGCCGAGAGCAACGTTGTCGCTGTCAGCGATTCGACAGGGTGCATTTACAATAAAGACGGGCTCAGCATTCCGAAGCTCATTCTTCACAAGGCGCACACGGGGAGCGTCCTCGGATTTGCCGGCTCGGAAGAGATAAGCGCCGACGATATGCTGTCGCTGCGGTGCGACATACTGGTACCGGCTGCGCTGGAGGGGGCAATTACCGGCGAAAATGCCGACCGGCTGAACGCAAGGATTATTGCCGAAGCGGCTAACGGTCCGATCACGCCCGATGCCGACTCCATACTTTTCGGGAAAGGTGTCTTCGTCATACCGGATATCCTGTGCAATGCCGGCGGAGTGACCGTATCATATTTCGAATGGGCCCAGGACGAATCGCATGTGTTCTGGGACGAGGCCGAGGTTTATGCACGACTCGAGAAGATAATGAAGAACAGTTTCATGGACGTACTGAAAATACACCGTGACAGGCATGTGAACATGCGCGTCGCGGCAAACATGCTGGGCGTAGGAAGAGTAGCCGAGGCGGCACGGCTGCGCGGTCTGTATCCGCAGTAATATGAGAGTGATGCAGCCCGAGCAGCCTTGTCAAGGTCTCAAACCTTGACGGTAGGGGCGGCCTGTCTGTGGAATAGAAGATGAAGGCATGTCGAAGCCTCATCGGGTCGGCCTGTTCAATTGTCAGTCTTGAGGATGCACACTTCCTATTCTTCCCCCATCGTGCGGGTAATATGATTGACATCCCGAACCAGCATGTCTATGCATCTCCAGATTACATCGTCGAGAGCCACGTATCCATCTGATTCGAGATGGGAATGTGCGGTTCAACTCCTGCGCAGCATTTGAGCCGACACCTTCTATTGGTTAAATTATAGCATGATCGTCTGCCGAACAGCATGGATTCACTTGATGGTATGAATGGAGGGAACAATGGCTGAGATGATTTTTTGGGATGTGGATACTCAATACGATTTCATGATGCCGGATGGAAAGCTGTATGTGCAGGGAGCAGAGAGCATAGCGCATAATCTTAAGGCGCTCACCGAGTACGCAAGAGAAAACGACATCCAGATCTGCGGATCGGTGGACTACCACCTTCCGACTGACGAGGAAATATCCGACCATCCGGACCTCCACGAGACATTTCCGCCTCATTGCCTCCAAGGCACGCCGGGCCAGAAGAAGATCCCCGAAACAAGCCCGATCGATCCGCTCTGGATAGACAGCGACGTGTTCAATTTAAAACGGCTCGAAAAGGCGATCTCGAAACACGGCGGGGAAATAATCTTCAGGAAACAGAAGTTCGACGTCTTCTCGAACCCGAACGTGCCGGCGGTGCTGGATATACTAAGACCGACGGACATCCTCGTCTACGGCGTTGCACTGGATGTCTGCGACGCGCATGCGATCGAGGGATTCCTCCGACTCGGTAAATACAATGTCTATCTTGTGACAGACGCGGCTAAGGCTATCTACGAAGACAAGGGGCGGGAGCTCGTCGAGGACTGGGCGAAGCGCGGCGTCAAAATGGTTAATACAGCCGGCGTGGTCAGCGGACAACTGCCCGGAAACGCCGGGGAAGCGGTATGATTCGGTTGCAGAAGGAATGCGTAGGCAGGGCTTGAAAGGATTACACAGAGTAAAGAAAGAGAGACACGGAGAAGAGGCTCCGTGGAACTCTGTGCTTCTCTGCGTATCTGCGTGAAATGTTTTAGGCAACCTTGTCAAGGTTCCGAACTTCGACAAGGATTGACACTCTAATCGAAAGGACACATAATGGATTACCGAATTGAAAAGGATTCACTAGGCGAACTGAAGGTACCTGTAGATGCATATTACGGCGTCCAGGTTCAGAGGGCTGTCGAGAATTTTCCCATCAGCGGGCTGAAGCCTCATCCCGACTGGGTGAAAGCCACCGTGCTCGTGAAGAAGGCGGCGGCGATCGTCAACAACAAGCTGAAGCTTCTCGACAAGAAGAAAGCCGACGCCATCGTCAAGGCATGCGACGAGGTGCTGAGCGGGAAATTTGCCGAGCAGTTTGTCGTGGATGTGTTCCAGGCCGGGGCGGGAACATCCCACAACATGAATGCGAACGAAGTACTTGCCAACCGCGCAATCGAAATCCTTGGCGGCAAACGCGGTGACTACTCCGTAATCAATCCGAACGACGACGTCAACATGGCACAGTCGACGAACGATCTGATACCGACGGTCATCCGCGTATCCTCGATACTCCTGGTCGACAAATTTCTGCCTGTTCTCGCCGAGCTTGAAAAATCGTTAACAAAGAAGGCAAAGGAATTCGATCACGTCATAAAATCGGGAAGGACGCACCTCCAGGACGCTACGCCGATAAGGCTGGGGCAGGAGTTTTCCGGTTACGCGGCGTGCGTGCACGGCCACATCGACCGTATCAAGCAGATCCGGGAAGAGCTGACGCACCTGGGAATCGGCGGGACGGCAGTCGGCACCGGTGTGAACGCTGACCCTAAGTACCGTGAAATGATGCCCAAGCAGCTTGAGGAGTTGACGGGGATACCCTTCAAGCAGGCAAAGAACTATTTCGAAGCAATGCAAAGCATGGCCGGAGCCGTGTCTCTCAGCGGCGCCCTTCGAAACTTTGCTCTCGATATCACAAGGATCGCAAACGACCTTCGACTCCTCAGCAGCGGACCCAGGACCGGGCTTGCGGAAATCATACTTCCAGCCGTGCAGCCGGGTTCCTCAATCATGCCCGGCAAGGTGAACCCCAGCATACTCGAGATGGTGAACATGGTTTCCTACCAGGTAATCGGGCTCGACACGACTGTCGCCTTTGCCACACAGGCGGGACAGCTGGAGCTGAACGTGATGATGCCGGTTATCGGATTCAACCTTACGTTCGCGCTCGAGATTTACAGGAATGCCCTGGATGTCCTTCGTGTGAAATGCGTCGACGGCATCGAGGCCGACGAGGAGGTTTGCAGGGAGTTTGCCGAAAAGAGCGTGAGCATCGTTACCGCGCTTACCCCGCACATAGGCTACCTGAAGGCGGCGGAGGTTGTGAAGGAAGCAGTGAAGAGCGACAAGACCGTGCGCGAGGTTCTTCTGGAGAAGAAGATCGTCGACAAGAAACTCCTCGACGACATACTCGATGCACACAAGCTGACCGAGGTTGGCAGGCATTAGCCTCATTGTCTTGGCCGCCGGATTGTCAGCCGGCGGCCTGTATTTGTGCCGGTTCACTTGAGGGCCTCCCGGCTCGCGTAGTGTCGATCGGTTGATACCATCGAGTGAGTCATGAAGTTGCAGTCCCGGCCTCCCTCCCGGGCGGCCGTTGCTCCCGAGTAAGAACAGACGACTATTTCTCCTCGTGATTCTTGACATTGGAGTTTACCCGGAGTACATTAACTCTGACGTGTGTCCTATCCGAAGTTGCTCCGCAGATCTTGGAGGGCAAAGAACTAATGCGGAGCATCGGATCGATACAGACACGCGTCGGTGTAGTAACATCCTGGTGATTGTCGTGCGGGCTGTTGGAAGAATGAATAGGACGGCCAACGGGTTTGTCCCGGTATGTTGTCAGGGTTCCTCCGGTTTTTAACCGTCGGGCGGTTGGGAGAAGGGCTGGCATTGCGGTTTCCTGTCGTTCCAAAATACTACGCTATCTTCTTGTGAAATTCCAGATTCTCCAAGAACCTGAGAACCGTATATCTGCCGGTTTGTGATTGACCGGTCATGTCGATGCAGTATCCGGCGTCGTTCTGAATGCTGCTCGAGATGATGAGGGTTCGTCTTGATTCCCGATTCCTAACCTGGTGCTATCGCATGTTCACTGATAGCGACTGGGACTTGACGCATGCCGCTTTTTTCAGGTCTGCGACGAACGTGCAGGCGAACTTCATGGTAAGCGGCTTGCCGTGAACTGTCAATATTCATCATAGGGATTGATGATACTCGATGCAAAGAAGACCGTTAAGCTGGCGAGCGCTGGGCGGCCGGTTGGGTCAGGAAGGAGAAAGAAACGGGGCCAACTGCGAGTAAGTTGAGTGTGGCGGCAAAAAGATTCTAATGACACAACACATCAAAAGGGCTAAGAATGGAGGTTTAAGATGTCAGAAATATCCTGTCCAGTATGCGGAAGCCAAAGTCTTTTCAAGACAAGTGCTAGAAGTATTGGAGATTTGATGGCAAATCATTTCCTATCTTACGAGACCTTTGCTTGTGTCGATTGTTTCTGGCGCGGGAGGCTCCGGACGGAGCCAGATGAAAGAATTTCCGAGCGACTCGTTTCGAAGACAGGCGGAGAACTTAAACCAAAGGGCGAATACACCTTTACGCCGTTCGTCGAGATGTGGAAACAACCATTCCCGGCAGGAAAATGAGGGCGGGAGGGTTCACTCTTTCCCATGCCGATTTCGTCGGAGGAATGAGAACCATTTGTCTCATCTGCCGCTAACTATTGAGGGCTTGTAAGGCGGGGATGACGATTGTGAACTTGCTGCCGGATCCCACTTTGCTTTCGGCAATCAGGCTTCCTCCATGAGCTTCGGCGATCCACTTCGAAATAGATAATCCGAGGCCAAGGCCGTCAGGAAGCCTGCTCCTGCTTTTGTCGACCCTGTAGAACCTGTCGAAGATCTTTCTTAGGTCAGTATCCGGTATACCGATCCCGGTGTCTTCCACGGCGAAGTGTGCCTTCCCGTCCGCCAGCTTAAGGGAGAGTGTGACCTTCCCGCCTTCCGGTGTGTACTTGATGGCGTTATCGACCAGATTGAGCATGAGCTGACGAAGTCTGACGGCATCGCCGAGTACGGTCGCTTCGTCGAGGCGTGAGGTCGAGACCGAGATCTTCTTTTGTTCTGCCAGAAGTTCCGCGTCCTCCTTAATCTCGCCGACCAGCGAATCGAGCCGGGTCGGCTTTCGTTCAAGCTTAACGTTCCCACTGTCGGCCTTCGCGAGAAGGATGAGGCCCTCTATGATGCTTGTCATCCGGAGGACCTCTTCGAGCAGGCTGACAAGCGTCTTTTTGTATGAGGTTCCTTTTTTGTTCCCCCGGAGGGCGAGTTCGATCTCGCCGCGCATAATGGTAAGCGGAGTGCGCAATTCGTGAGATGCGTCGAGCGAAAACTGCTGCACCTGCTCGAATGAAGCTTCGAGCCGCCCGATCATGTTGTTGAGCGTCTCGGTCAATCTTCCAATCTCGTCGTTCGGGTTTTTGACGTGTATTCTCTCGCGGAGGTTCGTCGCAGTAATCTTTCTTGTTGTCCGTGTTATCTCTTCAACCGGCCTGAGTGATTGTTTGGCGAGGAAGTAGCCGCCAAATACGGAGATAGCGAGGACGATAGGGATAAGGATAATGAAAATCGAGAAGAGACTTCGCAGGACATCGTTTATTTCCTCGACCGGATATGCGACACGTATTTCGTAGAACTTTGTGTCCATACCCGCGAGGCGGATTCTCTCCGATCCGAGCGTGGTGTTTACGACTTTTACCTCGTACTCTTTCAGGCCGGGGGGTGAGGGGAGGGTATCTTCGCCGAGGTTGAAAGATTTGTAAAAGACTCTTCCCTGGCGGTCCATTACATAGACGAACTGCTTTTTGGAATTCAAAAGGGAATGTTCATAAATCTTGTTCCATATTGTATAGTCCTGTTCCGATTCGTTTCTCCCCTCGGTCTCCCTGGTCGTGTCGCTTTGAGCCGATGGTGACGATAGAATGTCGCTTCGTGGGTTTCGGCTCTTTCCACGTTCTATGCCGAGCCTTCCTTCGAGAATGTCTCTCAGCCATTCCGTTTCGTTTTTCAGTGAGAGGGTCAGGTTTTGTGAGAGCATCTCGCCCGTGTAGATATATGAAGCGATTCCGAAGACCCCCAGGGCGGCAAGAAGAATAATGGAATACCAGATTGTCAGTTTCAGTCGGATCGAATTCAGCATCACTCGGTTTTCATCATGTAACCGGCGCCGCGAACTGTGTGAATAAGCTTCACGTCAAAGTTGGAATCGATTTTGTTGCGAAGCTTGTTGACATAAACCTCGACGATGTTGGTTCCCGTATCGAAATTGTACTCCCAGATGTGCTCTGATATGACCGTGCGCGTCAGGACGCGGTTCACGTTGCGGACGAAATATTCGAGGAGAGCGTACTCGCGGTTGGTGAGCTCGATCTCCTTGCCGCTGCGTTTCGCTTTCCGGGTGATAGGATCGAGCTCGAGGTCGGCCACTCTCAGCACGGTCGATTTATCGCTTCCGCTTCTCCGGCCGAGTGAGCGAACTCGTGCAATAAATTCGGCAAACGCAAACGGCTTGACGAGATAGTCATCGGCGCCTTCGTCGAGGCCCTCGACTTTGTCTTCAAGGCTCCCCTTTGCGGTGAGTATCAGAACGGGCGTTTTTTTCCCGCTACCTCTTATCGATCTCAGTACATCGATGCCGTTTTTCTTGGGGAGCATGATATCGAGGACTATCACGTCGTAGTCGCCGGACAGGGCCATCTTTTCTGCGGATTCACCATCGTAAGCGTTGGTAACTTCGTGGTCTTCGGCCTCCAGCCCGAGTTTCAGGAAGCGCGCGACCTTCTTTTCATCTTCTACTACGAGGATTTTCATCGACAACCTAATTTACTAATATTTCCGATGTATGTCTCCGGCACAGTCGAAAACAAACAGGCCCCGTCAATCGCGGGGCCTGGTGGGTCAAAAAGAAAAATCTATCGATGTCTGACTGGTGCTTTCGACTTGTCATTCTTCTCATGTTGCCTGACTTCGCCTCTAGACCTTTGCGGGGGAACAGGCCGACGGTGCATCGTATCGGCATTTCGTTGTTCGATCTTTGGAGGCTGGTATTGGCGTGTGCGGGGAGGCCGCGAAGTTTCCTGCGGTGGTACATAACGCTGCGGCTGGCCCGGCCTGAATCTCTCGGGAGCGGAATATGTCCTTTCCCTTCTAATCACTTCCTCCTCATTTCTGATCCTGGGCTCGAACGGTGCCGGTGAGTAAATCCGGATGCTATTGCCCGCTATACGCTGGCGGCCGATCTCGTTTGTCCTTGTAATGGAGATCGTCTGGATCCTTCTGCGTGTGACCCGCTCCACCTGTTCCCGCTGAAGGCCGATGTCGAACACGCCTCTCGCCGTGAACCTGAATCTCGTTACGTTCCTCGTCCGCACGATGACGTGGGGGACCTCGTCTCTGTCGATGAAGTTGTAGCGGTGCATCCCGATCTCGTCAGCGCGCACGAAGTTCCAGCCATGCAGGCCAACTCCGAAGTCACGGTCGTCCGGACCTATCACGACATCGAGTCTGAAATGGAATCCCGGAGGCAACGGTGCCCAGCCGCAATAACCGCCTCCCCATCTCCATTGAACCCACGCAGGGGCCCAGACGTAACCCGGAACCCAGATCCAGCCGTAATCGGCCTCATAAATCCATCGGCCGTAATGAAACGGAGCCCACCCCCAGGGATAATCTGAGACCCATGTCCAGCCATAATCGGTCCATACCCAATGTCCGGATGTATACGGGGCCCAACCTGGGCGCATACCGACAGGTTGCCAACACATTCCATAAGCTCCTATACGAACCCAATGTCCATATGGAGCCAGCGAGCTGTAAAACGCTCCGAACGATATCTCCTGTGCTTTTATCGTCTGCGGCGCGATCCACAGGCCAATGACGACCGTAACTGCAAATGCTATCTTCTTCATCTTTTCCTCCGCTTACTTTCTAAATATAACGTCCGGCGATACTTCAAGCTTAATGCCGGATACCCCTTAAAATTTTTTAATTTTCGACGATAATTGCTAAAGTTGACCTTCTTCATGCCGATATATAATTGTTACAATTTCTAAAAATCGAGAGGGCAACTTTGTTCGTTATAATTGGAATAGTTGTAGTCCTTGCAGCAGTCCTCGGGGGATTTGCCATTGAGGGAGGACCCTTCCTTGTCCTGATACAATATGCAGAGTTCATCATAATCGTTGGTGCGTCGATAGGTGCACTTCTCATCTCTACGCCGAGCAAGCTTCTCACCAAAATAATTAAGAAAGTCACTGGCGCTCTGAAGGGAAGTAAGATTGACCAGGCTCTTTATCTCAATCTCCTCAAGCTGATGTATGAACTATTCCAGGTTGGACAGAAGGATGGCGTGATCGGATTGGAGCAGCACGTGGAGAGTCCCGATAAAAGCAAGATCTTTTCGAAATATCCTTCGGTGGTCTCGAATAAACATCTTCTTCATTTCCTGACCGATACAATGAGACTCCTGATCGTCGGCGGTGCGGAACCGTTCGACCTTGAAGGCTTAATGGACGCGGACATAGAGACACATCACCAGGAGGGGTCGAAGCCCGGAATGATCTTGCAGAAGATAGGCGACTCCATGCCGGGTTTGGGAATAGTCGCTGCGGTATTAGGAATAGTAATTACGATGCAGGCCATAGACGGGCCTCCTGCAGAGATCGGCCACAAGGTCGCTGCGGCTCTGGTCGGAACCTTCCTCGGAATACTTCTGTCGTACGGATTCGTGCAACCGCTCGCGACGAACCTCGATCTTGCGGCAGAAGAAGAAGGAAGGATGTTCGAAGCAATAAAAGCCGGCGTCGTGGCCTTCGCAAAGGGGATGCAGCCGCTTATCGCCGTTGAGTTTGCAAGGAGGACCATCTTCCAGGACTACAGGCCTACATTCCAGGAAATGGAGAAAGCGCTGAAAGGCGTCAAGCCATGAGCGCAGGTGACGAAGGCCGCCCTCAAATAAACATAATCAAAAAGAAGAAGGTGACCCACGCCAGTCACGGAGGAGCCTGGAAGGTCGCTTACGCCGACTTCGTGACAGCCATGATGTCTCTTTTCATTGTCTTGTGGATCGTGGGGCAGAGCAAACAGGTAAAGGAATATGTCGCGCAGTACTTCAGGGATCCAGGTGCTTTCAACGTCGAGACGCGGTCGGGTGCACTAACCGGCGGCCTTGTCCCAGTCCACAACTCGAGCATGAGCAAGGTAGGGATTCCTATTCCGCATCAGAGTTCCGAATTGATGACATTGAAGAAAGAGGGGGAGAAGCTAGAGCAGATGATTTCATCTGTTCCGGATTTCAACAAATTTAAGAATCAGATTAAGATTACCATCTCCAAGGAAGGGCTTCGGATCGAACTGATCGAAAACGCGAGAGGGCTTTTCTTCGCGCTCGGAAGCGCGGAACTCAAGCCGGAAACCAAAGAACTGCTTCAGATGATCGCCAAGGAACTCGGCCACCTGCCTAACGAGATTATCATTGAGGGGTATACCGACGCGCGGCCGTTTGTCCGGAAAAACTACACGAATTGGGAGTTGAGTGCGGACAGGGCAAACGCCGCAAGAAGAGCGATGCAAGAAGGCGGGTTGCGGCCCAAACAGGTGCTTGAGGTCCGCGGATACGGAGACAGGAGGCTGCGCGATCCTGAGAGCCCGTATTCCTACACCAACAGGAGGGTAAGCATTCTAGTCACTCCAATCACGAGTGACTCTACCAGACCCGTGGACAAAGTTGACACCCTAAGCATCGGCGGTGGAGACACGCTGAAATATTGAGTACACCACTTTGACGGCTTGAGGACTGTCGCGGGCATTCTTCACGACAATCGTCTCCAGCACCGGGCTCCGTTTGGGTGCCAGGGAGATGCTAAGAAGTTACACGGAGAACCAGAGAAAAGAGAGAGTTCCACGGAGAAAAGAATTACTCTCCGTGTATCTGTGTCACTCCGTGAGGTGTTCGAAGCTGAAAAGCGTCTGCCTGCAACTAATACCGTTTGATGAACGTTTCCACTCTTAAAGAGGAGGAATGCAGGTTGGAGATGAGATTAGCATGGCTGAACGCGAAGAGATCGCCGATTGTGTTTGTGATCGGAGCGATGGTAGTCTATTCATTGGCCTTTGCCGGGGTGGCAAGATGTAAGGTCCTGAACCAGGGTGGGAGTCGTAACCACGAAACGCCCAACGCTAATTGGCTACAGTTCAACTTCAACGCAGAGCACAGCGGCAACAACACGGAAGAAACAAAGATCGGGACAGGAAATGTAGGCAAGCTTCATGAGCTGTATCGCGTCTCCCTCCCTGATATCGCAGACGGTGCCCCCGTCTATCTTAGCGACGTCCATACCCGCTTCGGCGTGGTGAACGTACTTTATCTCACGACAAAGGACGGTCATATCGTGGCTCTTGACGCCGGGACAGGGAAGATTATTTGGGAGCATCAGTACGGTCCCGGGAAATACAAGATCAATAACGGATACCAGGCAATTTACACGACATCTTCCCCGGCTGTCGATCCGGATTTGAAGTACGTGTACAGTTATGGACTTGACGGTTACGTGCACAAGTACAAATCCGGTGATGGCGAAGAAATAAAGACAGGAGGATGGCCCGAGCTCTGTACTCTTAAGCCCTTCAACGAAAAGGGATCGTCTGCGCTCGCTGTGGCAACGGCGAAGGACGGGACTTCTTACCTCTACGTTACCAACGGCGGCTACCTCGGAGACAGGGGGGACTATCAGGGACATGTTACCACAATAAACCTGAGCACAGACAAGCAGCATGTCTTCAATGCCAACTGCAGCAACGATGCGGTCCATTTTGTTGAGCGCCCCGGGAAACCGGATTGCTCCGCTGTCCAATCGGCGATATGGGCCAGGCCGGGGGTGATTTATGATCCTGCGACCGACCGGATTTACATGGCCACCGGCAACGGTACGTTCGATCCGAAAAGACATGACTGGGGCGACACTATCTTCTCGCTTAAGCCGGACGGAACCGGTGTCGACGGGAACCCAGTCGATTCCTATACTCCCGCGAATCACCACTTTTTGAATCGGGCTGATCTGGATTTGGGAAGCACTGCGCCGGCGATACTCCCAACGCCCACGAAATGTTCGGTGCGGAACCTTGCCGTGCAGGGAGGTAAAGACATGAAGCTCCGGCTTGTGGACCTCGCTGACCTGAGTGGGCGTCATGGTCCGGGCCACGTCGGCGGTGAGATAGGCAGGCCCATCGATGTCCCGCAGGGCGGAATGGTCTTCACGCAAGCTGCGGTCTGGGTAAACCCGATGGATCATTCCACATGGGTTTTCGTTGCGACGTTCAGCGGCCTTTCGGCGCTTAAGCTTCAGGTTAGTCCGCGCGGCATGCCGAGCTTGAAGACGGTATGGAGGAATGGCGACGAAGGAAGCTCCCCAATAATCGCAAATAACGTACTATACTGTGCCGGAAGCCATGACATTAGCGCCTTCGACCCCACTACGGGAAAAGTATTGTGGCAAAGCAGAAGCATCGGGAGAATTCACTGGGAAAGCCCGATCGTCGTGAACGGCGTGCTCTATATTACCGACGAATCGGGCCACCTGACTGCGTACGGGCTTTGACGCGCAAGTGCATTGGCCATTAAGGTAGGGAGATTTCTCTCCTGATACCATCATCCGAACCAGATTGCAGAAATTGTCTTCTTCGTGACGTAAGCATTCAGAATCCCAAACGAGTCGGTGTGTTGTTTCGAGTCGCTTCCCGTCTAAGGCTCGTTCTTGTTTTGTGAACCGGAACCGATTTGGTTCATTGAATACTCTGCGGACGGCCTCATACAGGGCTTTGATGATTCAGAATTGTAACCGAACTGATTTGGGTACGTCAAAAGTCTTAAAGCAAAAAGGGAGCTGAAGTCATGAAGCATTTGCTTGTCCTGGCGGGGGCGGCGGCAATATCATTCGTGTTGGGTGGATGCGTGGAGCCGGAAGCTCTTTATCGTGCTACGCCTGTAGCGAAAGACACCGTCTGGTATTCGGGAAGCGAGTTTGTTACACAGACCAAGGACAGCGTCACGGTGTCCGTGGCGTTTGAGAATGAGCTGAACGGGGTCATGACATACTATGTCGTGATCGGAAATATAGGAAGTGCTCCTGTGCTGGTTTCCCCGGAACAAATCCATTATGACGGCGACTGCTATAGTCTGAGAGAGGTGGACGATTACAATACGGGCGACATAGCCTACGAGCCGGAGAGCTGGAAGGACACTGTTTACGCTCTTGATCCCGAAAAACAGCTGCAGGGGCTGGATGTACAAATGGCCCAGGCCAACGCAACATATGCGACCAATTCCGGTTTGAGTGCTGCGGCCGGCTTACTTCAAATCGTGGGGGATGTAGCCACGATTGGACAGAACAAGACGAGGGAGCAATTACGGCAGGAGAACAGATCGAGCAGGGAGCTCGAGAAATCTCAGGAGGAAAACAATCTGAACTATTCGCTTCAGTCGGCAAGTTTCGCTGCACAGCGGGCATACTGGCAAAATGCCGCCCTCCGAAAGACGACACTCTTTTCCAGTAGCGCAGTGGGCGGCAAAGTAAGGATCCCGTTGAGTAAGGGAACGACGAAGATGTATCTCATCATACCTGTAGGGATGTCGAGATTTTCTTTCGAGTTCGACGTACACCCCCTGTAGCCGACAAAGCTGCTTCCAAATTACGGCCGCCATACGGGCCGTCATTGAGGGATACGTGAATCGGGCCGGGATCTGACGGCACCCCGGTCAGTCTTGTGAGTCAAAGTCGGAAGAGTGCAGCGTACAGTAGGAGCATGGCCGTTCCGGCTCCCCATGTTGCCAGGGCGATCGTTCCGCTGACCTTTGTAAATTCCCAGAACCTGAAATCGGCGCGTTCTTTTGAAAGCTCAAGCACTATCATGTTGGCCACCGAGCCTGCGACAGTCAGGTTGCCTGCAAATGTCGAACTCATCGCGAGAACGAGCCACATTAGCCGGGGCGAGCTGAAGGCGGATATCCAGTGCTGCACCACCATAACGTAGGGAACGTTCGAGACCACGTTTGAAAGGACGAGCGAAGCGAAAGAAAAGGAGGTAATCTGGTTGGATAGTGAGGTGGAGAAGTACCCTTCGAGAAGCTTATGTGCATCGGCCACTAGTCCCACTTTGTTTATACCGGCCACGACGACGAACAGGCTCCCAAAGAAGAGGAGAAGCGACCAATTTACCTTAGCGAATATTTCATCAGGACGCCTGTTGGCGATGAGGACGAGGAGTGCGGCGCCGAGTATTGCCATAAAGGCGAGGTTAACACCGGCAGAGAAGCCTGCGATTACAATTGCCATTACGACGATCGATTTCCACATGACTGGGTTGCTGTTATCGGTCTTCAATCCGTCATCATAAGGGATGAGATCCTCCTTTAGACTTCTGCCGAAGAATGTTCGCAGCACGACGTAATCGAGAGCGAGCCCTACCAGGGCGATGGGAAACATTGCGGCGAGAAATTGGATGTATGGCCATCGGGAGAAGGTGCCGATAAGCATATTCTGCGGGTTGCCGACCAGTGTCGCGACGCTTCCTATGTTGGCGCTCGAAGCGAGAGCGATCAGGTAAGGCTTGGGATCGACTTTAGATCTGCTCGTAAGGAGAAGCACGAACGGCGTCATCATCAAGCAGATAGTGTCATTGACAAATAGTGCCGATAGTATTCCCGCCGATAATATGATGGTCAGCAGTAGGCCGTTTCCCGTACGGGCCCGTCTGAGTATGAAGGCCGCGACAGTGTCGAAGAATCCTCCGGCCTGCAGGTAAGCGACAATGATCATCATCCCGAGAAGAAGGACGATGGTGTCGAAATTCAGTGCTTTATAGGCTTCGTTAATCGTGAGAACCCCGAAGGCGATCATGGCGACCGCCCCGATCATTGCGCCTGAGGTTCTATCTAAATGAAGAAACGGTAGTCTTTGTACCGAAATTGAAACATAAGTGAACGCGAAAATGATTACCGCGGCAAGAATCATTAAAGATCATATCTGGTGCAGCGTATATGAGCGCAGCTTGTCGGCCACCAGGCAGTCGTTTATCTTGACCACCATCTCGTCGAAAGCGCTGTCGTCGGCGTTCTGAAACGCTTCCTCGTTGGAGTATGTATATATTTCCATGAAACTGTTCGGTGAGCCTTGAACCTCGTACACTTCCAGTTGAGCTATTCCTGAGGATTCATACCCGGATTTTAGTTCTTTGATCAATCCCAGATATTCTTCGCGTTTTGAAGGCTGTACCTCGTAATTGATCTGCAGTAGAACTTTCGACATTTATTCCTCCTGTTTAGGTTCGTCCACGGGCTCTCCTTGATTGGGAACCGGTCTGGTGTTAGCCGTCCGCACGATCCAATAGACCAGTGCGATGATGGCAATCGCCGCCGTAATAACAATTTCGATTTTTCCCAAGCCGGCAATCGAACCGATGGCTTCACTGAAAAAATAACCAAGAAATCCATAAGAAACAGCCCAAATCATCGCGGCTACAATGTTTAACGCGGTGAATTTCGCACGGGACATCTTTGCCAGACCGCACATCACGATGAGAGCGGTCCTCAGCCCATAGATGTACCGTGAAAAGAGTACCACGTAAGTCCCGTGTCTTTCAACGAGCCGCTTTGCCCGCGGCAAAACGGCCGCGACATATTTCAGCTTTTTTACGAAATCGTATCCTTCCTGCCAAGCGAGCTGGAAGAATAACTGATCCCCTATCACAGACCCGAGAAAAGCCGAGATGATGGAGAGCTCAATGTTCAGCAGTCCCTGGTGTGCCAGTATCCCCGCTATTACAAGAACGCTTTCACCCTCGAACAAAGTAATGACGAAGATGAGCACATAGCCGTACTGGTGTAGAAGGGTCTGCAATTCAGTAACCGGCTTTCCTTATTTCCGCATCCGTCATTCCGAAATAATGTGCTACTTCATGTATCAGGACTTTCCTGATCTTTCCTTCAATCTCAACGTCGTTTGCACACCCGCGCTCTATGTTCATCCTGAAAAGCTTTATCCTGTCCGGTGTCACCGGGTACATGCCATAGTCCGGGCCTCTTCTGTTGAGGGGAATTCCGGAATACAAACCGAGCAGCGAATACGGATTCCTGATATGCGCTCCTCTCATATCGAACTCGTCCGGAAGGTCCTCGACGACGACATGGACGTTGTCGATTCTCCCCTTGAATTCCTCGGGAAGTTCTTCGAAGGCCTTTTCGACAAGTATTTCAAAATTTTCCCTGTCCATGCTCGAAGTCGATTATCGCGTGAGACTTCTCGTCGTACAAGACCTTTCCTTTAAATACTACTGTTGCGCTCCCTTCGAGGACAATTTTAGAAAACCGATCCCCCGATTTTTCGAAATGGACCTTCATTATCTCTCCACCGCTCGTGTGAATCTCAACCGGGGAGGTCATGCCGTACCTGATCGCGGCCGTGATTGCGCTTGCCACCGCGCCCGTGCCGCACGCGAGCGTCTCGTTTTCAACTCCCCGCTCGTATGTCCGCATCCGGATCCTGCTGTCGTTTTCCCGTTCGATCAGGTTAACATTGGTCCCTTTGGGGAACAGCTCGAAGTTGTACCGGATCTTCCTCGATATCCCTATGAGGTCAGCGCCGTCAACGCCGTCGAACGCGCTTCCGCTCAGAAGTACCGTGTGATCCGTGTTTGGATGCACGTAGGTCGCCTCGTACCTGTTTCCGCCGACCGGAACTTCGAGGATGGGCGTAATACTCTCCGGATCGGGGAAATGCAAGCGAACCTTCTTGTCGTTGAAAACCTCCGCCGAATAATTGCCGCCGTGGGCTATGAACTTCAACGGCGATTTACAGATCCCATTCAAAACGGCGAACCTCGAAATGCATCTCCCCCCATTGCCGCACATTCCGCCTTCGCTGCCGTCGGAATTCAGGTAGATCATCTCGAAGTCGTATTGAGGATTCCTGCGCAGTACGAGGAGGCCGTCGGCTCCGATACCGAAACCGCGGGCGCAGAGGGTGCGTGCGACTGACGGAAGGTCGGTGGTGAGTGTGCCGTCCAAGTCGTTGATCACGACGAAATCGTTTCCGGCACCGTTCATCTTCGTGAAATTAATCTCTATCATAGCGGTATATGTAATATAACAAGCTTATTGCCCCGAACGGAACTCCTGGAGCTGTTTTCGGGATTTGTACTAATTTTGTTCGGGTTCCAGGGACGATATAACCGAATGCAGGAGAAGCACTTTAGTTCGTAAGTCTTCCTGCGAGCCGTTGTTCGCGATGACGAAGTCGGCGAGTTTCTCCTTCTCCGATTGTGGGATTTGTGCGACGAGTCGCTCTAAGACTTTTTCTCTTTCAATGCCGAGTTTCATTGAGGCTCGTGCGACTGCTGTCTTCTCGTCGGCTTTTACCAGCACAACGTAATCGAATCGGTCGGCAAGCTCGGCTTCATAGAGGAGCGGCACTTCAACTACAATATACCTGCGGTCCGCAAAGTTGCGTGCGCGCTCGGCGACTGCGGCCATTATTGCAGGATGAAGCACACTCTCGAGTTTCAGTCGTTTCTCTTCGCTCATGAACGCCAACTCGCCGAGCTTACGGCGATCGATTTGTCCTCCGGTGAGGATCGCATCGCCGAATATTTTCACTATCGCAGCACGGATGCGGGAATCGGATTCGAGCAGCTCGTGACCGATCCTGTCAGTATCGAATGTCGGGACGCCAAGCTCGGAGAAGAATCTCACTGCCGTCGACTTCCCGCTGCCGATATTGCCCGTCACGGCGACTCCCATCGGCATTGGGATTTTCCTTGCCGGGCCTCGATATTCTTTCTTCTGTGCGGACCTGGTTCTGCCGTCCGGCTTACTTGGCATACGAGATACTGCGGACCTCCCGAATAACGGTTACTTTGATCTGGCCGGGATACTCCATCTGTTCCTGTATCTTCTGGGAGATTTCGTGCGCGAGCTGGTCGGCAAAAATGTCGTTTACTTTTTCCGGCTCGACGATCACGCGCACTTCGCGTCCCGCCTGGATCGCATAAGTCTTGCCTACTCCTGAGAAGGAGTTTGCGATGCCCTCGAGTTTCTCGAGTCTCTTGACATAGCCTTCCAACGATTCCCGTCTTGCGCCCGGCCTGGCGCCGCTGATGGCATCGGCGGCCTGTACGATCGCGGCGATCGGTGTCTCCATCTCGATATCCTCGTGATGTGAGCCGATCGCGTTGGATACGACGGGGTTCTCGTTGAATTTCTTGGCGATCTCATAACCGAGAAGGGCATGCGGGCCCTCGACCGCTTTGTCTACCACCTTGCCGAGGTCATGGAACAAACCTGCTCTCTTGGCCAGGGTCGAATCGAGACCGAGCTCGATCGCCATCAGGCCGCTCAGAAAGGCGACCTCTATACTGTGCTGGAGTACGTTCTGTCCGTAGCTCGAACGGTACTTCATCCTGCCGAGCATCTTCACAATCTCGGGATGGACGCCATGGATTCCCACTTCGAGGAGTGCGTCTTCGCCGATCTGGACAATTTCCTCCTCGAGTTCTGTACGGACTTTCTCGACGATCTCTTCGATTTTCGTCGGATGTATGCGTCCGTCGGCGATCAGTTTCTCGAGCGCTTTCTTGGCGATTTCGCGCCTGAACGGATCGAAGCCTGAGATAACGACGGCGTCCGGAGTGTCGTCGACAATTATGTCGCAGCCGGTAACTGCCTCGAACGAGCGTATGTTTCTTCCTTCGCGGCCTATGATGCGGCCTTTCATTTCTTCATTAGGGAGATTTACCACGCTGACCGTAGTCTCAACGGAATGATCGGCGGCGGTGCGCTGGATCGCCTGCACGATTATCTTCTGAGCCTCCTTCTTCGCTTCTACGCGGGCTTTCTCTCGGATCTCCCTTATATCAAGTGCCGCTTCGCTTCTGGCCTCGTTCGTCATATTTTCTACGAGGAGCTTCTTGGCATCATCGCGTGAGACCCCCGCAAGTTTCTCAAGCTTCTCCGTTTGAAGTTGAATCAGTCTTTCGACCTCGGACTCCTTCGATTGGATTATCTTGTTCTTTTCCCTGAGTTCCATCTCGATCGTCCGCACCGATTTTTCCTGTTGTCTCAGCGCTTCCGCCTTTCGGTCGAGATTTTCTTCCTTTGAAGCTAACTGTCTTTCAATATTCTGGATTCTCTTCTGCTTTGCGTTGAATTCGTTATCGAGTTCCTGTCTCTTCTTAATCCATTCGTCTTTTACTTCGATCAGTTTTTCTTTCTTGACGGCATTCGCATCACGTTCGGCAGTCTCGAGGATTTGTTTGGCTCTCTCTTCGACGGTACCAAGTTTTTTCCTGGTCAGTCTTGTCTGAAGGAACCACCCTACGAGCAAACCAGCCGCGCTGCACAATACAGCGACTACTGTGGTTACCATACGGAACCTCCCGGTTTATATACAAAGAAAAGCCGTAACGCGCTCGTGGCAGATAGGAAAGAACCCATCTTGACACGGTGGGTGCCCTCCTGGGCGAGTCGTGCTTCCGCTGCGATTCCGCCGATGGCGGAACGAACCGCTCCCATAAAATGGGATCGGGCGCGGCCTGCTTTCATCGTCCATGAGCCGGGCTCCCATAATCTTCACTTAGTAGTTCTTTCATGCTTAACCACGGCGCCATTACGGCTGAAAACTTGACGAAATTTTAAAAGAACTTAGCTCGCTTCGACAGGGAAATTTTCACGCAAGTAGCTTAGCACCCCCACGAGATCTGCAATATCGATCCCTTCGTTGTGTACATGCTCTTTCAAGTCAAACAATTGTTCGGCTATATTTAGAGCGGCTATTACTGCGATAGTTGATGTGGGTGCGCCCGGATTTTTCTCGATCAATTCGTTGAGCAATGAATCTACGTACGCTACTACTTTGAGTGCTTTTTCCTCGTTTTCCACACGGAGTGGGTATTCCCGACCAAGGATAGTGACGCGTATGCTTTTCTTATCCATCATCGGCTCCGTATTCAAAAGAGACTAAGTTGCTTATCGATCCTGGCGATGAGTTCTTTGGCAACCTCGAGGAGCCGGTTCTTTTCTCGTTCCTCAAAACCGACCGCGTTGGCTGCCTCCCTCGACGTCAGCATCTTTTCGAGCTCGGCAATGTGAATTTTCAGTTTGTCGATCTCTGCCGCCGATTTAGCGAGGTTCTGTTTCAGAGACTCATTCTCGCCCCGGATGACATTCGCCACATCGACGGCTCTTCTTACTTCATTCCACAACTCCCCAAGGAGCTGTTTCTTCATCGATAACGTCTGTTCGTCTGACGCTTCTGTGTCCATGCCTGTCAGCTCTTCTGTTTTCTCAATTCCGCGGAAAATTTTTGATTGAGTTCCTTCTCCGCCTTTTCGATAAACCCGGCAATGTCGCCGTCGTTCAGCGTTCGCTCCTCGCTTCCGAGAGCCATGCTGAACGCAATGCTCTTTTTCCCATCCGGAATGCCTTCTCCGGAATAAATATCGAACACAGAAATATCACGGAACATGTCGCCCGCGGCAGCTCTTAACGTGTCCATCAAATTCGCCGCCGGCGTTTGGTCGCTAACAATAAATGAAAGATCAATTGAGGCAAACGGGAATTTCGGGAGGCTTCTGTACCGGTTTGTCGATTTCCGTAGAGCCAGCAAGCTTGTGAGATCCAGCTCGGCAAAGTAGACATCCTGGTCCACCGACATTCTCTGCAGAGCCGCTTTGCCGACTCTTCCTGCGAGGCCCAGCTCCATCCCGTTCACAAATAACTTTAAAGATTGTTCGTATTCTTTGGTAGTATCATAAGAAATAAAGTCCCAAGAGTCAAGCTTAAGGAACGCAAGCAGACGCTCGATGTCAGTCTTAAGATCGAATATGTCAAATTTTGACTCTTTTCTGTCGAACGACATTGGATCCGCCGTCCCGGAGATCGCCATTGAAATTCTCGCCGATTCGCGGAAACGACCCACTACCTGTTGATCGTCCATCACCCGGTACACCCGGCCGATTTCGAAAAGCTTCACGTCCTTCTGGCCGTGGGCAAGGTTGACGCTGATCGTCTGCAGCGCGCCCGGAAGGAGTGTGGTCCTCATCGCGGCCATGTCTTCACTGATGGGGTTGGCAAGCGTGACTGATGCCGGATCATGGAATCCCGCGATGTCGGCGGGCTGGAGTGAGTTGGTAATAATCTCGTGGAAACCGGCTCCGGCAAGAAGGTCCCTCAGCTCGTCGAGCACCGTACTCTCGCGAAACCGCGTGTCGAAATTCAGCCTTGTCTGAAATGAGTCGGCAATCTGTTCATATCCGTAAACCCGACCGACTTCCTCTATCAGGTCGACATCGCGCTCTATGTCTCCGCGGAATGTCGGCACCGAGCAAAACAGGACTGTTTCGGATTTCTTGTCGCATGGAATCTCGATCGACTCGAGCACCCGAATAATCTCACCGGTGGCGAGCCGGGTCCCGAGCAGGCGATTGACATGATCGACGTGGAGCTCGACCCTTTTAGGAAGGAACTTCATCGCAGCGATGTCGATTATTCCGGGCGCCAGCTTGCCGCCTGAAGTCTCTGCAATTATTTCTCCGACTCTGTCGAGGGCTCTGATGGTCAGGTTCGGGTCGACTCCTCGCTCGAATCTGTACGATGCTTCCGTTGAAAGCCCAAGTGCCTTGGAAGTTCTCCTGACGGACGACGCGGTGAAGTTCGCACTTTCGACGAGGACTTCGGTTGTATTGTCGCTTATCTCGCTGTTTATTCCTCCCATAACACCGCCGATAGCCACGATCTTCTCCTTGTCGCAGATCATGACCATGTCCGGAGAAATAATCCGTTCCTTGCCGTCTAGAGTTGTGAATTTAGTCTCGTCTTCCTTCGGACGTCTGACGATGAGCTTGTGCCCCGTGATTCTTTTGAGGTCGAAGGCGTGAAGCGGCTGGCCGAGCTCCATCATGACGAAATTTGTGGCGTCGACAACGTTGTTTATCGATCTTATCCCGACGCTTTCGAGAGCGTCCTTAAGCCATTTCGGGGAAGGAGCGACTTTGACGCCGCGTATCAGCCTGGCCGAATATCGGGGACAGAGGTCCTGTGCGGTGACTTCAACCTTAGCGGACTCCGTGATGGATGGACCATCTTCGGTTATCTTGACGCGTCTAGGGATGAATTTCTTTGAGAAGGCGGAAGCCAGTTCTCTTGCCACACCGAGATGTGAGAGGCAGTCAGCCCGGTTAGGTGTAAGACTTATCTCGAAGACGGTGTCGTTAAGTCCGAGGTAGTCTGAAAGGGGGGTTCCCTGTACGGCTGCGTCGTCGAAGACCATGATACCGCTTCTGTCGTCGCCAAGCCCGAGCTCGTTCGCGGAGCAGATCATTCCTTCGGATTCGACTCCCCTGATCTTTGCCATAGTCAGTTGAAATGGCTTTCCTTCGGGATCGTGCTGGTTGTGGGGCACCGTTGCGCCGACGAGTCCGACCGGCACTTTCTGCCCGGCGGCAACGTTGGGCGCACCGCAGACGATACTCTTTGTTTCTCCTCCGACGTCGACCTGGCAAAGTTTCAGCTTGTCCGCGTTCGGATGCTTGGCGACTTCGAGGACTGCGCCGACGACGAAGCCTTCGTACTTGGCGGCGAAGTTTTCATAAGATTCAACCTCGAGTCCGAGCATCGTTAGTCGCGATGCTATATCATCATCTTTTACACCGGATAAGTCGACAAGTTGCTGAAGCCATTTACGTGAAATCTTCATTTTCCACTAGAATTGATTTAAGAAGCGGAGATCGTTCTCGAAGAATAGTCTAATATCGTCGATGCCATACCGCAACAAGGCGAGGCGCTCGATTCCCATACCGAAGGCGTAACCGCTGACCTCGTTCTCGTCATACTTGACCGCCTTGAATACGTTAGGGTCGACCATGCCGCAGCCCATGATCTCGAGCCAGCCGGAGTACTTGCAGATCTTACATCCCTTGCCGCCACAGACGAAGCAGTTCACGTCGACTTCGGCGCTCGGTTCGGTGAACGGGAAATAGCTCGGTCTGAATCGGAGCTTTGCTTCTTCGTTGAAGAACTCCTTCGCGAAATAGGCGATCGTTCCCTTCAGCTCGGCGAGAGAGACGTTCTTGTCGACGTACAATCCCTCGACCTGATGGAAGAGGCAGTAACTTCGTGCGCTGATCGCTTCGTTCCGGTAGACCCTTCCCGGCATTATTACTCTGACGGGCGGTTTGTTGTTCTCCATTACACGGATCTGGACACCCGAGGTATGCGTGCGAAGGACGTATTTGCCTTCCTCGCTCTTAACGAAAAACGTATCTTGCATATCGCGAGCGGGGTGGTCGGGAGGGAAGTTCAGCGCCTCGAAATTGTGATAATCGTCCTCGATCTCTGGACCGTCCGCGATTCCGAATCCGATGTTTGTGAAAATTCTCTTAATCTCGTTCGCAGTTTGAGTCAAAGGATGTTTGCGCCCGGCATATCTTTTTCGTCCCGGGATCGAAAGGTCGATGTTGCCATCGGAGGTCACGGCCTTGCCGCCGAGATTATTCTTTGAGGATTCGAACTCGCTCTCGACGAAGGATCGCAGTTCGTTCAGGGATTTGCCGACTGCGGGTTTATTCTCTTTCGGCACGTCTTTCAGCTTTTCAAAAAGCTGTGCGATCGCCCCCTTCCGCGAAAGGTACTGCAGCCTGAAGTTCTCCGCGTCTTCGGATGATTTCAGGTTAGCGAGCGCAGATGTTGCCTCGTCTTTTAGTTTCTGAATTTCTTCGAGCATTTCCATTGCGAACTGTTTCACTGCTGAGGCGCCGAGACGCAATGGGAATCAACCGAATCGTAAGGAACTCAGCGCCTTTGCGTCATTACGGTGCTCTTTTGTATGGATACAAAAAATCTTCCTGCGTTTCAGAAGAACGGACTTTCCGAACGCAGGAAGATCGTATTAATTAAAAGCGAATTGGACGACTTGCTTGAACGTTTCAGGGTTGTTCGCGGCAAGATCGGCAAGGACTTTCCTGTTAATCGAGACCTCCTTCTTCGCGAGTGCGGAGATAAGTCTTGAGTAGGTTGTCCCGTTTTCGCGGGCAGCCGCGTTGATGCGGACTATCCACAAGCTCCGGAATTCGCGTTTCTTTTTGCGGCGATCTCTGTACGCGTGTTGGAGCGCTTTCTCAACATGGTGTTTCGCAACAGTATGTACTTTGCTGCGTGCGCCCCAGTAGCCTTTCGCTAACTCAAGCGTCTTTTTTCGCCTTCTATGAGAGGCTACCTTGTTTTTTGCACGTGGCATTTCAGTTCTTCTCCATTATGGATTTAAATATAACATTTTCGGGGCAAAGAGTCACCAGGCGGCCATTAGATTTCTATCTGATGCGGTGCAATTCGCCCTTCTTCCTCGAGTGTCCTTCCTTTAAGCTTCCAAAAGCATTCAAAGAAGATCAAGGGCGGACCGGATAGGGGGCACGCGAGGTCCGCAGGATAATCCTTACTCGTTCAGCATCCCGCGAACGCGATTCGTGTCCGTCTTGTCGAGGACAGCCCCTTTGCGCAGCTGGCGCTTTCTTTTCTGGGTTTTTGACGTGAGAATGTGGCTCCTGAAAGCCTTCTCGCGAAGATACTTCCCTGTCGCGGTCCTTTTTGTTCTCTTCGCCATCGCACGGTTTGTCTTCATCTTCGGCATCTTACTCTTCCTTTGTCTCTTTTTGCTTCTGTTCGCCCGTTTTTTTCTTCGATTTATCGGGCGCGATTATTACCGCCATGCTTCTTCCTTCAAGCTTCGGCTTCTGCTCGACCTTTCCGACTTCCGCAAGGAATTCCACGAACTTGTTCAGGAGTTCCTCACCATGCGCGGCGTAGGTGATTTCCCGGCCTTTGAATTGGACGGTTCCTTTCACTTTGTGGCCCTGCTCGAGAAATTCTTTCGCGTGGCGCGACTTGAATTCGAAGTCATGCTCGTCTGTATTCGGATGAAATCTAATTTCCTTGAGCTGTGCCGACGACTGCCCCTTCAGCTTCGCCTTTTCCTTCTTGCCGACCTCGTACATGTACTTGCCATAGTCTACAAGTTTGCATACGGGCGGATTGGAGTTGGGTACTATCTCGACGAGGTCAAGGCCTCTGGTCTCGGCGAGCCTCATGGCCTCGCGCGGTTGCATGACCCCGAGCTGCTTGCCGTCGGAGTCGATCAGGCGGACGTTCGCCGCCCTTATGTCGCTGTTTATCCTGAGCTTTGGAGTGTTGATAGGCGGTCTCCTACTTTTTTTCTGTAATCTCTTTTTTGATTCTTTCGACGAACTCCGAAAGGCTCACCGATCCTTTGTCACCTTCGTGGTGCTTTCGGACCGATACCGTGCCGGAGTCTTTCTCTTTCTGTCCAACTATCAACATATAGGGGACTTTCTTTGTTTCCCATTCGCGGATCTTGTAACCGACCTTTTCGTTGCGGTCGTCAAGCTCGGCGCGGATTTTCCCGGTCTTCAGGGCATCAACTACCGACTTTGCATAGTCGTTGAAGCTGTCGGTAATCGGCAGGACGGCTGTCTGCACTGGTGAAAGCCATGCCGGGAATGCTCCTGCAAAATGCTCCGTGAGAATTCCCACAAATCTCTCGAACGAGCCGAATATGGCGCGATGTATCGCCACCGGTCGTTTCGCCTGGCCGTCCGCATCAATATATGTCAAATCAAATCTTTCCGGCAGCATCACGAAATCGAGCTGAATTGTCGCGACTTGCCATTCTCTGCCGAGTGCGTCTTTGATCTGGATATCTATCTTCGGGCCGTAGAAGGCTCCGTCTTTTTCCTTCACGCCGTATTTAATGCCGTTGTTTTCAAGGGCCTGTCTGAGGGACTTCTCCGCTTCTTCCCACAACTTCGGATCGCCCATGGCACCTTCCGGCTTCGTGGAGAGTTTGAAAGACACCTCGAAATTAAACAAACCATAAACGCGCCTGACAAGACCAATGAGGTCGTTTATTTCCGGTAAAATCTGGTCGGGACGGCAGTATATATGCGCGTCGTCCATCGTAATCTGGCGGACCCGGAACATCCCTCCGAGTGCGCCCGATATTTCATTGCGGTGGAGTCTCCCTATCTCCGAATAGCGGAGCGGAAGATCCCGGTAGCTCCTCACCTTGTGCCGGTATACATATGTGCTCTCGGGGCAGTTCATCGGTTTCAACGAATAAATGTCCTCCTCGACTTTGAGGATGAACATATTCTCCTGGTAATGACCCCAGTGACCAGACTGTTCCCAGAGATCCTTCTTGACAAGCATCGGAGTGGAAATCTCGTCGTAGTTCAACCGGTCGAGTTCTTCGCGGATGAATTTCTCGAGCTCTCTGAAGATGATCATACCCTTTGGTAGCCAGAAAGGCGCGCCGGGGGCGATATCGTGGAACACGAACAGTTCGAGCTCACGTCCCAGTTTCCGATGGTCGCGCAGCTTCGCTTCCTCGAGCATCTTCAAATGTTCTTCAAGCATCTTCTTCTTCGGGAAGGAGACGCCGTAAACGCGCTGCAGCATTTTGTTCTTGCTGTCGCCGCGCCAGTAGGCGCCGCTTGTGCCGAGAAGCTTGAAGTATTTCAGCTTTCCGGCTGAAGGGACATGTGGACCGCGGCAGAGGTCGGTGAAGTCACCTTCGCTATAAACCGTAATGGTCTCGTCGAGCGCACTGATTATCTCGACCTTATATGGATCCTTCTTGGCGCTGAAAAATTTCAGTGCGTCCTCTTTCTTCACGACTTTTCTTTCGAATGAGGCGTTCTGGTCCGAGATCTCATGCATCTTTTTCTCGATCGCTTCGAGGTCTGCCGGGGTGAGGGTCTTGTCGATGTCGATGTCGTAATAGAAACCGTCTTCGATGGCGGGTCCCACTCCAAACTTCGCCTCTGGGTGAAGCGCCTGGATTGCGTGTGCCATTAAGTGCGAGCTGCTGTGCCAGTAGACCTCTTTCCCTTCGGGATCGTCGAAGGTGAGGAACTGCAATTCACAATCGGATGTGATAGGGGTGTTGAGGTCGGATATCTTCCCGTTGATCTTCACGGCAAGTGCATCTTCCGCCAGCGACCTGCTGATTTTCTTTGCTACTTCAATTGCCGGAGCAGATGCTTCTGCTTCGATGATCGACTTGTTAGGTAGAGTTACCTTTGGCATTTTGGATTATTCTTTTGATAACAAAAAATCGGAGGAGTCTCCGATTCTTCTGGAACCAAACCCCCGGCGATTTCTTGCGTGATTATCGACCTTAATACTCTCAACTATTCTGAGATTTAACGCCCCGCTCTGCAGAACGGGGTAGTGGGCGATAGAAGATTCGAACTTCTGACCTCTACAATGTCAATGTAGCGCTCTAAACCAACTGAGCTAATCGCCCGAAATAACAAAACAACCTTATTAAGCTGCTCGGGTCCAAACCAATCGGGTCCAGCGATCCGAGCTGGACGAGATCCCGC
>JAJZNW010000110.1 GCA_021811615.1 Bacteroidota bacterium
TTACTTTGTCACCTTGTTACTCTGTCACCTGAAGAACAATGATCCAGCTTAACAACCTATACAAGTCCTTTGGCGTTCAGCGCGTCCTTAGCGGGTTGAATCTCAACGTAGCCAAGGGCGAGACGTTCTCCATTCTCGGTAAGAGTGGAACCGGCAAGAGCGTAACGTTGAAATGCATTGTCGGGCTGATGGTACCGGACGCCGGAGACATCTCGATCGATTCGATGGATGTCGATGTAAATGATCGTAAAACCCTTAAGGAGATCAGGAGGATGATCGGGTTCCTTTTCCAGGGAGGGGCGCTTTACGATTCGATGACCATAAGAGAGAACCTGGTTTTCAATCTGACGAGGCATCATAAGGTGAAACACAGCGAGGCATCGGAAAAGGCTGCGCACTATCTCTCACTTGTCGGACTCGCCGACTTCATCGACAAGATGCCCTCCGAACTCTCCGGCGGGATGAGGAAAAGGGCGGCACTTGCGCGGGCGCTGGTCATCGAACCGCAGATACTTCTTTACGACGAGCCGACGACGGGGCTCGACCCTATCACTTCGGCTGAGATCGGCGAGCTGATCAGAGAGATGCACGGCCGGTTCAAGGTGACCGGGATCGTCGTAACGCACGACATTCTCTGCGCAGGGATAGTGAGCGACAGGGCCGGTGTTTTGAAGGACGGGCTCCTGAAATACACAGGAGCACTCGACGAGCTGGTCCAGATCGAGGATGAAGAGATCAAGGGATTCTTCAGGAAACCACTGTGAGGGGAGAGTGTTTTGATATGAAGAAGAGTAGTTTAATCTACCGGGATCAGATGTCATGAAGAAAACTTATGCGGCATTGCTGGGACTGTTCGTCGCGGTAGGCGTATTGATACTTGTCGCGGGAATATTCCTGATCGGCGAGCGCCAGGGGATATTTACCAAGTCGACCGATATTCTGGCACGATTCAACTCGGTCGAGGGACTCAAGAAAGGCGCCGCCGTGCGACTGCTCGGGATAGACGTCGGCACCGTCTCGGACATCAGGATATGGAACAATGTGGCACTTGTCGATCTGAGGATTTTTTCGGACTCGAGGAAATTCATCAAGCAGGATTCGAAGGCGATGCTCGAGACCGAAGGACTTGTCGGAAACAAGTTCGTCGTCCTCACACCGGGGACGGAGGGTTCCCCTTCAGTACAGCCGCTCGACACATTGAATTCGATTGAGGAGCCGAATATTTCCCAGATCATAGTCGAGACGAGGGAAACCATCGCGAGCGTGAAAGATATGGTCACACAGTTCTCGGGGATCCTGGCCGACGTCAGGCAGGGGCGCGGGACTCTCGGAAAACTGGTGACCGACCCAAGCGTATACTACGCCCTCCAACACGCGACTTACGAGGCCGATTCGAGTCTCAAGAAGGTATCTCAGAAGTTTTCGGACATGGCGGACATTATATCAGGACTTGGAGTGTCGCTCAACCGAGTTGTCGGCAAGACCGACTCCGTTCTCTCCAACGTCAACCTTGCCGTGCAGAACTTCGACACGACATCCGCAAACATCAAACTGATGGTGGCACAATTGGATACCGGTCAGGGCCTCGTCGCTTCACTTATCCACAACCGTTCCGTTTACGACACGGCGATGGCAGTGGTATCGACGACGCTATCCGCGGTGAAGGAGGCGCAGATCGGACTTCAGAAGTTCGCCGGCAACATGGAAGCGCTGCGTCACAACTGGCTCTTTAGCAGCTACTTCGCCGGCCAGGCGCAGGACGAGTATTCAAAGAAGGAGAAGGAGCTTAAACAGCTCGAGCAGCAAATCCAGGACAGGAGCGAACAGCTGAACAGGATGGAGAAGCAGCTGAAAGAGATACAGGAGAAAATCGGTGCGGCCCGGCAGCAATAATGGAATGGTGGAATACGGGAATATTGGAATGATGGAAAAGGGAATAATGGAATTGTGGATTGTTGGATTATTGGGGTAATGCCTGCGCGCCGAAGTCCGAAGCATGCTGGCGGGGAACGTTGGAGTAGTAGATTGATGGGTTGGTGGATTGAGGGATTATATGGATAATGCCGAGTGCCGCAGAATGTCGAACTGAATCCCGCACTTCACGGCAGATCGATGGAGTGATGTGGTTCTCAAGCGACCGTCAGCGGCATAGGCGCGGCCCGTTTGTGGAAATCCGGAAGAGGAACAACTCGCGAGCCCCCGAACGATGGCCGGTCAATTGAGGTCTGGACTCTTCCTAAACGCAAGATTTGCACTAACGGATTTCAAACCCAATATCATCAATGCAATGCCAGCGGCAAGCAAACCGGCTATGAAATCGATCTCCCCTGCAGGATGAAACCTCATGACAATTTGTCCGGCGTTCCCCAGCACCGACAGGAACGCCCACAGACTAAGCGCGCCGATCTCAAAAAGGATCAACCCGACAAGGACATTTGCGATCGACTCGAGCATCTGAAGCTTCGGCCGCTCTTTGGGCATTATTCTTCCAAGCTTTTCAAATTCGACCTGCAATTCCAAATTGTGACGCCTTTCCTGCCGATCGAAGAACGCGGATGTAACGACTGCGACAATGATTATGGCGACAAACATAAGTTATCCTTTCCTGAGCTTTCGAGCGTCTCTCAATGCCATCATAAAAAGAAGGGCCGAAAGCAACATCAGCTCCGCAACGAAAATGAAAAGAAAGGCCTCGCGCAGAAGGACGAGCCTCCTAAAGAAAAAGAGGCCGATCACGTCCACAACAAGGAGAACAAGTGCGGTAGCGGCTGTAGTTGCTACCTTCGTCCAGTTCGGCCGAGTTCCGGATTGCGGCTCAATGCCGTTCCTTAGGTCGTAGATCGCCTTCTTATGCCGAATATCGCGCTCGTGATATTCCCAGAATCCCCAAACCACGATTAGGATTATTACAATGATCGTTGAAGCGTTGCTTGTCCCAAGTTCCATTTGTAACCTCCCTATTTCAATCTCTTAGACAACTCCAAACAGTTTTTTCTTTCAATGAAAGAAAATTAGCTTGAACAAGGTCTAACCTATTGTACGCACCATGAAACACTAATGTCAGAAAATTCGGGATGGGCTCGGAAAAATCTGCAGAAGGCGGGACATTTAAGGATATCGTAAACCTCTACTCAGAGCGCGTGTTCAATCTCGCACTCAGGATGTTAGGCAACCGGGAAGAGGCCGAAGAGGCAACGCAAGATGTATTCATGAGAGTGCTTCACTCGATCGATAAATTCAGAGGAGATTCAGGACTTGGGACGTGGATCTGGCGTATTGCGACAAACGTCTGCCTGACACGCAGAAAGAAGAAGGACATCCCTTCGGTAAGCCTTGACGCCATTCAGGTCGATCCGCCCGATGGGAGAATCGAGAGCCATTCAAGACAGGAAAGATCGCTCTTTGCCCGGGAGCGCGCAGATATTATCCAACATTACATATCGTTGCTGCCGCCGGGCGAATCGGCGGTTATCACGCTTTTCTACCTCGAAGAACTTTCTTACGAGGAGATATCAGATATATTGAAAATGCCGGTCGGCAGTGTATCCACCTCAATGCATAGAGGACGGCAGAGGCTCGGAGAGATGTTAAGAAAGGACGAGAAAAATCTATGAACTGCGAAGACTTTAGAAACCGCTCGGATAACATAGCGGAGTCGAGGAAGCCGATCGCTCCTGGTAATCTTCCTCCCGACATGCGATCCCATGTTGAAAAATGTGCGGCGTGTGCGCTCTATCTCGATTATGCCTGTGCCGGTGCAGACGCAATGTCAAAAGCACGACATATAGAGATATCTCACCAGCTCTATGAAAGGCTCATCCAGCTCGAAGCCAAACCGCGCGGAACCGTGCGGCCGACATTCAACACATCTTTTCCTATCTATATCCTACAGATTGTTATCCCGGCGACGATAATATGGACAGTCGGAAAGTTCATGCCCGCTCCCGCATCTGTATTGGTCGAATTTCTCTTGATCGTCTGCGTGATGGTGCTGGCATTTGAGAAAATCGCCAGAAGGCTCGTGACGGACAGGGTCTGAGTCCCACGAGCGGCCATGCAGAAAATCTACCACTAAGAGCACGATGACGAAGCTGTGAATTGCATTCACACAGTCAGCAAAGAAATTGGACCAGATCCCCGTGCTCTTTGTGCCTTTCCTTTGTGACATCTGTGGTAAAAGAAAAGAAGCACCCAGCTCAGAAGCTCGTCGACACCACCAGCTTGTAGTTCCTCAGCGGCGCCATGTTCCCTATCATCTCGACGTAGTAATAGTTAAACAGGTTATCGACGATCAGGTCGACATCGAGCGGGACTCCAATCGAAGACAGGTCGATTCCTCCGCGAACATCCGTAATATATGCCGGCACTCTTTCGTTCCCGTTTCTCACAATTCCCAGTTGCACCAGCTGCCTGTCGTAATTCTCGAACTTGCTGATGTACCTGAAGTCGACCGAAGCGCGATAGATCGATTTCTGAAAGTCGGCGGACACGTAGAAAAGCTCCCGCGACCTGTATTTCAAAATATCGTGGCTGGTCAGATCGAGAGGATAGATGTATGTGTAGCTCGCTTTCAGCGTGAGAAAGTCGGTTCCGGCATCGCTCGACGCGTCTATCTCGTATCCCTGAATCCTCGCACGGGTTACATTTTGGAAAGTTATCTGCCCCGAATTATTAAACTCAGGCTCGATCATGTTCCAGTAGTCGCTCTGGAAAATTGCGGCATTAATCAATCCATAGAACGAAAGCGGCACGATACCTCCGATCTCTTCTGAAAGGCTGCGCTCGGGCAACAGATTCGGATTCGGAACAATCGAAACCCCGCCGGATTGAATCGACGCATACGTCTCCCCCACACTCGGCGCGCGAAAGCCCGTCCCTATCGAAGCGCGAAGCGCCGTCCCGTTTCCGATGCCGTACACCAGGCCGAGCTTCGGGTTGAACTGGTTGAAGGAAGCCTTCCCTTCTATCTTCTCGTAATCGTATCTCCCGCCGACGGTAGCGCGCAGGCTGTCGATCCTTTGCTCGGCCTGGAGATAGACCGCGCCTGAGTTGCTCTGCTTGTTCGTGAACGAATTTGAATTGATGAAATCGAGTTCCCCGTCCGCGCCGAACGTCAGAACCGTCGACGGCGATGCGTTCCATGTTCCCTGGTATTCCAGGTATCCGGTGCTTGAATTTGACGTGTCGCCGATGCCGGTCGGCGTACTTCCGAAATTGTCGTACCAGTAATTGTAGTAATAGCTCCCGCGAAGGATGTAAAGGAACTTGTCCGACACGACATTCGTGTAAATGCCTGCAAGGTCGGCGCGCGTCGACTTCACCCATTGGCCGAGCGAATTTGCCGACGGCTGCAGAGCGTGATTGATGTCTTCCCAGTAAAGGAAGTTTCCCGAATATTGATTGAACCAGTCTCCGAAAACCTTCAGGCTCTGGTTCGATCCGATAGTGCCTGCCGTTTTCGCGAAGAGATTTATACGCCTGAAGAAGTCGTTCTGAATGTAGCCGTCGTCGCGCTTGTAACTGAGGGACGCGGTGACGCCGAAATCTCCGAGCCCGATCGGCTGTGAGTGGGTAATCGAAGCGCCCTGGAAGTATCGCGGATGCGACGACCATTGCCAGCTCGAATAGGTCGGCTGCTGATAGAAACCACCGTACATCTTCACGCTTGTCGAGTTCACATCGACGCTGTTCTTGGTGATCACATCTATGACTCCGCCGAGAGCGCTGGAGCCGTAAAGCGCCGAACCGGCTCCCTTCATGACCTCCACGCGTTCTATGTCGGATACCGGAATCGATTCCCAGACGGCCTGGCCCGTGTCGCCGGTGAGAAGCGGGATGCCGTCGATCAGGAGAAGGACGCGGCTTCCTATTCCGCGGGCATAACCGCTTGAGCCGCGTATATTCAACTGGTCCTGCACGAAGTTCACACCCGGTACGTACCGGAGCGCGTCGCTGAGCGAGACGACATCCCTCCGCTGAAGAGACGCCGCGCTGATCACGCTCATGCTGACAGGGACATCGGTTAAGAGCTGTCTCCTCTTGCTCGCGGTCACAACCACCTGGTCTGCCTGAATAGGAGAAGGGACGAGGTAAATCCTTAACGCTTCCGCACGCGACGTTCCCGCAGACACAGTATCGATGAATTTCCTATAACCTATCATCGAGACGGATAGCCGGTAAGTCCCCAAAGGAATTTTCTGAAGTCCGAAACTCCCGTCGATTCCCGAGAGCGTCCCCGTTCTCATCTGTTTCCCGTGGACACGAGACTGCAGCATGACCGTCGCGCCGGCGATGGCACTCGAGTCCTCGGCGGACAGCACTACTCCTGCAACTCTCGATTGCGGGAAGCTAGTGCCGTACAGAAGGAGAAGCGACGCTGCCGAGAGGATTAGGAGGCGTATTCTTGAAATCCACATCTATATCTATTCCATTTACAAATGAGCCCTGGGTGACGACAACGGAATCGGGCTGACCGGCGCCGTGCGAATAGCCGTACGCGCCGACGACTTTCCAGTCCTGAAAGACATTCGAGCCGTACTGAAGCGCCACGGCTACATATTTAAATGTTGCGGTCGAATCAAAATTGAACTCATACGAAAGCGAGTCGACAAATTTCGGTAAACCTGTCGCCCCTATCGCCGGGTAGACCAGTGCCTGCCCGTTTGTCACTTCGGTGAGAATATTCGTCGGCGGATATTTATAGAACGCTACTACACGAAGATCCTGCACACTGTCTGACGGGGGCCAGGGGGAAACGAACTTCACTGTTCCGCCAAATCCCATTTGGACTAAAGATGATGATTGGGTCGGCGCGAGACCGCGGTTGCAGCCGGAGAGCGGCGCGGAAAAGGAGAGGGCCGCTATAAACGCAATCAGCCACAATGCGATCAGCGAGCGCTCAGTACCGGTTGTCGGATATGCCAATCTCAATTGCTCTCTCAAAGCATAACTCCAGATAGTTTCTATGACAAGAGGCGGTTAATCACTCAGGACGGGATTCACAGACATGTCCAGATTCTTACCGGAAACATAAGGAACACAGATCATTTCCGGTGGCTGAAAATTAGCCATCAAGTGGTGGATATTCAACCGGAGCGGTAACCACGAACAAATACGCGGCTTGCGGCGTGAGGGGTTCGTTTTCATTGGACTTCCGCCGCCGCACAAGACCCCATATCGCCTTTTACACGACCTACCGGGTCGCCCGGAAAAGTGTCCACGGGTAAGACAACATGTCACGAAGAAACACGCCTTCCCACCTGTACCCGGGATGTTGCCTGAAATATTCGGAGGCGATGAAGTTCGTTCCATCGGGATGGCCCATGTGAGCCCAGAGTTCCATCTTGTCGGCGAGGTCCGTGGTGGTCACCTTTCCCTGCACGGCGCCGGCGGGATTGAACGGACCCCATCCCCACTGGCGGACACCAAGAGGGTCCTCGTCGTTGTGTCCGCAGATAACGTAGCTGTCGTGCGCGAACCTTCCGCGTACCTGGTCATAATCGTCGCCTAAAATCTTCTCGGCGATCTTCACGTCTATCTTTCCCCTGTACTCGCGCATGAGAGTCTCAAGCCGGAGTTTCCTGTCGTTCATCGAGCTGTACTTGTCGTACGGATTGAACACGGTCTCTTCCCTGATAATTTTCGGATCGCTGGGAAAATTCGAACCGACAAAATAGCCGTTATTCGAGCGCCAGACCTTGAAGTACTTGAGGCCGAGTTCGAGGCGGGCAATCTCGTTTGTCTTCGTATCGCCGATGAGCCAGTCGTTCGCGTATGCGCCGTTGTTGTCTTTTGTCATGATCCGCACGAAGTCGCCGATGCTGTTCGAATACTGTTCAGCTTCGCGGGCGCGCATGAACTCCGGCGCGCCGTTTGGATTGAATCCTCTGAACCCTGTTATCGTGGTTTCGGTGATGAGCATGCCGGCGCTGTTTTCAGCGAAGTCGTCGCCGCTGTCGATGAAGCCGGGGAATGCGTCCATTAGAATGCTGTTGCCTTTTTCAGGGACGATATCTTCGATAATGTTCCACCGTTCTCCTACGATATAATCCGTCCAGCAGTTGTGTGCCATGACGATCTTGCCGTCCGAAGTATAGCTGCCGGTGGCGATGAAGGCACTGCAATTCCCCGGTGCCTTTCCTCTGGCTCTTCGTTCCCTGAGTTCTCTGATGAGCTGCGGGCGGTAGTAGTAGGCCAATTCCATCCACCCGTTCAGGGCGGTAATGTCGATGGCATCGTATTTATAGCCGCGCGCGCGGAGCCCTTCGGCAATGCCTTCTATTTCACGCCTGTATTCTTCGGTCAGCTTCGGCCAGAACATCCGCTGTGCCGCGTCGCGGTAGAAGGTCCAGTTTTCCCGTGTAGTGCGGCCGAGATAAAATTTCAGCATCCGAATCGCGTCGTCGATTTCCGGGGCGAGAAGATAGCCATCCTGGTAGCCGATATCGCTGGGAGATCCCTGGAGGTGGACAAAAATCCAGCCGTTCTTATCGACTCTGAAGGAGTGAGCGAGTCTTGGGTTCGGAGAAACGAATGCCACGCTGCCGGAAAACAGCGTTGCAGCAAGTAAGACAGCGGTAACTCTCAAACGACCGGGAAAAAGATTGGTGATTGTCAATTGCTCGGCGGTAACGGATTCCTAAAGACGTTATCCGGTACGGACCAGGCATTGGGAAAGCCGTGATTCGCGATATAACTGACCGCCTGGTTTGCCTCGTACCTTGCGCGGAAGTCGCCGACGCGGACCTTGTAGTATGGTGAATCGTAGACGATGTAGATGTTGTAGTTGGGGAGAAGAGAATCGGCCTTCGCCTTCATCGCAATAGCTTCGGTAAGGTTTTGAGTCGTCAGGATCTGGACTCGGAATCCGGGGGTCGTATTATAACTCGCGGTGCTTGTCAGTATCTGAAGCGTATCCTTCTTCGCCGCGACGGTGTCACTCTTGGCGCCGGTGGTATCGGACAAGTTTGCGAGCGAGTCCGCGGCGACGTTGGCAGTATCTTTGGCCGAAGTAAGCGAATCGTTTCCGGGGGCCGTAGTGTCGCGGACAATCTTTACAGTAATGCCCATCCCCCGTGGAGTCGGTTTTGAGCTCGTATCTGCCTGAGAGACCTGGCAGAGCGCAGGGATTGGTGAAAGCGTAAGGAAGACGATGAAGAGGGGCAATATAATCGCCAGAGAAATGAAGTTTCCGCGTTTCTCCAAAACTAACTCCAGTTGCTGTTGATAATCACTAAAATGAAGTTACGGGCAGCGGCATTCGAAAACAAGGGAAGGGGAATTTTCAGCATCAGGATACTCCACAATGAAGAGTAGCACACTGATGAAGCAGATCAAAGCACAGGATCACCATGGATCACAACCCATTCAATTTCATCTGCGCGAATCTGTGTCCCATCAGTGTCTCCCGTGTGCAAATACTTGACGGCAAAAAAAAGAAGGCGGACGGAGTTAACCGCCCGCCCTCAGTTCGGAAGGGAGTAATATTACTTGACCATAAGCATCTTCTTAACGGAAAGGTAGCTGCCTGATTTAAGCTGGTAGAAATATACCCCGCTTGCCAGCCGCGAGCCGTTGAACTGAACTTCGTATCTTCCCACCTCCTGCTCTTCATTCACAAGTGTTTCCACTTCCCTTCCCAGCACGTCGAAGACCTTCAGCGTCACGATACCGTCTTTCGGTATGGCATAGCTGATGTACGTTGTCGGGTTGAACGGGTTGGGATAGTTCTGCTCAAGGGCATAGTCCGTTACGACTTCTACTTCATGCAGGGTCAGACTTTCCGCTCCGGATTTGCCCAATCCATTGCAGTTCGCATCCGCATACTCATCTACCAGCACCAACTTGGGTTTATCTAAGTTCGTTGAAAACGTTATCTTCACTCGTGCCATCCTGTCAGTGCTGCTGTTTCGCTTAAGGTCGTAATATGCCAGTTTGTGCGCCACCAAACCACCACGTTGAAAGGTCACCTCCTTAATTGTCCCGATCGTGCTTCCCGTGACAGCGTCGACAAGGTCGGCCCTGAATGACGCACGTCCGTCGCTGATAAGTACCCCCGCCGCGGCGGAAGAGTCTCCGATAATGGAACAGTCGCTGAATAGTATTCTCGAGTCGCACTTCATTTTGAACGGTTCTGACACCAGAAAAGCGTTTACGGTATCCACCGTCACCGCGTCGAGACCTCGTTTGTTCCCGGTCGTGTCGATCCTCCGTAGGTTGTCAAGCCCAATGCGTCCGGGGTTATTATTCATGCGGACAAAATCGATGGATTTTCCGTCTACGGTTATATTACCCAGAGAATAATATAGCGCGGCACCGTCGTTCTCAATCACAACACCTCTGCTGGCGCTCGCGGCACCGGAACCGGACTTCGAGAGTCCGGCGCGCTGCAAGCTCCCCGACATCCGGAAATTTGGCGGATAGAACACGGAAACAAACATATTGCCGCTGTTCGGACCGTTGCAAAGCTGGACATCGCGTCCGTTCGTACTCAGGCTTCTCCAAGTGGAAAGAGCATTACTGCTTACGACCCAATCGTAATCAATCCAGCCGGACATATTATAGATCTGGCTGAACGCAAAATAGAAAAGCGTGTTGTCATTTCTCTTGTTGATGGAGGTCGACTTGCAATAGTTGTAGTAGACCGAGTAATTCAGAGTCGTCCCGACTTTGCATAGCACTGTTTTTGTCTGTGTCGGATCGTCAATCCCGCTATAATCCGCTATCCAACAGATCCGCGGAGCGTCGGGTAGACTTACGATTGAAGCGTGAGAGTTTCTCTTCATATAACTGCTTGACACTGTCTGCATTGGCTGTGACTGATCTACACAGCCGCTAAACCCCTGGCCGCAAATGTAGTTTCCGGCAAAAGACAACGTCTTGGTCCTCATCGAAACCAGAGGTGGACCCGGAGGAGGAGGGTTCAATTGCTCCCATGCAATGTCGAAGTACACCGTCCCGTACGAAGTTATCGTGGATATCGCGGGGTTGTTCGAATTCACATCTGTCCCGGAAATGACACCATTGTAGTTTGGATTACCGACACTGTAATCATAGCAGGTGCCGTTCAGATAACCCAGGGCGTAGCCTATTCCCGATGACTTCTCCCAGACTACCATGAACGTACCGCCGGCATTCCATGCAATGCCAGGATTCATAGATGCGCTCGGCGGTTCTCCGCTTGGGATCAGGATGTCGGGACCGCCCGCATACGGCGTGCTCCCGAAATATGCATAGCTCCTGACATGGATATTGCTTCCTTCCTGAAATGCGATGGCTATCTGATATCCGTTAGATGAAGTCCCGTTTTGATCGATCGAAGGCGATCCACCCCCTCCGTTGTCCAGTGGCTTACCGCCATTCCCAAGTACCCATGTTGCCCCGCCGTCGCTGCTTTGCTCCAGCCACACATGTCCCATGCTCGTATATACCATATGCAGCCATGCGTTGTCCGTCCGCACGAATTTCCGCTCGCTGTTGTTGTAGTAAGCGGAGCCGTCGTTGGACATATGAACCACCTTATAAAGGGCAGTGTCTGGATAAATCATGTTATTCGTTGGAGTGACGGAGCCACTGCTACCGTGCTTCCAGCCGACAAATACATAATTCTTTCCGTTGATCGTTTGAGTAGACGGAGTCGGAACGGTTCCGGAATTTCCCTCGACGATTTGAGTCACGTTGTTTTGGAGAATGGTTCCGTCAAACTCCGTCTGGTCGTAGCGCGAGATACGGAAGGCGCGAGCGAGTTTCGCGGTATACGTCGCGCCGGCATCCGAAGCGTTTGCCTTGAAATTGATCTTTGGTGTTGAACCTTTTGACGTCAAACGTCCGAATTGGTCAGTCCTTTGCCAGTTACTCTTGTTGTTCTGCGCATAATTATTCCAGACACGACCATAACCGGAAGCGTCCGTCTGCGCGTTTGCGGTCAGTATGAAAGCATCACCGATTCCAGTGCCGTTGTCGGTATATGGAACAGCTTGAGCTGGATTGTTGAGCCGTGGACTTGCTATCCCCATGTTCCCGCTCGTGAAATTGTTCTGGAAAGTAACTCCGAAAGGCACGGAGATGTTGAAGTAAGTTATGGTCAGGGTAAGATGGACGATGCCATTTGAGTTACTATACATGTCATAATAGCTCGATTTGGCAGAAAAGATGATGTAACCATCTGAAAGTTGAGATTGCACCGAATCGATTACAGTCGATGTATTAAGCGTATCGGTATATTTAGGATTGCCAAATTGGTTTTCCGCGCACTCCCATCTTGCGGCAAGGATGTTCTGCCACTCATCGGTATATCCCTGCCCTTGCGGTGGGCGTTGACAATATGCATCAGCCGAACTGGGACAATAAGATAGTTCGACAGTGAAGGCGTTCCCGTTAGGATCAACCTTTATTGGGTCATCAGTAACCAGGCAAGTAAGAGTGGCGTTTGTAATGAACGCACTCGGTGAGAGGCCCTGTTCACCCAGATTGAATCTGAAAAGGCTACAATAATCATGATAAGTGGTCTTCCCGTCACTTAGACTGGAGGAGTGGCCAATCTCACCTGTCGACCAATCGTTAAGGATATTTACCCCGTTGAGCTGCCATACATGTTCCGATGTATATGCAGTTCCCGTCAGGGTGACCGTTTGAGTAGATTGCCCAAATCCAGTCCGCGATAACATCAGCGATGTCATGAACAATAACACTAAGCGTTTCATAAGGAGTTCTCCTTATACAGTAATTAGGTAAATTAAAGATGGTCAGGCCAATTCATCCAAAGGATGAACGAAGGGTACCAACCTTAGCGCCTGCCATCAGGGGCGGCGGTGCTCGCAACACCACGCCCCGTTTTAATTATTCCGATCTACGGTAGTTTCGCTCCTCTATTGTTGTAAGTAGCCTCGGTAAATGAAATTCGCACGAGTGACCCAATCATTTGCGCTTATGAATACACTTCCAGGAAACGCTTTTATGAAAGTTACATGGATATTGGGGTTGGGAAACTTGAATAGGTACCGGACATCTGTTCCATTATAATGTGCCACTCCGTCCGTCATTGTGAGAAAGACATCTTCAGTGCTTCTGGCTTCAATAAAGCCTCCCAAATTCGGTTCTTCTATTGTCGTAAGGTTTTCTTCCTCCACCGAATTCATGAGAATCAACTTGCGGCCCTCCAACACTACTATCCCTCCGGAAATCGTTGCAAAACCACTTGACTTGCCCCTGGCTTCTACATCTGAATATATTTCTTCAAGATTTGCACCATCAAGCGTAAAGATCTTGTTTGAGTCAAGGACAGAACCATCCGGGAGTGACTTCAATGACCATATCAAAGCTCTCCCCGGCGCATAGAATCTTATGTCGTTGAAAACACAGTCTAATATGTCTCTCGTATTAACCTTCATCCACACGCTTCCATTTTGACGATACACGATAGGATGAGCGTTATCTACGCTGTCAAAATATTCTCCTACCGCGTATAAATTATTGCCAGCATAGCCGTCAATATCTTCAAGTATGTTGTTAAGGCCGGCGTTCCCTTGCTCATTCCAACCGGCTCCGGAGTTATTCCAGATAGCTCCATCTCCACCGACGATCCACTGGCTCGTCGCTGAGAAAACTCTAATTCTATGGGGTGAGACCATGCGGTACACGCTGTCTGTCGACCAACGTGTTCCATCGAAATGCCAGACTGTGAGTTTGAAATCTCCCGCCCAGCTTGTCGCCCACACATTTGTATCAGATACACCATCCAGGCTGGTAATGGTATTCTCAGGTGTGTTTATCGTATCGACGTACCATGTGTAGTTCCGCGAACCGGGTTGTCTGTCGATTACGGGACCGACGCTATTGTGGCATGAGCTGATCCATGCAAGCAACGGAAGCAAGAACATCATATAAGTAATCTTCACCGCTATACCTCGTTTTGTATTCATTTTTCCTGCCATCAGGGGCGGCGGTGCTCGTAGCACCACGCCCCGTTAATCAACGCTCTTACTCTTTAGTCTTCGTTCCTCCTCTGGTGTGATAGATAACCGTGATAGACATAATTCAACCCGTTAGAATAGTCATGGGCAAGGACGAAGAGACTATTCGGGAAAGGCCTAATGTAGTCGACGCGAATGCTTGGATTCATCATCGCCGGCAGTTACTGGGATCGTAAGCCGTATCCACAGTCCATATAAACTTTGTAGAGTCTTTGTAGCTGCCGGGGCCGATAGGGTTGCAGTTGCAACCGGGAAAGGTCGTCGCAGCAATCAGAATTGCGATCAGCAGGCACGACAAACCTGCTCTTTCGTCTTTGCGCTTCATTTTCCCTTTCTCATCCTTCCCTCATCAAGATTGGGTGTGAATTGCGCATGACACTTATAGAATCGGGAACAATGCATCTGCGTCCGGAGACTTAGGTTCCTAATAGTAACCGCCCAACCAACGCTGCGCAGGAATAACAGCCCCACCAAGCTCAAACGCCACACAAAACCTGATTGAGAGCCTGCCCCGGTATCAAAGCAGCCCCTGCCGACCGATTTAAATCCGCCCTGCCGCCTCATACGACCTATCCACGTTCGCGCACGCGTTACCGCCACGGCACAACCATTGGAACTTTGCCGTGCGGCCTCCGCGGGCCCGAACTACCGGGCGTCAGCTTACTGTTCCGGAAAGACTTCGCATACCCTGCTCTCCTGAATACCGAACAAGATACCCGCGGGCCGAAGCAAAGTCAAACTCGCGCGAGTTTTGCCGGCGGTCCGTTCAAACAGCACAGGGATTAAATGGCACACTGATGACGCGGATAAAAACACAGGATGATCACGGACCACATCCTATTCAATTTCCATCTATGGACATCTGTGTTCTTTCTGTGCTTTCAGTGTGCAAATACTTGCCCCCACAACAAAAGAAGGCGGACGGAGTTAACCGCCCGCCCTCAGGGTAGAAGGGTCGATAGGGACGACCTTACTTCAACAAAAGCATCTTCTTCACTGCCGAGAAATTCGGTGTCGACAGCCTGTAGAAGTACACACCGGTCGGCATCATGACACCGTTGCCGTTGCGTGCGTTCCACGTTACGACGTGCGAGCCCGCACCCATCGTTTCGTTAACGATCGTCGCAATTCTCTGTCCGAGGATATTGTAGATCGTTACCGTCACGTGCATCGACGCAGGGATGCTGAAGGCAATCTGCGTCGTCGGGTTGAACGGGTTCGGGTAATTCTGGTCGAGCGTGTAGTTCACAGGCTGCACTGAATGCTGTTGAACCACTGCCGTGGGCACTTCGGGAGTTACCGTCATGTTCGAGGTGGATGTCACCGCGTTGCCGGTCGCGTCGTAGGTCGGCGAAGCAGTCTGGGTCGAACTCGATGTGAAGCCCACCACGTCGGTTTCCACCGTATAGTTTCCGGGAGCGAGTCCGGGAATAGTGTAGGAACCGTCGCTGTGAGTGATGCCGTAACCGGCCAGGTTACCGTTGGAGTCAAATGCATAGACGATAGCACCGTCGACTCCGGCAGAAGTCGAGGAGGATGTAACCGTTCCGTTGATGGCGGTATAGCCGGAGGTCGAGGACGCCATCGGCATGACATATATGTTCACGCCGCTCGTGGATGTTCCGTTAACCTGGACGGCCGAAGCGTCCTTCCATTTCACAGTCGGGCCGGTAAGGCTGTAGAACGACGGTGCATAGCTGCCGAGAGGTATAGCAAGGATCTTGTAATATCCCGGAGGGAGGTTCGCGAGAGTATAAGCGCCTGTGCTATCGGCGTCCGCGAAATACGCGCCGGCTACGTGCATCTTGAGCGTATCGCGATAATCCCAGACATCGCGGAAAGCTATGATCCTGGCGGGAAGTCCGACGCCACTGGTCGAATCCATAATAGTGCCGCTTATCTGGCCGAGCACAACCGGCGGCAGCGGCGAGAGTGCAAAGTTGATTCCAGTCGTATCGCTGCCAAGTGCGATAACATCGGCGGCCAGGAGATTGGATTCATTATTGAAGAAAACCCTATGGAAGCCTTGAGCCTGTGCGAAGGCGATATAGAAGCCCTCAGGGAGAGAATCTGCCGTGTAGACACCGTTGCTGTCGGTGTAAGTCTTGTAAATGTACGGTGAGTCGCCGTCGAGATTGAATGCACGGACGGTATTCCTCTCTTCGTACATGTGCTGGAAGATGTCTCTGTAGTTATCGCCCATCTGCCATTCGTTCCTGTCTTCCTTTGCGGAATTGAACACGAAACCGGCCCGGGCAAAGACAACGAGCGCTCCCTTGACAACGCCTCCCGTTGTATCCGTCACAGTTCCGGTAACGCTGAACTTAGGCAGGGAGACGAAGCGGTTCTGCAGTTTGAAATCCACAATCTGGGGAGTCGTATCGCTGACGACGACGGGTGTTGCATTCTCCATATCCGATGCACCGTTGTACCACTGCGGGAGGTAGTTCGGATTCACGGGTATTGCGCGTACGAAATACTTTCCGCCATCGACGTGATGTATCACGTAGTCACCGTTAGAGTCGGTAACAGCATGATAGTCGAAGTGCCAGTCGCTGTCTCTCTGATAGAGTCTGATGAGGACATTTCGTATCGGGGTTCCGAGCGTATCGGTGACCGTCCCGGCGATAGCGCCGTCGAGGGCCGCAACCCTGATCGCGAATTCCTGATTCGCGCGTCCGCCGTTACTAGAAATCACCACGACGTCCACGTCGTACCAGCCTCTCGCCTGCGGAATCCAGGATATAAGCCCTGTGGAGTCGATTGCCATGAGCGACGGATGATCCTCACCCAACTTGTACCTGAGCACCGAGGTCGAATCCGACGAGACCGCAGTTACCTGATAGCTATAAAGTGAATCCAGAGTCCCGTTCAGGGGAGGTTTTGACGTTATTGTAACATGATCAAAGTTATAATTCTCGAGGTTCACAAACACTTTTGCATAGTTACTGACTTTCATCTGGCCCGATGCATTGAACGCCCTGACCTGATAGACGAGCGCCATCCTGGTGTCGACTATCGAGGTATCCTTGTACTCCGTCGCGGTCGTGGAGTCGATTTTTGTGTAGGAAATATTCATGCTCGTATCGGTGATGCTCATCTCTCCCCGGTAGACCAGGTAATAAGCTACCGTGAAGCTCTCCGGTTTCTCCCAGGAGAGAGAGACCTTTCCTTCGTCAAGGGACGCTTCGAGAGAGAAGTTGCCGCTCAACATCTGCGCGAATGCAGAGGAGAACGTCAGCATCACTCCCGCCATGACGAGGAAAGACAGGGTATATAGTTTTCTGACCATAAATTCCTCCAGTTTTTACAGCAGTAATTCTCAAAGAATATGCCGGAAAATTACCCGTCGTAATCCGCTGAATGGAGGGATTCCTAATGGCTGGTGAAGAGGACCATGCGCAAAAATTGCATCGGCGATGCAGGATGTGCGGAAATCAGAGTTGGGACAGGATGACTAAAAATCTACGTTGAAGCTTAGTCCGACAGAGCGGGTTGCAGGCGAGTATTGAGGAGCGAAGTGTGGCGGAAGATGCAGGAACGCATCAAACTCCGAGTAAAGGTATATCACGATGAAAGCGGAAACGGAATAGAACTCAGTTTTGTAGTACAGGTTGTAAGTTTTATACCTGCTCTCTGCGAGCGCCGGGGTAGAGGCATTCAGATAATCGGTGCGTGCGTTTTGGCGGAGGATATCGGAAGCGATTGCGGAGAGAGCGGCGGCGGCACCGGCGCCGAGAAGTATGAATCCTTTGGTACTTCTCCCCTGGTGAAGCTGATCCCAGCCGGGAAAAATCAAGGACCTGAAAGTCGCCTCCCTCCGCCGGACGACACCTGCCCGACCGGTCAGAACGGGACTCTTCTCATGCGCACGGAATTCCTGTTTAGCAGTATCGAATACGCTGAGTATCTTCGGTGAAGTCAGAACCGGATCGAGCGTCAGAGATGAGTCGAGACGCAGTGCTTTTATGAAGTGCTCAATCGCCGATTCGTTCCGCCCCTCCGCGACGAGCGCGAATCCGAGATATTTCTCGAGTTGAACCCTCGCCGAATCGCTTACCCGTTTGTCTTCGAGCACGCGCCTCGCCTGCAGCTCGGCGGAGATATAGGAGCCGTTGTCGAAGAGCTGTTTGATTTGCGCAATCGTGGAATCCGTTGAAGGCGAAATCTGTGCGAAGGATACGGAAGAGAGGCATGAAAGTACAGACAGGGCCAGCCAGAATATGAGGGATGGCCTCCGCTGTGTACGACCGCCTGCGCAGATGATATGCGCTGAGAGTTCGATGGCTTCCCGCGATAAGGCAGACTCGATGGACCGGGACGACGTATTGCCATTCGCCATTACTTGATCAGGACCATTTTCCTGTAGAGACTTCCTTTTTCGGTTTCTAACCTGTAAATATAAGCCCCGCTCGGGAGATTCGCACCATTGAACACCGTGCTGTAGCTTCCTGCATGCATGAACCCGTCCACCAGGTTCTTGACTTTCTGTCCGAGCATATTGTAGACATCCAGGCTCACCTTGCTCCCGGGGGAAGGGACATCGAAATGTATTGTGGTCGTGGGATTAAAAGGGTTGGGATAATTCTGATCGAGCGAAAATCCCGCGGGAACAGACGGCGATTCGTTGTTTACGACGGCAGTCACAAACTGCGGAACCTGATAAACCGAAGCGACGGCCACCTGACCGTTTTTGTAGTTCGGCGACACTCCGCCGAATAGGTAAATAGCTCCGTCTTTTCCGAGGGCAGCGACAAATCCTCTCCTTGGAGAATCGATGAATGCGGTTGTAGGTTTCTCGACTACACTATCCGGGTTTTGGAAGTTGAACATCTCGACATCCTGGAAGTACCCGCTTCCGTTATTGGTAGCGCCGTAGCCGGAAATGACAAAAACCGAGTCTTCTTCAACTACATATCCGAAGAAAGCCCTTGTGTTTCTCCATGTAAGTCCAACGCTAACCACCCCAACGAGCGGCACGTATCTCTCGATGATCCCGATCGGTCCGATGGTCGCGCCAACACCTCCGAAGATGTAAACTGAGTTTCCAACTTTCGCGACATGATGGAACGCCCGCCCAAAGAGTGTAGGCTCAGGAAGGATTCTCCAGGCAGAGTTCTCGGGGTTGTACTCCTCGACCTCTTTGTGAAGAACATTTTCTGAATCGCCTCCGCCAAAGACGAGTATGTGACCGTCGTAGGCAGTGGCAGCGGCTCCCTTCCTGGCAAATTTCATACTTGCCGTATAATGCCAGGTGTTGCTGGACGGGCTGTAGACTTCAACCGAGTTAAGGACATTTCCCAGGCTATCGACGCCTCCCATTACATAAATCGAATCGTCGAGAGCTACAGCGCAGGCGAAGACCCTTGGAGTCTCGAGCGGCGCAATATTCGTTTCCCATGTATTCGTCTCAAAATCAAAGGCCTGGACAGTCGAAGTCCCTGTAAGGTTCTCAATGTTTCTTCCACGCAAATCCTGCGCACCACCTATGAAATAAATGGTATTCTCGATTCGGGCGGAGCACATGCCTACGCGCGGGTGTGGCATGTCTGGTACATCGCTAACCTGTGCAAAGGCAGCGACTTGCGACACCACCAGCAGCCCGATTGCCGTCATCAGAACCTTAGCGAAATATGTCTTCGTATTCCGATCCACTACCATTTTCAATATATTCTGCAATGGGCGTGCCGTTACTTGCCTTCCCTATTTGCAGGAAAACTGAAGTTCAGGCGGAGTGTGTCTCCTGGTTTCACGTTAAGAGTCTTAACAATATCCTGATAAGCCGGATTGTGAATTCGTATGCGCCGCGTGCCGGCAGAAACCACGATCGGCTGCGCGGAAGGGGTGGTCTCGCGGAATTGGTCGTCTACATAGACGTTCCCCCACGGCTCCACACTCACCAGTAAGTATCCTGAGTCCTTAAGGAAATTCGCGTCTACGCTGGAAAGATTGTTCTTGCTGACATCGACCCGTTTTACGATCGGTGCGAAATTGGGGTTGCTGAACGTAACAGTATGATCCCCGGTCGGGATTTTTATAGAGCCTGATATCGGAGTTGTTCCGGCATATTCATTATCGATGAATATTTTAGCCCATGGGGTGCAGTGAATCGCGATGTACCCGGAATCCGTTTCTGAATCTGTTATGCGCGTCGCTTTACCGAGTGCAACCTCAGACGTATCCGGGACCGCCGCTGCGGTCGTTTTCCTACCGGTCTCAGACTTTCGAAAGGCTCTTTGAGACTTGACGGCAGGCTCTCGAACAGGTTCGCTCACGGTATGTTCAGGTTTCAGAAGGACAGCCGGAGAATTATCCTTGTGTGCTGCAGTCGAGTCGGCGACGTCCGGGAAGGCTCGCTCCGCCGGCTGCCTGAGTGCAAATACGAGCCCGGCGATTATAATGAGACCGACGGCGCCCGGAATCAGAATCCATCTTCTCCCTGGCCGGGCAGGCACGGCAGTGGAAGCGGTGAGTTCGCGCTCCTCACCCTCGAAAGAAGCGAGCGCTTCGTTTGCCGAGGCGAAGCGGTGATGTTTGTCGGGGGCTAGAAGCCGTTTCAGAAACTTCAGATTGTGAGGAGAGCATTGGGAGGCGAACCTGTCTATTGATTGCGAATCGAACGATTGAATTTTCCCGATGCATTCCGCATAGGACCTTCCTGCGAGGATCCTTTCGCCAGTCAACGTTTCGACGAGGGTGACGCCGAGAGAAAAGAGGTCCGTCCTCTGATCGACGGTTTCGCCTCTAGCCTGCTCGGGCGACATGTAGGCCGGGGTACCGATCAGGCTTCCCTCCATCGTAAGAGACGGGGCATCGGAGACCGCGGCGAGTCCAAAGTCGGTAACCTTTATGGTCCCGTCGTCGGAGACGAGAATGTTTCCCGGTTTGATATCTCGGTGAATGACGCCTCTGTCATGCGCATAGGAAAGCGCCTTCAGAACGGACAAGGCGACTCGCCTCATGAGTTCTTCTGAACGGACTTCCCTGTCCTGCAGAAGGTCCTCCAGCGATTTCCCTTCGACATACTCCATGACAATTGCCGGTGCGCCGTCCACTTCCGTGAGGTCGTAGACCTGGACGATATTTTCGGACTTGAGAATGGCGCATGCTTTGGCCTCGCGTGAGAAACGGGCCACGAGGTCCCTGTCCCGCAGAAGATGCTTGTGAAGCACTTTCAGAAGGACGGTCCTGTCTAGGATATTTTGGTGAGCCTTGTAGACGCTGGTGGTCGGGCTCTGGCTGATGAGCTCCAGTATGGTGAAGTTATCTTGAGCCATTCGAAGAATCCTTCGGGACTCCCCATTCTTTCAAACGGTACTGAAGCCAACGAAGAGAGACTCCGAGCTTTTCGGCAGTCCGTGTACGGTTGCCTCCGGTCTCGTTCAGGGTCCTTTCGACGAGCTTCCTCTCGAACTCCTCGAGGGTCAATCCGGTTTGAACCAATTCCTCTTCCGAATACTGCTCAAGATTCAGATCGTCTTCCGCAAGCTCCTCCGAGCGGGAGAGTACCACAGCGCGCTCGATGACGTTCTGGAGTTCACGGACATTGCCATACCATGGATGACTCAGAAGTTTCGACATCGCGACGGATGCAATACTCTTCACATTCCTGCCGTGAGTCTGACAGGCTTTTTTCATGAAATGGCTTGCCAGAACGGGTATGTCGTCCGCCCTGTCCCTTAACGGCGGGAGGTGGATTCCCACGATATTAAGCCTGAAATAGAGATCCTCTCTGAATCTACCTGCCTTGATTTCCTCGTGAAGTTTCTTGTTGGTTGCGGAGATTATTCGGACGTCTACTTTCCTTGTCTCGACGTCTCCCAGTCTGCGGATTTCCTTGTCCTGGAGCACTCTCAGCAGTTTTGCCTGGAGAGGTGCCGGAAGGTCGCCGACCTCATCGAGGAAGAGAGTCCCTCCCTCCGCGTACTCGATCAAGCCTTTCTTGTCCGCGTTTGCGCCAGTGAAGGCTCCCTTCTTATAACCGAAGAGCTCGCTTTCGAGGAGCTGCTCCGGGATGGCGGAACAGTTGATAGCCATGAAAGGCTTGTCCCTGCGTTTTCCCTGGCTGTGGACGGCACGTGCTACCAGTTCCTTTCCCGTACCGCTCTCGCCGGTTATCAAGACAGACACGTCGGTGTCGATCACCCGCTGGACGAGATCGAGAGCTTCTTTCCACTGTTTGCTTTTGCCAATTATTCCCTGGAAAAGGTTCGTGCTGCTGATCTCGCTCTGGAGGCGTGTATTCTCGCTTCTAAGCCTGGCGTAACGTTTTGCATTCTCGACGGCCACAGCTGCGAGGTTGCCGAAGACTGCAAGGAATTTCATCGTATCGGTGTTGAACATTCCGCGCGACTTGGTGCTGTCAAGGTAGATCGCACCGATAGTCTCCTCCTGGAACCTGAGAGGAACGCAGATTATGGAAAGTATCTTCTGAGCGACGATGCTTCTCGATGCTTCAAAGCGTTCATCGCTCAGGGCATCGAAAGTGAGGACGGGTTCGCCCGATTTCAGGACATTATTGATGACCGACGAAGATGCTGCGGACTCGTTTGCGTCCTTAGGACTGCCGAAGTTCCTGTACACGACGACGCTGAAGCCGCGCTGGTCGGATTCATCCAACATAACGATATATCCCCTTTCGGCATCCAGATGGGACATCGCATTTTCGAGGACTTGCTCGAGGAGTTCCTCCTCATCGAGGATCGAATTGATCCGCTGGGCTATTTCGTAAAGGACTGTGAAATTATCTCTCTGTGGCTCGGTCATGTCAACTCTTTTAGGGTACTATGAATGCCGCTTCTTTGGATCGGGAACTGTTGCCGTAACTATCGGTGATACCTATGGTCCAGAAATACTGACCTGGTGCGAGCGAATCGGGATAACTGTAGGCAACTGAATCCGGCCCCAGTATGATCGGGTTCCCCACCTCGGAAGGCGTGCCTGCATTTACCAGGAAGACCTGAAGTGAATAAGTGTAATTGAACGAAACCGGTGGAGGACTCCATTCAAATCTAGGGCTGGCCGAGGTTGTATCGCTGTTCGCGGGATACGTCGTGGTGGGTTCAGACTCGATTATCCTGGAGACATAAAACGGTCCCTGAATTGTGGAGCCGTTTTCCCTGTCCCTGGCCTCGACGAAAACTCCTTTGCCGACCAACCACTGGAGGTCCTGGCCCGGAAGCTGCGTGGCGTTTATAGTCGCCTGGAATGTCCCAGATCCTCCGGAATAGTTCATCAAGAACGAAAGCGAATCTACCTGCACTTTAACTGTCGAGTCTACAATGTCGCCGATCCCATCCGGGTCCATGACGTTTGCAGTAACTGTCGCGTAGTAAACCGGGCCGGGCCACCATTGGTCGATTTTTGTTGTGACGACCTGCGGATTAGTGACAACCGGGAGCGCATCGAGATGCAACGTAGCATCGTAGCTCCCCCCCACCGGCAATGTGAAATTCAACGTATCGCTCATGTAAGACGGTTTCGAGACAATCACACTCAGGCTTCCCGCCGGTGCGTCAGTGAAAGCGAAACTTCCGTCGGATGTCGTAAGTTGTGCCGATCCGTTCTGTCGTATCGTAACGAGCGCGTTAGGGATGCCGGAGTAAGGATAACTCAAGGTTAGGACCATTCCGGTAAGATTTCCCGCATTCCGGTAATTCGGAGATCCGGGATCCAGAGGATTGTCGTGTGGGGCATCCGGTGAGCAGCCAAACTGGATCACCAAAAGGCTGCATAATATCATGACGACACCTATCGAACTCCTCATTAGCTCCTACTCAATCAAACCATTTTATCAACAGAGCCGTGCAAAATCAAGTGTAGAGGGACGTTAAATAAATGCAACCCCAGAGCGCAGTGGCCGATTCCGAGCGACGTATGGTCCGTCAGAATAACAAGGAATATGGAGCGATAAATGGGAGCGGCGAGAGGAGGCGCACCCAACCATCCACTCGTCCGAACGAACTCGTGTATGTTTACCGATTTAGATAGGAAGGAAAGTTACGCCTATTTGCCGCGGATGACCTTCACAAGTGAACTGGCGACGGAATTCAGGACGTCTTCCGAATTATAAAAGCCGCTGTTGATTTTCCCGCGCACGTCCGTCAGCTTACTTTGCATTTGAGCATCGTGGAGCTTCATCGCCTCAGGCGAAAGCTGGACCGTGTCACTCACGTTTCCGGTTGAGCTCCCCTCCCCTTGAGATGTTTTCTCTGTGGCGTTCAATTTGTTTTTGGCTTCTTTCACGTTTACAGGGCTGAGACTTTGGTCAATCGGGTTAATAGCCATGTCGGCCTCCTTGAATCTTATCCTGTTCATCCTTTGTCAATTTCGCATGAGCAGGTTGGCGCATAGCGGCATAGGCGGCAATTTTTCTTGCGCCTGTGATCGTAGCGAGTTCCTTGGATAACGACGTCATTTTGACTCTAATGGTGGCATTAGCTTCAGACACGTCATTTTCGATGTTTTTCATCAAAACTGTCATTTCATTCATATTATCGGAACTTGCCAGCGAAACTTTAGCGTCTCGCAGCGCGCGCAGGGATTCAATAAGGGCGACACGTTGGCCCGTCAACCCGGCAGCCTCCTGCATGTCGCCCCGGGATATCGCGAGTTTGATCTGAGAGGCATTTCTTGCCAGTTCCCGAATTATCCTTACAGCCTCTTGTTCTTTGTTCATCTTAAAATTTCTGCTTTGGAACTGAGTCTTCCATAACCGGGAGTGATGTCATACAGCCATTCCGCTCGATGCCATACCGCTCCAGATATTGTTCAGGTTACTCTGGGTTTGGCTGAGTTGAATAAGCGTCGACTCGTACGCCGAGTACTCCTGCTGCATGGCGTTCGCCTGCAAATTAATACTCTGCTGCATTGAGGTTATCATGTTGTTCATCTGAGTCACCTGGTCCTGAGCGCCATTGATCTTCTGATCCATGACGCCCCCCGGATTGGTGAACTGTTGAAGCAGGGTATTAAGCTGAGTCGCAACACCCGAAGAGGAATTGAAAAGCGCTATGACAGCGCCCGGGTTGGATGTGAGAGCGCTGTTGAGCTTCGACTGGTCGCTGATCGAAAGAGTGCCGTCGTTGTTCAGTGTGATCCCAATGGCGCTCAATGAACTCGGTCCGCCGCTGGCAGCCGAACTCACCTGCCCCATCACCACATTCTCCAGCGACATTTGAAGATTCATTATGCTGACATCGCCGGCAAGAGCTCCTCTGGTAACCGTCTGGTTGCCCGACGAGTCTGTGGATGTGGTATCGGTGATGTCGGTATTGAGGGTCGACATGACACTATTGTACTTGCTTATGAACGTGTTCAATGTCGTCTGAATAGCGCTGGTATCCGGGCCGACCGTGAGGGTAACCGGATTAGCGGTCGATTGCTGGGACCCGGCCAGGTTCAGCGTGACGCCGGTCAGGACATTTGAAACGGTGTTCGAGCCGCTGACGATCGGTATGCCGTCGAGTGTGAAATTCGCGTCGAGCGTGCTTGTCGAGCTGTTCACATATCCCGCGCCGGTAGAGGTAGAAGCGGTGCGCGAGCTTATTACACTGCTCGTCCATCCGACGTTCTGCAACAATGTGCCTGTCACGTCGGCGACGCTTATCGCATTTGCAGATCCGGTATCGGTGCTTTGAAAGACAAGCCGGGAAGTGGTCGACGTATCGTTGACAACCGAAGCGGTGACTCCCGCGCCGGCTGAATTAACAGCGTTCGCAATGTTTGTCAGCACCGTCGAGTTTGTATCGCCGGCCGCCACGTTCACGTTTACATTCGTGGCTTTACCATTGACCGTTATGGAGAATGTGAATGTACCCGCCCCGGTGGCAGTGGAGATAGTCGTGCCGGATTGAGTCAGTTCGTTCGAGATAAGGGTGTCGCTTTTCGCAAGCTGGGAAACGAATACCGAGTGCGTTCCGGCAGTAGCTGTGGGCTGTGCAGTAGCGGTTACCACCGAGCTATCTGAAGATGTTGCGGTTTGTACGGCGAGTGGAGAGAGCGTCCCGACCTGGGACAGGCTGCTTGCCTGTGACTGCAGGTTTGAGAGTGTGCTTTTGAGAGTCTGGTATACCGAGATCGTCGAGTTAATCGACGAGACCTGCGCCTGCATATTGTACACAGGCGTGCTAATAGACTGGACGTAAGCCTGTACGAGCTGGTCGACCACCGATGAGGTCGACGCATTCGTGCTCAAACTGGGAGCGGAAGCAAGGCTTGAAATGGAAGAAGACATGAATGCCTCCCGTTTCTCACGACAGTTTAAAAGCTTGTGCCCATGTAGAACGGAGTTGTCCGATGATCCTGGCTACTTCGTCGAAGTTCCCCTTCTGGGCCTGGTTCTGACAATATCTATACAGTTTAAAAAAACCGAGCGAGACTTCTTTATACTCGAAATTGAGGGCGGCAATCAACTGGGTCAGGCCCGCACTGACGTTATCGTAATTCCTTGCCTTCGAATTAACGATAACATGGTCATAGACCTTGAGTATCAGTTGAACAGGACTCAAGCTCATTATTTCGTTCTGCTTGTAATGATTTAGAGCTTTCTTAGGCTTATACGATATGGTTTCCATCGCCTCACCTTGATTTCACTATCAGTTCAAGTAATCAGTTGTATGGATAAAAAAAAGGAGACCCGTCCAGGAAGGATCCATGGACGGGTTTCCACAAGCCGATTACGGGAACAGCTTCAGAATGCCGCCGGGTTGTGCATTTGCCTGCGCCAATTGAACCGTAGCGGTTTGTTCCAGAATCTGGAGCTGAGTCGCCTGGACCTGGACCTGAGCGATGTTTGCATCCATTATCTGGCTCGCTGCCGCCTGAGTATTGGTGATAGACGTCTGCAGAACCTGCTGCTTGAAGCTAAGCCGGGACTCGAGAGAACCGACGTACTGCAATTGCGAAGTAACCGTGTTGATGGCATTGTCGACGCTGGTGAGTGCGTTCGCGATGTTCGTCGTGGTCAGTCCCGTGAGACCGAGGGCCGACGAGTCGATCGCGGTAGACAATGAAACCGACAAGGTGTCTCCGCTATCGGCGCCCACCTGGAAGGTCTTGCCTGTAAACACGTTATTCAGCAGCTGCTGGCCGTTGAACTTAGTCTCCGTTATCGTCTGGCCAACTTCATTCAGGTAATCATTGACCTGTGTGACTATGGCGCCGAGTTCCGAGGAACCCAGTCCGGCATTACCTGCCTCAGTCACGAGGGTTTTGATGTTTACGAGAATGTTGTTGATAGCCTGAAGACCGCCTTCAGCGGTGGAAAGAACGCTTTGTGCGTCCCCAACGTTCGTTAAAGCCTGGCTCAACCCCGCAGCCCTGGCGTTCAACTTCGTGCCGATGGTGTACCCAGCAGGATCAACGCCGACGCTGTTGATTCGCTTGCCGGTAGCCAGCTGCAGCTCAGCCTGGTTCAGCTGCTGGTTGATGTTGTCCAACGCATTGTAAGCGTTCTGCGCGCCGATGTTAGTCGCAATGCGGAACCCCGATGTGAAATCGGACATGGTACTATACCTCCATGTTATTTTTTTGAGCGACGTCCATGCCGCTCGTTGAATTCCGCAGGTCCTTCTCCATCGGACTCAAGTCCGATCGGATGTGTGCCGGACCTCCGGTTAGAGGAGTTATTAGTTCAAGGCCGACCGGCGGCTCTCCTCTCGCCACCGCTCCCGCGAGCCCAAGCCTTTGAAGCCTTTCCGGGCTCACGAGCGTGCCTTAACAGTAGTATCGGAAGTCGTTACGGGAACTTTAGAGGTTTTCCCCTTCGATTGCTCCCCACAACCGAAGAGCCTGCCGGATTCAGATCTTGAGCAGTTCCTTGCAGGCCTTGATGAGGTGTTCGAGCTGAATATCGAGCCTTAGATTGCTCCCGCCGTTCTCGCGGATTTTAAGGAGCATCTGGTAGCCGTCGGTTATCCTATTCATGGAAAGGAGGCCGACTGCCGCCACGTACATCGCTATGCCATTTGCCGGATTGTAGTCGAGACACCGGCGAGCATACATTACCGCATCGTCGTTCTCATTCCGTTCAAGCGCCAACTGGGACATTTTCATAAAAAGCCTCTCAAGTATCGCACTCCCCATCCCGGCACAGTCGAGGGTGAGAACTCTCTTCATTTCTGAGTATGCTTCTTCCTTCCGTCCCATGCTCATTAATGTAACGCCGGTCTGGTAATGCAAATACGGATCATCAGCTGAATGCAAGAGGGCTTTCTGCAGTATCTCCAGGTTTCTTTTTCCCCTGTCCACCGTGCCCTGAACAAGTTTCTTAGAATAGCCGTGATGGACAATAAGGAGGTCGGACCGTTCGATCTTTCCGCCGTTCTTCTCGATGCTCCCCCTGATTTGCTCGTGGACCGGCATCGCGTACCTGTAATTCTTCCGGTTTCTGAAAAGCCTTACTATCATCATGTCTTCATACTTCATCACATCCGTCTCGGGCATCTCACTGCGGACGATCACTTCGAATCCGTCGGCATGCGAAGTCCTGATGACGTCGGGTATCTTCTCTCTCGATTGCCGGCTCAATTCCTCATCGGCATCCAGTACGAGGATCCAATTCCCGGTCGCCGATTCAAGAGACAGATTTCTAGCCGCGGAAAAATCGTTCGCCCACGAGCAAGTCACAACCCTGGCCCGATGCCTTCTGGCAATTTCAACCGTAGAATCGGTCGAACCGGTATCGACAATTATCATCTCGTCCGCCACGCCGTCTGCGCTTTTCAAGCACGCGTCGAGATATTCTGCTTCGTTCCTGACTATCATGCAAAGTGATACACCGGTCTGCATCCGAATCATCCTCCGAGTTTGCCGACAAAGGCCCTAAGCCGGGATCACATCGGCCTGAAACGCGTTATGGTATCCGATTCGAGAGGGCGAAGGGAAATGTGATCCACTCCTTCGGATTTTTCCTCCCCGTCCCGGTTGGTGAGGAGGACTGTCGTGCAATCCGGCTGCGCCTTCTTCAGCTGGCTGCAGAGCTCTCTACCATTTATGGACGGCAGGCTCAGGTCGACGAAAGCTACGCCGAATTTTTCGGACTGGAAGAGCTTCGCAGCCTCGACGGCATCGCCGGCGACCTTGAGCCGCGGGAATACCAGCAGAATATTTCTTGATTCCTCCTCGACGAGATGCTTGTCGTCTTCGACGAGGAGCGCGGTGAGCTCGCTTGGATACGTCCCTTCTGCCGGTCTCGATTCGAAGATTTCAAATGTCATGACGTTGGCCTGCACATCGGCTTCTACCGTGTAACCGAGCTTTTCGATTTTTGCAACCAGAGCTCGGATACTTGCGCTACCTTCAATCCGGTCCTGATCTACCGCCTCATCCACGGCACCGGTAAGTCTTAATCCCACCCGTTTCCCTTTTCCTTCCGCTGCGTCACCCGGGCCGGGCTGGGAAGTTGCGACAAGCACGTCGCATTCCTTCAATCCGGAAACCAGGACTACATTGGACAGGAGATCGCGCAGGAGATCGAACGTAGACTGATCGACTCTGAATTCCGCGAGCGATGAAGTCTCAAAGCTTTTTATCCTGATCGCCGTGTTTGCCTGGCCGGTCCCGGCGGGATTCATCAATACTGTCCTGACGGCCTCAAACAATTCGTCCTGGCCCTTCGATGAGCTGTCGAGGTCGACCGACATCTCCTTTGCCGCGGCGGCAAGATGAAGGCGAATCTCCTGCATGATCTTATCTTCGCCCTGAACGAAGGAAAGGCGGGAGAGGACATTGTCTATTGCGATTCTTGCATTCCTCAGCGAAACCGGGACCCTCTCTATGGATTCGCGCAGAGTTGCCTGCTCTTCTTTCGCCCGGTCCAACCTGGAGCGCAAGACCGAAGTCTCGGCCTGAAGAGCAGGGAGTTTCATGGCAAATAAACTTCTGATCTTGTCGACAGACAGGCCGACCATGGTACGGGACAGGGGATCGGCGGAACTCTTTACCGACAACATGCCCAGGCCGACGCTCGAGAAATCGGCCTCGTAGGATCCGGAACCATCGCCATCTTTCTCCACAAGCTCCAGCGGGCGGCTCGAATCAGTTTCCGCATTCCCGGGAGTAAGGACCACCGACGCCTCTTTCATCTTTGACGACAAAGAGTCCGCAAGCAATTTTACGACGGCTTCGGGAGTCCCGGCTTTCGAAAGCCTCGTCATGAAATCGCCCATGATTTTTGAATTTTCCAGAAGCTGCACCGAGATCTTCGCTTGTTCCTCGGAACTTCTCCTGCCTTCAAGCATATCCAGCGAGACGGAAGCGACTGCATTCAGCTCGGATAGCGACGGCGAGACGGCGATGAACCTTAACAAGAGCGCGAGACCCTGGCGCCTCGATTTGACAGCGAAGTAGAAACCATCGGCTCCTTTCATGTCGGCAGACTCGAGCTGGTTCGCCGGTACAAGCGCGCCGAATTTCGTCGCGGGCAAGGATAATTCCTTCGGGAGATTCCCGTTAGAAACTACGAGCGACATCGCGGTCCCCTCGAGAGCGTATACTCCTACCGATTCGGCGGCAAAGACCTGCCGGACCAGGTCGGTCACGTGGCGGGAGTATTCATCGAATGAGCCGTCTCCCATTCCGGTCAAACCGACCACGGCCCGCGTCACCTTTCCGCTTTCCTCGAATCTCCGTTCAGCGGACATTCGGGCGTACAGGCCGGCGGCTACAGACGATGCCGCTTTAAGGATGGGGACGAGTTCGTCCGAATACTGCGACTTGGTTGCCGTGGAAGGAAATGCGATCGAAGCGAAACCGAGAACATCTCCGACCGCGGTGCTTTGCAGAAGGAGCCTCGAATCCCCTGCCGAGATTACATTCATAAGAGTGGAATCGGGGATCTCGATCCCTGAGAAAGACCCGCCGTGACGGACAGCAGTCACATCGCTCTCGGTAAGGCCGAGGGAAAGCGACGGTTCTATTCTGCCCGAGGCTGCCGTCAAGAGGAAGACGTCGGCGGTTCCTCGGGATGTATGGAGAGTCCCCGTTCCTATTACTTTGGCACCGGAATATGCCTCGGCCGTAAGGAGATCGCTGAGATTTTTGAGTATCGCCTCGAACTTGTCGGCCGAAGGGAGCTCTCTCACGATCACATTCCGCCGTTTTAACTTTTCAATTTCCGCCCGCTGGCCGACCTCTTGATTGACAGGTCTGAATCTGTAGACTTGAGTCGTTCCGATCGGTATGTTATCGACTTTGTAGAAACGTCCATTCAATTCACCGGTATCCTCAGGGCGGGATATCCCGATGCCGGCAAGTATCTTCATGGGGTCGACGCTTTCGTCGAGCCGCAGAGAAAGTTTGTTCCTGGCCGCCACATTTGCGGCACGGACAATACCGCTATCTATGACGAAAACGGGATCGTCGACAAAGGACTCAAGCAGGTTGTTCACCATGCCTTGCGCACCGCGGAGTTGCTGCTTCAGCACCTCCTGCTCGGTGATGTCTTCAAGGAAAAGGAAAGTCGTGTCTTCGGTGACAGCAGCAGAGACATTCAGGTACTTTCTATCTGTGGTGCGGCACATTCGCATGACGATCTCTCCCGCACGGAGCTCCGACTTGAAGCTCTCCGGTGACTCTCCGAGGTACCTGAGGAAACCGTCGAAGCTTCTGTCCGCCGAAAGGAATTCCTTGAATAGGCTTTCGAACATGTCGTTCCACCTGGAAAGTTTTCCCCCGCTGACGGCGGCCGTCGGGAGAAAGCTGTTGAAGAGTCTCCCCGACTCCATCGCCGACTTTCCAAGTTCTATTTCGATCTTTTTTAATTCAGAGACATCCCGGAATGCATAGAAACTTTTGCCGGCGACATCCCAGTGCGCCACCGAAATGGCTCTGCCCCGATTGTCAACGATTTCATGGTCGGTTTCGAGGGCTGCCGGAGAGGCCATCCCGTTCGAGGAAAGGAATTCCCCGAGTAGCTGCCCTTCGTTCACATCGAACATTTCGCGCATGGGGCGGCTCAAGACGGAGATGATTCCATTCGATACGGTCATAACGGGCAAGGCAGCCCCTCGTACGGACTCCTCCGAAAATGTCTCGGCTTCACCGACACTCTTCTTCAGGGACTCGTTCTCGGAACGGAGAGCGTCGATAGTCCGACCGAGCTCGTTTCGCAGCTCGATATCGGAAGTGTCCTCAGAGAGGTAGACTGCCGACAGGCCGCGCCCGCCGTCAGTTTTTTTCCTCGTTACTACATAAGTCTTGAAGTGTCTTCCGGACATCACGACGGATGTCGGGCGGCTTTCCCCGGCGCCGACTCCGACGAAAAACTCGACGAATTCCTGTCTCGCCACCTGATCCACAAGCGAGGAGAACGATTGTCCTTCGGGCTTTACGCCGGGTCCGGCGAGGCGTGCCAGGGCTTCGTTGGTTTCCACTATTATGCCGTGCTCATCGAGAACCGCGGCAGCCAGCGACATTTCATTGAAGAGATGAAGGTGTGAACTTTCTTTCTCCCGCAGTTCTCCTTTAAGCTTGACCAGCTGCTCATCGAAACGATCCTGCAGGCTTTGGAGCCGTCCCTTCACCTCCGAAAGATGAGAAGCCACCTTGAGGAGAAACACAAATCGCCCGAGGTCTTCTCTGAGGGCCGGAGGTTTTTCACGAAGGAGAAGGAGAAGCACCATTTCCGAAGAGTCGGTCTTCAGGGAAGCGGTGGCGACCAGTTCCGCTCCCAACTCTCGCTGAAGTTTCCTGCAAGCGGCCGATGTGGTCATATCGCCGAGCAGTTGGAAGAAGTCGTCAGACTCTGTGAAAGTTTCTTCGAACGCTTTCTTCCGGGTACCGGTGAGAGGGATTTTTTCGGGGGACAGCCTGATCCCCGCGATTCTAAAGAGGTCGGCGATCCGTTTCTGGTTGTCGGCTGAATACGCAGCCAAAGCGGCCGTTCCGCCCGAACGCCTGAAAAGAAACGAGTTGCAGTCGAACGCTTTACCGACGGCGGACACTATCGAGCCGACGGTATTTTCAGGCCGCTCCGAGAATATTGTTTCCGAGAGTGCGGCAAAAAAAGCCTCCTGAAATCTCGCGTGGTGACTCGTCGTGTTTATCGTCTCTGTGGATTTACTTTTTTTCAGATTAAGCATAAGGATTCGGATTGATAATGTATGACGGGAACAAAGGTATCACTCGAAGAAGGAAAGGGATCTCCTCCCCTTCTCATTGCCTCGGGAGCGTGAAAAAAAATGTCGAACCTTTTCCTTTACCTGCCGATTCGACCCAGACGGTTCCACCGCTCAGCTCGACGATTTTCTTGACAAAAGCGAGGCCCAAACCGCTCCCTTCGACTTTTTCGGTGTCGCTCGTTTTGACTCTCTGGAAAATCGCGAATATTCTCTCGTGGAATTCCTGTGGGATGCCTATTCCATTATCTCGAACATAGAAAAGGTAATGATCGATTTTATCCTGTACTCCTATCGTAAGTTGAGGGCTCGCCTGATCGCCCATGTATTTGATCGCATTGTCCACCAGGTTCATGAAAATGCGTTCGACGTAACGTGCTACGACATACAGCTGCGGGAAGGCGCCTTCAAGAGCAACTTTGACCTTCCTCTCGGCGAGCCTGATCGACATATCGTTGAGAACGCGGTCGACGAGTTGTGCCATATCGGTCTCCTCGGGAACGGCGTCGACGCTTCCGACTCTCGCGAGGTCGAGGAGGTCGTTAACGAGAGAGTGCAGGCGGCCGGAAGAGGTCATGATGGCATCGATGAGGACATCCTGCTCGACTTCGAGCCGTCCGCTTCTCTTGAGCTCCCTTGCAAATCCCTCGATGACGAGTATCGGAGATTTCAGGTCGTGGGTAATGGCGTAAGTAAATTGCTGCAGCTCGCGATTCTTGCTTTCGAGAAGCCTGGTCTTCTGGATCGTTTCCTCGTGAAGCCTGGAGTTCTCGATAGCGGCGCCGATTACCGTGCCGATTCCTTCTATGATTTCCCTCTGGGCGTCCTCGAGCACGCGTGCAGATTCGCTGAAAAGTGCGCCGACTCCGACCGCCTTTCCTTTAGCCTTCAGGGGGAATACCACCAGTGAAGCGAAAGGGGATCTTCTCATCGTACGGGGCATCAGGACCTGGTTCTCATTCCTGCTTATAGATTCCACGGTGTCCGATCTCAATACCTGTCCGAAGACGTTCGAGTTAATCTCCGAGCCGTGGACCTCCGAAAGGAAATCCTCACTGAGGTTGGCGCTTGCAGCCACGAAAATCCTGCGGCCCGCTTTGTCGGGAAGAAGTATGGCTCCTGCGTCCCCGGTGAAGATGTCCATTGTCTGCCTCACGGAATATTCGAGCACCTCCCTGAAGTCTATCGTCCGGTTGAGAAGTGTCGCTATCCTGTTGATTGCGCTCAGCTGCAGGTTTCTCTGAGTCAGCGTCTCCTCGAGTTTGCGCCGATTCGTGACGTCGATCAGAATGCCGAGCGTGCCCGCAAGTACGTTATCCTCGCCAAAAAATGGGGAGGTGGAAATCTGGATGAAGTACTCTTTGCCGTCCGGTCTTTTCAGGAGAAACTCTTTCGAATCAATCGGTCTTTCGCTGGCAATGGTCTGATTGAAAGGCAGGTTGGGCGAGGCAACTGGCCGTTTGGTATTCGGATCGCAGACTCCCCTGAGGAGTACGGCGGAATTTTTTCGAAGATTGAGCTCTCTTTCCACGCCGAATATCTTTTCTGCCGCCCTGTTCATCCCGACTATTTCCCCAAAGCGATTAGTGACTATCATCCCCTCGCCGATTCCTTCAAACAGCCTAAGAAGATCCTCGGAGATGACGACTCCGTTATTTTTAACTTCAACGCCCATAGGGTTATTCTATTCTCCAGGTGTTCCAAGTTAAAAATCGACCACTTTACTTACAAACATGCATCCCAAGGGAGCTTAACCTGACGGGGGGCAAGACTATTCGAGCGCCGATCCGTAGAATCCGCCTGGACACCCATGCAATGAAGAACCATCCTTGCAGATAATAGTAGAAGAATCTATATTATCGAGTCAAAACCGATGATATTCCCTGGAAAACCTGGGGCTGTAGCTCAGCTGGGAGAGCGCGTGAATGGCATTCACGAGGTCAGGGGTTCGATCCCCCTCAGCTCCACAAGAACCACCCTTCCATGAATCCCATCCCCCGGATTGAAACCGTTAATTGCGGGCGTGGCTTCGGTTTGATTTCGCTCCCGGTACGGCAGTTTTAACTTCAGAACCAGACTCCTAAAAACTTGGCCGAAAAGTGTAACCACCAAGACACGAAGACACAACGTCGTTGGGAATTGCAATCAACCTCGATCTTTCTATTTGAGTCTTAGTGCCTTGGTGGTCTATCAGAGCTTTTCGGCTGCAGATCTAGAAAGCCCTCGAATTTACCAGCGTCGCGCCGCCGTACAACCGGCCGTCGTTATGATATGGGCTCAAGTCGTGTATCACAACAGATCCGAGAGGTTCGTCGAATTTGCCCTGTGTTACTCCGTGTGAATGAAGCCTTCGATCTTTCGACGGCAGTTTGTCAGCTCCCCTTCTCCCGGTAGAATCCTATCAGATCCGTATTGGCGGGTTTATAGCCGAGTTGCCGCTGGAGCGCCACAACCTGGCCCCGGTGATAGGTGAAGTGATTGAAGAGCTGGTTGAACGCCCAAATTTTCGGATGGAAATATTTGTTGCCCCTTGAATCCTGGTACTCCATCCTGGACAGGAGCTGAGCGTCGTTCATCGCTGCCAGCACGCCGGTCATCCTGTTGTCCAGATCATCCCACGTTTTCCGGAAATCTTCGACGTTGTTAAGTTGCGAGGCGTCGATGGGGATAATCTGATTACCTTCGAGCCTGCTCAGCCAGATGTTTTCGGCATTCACCATATGAAAGAGGGTCCCTTGTATCCCTCCGTGACTCGAGTGAAGATCTTTCGCAAAATCTTCCTGTTTCATTTGAGCGAGGGAATCAAGAAGTCTTGCCTTCGCCCACTGGTTGTAATCAAAAAGCTCCAACAAATCGTTCCTGTTCATTTTGTATCTCCGTCAATTTTTAAGGTAGACTAAGAACGGAACAGCCCGGAGGGAGAACAAGTTGCACAGCGAGGCGGAGCGATGCCGGAGTTTCTATCCGGAGTGCGACTCGCGGGGGCGTGAACACCCCCGGTCGACTCTCATCTTCAATTATGCCGTCTGGGCCGGCGGTGTATTGAGCTTATTGATATGCTTCGCCAGTTTGGACTTCTGGTTGGCGGCTTTCCTCTTATGGATTATACCCTTCGCAGCGAGTTTATCGAGGGTAGATGTGGCTTCCTTCATAGCGGCGGCTGCTTTATCCTTGTCGGTTTCAGTCTTTGCCTTCTTAAGAAGAGTCTTAACTTCAGACTTGATTCCCCTGTTGACAGCGCGACGTTTGTTGCTCTGGCGGGCTCTTTTTTCCGCCGACTTGTGTTGTGCCATGACGATTCCTTTGTTTATTTTAAGTAATACTTCAGCGGATTCGGCTGCAGTTTGCATTCCTCCGCAATTCTCGCATATTCGATTTTCTTTTCGTCCCTGAGCTTGTAGAGGACCGGTACGAGCCGGTCGCGAAGCTCGACGGGAGTCATAGGGTTGATATAGATGCTTGTACCGCCTTCAAACCCTGCGGGGACATTTATTCTCCACTTTATCAAGATCCTCCAGGGCATTTTGTAAACGGAGTCGATCGGGGTGTAGTACCATTCTTCGTTGCACGAAATGAAAGGTCCGGTGGCCGCATGTATTGCATGGACGAGATTACTCATTCCACGTATCTCTTGCTCGGAATGTTCCTGCGGGCGGGAAGCCTGCGACTTTGAGAATATCTCTATCGTAGGAAAGCGATGCCCGATCCCAACGAAGGCGATGGCATAATCGTTCTCCGCGAAAACAAGATTGTGGTGTCCGGCGAAATTAGGTCCATACTCGTTGAAGCAGTTCGGATCTTCGCGGACCATCCTGGTTTGATCACCGATAGACGCTCCCCACTCGTCGAGAGCGACGAGCTGTTTGTGGAGATGATCGACGGAAGCGCCCGCAGGGCTCAGCCAGTTCTGGAAAATGCTTATATACCTCGCATACCTGTTCGTCGAAAAGATGTCGATCATCGAATCTATCGCGAACTTCATGTATTGATAATGCTCGTCGGGAGTCAGGTCGCCGGAGGATAAGAGCTGGTTATCGAATTTCGCTTCAGGACGAAAATGTTTATGTGCGATTATGATCTCGTGACTCCCGCCGAAGAATGAGTCGGCGAGATGAAGTTTTTCTTCAAGCGGGGCCTTCTCGACCTCCTCGAAGGATTTCCCCAGCCTGTTCATTTTGTAGTTGATGATATCAATGATATGCCTGAGACCGACCGGGTTGTTAAGATAACTCTCGCGCCACTTGACCTGTTTCGGGGTGAGTTTATAGCTGTAGTTCTTTCTCCAGTAGTCCAGGGTGACGATCTCGAAAAGGTTCGGTACCCTTCTGAAGACGGGAGAGGTCTCGGTGTACCTGTCGGGTGCAAGGTACTCAAGCTTCACGAAGTTATTCCCGTCCTTCACCAGCCGGGCTTTTTCAGGAGGCGTTTCGAAAAAACGGGTCTCGCAGAAGCTGCAGTAGTCTTCTTTCTCCTTCGTCGCGATCTTCTTCGGCTGGACGGTCTGGCCGGCCGATACCGGCTTGCTGCTCCTTCCGGGCACAGCCCAGACCTCGGTCCCGGTGAAAGGGCTCACCTGCTTGGTAGTGCCGTCAGGCATTATATGGTAGTAATTTGCGTAATCCAATTCGGGGTTCTTCTGAGAAAATACTGCAAAATTTAACTCTAATAGGAAGAAATAGCAAAGTAGATGGAATCCCAGGCGGGCCGCAGGTTTGATTTTCAGGCCACCGCGATATATTTTTTTGTACCAACAAAGCAGGAGAACATGCCCTACACAATTACACTCATACCAGGGGACGGAATCGGGCCGGAGATCAGCAGTGCAGCGAAACGCGTGGTGGAATCCACCGGCGTCAAAGTCGACTGGGATGTCCAGGAAGCGGGGCTAAATGCAATCGATAAATACAAAGATCCACTCCCGCAGTCGGTAATCGAATCGATCGGGAAAAACAAAGTCGCTTTGAAAGGCCCCCTGACCACACCTGTCGGTACTGGGTTCAGGAGTGTAAACGTCGCTCTGAGGAAGGAGTTCGAGCTTTACTCGAACCTTCGTCCTGCGAGATCGTTCGAGGGAGTTAAGGCACGCTACGACAAAATAGACCTCATAATAGTCCGTGAGAACACGGAAGAGTTCTACAGCGGGATAGAGCACTACGTAGACGCGAAGAGGAGTGCAGCGGAAACCATCGGCATCGTGACGAGGACGGGCTCGGAGAGAATAATCCGATTCGCATTCGAATACGCGAGGGCTCACGGCAGGAAGAAGGTCACCGTAGTCCACAAGGCGAACATACTGAAATATACCAGCGGTTTGTTCCTGGACATTGCCAGGTCGATGTCCAAGGAATACCCAGATATTGAAATGAACGACAAGATCATAGATAACATGGCGATGCAAATGGTAATCAACCCGTACCAATTCGACGTCGTCGTGACTACGAATCTCTTCGGAGATATACTATCGGATCTCGCTTCGGGGCTGGTGGGCGGGCTCGGAGTGGCACCGGGCGCGAATCTCGGCTACAACACCGCGATTTTCGAGGCCGTACACGGCAGCGCGCCTGACATCGCCGGTAAGAATATTGCCAATCCGTCGGCACTGATCCTGGCGTCCGCGATGATGCTCGAGCACATTGGAGAGCAAGACGCAGCGCAAAGGATCGAAAGAGCTGTCGCATCCGTCATCAAGGAAGGGAAAAAAGTAACCAGAGACCTCAACCCCGACCGGCCCGTTTCGACGGACGAGATGGCGGACGCGATCATAGAGAACCTTTAACTGAGGCTGTCGTCGGAATAGCCATCCGATGAATCGTACGGCTACCGACAGCGCGTCCCGGCAAGTTTGCCCCGACCTACCGGGAAGTGTTTCGAGACGCGTCGATTTCAGTCGATGCCACTTTCGGTGACACCCTCTAACCAAAGCGGAGGACCAAAATGACTGCAACTTCCAAAAAGAAAAGAGTTTTCAAGAACGGCCTTGAAATCAGATGGCTGGGACATGCCGCCTTCAGAATAAAATCGCCGGGCGGGAAGATAATCTATATCGATCCCTGGCTGGAAAATCCCGTGGCCCCTCCCGATGCAAAAGAGGCGGAGAGTGCCGACCTGATAGTTCTGACACACGGACATTTCGACCACATCGGGAACACGCTTGAGCTCGCCGCGCGGACGAACGCGAGAGTCGTCAGCAATTTCGAGATATCCGTGTTCCTGAAGAGCAAAGGTCTGCCGGACGATAAACTCATCGGCATAAACACATCCGGGTCGATCGATGTCGACGGCATAAAGCTGACGATGGTACACGCAATCCACAGCAGCGGCATATCGGACGGCGAAAGGATTGTCGACGGCGGAACGGCAGCAGGCTTCGTGCTGAAACTCGAGGACGGCTACACCCTCTACCATACGGGCGACACAGGACTCTTCTCAGACATGAAGCTTATCGCCCAGCTGTACAAACCGCAGGTGGTGATGATGTGCATCGGCGGGTTCTACACGATGAGTCCCGTCGAAGCGGCAGAGGCCGTCAAATTGCTTAAGCCGAAGATGGTGATCCCGATGCATTTCGGAACATTCCCTGCGCTCAGCGGAAGTCCGGAAGCATTGAAAAAGGCGCTGGCGAAGTCGGTTCCTACGAAAGTGGTCGCACTCAAACCGGGCGAGGTTCTGGCGTAGTTTCAGATTTTCTGCCGGGGCAAAACTCGTCCCGGCAGAAACCCGCTTAAGCGGAAACTGCCGATCTCAAAGGAGCAGAACTCCTCCACTGGACGAGAGGGTTATTCCACGCCGATCTGCAATTCAAGCACCTGGAACCCCCGGGCAAAGTTTTGTATCTAATATAACGTGGTACCTGGGGGAATTTTTCAGGCCACTTTTTGTGATTCTAATTTTGACCAATACATGGAAATCCTTCGGATAATCAATAATGAAGCGTTCACCAATTTATGTAGTACTACTCACAGTCTTCGTCGACCTTCTTGGCTTCGGAATAATCATTCCATTACTTCCCTTCTATGCTGAACATTACGGCGCAACGCCTGTCGTCATAGGCCTGCTGACGGCGGCTTACTCCTTCATGCAATTCCTGTTCGTTCCGTTCTGGGGAAGGCTTTCAGATCGAATCGGCAGGCGGCCCATCATACTCATGAGCGTTTTCGGCTCGTTCATATCTTACCTCGTATTCGGGTTTGCCGGATCGCTCACCGTACTTTTCATATCGAGACTACTGGCCGGATTCATGGGAGCCAACATCTCGACCGCTAACGCCTACATCGCCGATTCCACATCATTCGACGAACGTGCGAAGTATATGGGAATGATCGGCGCGGCATTCGGAGTCGGCTTCATGCTTGGTCCGTTCACCGGCGGAATAATGAGCAAGATAAGCTACGGCGCGCCGGGCTTCCTCGCTTCAGGCCTCTCACTGATCAATTTCATCCTCGCATACTTCAGGCTTCCAGAGTCGATAAACTCGAAATCCGAGAGCTCGAAGAGAATCAGCCTCTTCAACATATCTGCGGTGAAGGAAGCCTTCAAGATACCCGCGATCGGAAGCCTGGTGATGGTATTCTTCTTTTACACGATTGCCTTTTCGACACTGTACGTCGCATTTCCCCTCTTCACAGGAGAGGTTTTCAAATACGGAGCCGAGGCAAACGGTTACATCTTCGCGTACATCGGTTTAATCGGGATACTGGTACAGGGCGGCGCCACCGGCAGGCTTGTTAAGAGATACGGTGAAAAGGCGCTGCTGATAACGGGTGTCGCACTCCTTTTTGCGGGTCTCACATTCGTTCCGCTTATTCACACGCTGACGCCGCTGCTCATTCTCATTACGCTTCTCGCGATCGGAAGCGCGCTCGTCACTCCTTCGCTCAACAGCCTGATATCCAAGTACGCCGGCGAGGGGCGACATGGAAGCGTCCTCGGAGTCTCGTCTTCATTTTCAAGTCTTGCGAGAGTGCTCGGACCTTTCTGGGGAGGATTCATAATAAGTGCCGCAGGCATCACGTGGCCGTTCTATACCGGCAGTCTCATGCTTCTGGCGGCAATTTTCTTCGCTCTGAAGATTCGGAAAATTTCTCCCCCGTCCACAGAGACTCCGGAAGTGAAAGCGACTTCCGAATAGTTTGCTTTTTGTTGTTTCTTTTTGAATTTTTAGGCGTATGAAGCAAAAGAAAAAACAGCCACCGAAAGAGAGCAAAGAGAAAAGTTCGCGGTCTCCAGCGAAGAAGCATCCCCATGAGAGTGCGGCTCATAAAGGGGTAGACAAGCAGCAGCTGTCATTTGAAATCGAGACCGGCATATACGAGGTCGACAAGATTTTCGAAGGACAGGGCGACCGTCTGAACGACTCTTATGTCATAGAGTCGCTGACGACCTTCATGAAGGTCATCAAAGAGGACACATTCGGCGGCTACGCTGAGACTTTGAAGGAAGGTTCGGATGAAGAATCCGACATGATGCACATTAACATCGTAAACAGGATAAGCTCCGCGGCAGAGGAACTGGAGATCGAGTTCTCCGACGCCGAGGTGATTGAGACAGTAAAGAACATCCTGGCAAACGTGAAGAAGGCGAGCTCGCCGAAGTCTCCCCGCGCATACCTCGACCCGCTTTCAAAGCGGTTGAAGGAGATGGGGTTCAAATCCGATTTCATCACCGACAGCGATATAGACGGCGAGACGATCCGGCTCGAGGACATCGAGAATTTGGACGATCTCAATCTCGATGACGACGACGATCTCGACCTCGACAACTTCCGTCCCGGTTATTGATTAGAGTTGCAGCAGAACCGGGTATGATCATCCGGCGAGAGCCTCGCTGAAGCCGCCCTGGCTTCGCGGTGAGTTCAAAGCTGCAGAAGGTGTCCGTCAGTCGTTAAGCCAGGTTCCGAAAGGGCCTCCCGCGAATATTCATAGCTTTCCCGGTGTGACACACCTGAAATAACACGCGAGAAAAAAGAGGAGGAGTGCCGCAAACAGGGCCAATCAAACTGTGGATGCCATGCACGGGGCTGATTTGTGCGATTACCGGTCAATATTGTGTTTTGCTTAGTATATCATCGGCGATTTTTGTTATTTTATCATTGATATTTTCTTCGGAATATGGGTATCTATGATTTCTCTCCAATTAAGTTGGCATTCTTCGTCAGTAATAAATGGTGAATTGACAAATGGGTTTTAACTGCGGGATCATCGGACTGCCGAACGTCGGCAAGTCTACAATTTTCAACGCGCTCACGGCTGCCGGAATCGCGGCAGAGAACTATCCCTTCTGCACCATCGAGCCTAATATGGGCATAGTGCCGGTGCCCGACAGAAGGCTCGACAAGCTCGCAGCATTATACGAGACACAGAAAATCATCCCGACGACCATAGAATTCGTAGACATAGCAGGACTCGTCAAGGGAGCGAGCAAAGGAGAGGGACTCGGCAATCAGTTCCTCGGGCACATCCGCGAGGTCGATGCCGTGGCACATGTCGTCAGGTGCTTCGACGACCCGAACGTCGTTCATGTCGACGGCTCGGTCGACCCGAAGAGGGACGTCGAAGTAATCGAAACGGAACTGATCATAAAGGACCTCGACACGCTTCAGCGGAAATTGAAAGAGACCGAAGGGCGGGCCAGATCGGGCGATAAGAAGGTCAAGGAAGAGTACGATGTCTACGTACGTCTGAACGACCATCTGAATTCCGGAAGACTTGCCAAATACCTCGAGTATGAAGACGAGCAGCACCGCGAGTACGTCAGGCAGCTCCATCTTCTCACGGATAAACCTGTCATGTACATCGCCAACGTTGACGAGGCGAGCGTCAAGACCGGGAACAGATATGTAGCGACAGTGAAGGAGATCGCCGCGCGCGAGGGAGCCAGCGTCGTCATGGTGTCTGGAAAAATAGAAGCCGAACTTTCTCAGCTCCCGGCGGACGAAAGAGAAGCCTTCCTCTCGGATCTCGGTCTAAGCGCGTCGGGCCTTGAGAGGGTCATAAGGGAGGGATATTCGCTCCTGAAGCTTGTAACATTCTTCACCGCAGGACCGAAGGAAGTCCACGCCTGGACGGTGGAGGCAAACACACCCGCTCCGCGAGCCTCCGCAAGAATACATTCCGATTTCGAAAAGGGATTCATCAGGATGGAAGTGATCAAGTACGACGACCTTATGAAACTCGGCTCGGAACAGGAGGTGAAGGACGCAGGACTCCTCCATGTCGAAGGTAAAGATTATCAGGTACAGGACGGGGATATTGTAGTCGTGAGGTTCAGCGTCTGATGCCGACCTTTCCAGGGCAAATTGTCGAAACATACGGAGATAAACGCAAATGAAGGACCATATTCGTATCGCAGTGGCTGCGCTTCTAATGCTTCCTTTGGTGGCATTCGGGCAACCCCGCCTACACCGCCTCAGCTTTTATTCCCATTCGGTACACGACACGATGCATGTCGTGGTACTTCTGCCTCCACATTACGATCGGGCCCACGCCTATCCTGTATTATTCCTGCTGCACGGATACGGCGGGGATCAGAACGACTGGACTGCGAAGACTAACCTTGTCGAATACACTTCGCATATCCGGCTCATCATTGTAATGCCGGAGGCCAAGAACTCATGGTACGTGAATTCGCAGATGGATCCCCGGGAGAAGTATGAAGACTACATAATGCGCGAGCTGCCGAAGTTTATCAACAAGCGCTTCCCCATCGACACCACCCGGGAAGCGATCGCAGGGCTTTCCATGGGAGGCTACGGCGCGCTGGTGCTTGGACTAAGGTACCCGCATAAGTTTCAATTCATCGGAGATCTCAGCGGGGCAATAACGACACCGGAAATAATCGACTCGATGCTTGATGTACCCGGATTCAACCTCGGTACGCAGCGGGGGATCATGCCGAGCATAATAAAGGCGTTCGGAAAGGACGACAAGCGCTTCAGAGATTCTCACAACGTGTTTGATTTGATCGAGAAGGATCCTCCCGCAACGATACCCTATATATTCATGGCGGCGGGCACAGAGGATGGTTATGTCGAATTCCGTCCCGCGGATCATGCTTTCATAGATTCGCTTCACGCTCGCGGCGACACTCGCTATGAGTACCACGAACTCCCAGGCCAGCACGACTGGAAATTCTGGAATAAGGAAGTCCGGCCGATGCTGAGGAGAATGGCGGAGATAATGGAACTGAGAAATCAGTGAAGGAGGGACGGCCAGCCGTTCGGGACGGGGAAACTAAGACAGAAAATGCTGAGGATACCGGAGCCCGGCTTTCATCGCTGAATTCTGCCATCGTGAAATGCAGGAGATGCCAACGCCTGGTAGAGTGGCGTGAAAAGGTTGCGCGGGAAAAAGTTGCCCGTTTTTCCGATTGGGAGTATTGGGGAAAGCCGGTTCCCGGATTCGGTGACCCGGGTGCGCGGCTTCTCATCGTGGGGCTGGCACCGGCCGCACACGGCGCCAACAGGACTGGACGAATGTTTACGGGCGACAAAAGCGGCGAATGGCTCCACAGGACTTTACACGAGTTCGGCTTTTCTAACAGGGAAAATTCTTCGACGGCCGATGACGGGCTCGAACTCAACGACTGTTACATCACGGCAGTCGCGAGGTGCGCACCCCCGCAGAACAAGCTCACGAAAGAGGAGATAGAAAATTGCCGGCCTTTTCTTCAGCAAGAATTCCGGATTCTCCCCAGCGTCCGGGTGGTCGTAGTCCTGGGCAAACTGGCCTTCGACCAGGTTTTGAAGAATCTCCTGAAGGATAAGCCCGCCGTACGAGGGGAAAGAGCTGTATTCAAACATGGCGCGGTGTATCATTTGAATTCCACCCTGACAGTAATCGCTTCATACCACCCAAGCCAGCAAAACACATTTACAGGCAAGCTGACGAGACAGATGTTCGAGTCGGTATTCAGGAAGGCTCGCGCGATCTTAATGTCGTAAGAAGCGCATATTAATCGCTCTAATTACCTCCTTATGAGCTCTGACCTCGGACAACCGCAACCCGGGCCTCCCCCCTTCCCACTGTACCGTTTGCCTGATTAGATCGCCCTTTTTTCCGGTCCCTTCGGCCCCCTCGGTGGCCGGTAAAGTTTACATCTTTTTTGTCCGATAATTGTTAGTGAGACACTCAGGAAGAGTGCGAAATACTTAAGTACAACATAAAGAGAGTACGTCATGGACGACGAAAAAAGTGGTGTGCCCTCCCGGCGCCTAACGCGAAGGGAGGAAGAGGAGCTGTTTTCAGCGATCATCACGGGATATTTGAAGGACAAGGTTGAACTTGAAATATACCCGAAGGGGATCTCAATCAAAGAAACTTCGAACCCTGACGCGAGGGAAATCTTCTTCCCGTTTGATGAAGAGGATAGCACCCCACCGGGACCGGAGGAGTGCACGGGTCAATGACTGCGATCAGCGCTTGAACGGCTCAATGCGATTTGTGAAATCGGGCTTGTAGTAATCCTGGCTTTCGAAATTCTGCATCCAACCGTTTTCGAAACCGAACTCATCCAGAAGATCGAGGACCTTGTCGTATTCCGATTCGCGGATATGCCTGCTCATGAGCATAATCGATTCCGCCTTGTTCGTCGGGTAGTACTGCGACATCACCGACAGCGCGACATCGTTTCCGAGTTCTCCCGCGATCCACTTCAATGTCTCCCTGCTGCCGGCCAGGCCGTTGGGAAGCACGAGGTGCCTTATGAGTAGACCGCGCTTCAGCGATCCGTCATCGCCGATGACCAGATCGCTTCCTACCTGCCTGTGCATTTCCTTCAAAGCGAGGCGTGCGAACTTCGGATATTCCTTCACCTTCGAATACATGTACCCGTCGATCTCTTCCGCGTATTTGAGGTCAGGCAAATAGATATCCACGATCCCGTCAAGAAGCTTGAGCACATCGACGGAGTCGTACGCGTTAGTGTTGTAAACTAAAGGCAGGTGCAGGCCCTGTTCGACGGCTATCCCGAGGGCCCGGACAATTTCGGGGACGAAATGCGTCGGCGATACCAGTCCGATGTTGTGACAACCCTTCGCCTGCAGCTCAAGCATGATTTCGGCCAGTCTCTCGAAGGTAACTTCGTTCTTAAGCTCGACTTTGTAATTCTGGCTGATCTGATAATTCTGGCAGTACACGCAGCGAAGGTTACAGTTGCCGAAGAATATGTTTCCGGCGCCGTTGGTGCCGACAAGCGGCGGCTCTTCGCCGAAATGCGGGCAGTAGGAGCTCACGATCGGAAGATACCGCGAATAACATCTCGCGATCTCCCCCTTTTTCCTGTCGACCCGGCAGTCGAGCGGGCAGATGTTGCACGATTCAAGCATCCGGTCGAGTATTTCGACGCGGCGTTGCAGCTCACCTGATTCATGGAGCCTAAGGTAGGACGGTTCGAACTCTATCACTTTTGTATCTCGTTTATCTATTTGTAAAACAGGAATTGCCAAAAGATCGGTTCCAGCCCGATCAACCAATATTCCGGGAATCGAATAAGCCAAGTTTTCTATGGGTTCGTAGCCCAGAGCTCGACTTCGCGAACGAGGGCTCTTGGAGGAAGCTTGATGGCAGCTACTATCGTGTCGGCGACATCCTCGGCTCGCAGCCTCGCACCTTTTCCGCCCTTAAGTATCTGGCGGCTATCCCTTTCGCTCGAATCGACTGAGCTCGGCGTTACCACTATGACGCGGATGTTATGGCCCCGGACTTCCTGAAGAAGCGCCTCTGAAAAACCCTCGATGCCGAATTTTGAAGCTGCATATACTGCAGAGTTCGCTTTCGCCCGCTTCCCCGACGTTGACGATATCATCACTATCGTACCGTCCATCTTTTCGATCATCTCGGGAAGGACCGCACGCGCAAGTAAAAACGGCCCCGTAAGATTGGTCCCGATGATCGAGTTCCAATCGTTCAACGACATCTCGGTAACCGGCTTCTCAAGATATTGTCCGGCGTTATTTATAAGTATGTCTATCGTTCCAAATTCGGTAAGAGTCTTCGAAAGAAGCCTGTGTACGCTCTTCTCGTTCGAAACGTCGGTTTGCACGGCAATCACCTTGCCGCCGTTCCCGGAGATCTCTTCGGCGGTGGCTTTGAGATCCCCAAGCGTCCTTCCTGCAATGACCACCGAGGTCCCTTCCCGTGCCAGCCTTTGGGCGATGAACCTTCCGATTCCTCTCGAACCTCCCGTAACGATCGCCACTTTTCCAGCGAGGCTACCGCCGGGATATTGTGCAGTCGATTCCGACCTGACTTTCTTTGAAGATGCGGATTTAAGCATGCTACTCAAAGTCCCTTTCAAAATACCGGCTCGCACCGGTACCCTGTTTTTTCTTCTTCTTGATCGCTTCCTGGATTTTCTGGTTGAACACTTCCGCCGCGTCGTAGTCGTATGAACGCAGGAGTTGATTCAACGAGATGACCTCGGCTATTACGGTTATATTCTTTCCGGGGAGGATCGGGAGCTTAATAAACGGAATGTCGACGCCGAGAATCGAAATAAATTCGTGGTCCAGCCCTGTCCTTGTATATTCCTGAGTGGAGTCCCATTCTTCAAGTTCGACCACCACTTCTATTCTCTTACGTTTCCTGACGGCTCTTATGCCGAAGACACTCCGGACATCTATCACTCCCAGGCCGCGAACTTCCATGAAATGCTGGGCGATGTTGGAGCTCTTCCCGATAAGGATGTCCTCACCCTCTCTGTAAACTCCGACGGCATCGTCGGCCACGAGCCGGTGTCCGCGCTCAACCAGGTCGAGTGCGATTTCGCTTTTGCCGATTCCGCTCTTCCCTACGAACAGAAGACCTATGCCGTACACGTCGACGAGCGAGCCGTGTATCACCGTGCTCGGCGCAAATATCTGGTCCAGAAACTCTCCGAGGAAGTAGACCAGCCTCGTCGTCTCGAGTGTGCTCCGGAAGACCGAGACACCGTGTTCGGTGATGAGATCGATCAGGTCCTGCTCGAGTTCGTTGCTGTTCGCGATGATGATGCAGGGTATATCGAACTGCAGAATGGTCTGCAACGCCCGGCGCCTGTCCTCGAGCTTCAGCGAGCTGAGGTACCTGACCTCTGTGTTCCCGAATATCTGTACCCGGTTGTAGGTAAACAACTCGACGTAGCCTGCCAGGGCTAGGCCAGGCCTGTGCACGTTCTTGTCCGTAATAAGCTTTGCGTGGCCTATGTCGCCGTTGATCTGCTGAAGTTTCGTCTTCTCGTGCATCGTTTTGTACAACTCGCCGACGCTGACGTCTTTTCTCCTTATTTCCTTCGTATCCCAAATACGTGATGCCATATCGCTAAAAATATATGAACAAATGCGGGGAAATGCACCCTAAATCGAATCCACGGGCGCGTCGAGCGGCACGCGTCATATGCTCACCCCCATCGACCGGCATCGCAAGCGGGCCGATGCCGGATCACCGCGCGAAGGTTAAGACAGAGAGTCGACAGACTCCGGTTCCGCCGGAACCCGGAAGAGCGTACAAAACCGCGGTTATTGTACCTGTTCATCAGACATCCCGTGCGGCCGGATCCGTCTTTCTGCGAAGCGCATGAATGGAAGATGGGGTATCACTTTGCGCGCTGCCGCGATTGGGAGAACCACGCGGGTCAGGTAGCGGAGGAATCCTTGAACCGGGAGAGGTCTTTTGCGAAAAATGCGCGGAAGTAGGCGAGCGTATATTGGAAATTCACTTTCCAGAATCCTGTTTCGTCGAATCTCCGCGGCGAGGTTCGCGTCCAGACCTTCCTGGAGAATGTCACTTTGCCGGCCATGCGTACCAGCATCATTCCGATGACGGCGTCGTCGCCCCAGAAACTAATGGGAGGAATACCGCCAATGGTGTGAAGGGCTTCCCTCGTCACGGCAAAGTTACCGCCGATTATGACGGCGGCCTTCCGCCAGAAGACGGCTCTGAGGAGCACGGGCAGCGCAGGAAGGACCACCCAGGAATAGAGTTTGTTCAGCACTGCTTTATAGCCCGCAGAGAATCCGTAATAGTACGGGCCGCTCACCGCCTTCGCCCCCTTTTCAATCTCGAGCCTGATGTTTTTTATCCAGTCGACCGGCACCATGCAATCGGAATCGAGAAAGCAAATCACGTCTCCTTTCGATTCGAGGAAGCCACGCTGGCGGGCAAAATTGGGACCCGGCATTTCCTCGAACACCACCTTACCGCTTCCCCCGAGAGCCATTGTCGCGGCAGAATGCGTGTGGTCGCTTGAATTGTTATCCACGACTATGATTTCGACGGAATCGCCAGACTCGAGCACCTGGGCACGGACTGCCATGACGGCCGACTCGATGTGTTTGCCTTCGTTGAAAGCAGGTATCACTACGGAAAATTTCATTAAGCCGGCACCATCACTTTTCAAAGCCTCTGCTGATTGTTTTCGGTCTTCTCGAATATATCACATTTGGTGCAGATAGTGCGCGTGGTATTTCCTTTATAAACCGACTTGGCAAATAAGCTTCGTGAGTAGATGTATTTCTCGTTATACCATATTTCCTCGAACGACTCTTTCGTAAGGTCTCCCCAGACGTTCTCCCTGCTTGTAATCCAGCAGCAAGGCGCCACTTTACCGTCCGGATTCACGACGGGGGAAGTAAAGAGCTGGCTGCACGGTTTATTGTTGATGGGAGGGTTACTCCCGTTCTTGTAGTAGTCAAGGACAAATCTGGAGTCTCTCGGGAGCCACATCTTTTTCCTTTCGTCGAGAGTGCCGGGGAACGCCATGTCTGGTATGTCGTCGGACAGCCCCATCTTGTCGAACATTATCTCTATTTTCATTTCCGCGGCCATTTCCCTCGCACGAGCTATTTCATGCTCATTGAACCTATTCACTATGAATTTCCAGACAATTTTCGGGTCTCTCTTCCGCAGCCTTTTTTTTGCTGCCACCGTCATCCCGACGTTTTCAATCACGCAGTCGAGACGGCCTTTCACCCTGTACTTCTCGTAGGTTTCCTGCGAGGCTCCATCGGCCGAGATAACAAGCTGATGCAGACCGGATCCGACGAGCACATCGAAAAATTCCGGCTTTTGCCTGAAGCTGAAATTTGTGTGTACTATGGTGTAAATATTCCTCGACACCGCTTCTCTTATCATTCGAGGGGTTTCATGGTACAGGAGAGGCTCGCCCCAGTTGAAGAGGATGAGCACCTTGACCGACGGCATTTTGTCCAGCACCATCCTGAAAGTGTCGAAGGACATTTTCCCCTTGTCATAGTCCTGGTTCCTGGATGCGCAGAGCGGGCATTCAAGATTGCAGACGTTTATTGGGTCGAGCGTAAGGGCGTTCGGTAGCCGCGGGCGGAGATCATTCGGATTGAACCGGTATTTGAGCCGTTCAGCGATTTTATTCTGAATGTTTACCGGGACTCTTTGCCAGAAAAAAAGGTAAGCCTGAAAAAGAAAACTGTTCATGCTTACCTGATAGCTTCCCAGTTCTTGTAGATCCGCTTCAACTTGATTAGCGGCAATGAACTCAGGAGCCACGCCGAGATAGTTCTCCAGTAGCCCCAGGCACGATATCGGCGCGGGGATTCATAGACCGTCGCCGCCCACGTGAAAAGGGTCTTCCCATGTTTTCTTACCCTGGTGAAGAGATCGAAGTCTTCTCCGGTTATGAGTTCTTCCCTGTAACCGCCCGCTTTTTCGTAGACTTCCCGCCTGATTACCTGGAATTCGCCCCTGGCCATCCCCCGTCCGGCCAAATTCGAAAAATAGTAATAGACATTGCAGACTGCGCTGAAACATCTGTCGCTCAGCTTCTCCTGTTCCGGCACGCATCTGATCGGGCAGGTCATCGCGACGTACCCGTCGGAAGCGAACTTCATCTCGGCCGTCGAAAAAAGTCTTTCAACGTCGAACTTGACATCGGCATTGATGAAGAGAAGATTTTCGCCGCTCGCAGATTTTGCTCCTTTCGATCTGCAGGCCGAGATAGACCTCGCTTCCCCCTTCTCGTAGCGGACGACCTTGTCGCAATGCTCCCCTGCAATCTCCAGCGTCCGGTCGGTGCTCCCTCCGTCTGAGACGATGACCTCGTAATCGAACCTCGATTTGAGAGCCGGGTTGCACAACGATCCGAGGAGACCGGGAAGAAGTTTTTCTTCGTTCAGAGTAGGAATGATGATAGAATATTTCAAGTTCAAAAGTCCGTAGATATTGTGGCGTAAAAATATTGGTCCAAATATGTTTGCGAAGCATAGAGTTTGTCGACCGACTGGAGTGAGTAATCGAAGTCTATGTAATACTGCCGGATAGGTTCTATTCGAGCCGACAGAGTTACAATATCCCTGTTGACCCTGTAGCCCATTAGGAAATCGTTGGTGTATTTCCCGTCGAGGTCACCCCGGTTGACATCGCCGCCGAAGTTCCGCATGATCGCTCCCTGGTCGTTCAGCGTGAAATTTCCGCTGGCATCCAGGAAGCCGATTCCCGACCGCTGGTGTCTGTAAAGCATCTGGAGTGTTATACGATTCGTAAGATAGTACTGCAGCTCCAGAGCAATCTGGTCGGAGTTCGGCGGGAGAGGCGATCCCATGCTTATTCCCCAGTTTGTGTAAGTGCTGGTGTTACTCCTGTGCGAGTAAACGAACGGGTCGAGGAGCGTGTATTCCAGGATAGCAGTAAGGTTGCTGATGCCGAACGGCTCTACATACATGAAGCCGGCCTGGTAGCCGAACTTGTTGTCGTCGCCTCTTGGAGTCTTGTTGCCGAGAGTGCTGAAGTTGAGATCGTCTACGAGCAGGGTAAGTTGCAGTCCCATGTCGGTGGCGGGCCTGAACTCACAGTCGAACCCCATCATCGCGTTGCTGCGCGAATCGGCCGTCGGTCCCGTGCTGATTTGCTCCGACTCCAGGATGCTTACGGGGTTCATATAGGTGAATGAGAGTCCCTGATCGGTGAGTATGAGGCTCTCGTACATTCCGAACCTGAACGAGGGGGACAAAACGATATCCAACCGATGACCTACGATGTTTTTCGACGTGAGCGGAGCACCCAGAGAATCACCGTTCAAATTTCCGTAGAAGAAAGTGTAGTGAAAGAATTCATAGTTGATGTCCACTCTCCCGAAATCGAAAGGAGGAATATTATCAGACATGAAGAGCTTGTCGATGTACCCGTCCCCAATTTCGAAGTTGTCCCTGCCTATCATCAGAGCGACGGCATTGCTGTCGAACGAGTACCGCAGGTACCCGGAATTGAATGCAGTTACGTATTTCTCGGCCACGAATTTGTAAGATGCCGTAAGCAAAGGATCGAACGCCGCCGCAACCTGCCGTGCGAACTGACCGCCGCCGATCGACTGCCCCTCGGTGACACGCAGATAGTACCCGAGATTATTGAACACCGTTCCCCTCAGCGACGGGCCTATCTCGAGAAGCGAAAGATGGGTATTGGGAAAGTCTTCCGGGGTAAAATAGTCGTAAGAAATGGAGCCGGTCCCGTTCAAGAACAGGGGCGGGTAACTCTTGATGCTGTAGGATCTATAAGAGAGGGCGGCCTGGCCATCGAGGAACAGTGTAAAATTCGGATCGGTATACGACACCAGGTGTTTCTGCTTTCGGTCGCTGAAGATCTGAAGTATGCTGTCGGGTTTGAAGTCCGCCGTGAAAGAATACGAATCGTTCATATTTCTGCCGATATCGTAACCAAACTCTACCATCAGATCACCGAGTATCCTCCGCTCGACGGAGCTCATCCTGTTCCTCTCATTATTCAACTGGACCAGATACTCGGATACTCTTCGCCGGCTTATAGGAATGTTCGCGTCGTTATAATCGATAAGTCCTTTCATGCTCATCATTTCCAGGAAAGGATAGACCTTATGGTTGACAGGCACCAGCTCGGTTTGTGCAAGCAGTGCGGCAGGGTACAGCAGCGAGAATAGGATTAACAGCCGCAGCACCCCCGTTGACATATTTTTCATACCGCAATCCCCTTTAAGACAATTTGTCCGGATCATGGCGCGGCAGGACAACACGACACCGCGCCGGAAAACAATCACACTTTTTGTTGCACCGAGCCGCCGCCACCAACATCGAGAGTCTGCATTCGGAGGGCAAATTCCTTTCGGCGTTTCTTCTCGAGAAATCGCCCCTGAGTCAGGTGATGGAAGACCCAGTCCGGATAATGGTACAGCATCATCACCACGACCTTCAGGAAGAACAGAGGATACCTTTTCCAGATTCTCTTGTATACGCCGCCGTCCGTGAAAGTCATGTGGTTCATCGAGTCGATAACCCTGTAAAGCTCATAAGAGTCAAGATGGTCCGTCCTGATGTTCGCGTTTATGCAATCGTAAGTTGAATAATCGTGCAGGTTTGTGATGTAATTACCTGCGATAAGTTCCTGTCTCAGCTCAGTACCCGGGTAAGGAGTTAGCGTGAAGAAAAGCACCGCGTCCAGGCCGAGCCTCTTCGTGTACTCGTAAGTTCGCCAGAGCGTCTCTTTGTCGTCAGCCGGATTACCGACGATGAAACCGCCGAACACGAAAACGCCGTTCTCCTGGAGGCTCTTCACTACGGCCGCAGTTTCGCTCGTCTCGAACTGGTTGTCCTTGTTGAAAAATTTCAGCGACTCGTCCGAATCGCTTTCGATTCCCAGGAACACCCATTCGAATCCGGCCTTCCTCATGAGCTTTGTCAGGTACATATTTCTGCTGAACCCCTGCACACTCGCCTGCGTGAGAAACTTAATATCGTTCAGTCCGCGCTCGATTATTCCGTTGCAGAGCTCTTCAAAATGGTTTTTGTTGAGGACGATATTGTCATCGGTAAAGAATATCGCCTTTGCGCCGTGGTCTTTCGCGTCCTGGATATCGTCCAGAACCCTTTCAAGGCTGTATTTTCTGTAGCTCCGCCCGTACATCTTCGTAATAGTACAGTAATTGCACGTGAAGGTGCAGCCCCGCGATGTTTCAACTACGTCGCCCTGGTAGCCGAAGATCCTGAACTTCCTGTTTTTGATCACCCTGCAATTCCTGTCGGGCAACTTCAATTCATCGAGGTTAAGGAGGCCGCCGGGAGGATTTTCGATAATTCTTCCGTCTTTTCTAAAAGAGACGCCCGGTATGTCTTCGGGGATGTTTCCGTTGTGAATCGCCTCCGTGAGGCTTCTGAAAGCTGCCTCTCCTTCGCCTCTTACCACGAAATCGATATAGTCCATGTCGCTGCTGTGAAGGATCTCGTCGTAGGCTACCGTCGCATGGTAACCTCCGAGAACGGTCTTGACGCCCGGATTCAGCCGCTTCGCGATCTTCGCGAGCTCCAACATCTCGGCATACTGGAACACCATTGAGCTGAAGCCTATCACGTCAAAATGGTTTTTCTGGATATAACTTGTGTAGTACTCTTTGGCATTGAACCTGACCGGCACGAGATCGAGAATCTTCACGTTGCATATTTCGTGATTCACGTTTGCAGCAAGAGAGGAAAGACCGCCGTTCGGCTGTGTCATCAAGAACGCGCCGTATCCAGTGATCCTGGAACTTGCAACAAGCAAACAATTAATCATGTACGTCCCCCGGCTTAATTATCGCTGCGTGATTTTCGGAATAATATAGAGATTCCCGGCGCACTTCGCAAATTTTTTGTGATTCCAGAAGAGTCTGCGAGTGTTATATTGTCACGTCACGGCTGTTTGATGCTCAAAGAAACAAAACGGATCTCTAATGAGGATAAAAAAAAGCGGCATTATTCCATTTTTTGTTTCATTTGTCCTTGTCTTTGGACTAATTCTAAACGCTGAAGGAGAGAGCCGATACGATTCACTCATCACGCGGGCGACCGACCTGGCATACAACGTACATTTCAAGGAAGCGGAAAGTCTTTTCAGAGAGGCGGCGCGTATCTCCCCGGATAGAGGAGAAAGCTACTTCGGCATCGCGCAAATACATCTATGGATCTATCTCGGCACGAAGGACAAGTCTCAGTACGATACCTTCATGAAGTGGTACGGCATCACGGTCTCGAAGGAAAAGGAGCTGCTCGAGAGAGCCCCGGAAGATTACAGGGCAAGCGAAATGCTCGGCGAGACTTACCTCCTACGGTCGCTCGCATGCGTCACCGCGCGTTCTTACGTCGACGCTTTCTGGGCCGTCAAGTCGGCGCACAATTATTTCAAAAAGACGCTGCAGGCCGATCCGCATTTCTATGAAGCGTACAGGGGGCTCGGGGAAATTCACTACTTCCTCGATTTCATACCCGGCAGCGTTCGCTGGGCGATCGGTATATTCGGACTGGAAGGGGACAAGGAGAAAGGGTTTGCCGAGATCAAGCTGGCTTACGAAAAAGGCGGCGGAGACCGGATCAAGTCGGCACTCTCGCTGGCGCAAATCTACTCCAACTACGTGGCAGAATATGACAGCGCAGAAAACCTTATGCGCCGGCTTGTGAAACGGTTTCCGCGCAACCCCATGTTCAACTATCACCTCGCGGTAGAGTTGATCAAGCAACGCCGTCTCAACGAGTCGGAGCAATTTCTCGACACGATCCTGCGTGAGAATAACCCCGACTTCGAGGTGCTGAACAATCTCTCCCTCTTTCTCAAAGGGGACATCTACTTCAAGCTGAATGATTTCCCGACCTCGATCAAATACAACAGGATGTTCCTCGAAAGGACACACGATCCGGACTACACGGGGATAGCCAGTTACAGGATGGCCGTCGGTTACAGGGCCATGGGCAACGACACGATGATGGTGAAGAGTTTGCGGAGGGCGATGCAGGGCAACCAGGACATTTACGACGACTCGCGCGCGAGGGAAAGGAGCGGAGAATTCCTAAGGAAAGGGATTTCTCCGGATGAGCTGACGACTCTGGAGGCAAAAAACGATGTGGATGCGGGAGAATACGAGAAGGCTTATTCAGTTTTGATGCCGGTCGTGAACAGCTTCAGGGACAGGGATACGCGGTCGGAGGCGCTTCTGGTCCTGTCGGAATCGGCGATTCACCTCGGGAAGTTTGCAGAAGGGATACGTTTTGCGGGGCTGGCGGACTCCTCAGGAAAGAGCGAAGAGGAGTGGATCGGACCCAGATCATGGTACATCGCCGCGCTTGGCAATTACCGCGAGGGGAACATCACCGCAGCGAAAGATCTTCTGGCGAAGGCAAAAGACACGAGCGAGTACAGATCCAACAGCCTTTTGAATGCTCTGATAAACAGCCTGGATGGGAATCTCAGGGAGAAATAAAGCCGAACCTTCTCCCCGGGGGGATGCGAGAAAATGAGAAGCCCCGCGTTCCCGCGGGGCTTCCTTTCCACTCACAGCATTTGTTTCGCTCGCACAGCTACCTGAGGGATTCTCCCTTCATGTTTTATCTTCTGCTTGAACTTCACTAATTGCGCTTCTAGTTTATCGACCGCCTTGTCGACGGCCTTGAAGTAGTCGTCGGTCGTCTCTGCCGCCTTCAGAATCTTGTCGTGGACCGAAAGTTTTATCTCTACCATTTTATCCGTTCCGTTGGGTTTGGAGTGTTCATTCAGGAAAACGACGTTGCAATGTACCACTCCGTCGAAGAATCTGTTCAACTTCGAGACTTTGTCTTCAGCGTAAGTCTTCAAAGCGGGTTCAGCCTTGAAATGTCTGGAAGTGATGCTGATGTTCATGAGATTCCTCCATATTGTTGTGTTCACTGTTCCGACCGGGTCGGAATTTATCGTTAGTGTCCGCGAGACGGAAGGCAAACCTGCAAGTCCAAACCGGACCGCCGGGGCCTGGCCGACGCCTCTACCCGGACCTTTCCTAAGGGTCCATTGGATATCCGAGCGCCCATGAGCTGACAACCGTTCAGCTGCCCGGCCTCTGAGTGCCCGCCCGCGGATGTGCATTTTTGTAGACCTTTTTCAACTGCTCAACAGATAAGTGAGTGTAAACCTGCGTCGTCGACAGACTTTCATGACCGAGAAGCTGCCTCACCGCCTCGAGGTCGGCACCGTGATTCAGCAAATGAGTCGCAAACGAATGGCGCAACGTATGCGGTCCCTTTCTCTCGACGTTTGAAACCCGGCTGATCCGCTTCGCCACGATGCGGTAGACAGAAGCGGGAATGATCCTCTTGCCAATTGACGAAATGAAAAGCGCTCGGTCGTCGGCTTTTCCCGAGGTTAAACCGTCCCGGACCTTCAGGTAGCCGCGCACAGCGTCGATGGCCCTGTCGATAACAGGTATGACGCGCTGCTTCCTGCGCTTCCCCAGGACCGTCACCACATGGCCGTCGAAATCGATGTCGCCGAAATTCAATCCGCACAGCTCGCTGACGCGCATCCCGGTCCCGTACAGAAGTTCAAGTATCGCCTTGTCGCGATAGTCGGCCGGCGAATCGAGTTGAACATTGAGCATCTTCTCAATGCCGTCCTCTTCTATGAAAACGGGAATCGGCTTACGCGCCTTTGGGGTGTTTATATAGCCCGTGAAGTCCTTTTCGACGTATTCGAACTTCACGAGATACTTCGCGAATGATCTGATGCTGGAGAGCTTTTTTCTTACCGTCCGGCGGTCGTTTCCGCGCTTGTCCAGCTCGACAAGAAACGCACGCACGCTCTCCCCTTCCGAAAGGATCTCGAGAGGGATTTCCTCTGCGCCGGAGTATTCGAAGAGAAAGTTATTGAATTCCCTGAGCGATTGCTCATATGTGGCAATCGTATTTGCCGATGCGTTTTTCTCCTTCTTAAGGTAGTCGAGGAAGGAGTCAGCTAATTCACGTACGGTTTTCTCATTCACTTCGCTGCGACTTCTCCAAACGAACCCTCGGAGACATTCCCGCCGGCTTCAGTCTTGCCCTGAACCTGGCCGCCGGCATTCTCCGGACTCTGCGGTGCCTGTGCCTCCTCCGGTGAGAATTCGCTCTCACATTTCGGGCACTTGTAGTAGTTTCCCTTTGTTTTCGTGTACTTGGAAAGAAGGAAAGGTGAATCTCCTAGGGGACACGGAATGTTTACCGGCTTGTCCCACGTGGCATAGTGGCACTTCGGGTAGTTCGTGCAGCCGTAGAAAATTCTTTTCTTGCGGGTGAAGCGCTGCGCGAGCTCACCCTTGCCGCATTCAGGGCACTTGACGCCCGTCGTGATACTCTTTGTGAACTTGCATTCCGGGTAGTTCGAACAGCCGATGAACTTGCCGAACCTGCTGTTCTTATAAATGAGATCGTTGCCGCACTCGGGGCACTTGTCGCCGGTCGGGCGGTTGTTGTCGTCGTGAGCATCGATCGGCTTCGTGTTCTTGCACTCCGGATACTTGCTGCATGCAAGGAACCTTCCGCGTCGGCTCCATTTGATGACCATCGGGGATCCGCACACGTCGCAGTTTACCTGCTGTCCGTCGACTGACGATTTGATCTCGTCTATTTTTCCTTCGACTCCTTTGACCGCCGTGTCGAAGGGGTGATAGAACTCGTTGAGGACATCGAGATATTTTTTCGTGCCGCCTGCGATTTCATCGAGTTCGGATTCCATCTCCGCAGTAAACTTCACGTCAAAGAATTCGGGAAGGTTGGCGGATAGAATCTTGTTAACGTTCATGCCGAGGTCGGTGGCAAACAGACGTCTCTCTCTCAGCTCGACGTACCCCCTGTCCTCGATCGTGGAGACGATCGAGGAATAGGTACTCGGTCTGCCGATGCCGAGGGACTCGAGTTCTTTGACGAGGCTGCTCTCGGTGTAACGCGCCGGTGGTTTGGTAAAGTGCTGTCTCGTATAGACGTCATCGAGACCGAGCGGCTCACCTTCTTTGAGCGTTGCCGGAAGCGCGAATTTTTGAAGCTCGTCGCTGTCTTCGTCGGATTTCGCCGCGTCGGCGTCTTCGGCGGTGATGTCGTAAATCTGTAAAAAGCCGGGGAACTTCACGTGAGAGTCGGTTGCCTTGAAGACAAACATCTCGCCGTCCTTAGCCGCTTCGGCTGTTCCCTCGACCGATACGGTAATCTGATCGTAGACGGCGGGGTTCATCTGCGATGCGATGAACCTCTTCCATATCAAGTCATACAGTAGAAACATCTCTCTCGGAAGGTGTTTCTTGATTTCCTGGGGGAGGTACTCCATGTGAGTAGGGCGAATCGCTTCGTGAGCATCCTGGGAAGCCTTCGATTTCTTGAAGTGTCGCGCTTCTTTCGGAAGGAACTCCTGTCCGAACTCTGTCTTGATATAATTCCTCGCCGCGCCGATAGCTTCGTCGCTGATCCTTGTCGAGTCGGTCCTCATATAAGTGATCAATCCGACGCGCCCTTCCGGCCCGACCTCCACGCCTTCATAAAGCTGCTGGGCCAACATCATGGTTCGCTTCGGCGAGAAACCCAGCCTTGTGGAAGCGGCTTGTTGAAGTGTGCTTGTGATGAACGGAGGAGCAGGATTTCTTTTCTGTTCTTTCCTCTGAATCGAGGAGACGGTATACTTCGCGGACTTGATATCCGTCACGAATTTTTCCGCTTCATCCTGGCTCCCGATGAAGAACTCTTTCTTCGAGCGGTCCTTTGCGTTAGCGCTTCCCTGCGGATCCTTGAGGTCCTTCCCCGCAATGGAATAGAGCTTCGCTTCAAACTCTTCCTGCTTTTCGGTCGTGAATTTCCCGAGCACGGACCAATATTCGATAGGTGAGAAGCCGTTGATCTCGTTCTCGCGCTCGCAGACGAGCTTAAGGGCGACGGATTGGACCCTGCCGGCAGAAAGGCCCGGGTATACCGCCTTCCAAATAAGAGGGCTGACTTTATAGCCGACCAGCCGGTCCATCACGCGGCGCGCCTGCTGGGCATAAACGAGGTGAGAGTCGATCTTGAGGGGATTCTCCATCGCCTTGGAAACACCCGATTGAGTGATCTCCGTAAAGAGGACCCTGAATACATTTTCTGAGGAATGCTTGAGCTCGTCGGCAATATGCTGTGCGATCGCCTCCCCTTCGCGATCCGGGTCAGTCGCAATGTACACTTGCTGGGCTTTCTCGGAGAGGTCTTTGAGTTTTTTGATGACTTCGCTTTTGCCGCGTATGGTCTTGTATTCAGGCTCGAAGCCCTTTTCGACATCGACGCCGAGTTTACTCTTCGGCAAATCCTTTATGTGACCCACGGTGGCCTCGACGACGTAGTCGTTCCCGAGGTACCTATTTATAGTTTTTGCTTTGGATGGGGATTCGACAATTACGAGTTTTTTTGCCATGTCGGAATTTTACCAGTCTTGTTAAAGAATGCACGTATCGATCAGGTGCTCTGCGTTCAATTTATGGTATCGGAACTGTTGAGCATTATCCTGCTTCCCGGTTTTCCGGGTGAATTATATTCGAACAGGACGCTTGCCACGATTGATTTTACTTCGTCCCTGTCCACGACATTCGATCCTGACATCAGCGAACGCTCTATTATGTTTTCCAGGTCGAGCTGGTCGATAAGTCCGAGCTCATACATCTCGACGAGAAAGCCTCGCGCCTCTTTGGTCAAGATTTGTCTTTCGGCTTCATGGAAAATTCTGTAAGAGCGAGCGCGGGTCCCCTTCATGCGTTTGAGCGGCTCGCGGAGATTCATCTTGTCATAAATCCAGCTCAGCGCCGTGGAAATTTCAGTCTGGCTGTATCCGCTTTCGCTCAACTTGGATACATCGACCTTCGAAATGTCCTTCGTCTCCCGTATCTCGCGCATGAGAACGACTATTAGTTCTATGATTTTTTCCTGCATCTCCTATGTATCCTCAAGACCAATATATGTTGAAAAATTCCAAAGTCAAGCTATCCTCTGTCACGCCCGTCAAAAAACGGCCCAATGAACGTATTTTCGCGTCTTCTCATCCTCAACTTTTCCGATCGGGTCTTATCATCCCAGCCGCAAAGGTGCAGGACACCGTGAACCATCAGCCGAAGCACTTCTTTCTCGACAGGCACTTTGTAGCGTCTCGCCTGAACCCGAGCCCTGTCTACGCTTACGTAGATCTCCCCATCGATGCGACCGGTGTCGGCAAGATCAAAAGATATGACGTCGGTCCGGTAATTATGGCTCAGGAATTTCCTGTTGACTCCGAGCAGGTATTCATCATCGACAAGCACAAGGTTGATACTGTCGGCAGTCTTCTTTTCTTCTTTCAGTACGCGACGGACAAGAGCGGCGAGACGTACGCGGTCGAATTTCGGCGCACGCGGATAATCAACGAAAAGATTTATTTTCACTTAATGCTTGTCTCAGCGAGAGAGAGCGCGATGCTGCTGAGCATGACTTCGGGGCCCATACGCGTGAAGTCGCCCGACAGAGCGCTCTTGTCGACGTTTGCGTAAAGCGAGCAGCCCGCCTCACGTTCGACGATCAGTCCGCTGATCTTGCCGTCGGCCTCCGAATAGAACGTCACTTCGCCGAGCAGGTCTGAAGCGAGATAGCCGGTACATTGATGTAATTGGAGATGAGAATTGATCGTGTAGACCGTGATGAGATTGCCCTTCTGCCTGCCGGTTTTCAGCGACGGGTAGATTTCGACGGCAAGCTTACGCTTGGATTTCTTGTCAAAGAGATCGAACCGGTAGAAGTTTCCGCGTTTCACGCCTTTCGCCTTCAGAACCGAACCGATACTTTCGATATCTTTGGACTTAAACTCAAAACTCATATGATTTCCTTAATAGTATAATATAAAACCCAATGCCGTGAAATCCTCCCGACATTGGGTTTATCAAAGAAATGGAACCGCAGTACTATTTTGCGGTAACGTTGACGGCCTTAAGACCTCTGGCGCCTTCCACGATCTCAAATTCTACTTCGGTACCTTTGTCCAGTGTCTTGTACTGCTTATCGCTCTTTATGTCGCTGTAGTGGACAAACACATCCTCACCGTTGTCCTGTTCGATGAACCCGAACCCTTTTTTTCCATCGAACCATTTAACCTTACCATTCGGCATGATACCTCCTCCAAATAAGTCTGCAGCTCTGGCGGCCGTGAATCGGGCAAGTCACTCAAATAATTAGTTTTCCGGCCGCGTCTCGCCACATACGGCCTGCCCGATAAGTCATTGGATCTTGTGATAATCGTGCTTGAAGAGAAAGAAACGCCCTTAAGGTGCTTATCTGTTCCGCAAATAGTCCTTGGTGATGGGGAAGTCGGCGCCACGCCTCGTGCGCCCGTTGTCGATATGTCCGTGCTCATAATTTGCAAAATTTGAATCAATTTAGCCGGACACCCAGTGAATGTCAAGCTTTGTGAAAAAACAAATCGGGATTCCCTACATTCCGTCAGAGAGTGAAGTCGATTCCGGCTCATTCCTCCAGATTCTTCCTCCTGGAGACACCAAACAGGTTCGCATTGAACTCCTTCAACAGCCCTTTGGCTTCTTCCACCTGATCGTCCCGAACGAAAAATTTCGCCGGCTGAATAAGCGGATAGACGGCGAGGAAGTCTTCGCCCGATACATAGTAATCTATGTCTGAATCGTCCAGAAACGACTTGAGAAGCGCGATATCTCCCTGATTCCGTGAAGAGAAAACTTCGGTGTACTTCTTATCCTTCAGAACCATCGGAGGATTCACCGTGAAGTCGAGATAGGCCTCGCACTCAGGACAATGAAATACTCTTGCTGCACGTTCCTCTTTCGCCAAGTGAAGCTCGCTCGAGCAGCTCGGGCAGGTAATGATCTCAGGGAGTAAACCTGCGGCAGCCTCATGCCTCATAACGTCCTGGCAGGCAGGTTTCCTGCAATAATAATATTCCTTTCCCTCAACAAGGCACGCCTCGCAGTAAGCTTCACCGCAATTGTGGCAGACAGAGATCGTCTTCCTGTTCGGATGATTGGCGCAATGTTCACTAGAACCCATCTTCGTCCCTCGCATCTCGTTTCGGCGCCGCCGGCGCTGTTTCGAGTATATTATAATGATACCTCGGATGAAACAAGTCTAACGTCCTGAGTTCCATGAACCCGGCGCTCATCCGCACTCGATCCGGTCCCCGTGGCTCTCTGGCATCGATACCGCAATGAAATTCAATTCTTAGTCCCTGGAATTGTGAGGGCGATGAGATGTTCCGGGTTCGACCTCCACAACCTCACCTTCATGAACTTCGAAATTCCGCCCGCCAGACTCTATCGAGGCCCTCCCACTCAATACATAAAACAACTGTCGCGCTCTTTCATAGTTGTGAGCCAACCATCCCGAGCCGACGACATCTCAGATGTCTACCTGTAAAGACCGTGGCGAGCAATGCTCGTCAAGAGCAACAAGCGAACGGTACATCGATCACGAGACTTTGTTCAGCTTTGCATCGGGAATGGTAGGTTGGAAAAGCTCTATCGGATTGCCCGAGGGGTCTTCGACGAGACACTGTTTTCCGCCGAGCCCTGTAACGATATCGTTCCGAAAACGGACACCTGCCAGCCTGAGTTTCGCAACTAACGACTCGATATCTTCAACTTCGACGGCGAACCGATTCCACCCGCCCGGTGCGGGCAATGTACCGTCCTGCATTGCCTGACCGCCGCCGGGACCACCGCCCGGTTTACTGAGTACCAGACGCAGGTCACCGCGAGACAGCATGGCAAAAGAAGGTGCCGGATGCATGACCTCTTTGAATCCGAGATGTGTACAGTAGAACGCGATCGCTGCGTCTACGTCATTGACAACATATCTGACCTGGACAGTAGCCAATTTCTGTTCCTCCTCCGTCGTCTTTCCGGACTTACTCTCTACAAACCATCCTAAAATCCGTCAGGCTTAAGTTAAACCGCACCGGCTTTGAATTCACCATGCGTATGGAATGAGCTCAATAGCTTTCTTCTTTGGACGGGAACTTGCCATTCTTCACGTCGTCGATGTACGCGAGAAAGGCTTTGCGCATTTGCTCCGCGAGATTGGCATAATGGCGCACGAACCGCGGCTTAAACTCCTGAGTCAGGCCGAGCATATCCGCGTAGACGAGAATCTGGCCGTCGCATGCCTGACCGGCTCCAATTCCGATCGTAGGGACCTTCACGGCTTTCGTGACCCTCGCTGCAAGCTGGGCAGGAATCTTCTCGAGAACTATCGCGAACACACCGGCGGCTTCGAGGAGCTTCGCATCTGAGAGTATCGCGGCAGCTTCCTCCTTCTCTTCGCCTCGCGGGCGATAGCCGCCGAACTTGTTTATCGACTGCGGCGTCAGACCGAGATGTCCCATAACCGGGATTCCAATTTCAGTCATACGTCCAACTGATTCGGCAATGGCCTTCCCGCCCTCGACTTTAACCGCGCTGGCACCTGTTTCTTTGAGGATGCGGCCGGCATTACGGAGCGTCTCTTCCGGATCAATCTGATAACTCATGAAGGGCATATCGACCACGACGAGCGCCCGCTTCACCGATCTGGATACCACCTTCGCGTGGTAGATCATTTCATCAAGGGTAACGGGAATCGTCGTGTCGTTTCCCTGGAAGACGTTTGAAAGGGAGTCGCCGACAAGAATTATGTCTATGCCGGCCTCATCAAGTACGCGAGCCGTTATGGCGTCGTAGGCGGTGAGCGCGGCTATCCTATCACCGCTTCGTTTCGATTCCATTATCGTGCGCGTCGTAACTGCCTTCACTTTGCTCTTTTCCGCCATTTCATTTTCCTTTCCCGGCAGACAACAGTCGGCCTCTTTTCAATTCTTCCTGACATTCGCTTCGGCTGCTTCGCGGGCCGGAAATGATGTGCCTGAGAACACGGCACCGAACGTTTCCGAAAATCCTTCCTTCAAAACAGCGATAATGTCCTTCCGGTCCACTGCGAAGCCGAGTATCTCGCCGAGAGTCACCGTATGCGACTCAAGGTCGGCCCTTGTTTTCTCGCGCAACGATTCATCGATATTCAAATAGTTAACGATGCGCTTGTGAAATTCTCCCATCAATATTGAGCCATGCTGGAGTAGAATATCGCCGAACCTGTGCTGCGCGCTACCGACCAGCTTTCTTCCCATGTGTTCGACCTCGAATACGGCGGACGTGGAGAAACAGGGGATGGCTCTCGGGTCGCGGAAGAGCTTCTGAAAATCCGCGGAGCTGTGCGAGAGGTCGAGTTCGGCACCAAGTTTCCTAAGTCCGACCACGAGAGCTGAGCTTATCCGGTTGTAGGTTTCACGGACCGAAAGCCCGCCGGTCTCCATAACCACAGAGTAAGTAAGTTCCTCTGAGTGCAGGACCGCCTTACCGCCCGTAGGACGTTTCACGATGTCGATCCTGTCGATGCGGGCACGCTCAACATTTATGTCTGATTCGTTTTGATTTCTCCCGAGGGAAATACAGAACGGCTTCCATCCGTATAGCCTCAGCATCGGGATGCCTGTAATCCTGAACTCGTCCACGAGGCTGAGGTCAAACTTCATGTTGAACTCTCCCGGGTTGTCGCGGGTATCGATGAAGAACCACTCCTTTGAGGCGCGCTTCTGCGGAGAGTCCGACGGCCGATCCAACCGCTCACCGGCGCCCACGATCAACTCCTGATTATACCGCGGGAAGAGTTCTTGAGAAAAGAAAGGATGATGGAGATTTCTTCAGACGGCGGGAAATCGCTTTCGATTTTGCGGATGGCGTCGCTGAACATCAGACCTGAAGAATACAGCACCCTGTAAGCGTTTTCGACGGCCGTTATTTTCTCGCTCGTGAATCCTCTCCGCCGGAGGCCGATGACGTTCACACCTTCGTACCTCATCGGCTCCCGGCCCGCGAGGACATAAGGCGGGATATCCTTGGTAACTCTGAAGCCGCCGCCAATCATGCTGTGTGAACCGACCTGAACAAACTGGTGTACAGGAGTTCCTCCCCCGATCGTTACCCAATCGCCTACCGTCACATGTCCTGCGAGCGCCACCAGGTTCGCGAAGATACAGCGATTGCCGACGCGGCAGTCGTGGGCGACATGGACATTGGCCATGAGAAGGCAGTCACTACCGATGACGGTCTTGCCGGTCTCGACAGTCCCTTTATGGAGAGTGGCAAATTCCCTTACTACGGTATTGTCGCCTATTTCGAGCGTGGTCTGCTCGCCTGCAAATTTCAAATCCTGCGGGACGTTGGAAACGACCGCACCATGATGGATCACGCAGTTTTTTCCGACACGCGCACCTGCGGCTATCAGAACGGAGGAGCCTATGGTACAACCGTCCCCGATAACGACATCGCCTTCGACGACAGCAAAAGGCCCGATTGTGACGTTTTCACCGATTTGTGCCTTGGGGTTGATTATCGCACTCGGATGAATAGTTGTGGCCATCTGGATTCTATTTTCCCTCTGCCGGCGAGTTATTGGCATCGACGATAGCCGCAGTCATCTCGGCCTCAGCGACCAGGGATCCGTCGACAAAGGCTTTCCCTGTCATTGCCGCAATCTTGTTTCGTCTCGACGCCATCTCGAGCTGCATGATGAGCTGGTCTCCCGGAACGACCGGTTTTCTGAATTTCACGTTATTCAGCGACATGAAGTAAACGAGTTTCCCGTCGGCATTCTCCATGCCGTTGAGAAGGAGGATGCCGCCCGTCTGCGCCATAGCTTCGACTATAAGGACGCCGGGCATTATCGGCTTTCCGGGGAAATGTCCCTGAAAGAAAGGCTCATTCGTCGTCACGTTCTTAACTCCGACGACCCTTTCGTCTATCTTGAACTCGACTATCTTATCCACAAGAAGGAAAGGATACCTGTGCGGGAGTATTCGTTTGATGGCCTCGTTGTCGAAGATGACTCCCTCAGTCTTCGTGAACTGATACTTCTTGACAATCTTCTTCTGCTGGTAGAGCTTCCTGATTTTTCTGGCGAATTCGACGTTGTGCGGATGTCCCGGCCTGGCGGCGAGTATCTGCGCCTTCATCGGGGCACCGACGAGTGCCAGGTCGCCGAGGAGATCGAGGAGTTTATGACGCGCAGGCTCGTTCTTATATCTCAGTGTCCGATCGTTGAGAATACCCGTCGAGCCGAGTATAACCGATCCGTTGATTCCAAGCTTGGTGGCAAGCCTCTTCAGCTCCGCCGCTTCCATTTCATCGTCCACTATGACGATCGCGTTCTCGAGATTTCCTCCTCGAATCAGCCCATTTTCCCTGAGCATCTCCACTTCCTTCAAGAAGCAGAAAGTCCTTGCCGAGGAGAACTCGTTGACGAACTCGTCTTCGAGAGAGAAGAGACCGGTGTGCTGACTTCCGAGCGCCGGGTTTTTATAATCTATCATGATGGTAACCCTGAAATCGTCGAGGGGGAGGGCGACCATCTGTACATCCTTCTTTTCGTTCAGGAACTCGACGGTTTGGTCGATGATCAGGTAATCCTTCGGGGCGTCCTGGACAGTAAATCCGGCTTTGAGCAGCACGTCCACAAAAGGCTTCGAGCTTCCGTCTCCAACCGGAGGCTCGGGTGCATCGAGTTCGATCATCACATTGTCGATCTCGAGTCCGGCAACGGCGGCGAGGACATGTTCCACGGTGTGGACTTTGACATCACCGATGCCGAGAGTCGTTCCCCGCGACACGTCGACGACGTAATCGGCAAGCGCAGGTATTTCGGGCTTTCCGCCGACATCGGTTCTTCGGAAAACGATACCGTGATTCTCGGGCGCGGGAAGAAAAGTGATCGTAGATTCGCAGCCGGTGTGCAGACCCACACCGGAAACCGAGACTTTACTGGTAATGGTACGTTGTTGAACAAGCATCTATGTGGCTACTCCTTGTCTGTCAGTTTTTCTACTTTGTTGCGCAGTGCCGTAACCTCTTCGATCAGTTCCGGAAGCATTCGAATGGCGCCTTCGATGCGTTTTGCTTCTCTTAATTCCCTCGCGGGATATCCAAACAGTATTTTCCCCGGCTCGCTGACGGATTTGGAAACACCGGACTGCCCGCCGATGGAAGTATTGTCCGCTATTTCGAGGTGGCCTGAAATTCCCACCTGGCCTCCTATAATGCAATGTTTGCCCACTTTTGTGCTCCCTGCGACACCGGACTGCGCGGCCATGACGGTATATTCTCCGAGCACAACGTTGTGAGCAATTTGAACAAGGTTGTCCAACTTCGCACCCCGGCAAATCCTGGTTTCGCCCAGCGTAGCTCGGTCGATCGAGCAATTCGATCCGATCTCCACATCGTCCTCGATTACGACGATTCCGAGTTGCGGTATTTTCTCGTAGCTACCGTCCGCTTTGGGGGCGAAACCGAAGCCATCACTCCCGATGACGGTACCGCTATGTATTATTACATTCTTCCCGATCTTGCAGCCGGGATAGACGGTAACGTTGGGATAGAGGAGAGAGTTTTCGCCGACCACGGCCCCTTCGCCGACGACGGAGCCGTGCGAGATTTTCGCGCCGTCGCCGATTTTAGCGCCGTCCATGATGGAAGCAAATGCGCCGATCCCAACGCTGTTCCCCAGGACGGCTTTCGGGGAAACGTATGCCGCAGGGTTTATTCCCGGCCACAGCGGATCCACCATTGGCATCGTGGTTTTCAGCGCAAACACGAATGCCACATACGGGTCTTTGGCCCTCAGCAGCGTGATATCGCTTCGACCGGATTTGAATTCTTCCGAGACGATCACTGCCGAAGCTTTTGTAGTATCAAAGAACCTCAGGTACTTTGGGTTGGCCAGGAAAGTCAGCTCACCTTCCCTGGCCTCTTCAATTTTCCCGACACCGGATATTTCTAAATCGGCATTCCCTTCGACTTTCGCCCCGACGAGCCTGGCTATGTCGGAGACCTTCATTAATGAATGCCCTGGGACGGGTTCTGCGGATTAGTCGTGGGTGTCCCTGCCGGTGAGGTCGTGGAAGGGATCTTCAGTTTGTCGAGAACCTGCTGCGTCACATCGTATTTAGGATTCGAGTACATGAGAAGAATCTGGCCGCTCTTGTCGAAGATATAATCGTATTTATCTTCCTTGGCGACCTCCTGGATGGCCTGGAGGATCTTCTCCTGAACGGGGCGCATGATGGCGTTCTGCTGCTGAGAAAGGTCGCCGTTCGGACCAAACCGTTGGTTTCTGAGGTCCACGATTTTCTTCTGCATATCGCTCAGCTTCTGCTCCTCCTGCACGCGCGCCTGCTCCGGAAGAATGAGTCTTCTTCGCTGGTAATCATTGGCTTCCTGGTTGAAATCGGTTTGAAGCTTATTTATTTCGCTCTGCCATTGAGCTACCAGGTTATCGAGCTTATTCTGCGCTTCGACGGCTGCCGGAAGTTTCTTCATTATGACCTGCGTGTCCACCCATCCGATTTTCTGCTGGGCGAATCCTGCGAGGCTCGACAGAAAGATGAAAGCAGAAACGAGCGCCGAAAATTTCAAAACACTCGTCTTCATGACGTTTCCTAGTTTCCTTGTCGTGTTAATATATCAAGTACCTTGTAAGTAAGATCGTAATCCGGGTCGGCATAGAGAAGCACCGCCGCCTGGTCGCTCTTATCGAAAACGAACTGCATGCGTTGAGACCTTGCAACCTGTGCGATGACGGAATAAACGCGGTCACGTATGGGCTTCAGGAGCTTCTCCCGTGTCTGGTCGAGCTCGCCGCCCTGACCGACTTTTTCCTGACGATAGGCGAGTATCTGCTGCTGGAGCTGGTTGATTTCATTCTGCGCTTGTTCCTTCGCCTGAGTGGTCATCATCGCCGACTGCTTTGTGTATGCGTCTACCTTGCCCTGGTATTCCTTAGACATCTGGTCCACGGTATCGCTCCAAGCTTTCATAAGAGCATCGAGTTTTCTCTGGGCTGCCTGCGCGTCCGGGAGCTGGTTCAAAATAGTAGCCGAATTGACGTACCCGATTTTCAGCGGCTCATTTTTCGGTGCAGCCGCGAACATGAAACCTAACGCCGACACTATAAGAGCCGACGAAAGCAGAACGATGAATTTCTCTTTCACTTCTAACCTCTTTTTTTGTTTAACACAAGTTAACAGTCCTGAATTTCAAAAACTCTTTCCGAACTCGAAATTGAAATGCCATCCGGACACCGGCCCGTTCGGTGTGGTCGAGTCGAAACCGTAGCCGTAATCGAACCCGACCAGGCCGATTGGATTAATCAGAATCCTTGCTCCGAAACCGGCAGCCCGTTTTAGCTGGAACAAGTTCGTTTGCCCGAGATCCGCCCAGACGTTTCCACCCTCCGCGAACAGTAGGACGTACAAGGGCATGGGGTCCTGCAAAACCGAGACGCGGAGCTCCAGCGTCTGCTTGAACATTACGTTGCCGCCGATCGGGTTGCCGCTCGCATCCTTGGGGCCGACGCTCTGATCGGCATATCCTCTCAAAGCAGTCGTCGAAATATATCCGAGCCCCGTACCGCCCATAAAGAACTTCTCAAGCGGAGGCGCACCGAGCAGCTTTGTATCTATCAACCCGATCACTCCGAACCTCGTGCCGCTGTAAAGGACCACCTTGTCCGACCCGAACAGCGTGGTATAGAAATCGGCAGAGAAGACATGCTTGTGGAAACTCGTCTCACCGGGAAGCGGCGGGCCGGCTATTTCGTCCGTCAGAGAGACGTCGGAGCCGACGGTCGGGAAAATCGGGCTGTCAGTACTATTCCTCGATATTACCTGCGTAAGGCTCACCTCGCTGCTCGGTCCGACGGTATAAAGGAGCGTCGGCCCGCTTATGAAGTCGTTCTTCTGCGCAGTCACTATCCAGTTGATGCGGAAATAGCGGTCGGGCCACATCAGTCTTCTTCCGATGCTGACAGAGCCGCCGGTCATTCTATAATCGTAAGTGTATATCTGCCGGGTGTCGAACACGTTCACGCCGAGAGAAGTCGGCGTGTCCATGAACCAGGGCTCTGCAAAGCCCAGAGAGAAAGTACGGTAATAGCTGCTCACGCCGAACTGCCACGTGAAATTGAGCGACTGGCCGGCACCGCCCTGGAGGGGGTGGGCGATGTCGAAGTTATTGAAGCTCAGCCCGATCGCGCCCGTGAAGCCGAAGAGCTGGCTGTAACCGACCGACATATTGAAAGTGTCGCTCGATTTTTCTTTAACACTGTAGGTGACATCAACCGTCGAATCGTTCACGATGTAATAGTCTGGCTTGATCTTTTCGGGATCGAAGTAATTCATCTGGGAGAGCTGTCTCACGCTGTTGATTATCATGGCACGGGAGAAATAGTCGCCAGGGACGGTGAAGAGCTCGCGCCTGATTACCTTGTCCTGCGTTTTGGTGTTCCCGTTGATGATGACCTGTCCGATCCTGAATTGGTTTCGTTCCTGGATGGTTATGTGGAGATCCACCGAGTCGGGCGGGACACGGGTCACAGTCGGATCGATGTTCATTGTCAAATAGCCTGTATCGAGATATAGAGAAGCGACGTCGGTTTGTTCTTTATTCCCGCGAAGGTTTTCGTCGAATTTCACCTCATCGAAGACCTGGCCCGGCTTCATCCCCAGCCGTTCGTTGAGTATGCTTGTGGGAAATCTAGTGTTCCCTTCCCAGGTAATGCGCCGTACAAAGTATTTTTTCCCTTCATAGACATTGATATGGATGAACATGTCTTTCTTATTCGGGCTGTACCAGATCGAATCCGACACGATCGAGGCGTCGATGTAGCCGTGTTTCCTGTAGAAGTCGACGATGTTCTGCTTGTCTTTATCGAATTTTTCTTTGTCGAATTTCGAGCTTTGCCAGAACATCCACCAGACATCCTCGTGGGTATCCTTCATTGCCCCGCGGAGGTCGCCCGACTTGAAAGCATGATTACCGCTGAAAGTGATCTTCTTAATTTTGACTTCCTGCCCTTCGTTGATGTCCACGACGAGGTTAACGGGAGCGTCCGCAGTGTCTGCCACAGGCTCCAGTTTTGGAGATATCTCCGCGAGGAGATATCCTTTCTTCTCATATTTTTTCTTGACGTTATAAACGAGGGTGCTGAGATCTTCAGGGTTGATTATCTGGCCTTTGATAAGGTTGATATCCTCCTTGATATCCTTTTCGCTCAGCTCGTGGTTCCCTTTGATCACGATGTTGTTGAGTCTCGGGTACTCCTTGACCTTGATCAACAGGAACGCACCATCGCCGACGCGGTTATCGAGGAGGACTTTTATGTCGGAGAAAATTCCGAGTGACCAGAGCTGCTTAATGGCCTGGCGAATCTTATCGCCGCCTGGGGTAAATTCCTCCCCCACCTGCAATCCGGAATAGCGGATAACCGCAGACGCCTCAGTTTGCTTGTTCCCTTCGACTGAGATACCAAGAATCTTCAGAGGCTGGGCTTTCTGTTCTGTCTGCGCGAAGGCGTTCAAGAAGAGGAGGCCGAGGGTCAGAAATACAAAAAGATACTTCATCCTTACCAGATTCTTTCCGAGAAATTCATTCACTTGGTGATGTCGTAAGCTCGCGTTGGACGCCGCCCTATACGACTAAGTTCCTCTCTTAGACAAAAAAATGACGCGGCGGTTGCATCCCCGGTCGATACAGCTCTTTTTGGGAAGCAGGTTTATCAAATCGTTTGGAGGCGCTTTACCTGCTCGCTCACAAGCCCAAACCTACGCTCGCGTTTTTGAAAATCGCTTATTGCCTCATATAGTTGTCTGCGACGGAAATCAGGCCAGAAGACTCTTGAGAAATATATTTCCGTATATGCGGACTGGTACAGGAGGAAATTGCTTATACGGAGTTCGCCGCTGGTTCTTATCAATAAGTCTGGATCGGGCATCGAACCGGTGCTGAGGTACCTTGAGAAGAGAGACTCATCTATATCATCAGCAGACAGTTTGCCGGCGGCAACATCAGAGGCAATTTTTCTGGCAGTCTCGACAATCTCGCGCCTGCCGGAGTAACTGAGTGCCAGATTCAGGTTCAGGCCGGTGTTGCGGGTCGTTTTTTCGAACGCCTCACTCAATTCCCGCTGCACTCCCGCAGGCAAAGAGCCGAGGTCGCCGATTGCCGTGAGGCGGACGTTGTTCCTGTAGAGTCTGTCGGTCTCGTCACGCAGCGCTTTAACGAGGAGCCGCATCAGTGTGGAAACCTCATGCGTCGGACGTTTCCAGTTTTCGGTCGAGAAAGTATAAAGCGTCAGGCACTTCACGCCCAACTCACCGCAGGCCTCGACAATATCGCGAACGGAGTTCACGCCTTCACGGTGCCCGGCCGCACGCGGCAATGCGCGCTGCTTGGCCCACCTTCCATTGCCATCCATGATGATCGCGATGTGCTTGGGTATACTGCCGCTGGCCTTCAGTTCTTCCTGTAGACCCTTGTCATCAGAGCCGAGTCTGATCAATCTTTCCGCCTCATTTTTTGCTGTGAAATTTAAACCGGCATATAGTAAAAATCAAGGATTTGAAAGACACGCGAACGAGATAACGTTCAATTTTTCCGTAAGTTACGTCAACCACACCGGGATTTACCGCCAATTTACGATGTGCGACCGGTCAGAAACGAGCCTGAAACACACCGCTCCCAGCGAATCGGTCCTCATAGTCAAGATCCCCGCGCGATTCATCCTCTCGATCACGCTTTCGGAAGGGTGGCCAAACCGATTCCCCGCCCCCACGGAAATGACTCCGTACCTGGGTCGAACGGACAGGAGAAATTCGTCCGAGGAACTTGTTTCGCTTCCATGGTGTGCCGACTTCAAGATTTCCGACGCCAGAAAATGCCCGTATGCCCTCACCAGTTCAAGCTCAACCTTATGTTCTATGTCGCCGCACAGAAGGACGGACTCCCTCCCGATGCAGACCTTCAGAACTACTGAACCGTCATTTAACCTTGACCGGTAAGATAAGCCGTTTGCACCAACGTACTTTCCATTTGGATGGAGGACATACACCCTGTGCATCGCTCCCGAATCGAGTATCATGCCCGCGAGTGCGTGACGCGACGGAATTCTCATGGCCTCCACCGCAGCCAGGGTCGTTTTCCAGCTCCTCGACACGGAGTTTTGGTCGGGATAAATGAAATTGCGGACCTTCAAATTCCGGAGCACACTCGCGGCACCGCCGATGTGATCGCTATGAAGATGAGATATCACGAAATAGTCGATGTGGTCCACACCTCTCTTCCTGAGAAAAGGGACGATGATGCGCGCGCCAGCATCGTTCATCCCGAAGTTGACTCCTGCATCAATCAGCAAGTTTTTCCCGGACGGGAGCTCGATATAAATCGCGTCACCCTGCCCGACATCCAACACGTAAAGTCGCCCTTCAGACCGGCTGAAGAATAGTGATGAATAGAGAATCAAGTTCCCACCCAATAAAACCGCAAAGACAAGTTTCTTCAGGACGGACTTACCTCCGAAGAGAAAGACAGAGACGAGCCACACGAAGTAGAGAGCGCTGAACAACATCGCCGAGTCGTCGATTCTTACAATGCTCGCATTCCACGAGCCTATGATCGAATTAAGTTTAAGGATCACGATACCGACGGTCTGGGCGGCTGCTCCATAAACTGAGGCGAGCGCGGATGAAAACGTACTGAATGCCAGAAATGTGAAAGTCATCGAAGTGAAAATGCCGGAAAGGGGAACGATCAGGAGATTTGCGAGTACACTGACCAGCGAGACCCTTTCGAAATAGAATACGGTAATCGGGACTGTACCGAGGGTAGCTGCTATCGTCAGAGATGAAGCGGATAAGAGAGGATTCACCCAGCGCAGTTCAACCACTTTCGGATAGGACTTCCTGACCGAAGTCACCATCCTTTCGTAGAAGAAGGCGATAGACAGCACTGCGGCGAAAGAGAGCTGGAACCCCGGAGAAAAAAGCTGCGAAGGTGCGAAGGCGAGAATAACCAACGCGGCGAATCCCAGCGAGTTCATTAAATTGCTTTTTCTCTGGAGCAACAATCCGAAGAGGACAATTATCGCCATGATAACCGCGCGGACCACGCTTGGCCCCGATCCCACGACTAGCGCATAGAAGATCAGTAACGGAGCGACAATAAAAAACCGGAGTCTCCGCGGCACTCTAAGCACTGAGGAAAGTGTCACGAGGATTCCGGTCAGGAAACCGATGTGGAGACCCGATACTGAAAGGATATGGACCGTTCCGGAATTCATGAAGTTCTCGTTCGTCTCCCTGCTTATTCCGCTCCTTTCCCCGAGGACCATTGCCCGTGCCAATCCCGTGACATCTCCGGCGACAAACTTTTCCGTTTTCTCTCTGACGAAATCCCTGACAGGCTGAACCAAGGACTTTTTCAGGCTGAAAGCGTTATCGTGTTCCACGCTTATCAAGTCTTTCGGACTGCGAAGGAATATCCTTCCCGCAAATCCGTTCAACCTGTAGTAATTCTTCGCGTTGAACTGGCCCGGGTTCCTTGCAAGCGAAAGGGTACCCGCTTTTCCCCTGAAGACTATCCTGTCACCGATCGCGACGGACAATCGTGTCTGAGGCGTGAGGACCAGATCCCCCCGGATTCGCTTCCAGCCCCTGTTAAACCCGTGGCACTCAGTCAAGACGACGGAAGGCCTGAGAGTATCGGAAGAGATCTGGCTCACAGTCCCCGAATAGAACTGAAAATCGGATGGATGGATTTCGCTCAAAGACACCATGGCGATATTGATGTAGAAGGCAAATGCGAGAAAGAGCGAAGCATATCCCAGAACGGAGAGGCCGATGGAGCGTCTCTCTTTGCGCACCAAATAAAGGGCAAAGGAAGCCAGGCAAATCACGACAGCACCCAAAGGAATGATGACGGGATAATCCTGGAGGAGTCTTCCTGCCGTTATACCTGCAGCCGCTACGAGCGCGGCCTTAAATGCGGGTAAATGTTTCATCGAGCCGCCCTGACAATTTGCCCGTGAGAATTGCGACACTGTTGACCGAGATCGCAGAGATTGCCATCTCTATCTCCTTCGGCTTGGACTCACGTCGATAAAAATCCCGGTCCGTTCCCATGAACAGGCCGACAGTTGATTATCCCGACCGGTCACATGAAAGAAAGCGCACAAGGATGGAGGATCTTACAAGAAAGAAATCAGCGATACCTCAATCAGTAATATTTGTGTGCCATCTTTACACTTACTCCGGAAAAAGCTATATCCTGTAATGACAGCCGACGCTGCTCTTGTTTTCCCACGCCGAAAGAGTCACGATCAATCCAGCTCTCAATGCATTTCTCAATCCGATAAGTTCGTCGGTAAGCCGAACGGCCCTGTAAAAGTTTTCTATTTCCGATTCGAGATGCCTAAGCTCGCGGATAGCCCTGCGAAGCCGACGCGTCGTGCGGACAAGCCCGACATAGTTCCACATTATGTGTTTGAGCACGCTCATATCCTGAGTGATCAGGGCGGGATCGGCAGTTTCCGTGCCCGTATCTTCCCAGAGTGGAATCTCAAACGTAGACGGATCGGGTGCGCCGTCCATTTCGTGAACGATATCTTCGGCGGCGCGGACTCCCCAGACGAGCCCTTCCAGCAGCGATGTGCTTGCAAGCCTGTTTGCACCGTGAAGACCCGTGCATGCCACCTCGCCGACGGCGTATAACGAATCGACGGAAGTTCTCCCCCACTCGTCGACCCAGACTCCACCGCAGAAGTAATGTGCGGCGGGAACCACTGGAACCAAGTCCGTGGCGATATCGACCCCGTAAAGCAGGCACTGCTCACGGATCGAAGGGAATAATTCGGCTATCTTATCCTTCGGGATATACGAGCGCAGGTCGAGATAGACGTTAGAGACATCCTTCGAGAGCATTTCCTGGTGTATGCTTCTTGAGACGACGTCACGTGGAGCCAGGTCTTTCCATTCGGGCGCGTATTTGTCCATAAACGGCTTCCCGTCGGCATCGACGAGCCTCGCCCCTTCGCCGCGGACTGCTTCGGATATCAGGAAGCTCGGCGCGTTCGGCTGGTAGAAAGTCGTCGGATGGAACTGGACGAACTCGCTGTTGATTACCCTCGCGCCGGCCCGGTAAGCCATGGCAAGTCCGTCTCCCCGCGCGCCGATAGGATTTGTCGTCCGGAGAAAAATCTGGCCGATCCCACCGGTAGCGAGAACCGTTTTATGCGCGAGGCATCTTATGACCGCGCCGTTATCTTGGTTGAGAAGATATGCTCCGACGCACGAAAGCGGGTCGTAAATTCTGAGCCGGTCAGAAGAGTGATGTGCAGGAGTAAGCAGGTCGACAGCAGTGTGCCCTGTAAGGAGCCTGACGTTAGGATGACCGTCGAGCGCTTTCAGGAGTGAGATTTCTATCGCGCGCCCGGTCGCGTCAGTGGCATGGACGATCCTGTTTATCGAATGTCCCCCTTCGCGGACGAGCGACAGCTCGTCGTTCTCTGAGCGGTCGAACGGGACTTTAACCTTCTCCATCAGAATTTCGCGGGCAAGCTTCGGACCTTCGGTTGCAATGATTTCCACCGCCCTCCGATTGCAGTAGCCGGCTCCTGCACGGATGATATCCTCGGTGAGCAGTTCCCTTGAGTCTTCATGCGCGGTGTACACAATGCCCCCCTGCGCATAGAATGTATTCGACTCTTCTGGTTTCCTGGCACGAGTCACGAGCGTAACATCGACACCGGCGTCTGCCAGCTGAAGTGCGGTAACCGAGCCGGCTATTCCGCTGCCGATTATAAGTACTTCAGTTTCTATCCCCGAGTGTCCCTGGGCTTCATTTGTCATTATGATTCGCTACCGGTTCTGAACTGGAATGGTATTTATCTTCTTCATCAGCCTATCGCAATCATCCGTTCGACCGCCTTCGCAGCCCTGACCCTTACCTGTTCCGGGACTTCGATGACGTACTGAGTCTCACGGAGTGCCTCCAGGGTATCTTCGAGTGTGATCTGGTTCATGTGCGGGCACCGGATGGTGCAAAGCCTGAGCATTTCCTTATCGGGATTTGCCGCGGCCACGTTGTCGCCCATGGAACATTCCGTAAGCAGCAGATACCTGGGAGACTTCGACTCGCGCACGTAGCGTTCCATGGCCGTCGTGCTTCCCGAAAAATCGGAGGCTTCAACCACTTCCGGGCTGCACTCCGGATGGGCAAGGACGACAACGTCGGGAAATTGTTTCCGCACGTTTGCGATATCTTCCACGGTAAATCTCTCGTGCACTTCGCATCTTCCCTGCCATCCGATTATCTGGAAAGGCTTTTCAAGTTCAGCGGCATCTTTGCGCGGGAAGACAATCTTCTTCCCGGTCTCAGCGGCTACGTTACCGGCGAGGTACTCATCGGGCAGAAAGATAACGACATCACTGTCGAGCGACCTGACAACTGCGGCGGCGTTTCCCGACGTGCAGCAAATATCGGATTCCGCCTTGACGTCGGCGTAGGTGTTGACATAGGTGACGACGGGAGCGCCGGGGAACTGAGCCTTGAGACTTCGCACATCTTCGGCGGTGATGCTCGCGGCTAGTGAACAGCCCGCCTTCTCGGCCGGAAGCAGGACAGTCTTTTCCGGATTAAGTATTTTCGCCGTCTCGGCCATGAAGCGCACGCCGCAGAACACTATAATGTCCTTATCGGTCTGGGCCGCTTTCCTCGACAACTCCAGAGAATCGCCGACAAAATCGGGAATCGAGTAGTAGAGTGCGGGCTCCATGTAGTTGTGGCCGAGTATCACCGCATTGCGTTCAGCCTTAAGCCTGTTGATTTCGTAAGCGATCTCGGATTTTATCCTGAGCTCGGGCTCAGGGACCACATCTCTTAATCTATTTTTCAAATTCGAATATATTTCCTGAACGGTCATCGTGAGCTTTCAATCATTTATTATTGTCAATCATCAGACTTATATCCATCGCGGTTACCGAATGTGTCAGTGCGCCGACAGAAATAAAATCGACGCCGGTCGCCGCAACCGCTGCGACTCTTTTCAGAGTCATATTTCCGGAGGCCTCCAGCGGTACGCGTCCCGCGGCGATCTCGACGGCCTTCCTCATCGTTTTGGTGTCCATATTATCGAGCAAAACGCGATCGACGTTGAGCTGGAGCACTTCCTTCAGCTCATCCAGCGTGCGTACTTCGACTTCGATCTGAATGCCTGCCGGTGCATTAGCTCTCACGCGGCGAACCGCCTCGGTGATCCCGCCCGCCTCTGCGATGTGATTGTCCTTTACAAGGACCATGTCGTACAAGCCAATGCGATGGTTGGAAGCCCCTCCGATTCTTACGGCCATCTTGTCGAGCACTCTCAAGCCCGGGGCGGTCTTCCTGGTATCGAGTATGACCGCCTTCGTGCCGGCTGCGGCCTCGACGAAGCGTCTGGCGGCAGTCGCGATCCCGGACATTCGCTGGAAAAAATTCAATGCCACGCGCTCACCTGCAAGTATCGCCTTGCCGGGCCCGTTTAGAGTACCTATCGTTTCTCCCGATTTCACGTCGGCTCCGTCCGACACGGATTGGATTACCCTCACCCGGTCATCGATGAACCTGAAGGTAGCTTTGACTACGTCCCAGCCGGCCACCGTCCCGTTCGATTTGGCAATGAACCGCCCGTTGGCCTGCAATTCCTGAGACACAATCGCGTTCGTCGTCACGTCGCCGGGACCTATATCCTCGGCGAGCGCGCGCTTCACGATCTCTTCAATCTCTTTATTCATCAAATATTTTGAATTTCCGCGATCTAATTGGATGTCAACTGGACGGAGATAATCACATCCGGCAAAAAGAATGTAATCAAAGCCCGGGTTAAACTGCAATCTATCTTGACCGGCCTGGAGTGTAATTCGAGGGAACCGACTGTGCCCCGTCAGTGTTGCAGATGTCAAGGAACCGGCTTTGGAGGAGGAGCCGGCGACTGTTCACAGCGGGAAGTGGGAGCAGTTAGATACGATATAAGAAGAACCAGGAGGAGTAAATGAAACGAACATTAATGGTGTTTCTACTCTTAGCGTCCGCAGTCATAACCAGGCAAGCATCTGCGCAGGTGTTCTTCACGGCCAGCCTCGGTCCGGGGACTTCGGTAGTCTCCAACGGGACCGGCACCGCTTGGGCCGTTCTGAACATGGCACAGAAGTCACTTACATTCAGAATCACGTACGCTAAGCTTGACAGCACATTCACACACGCGCATTTTCATTTAGGTGCGGAAGGCACGAACGGGCCGGTGGTGTTCCCGCTCGATACTTTCTTTGTGGGCAATACCGCAGAGGGCACATGGTATAACATACCGGACTCATTGATTTCCGCCCTCATGAAAGGCGACATATACATAAATATACACACGCTTAAATATCCGGCGGGCGAGATTCGCGGCCAATTGGAAGCCTCTCCGGACATGGGAATCTCGATGAGCCTTGACGGCTCGCAGGATGTTCAGCCCCTGCCGGTCGGAGGGACGGGAACCGGGTGGGCGATTTTCAATCCCGATTCAAATATTCTTTACTTTCGCGTGACTGTCGCCGGTCTGACATCGGGCATAACGGGCTCCCATTTCCACCTCGGCGCTGCGGGGACCAACGGACCGGTAGTCTTCCCGTTCGACATGACCGATAGTACCTTCACCGGCTCCTGGGCGTTCCCGGATTCGATGTGGACAGATCTCGTGACAAACCAGCTGTATGTGAACATACACACGCAGAAGAATCCCGCCGGCGAAATAAGGGGACAGTTCACATTGCAGCCGACCTCAAATATTTTCCTTGCGGCCTCCCTGGACGGAGCGAACCAGGTACCCGCAGTGACGTCGAACGGGGCAGGGACTGCATGGGTCGTCTTGAACGTTACTCCCGGTTCGGGCTCACTTACGTACAGGCTGACGTACGCCGACCTGGACAGCACCTTTACCGCAGCACATTTCCATCACGGTGCACCCGGCGTCAACGGTCCTGTAGTCATGCCGATCACGACATTCTCGGGGAACTCAGCCCAGGGCACCTGGTCGAATATACCCGACAGTCTTGTCGACGCGATGCTGAGCGGGGATATCTACCTGAATGTTCACTCAGCTGCACATCCAGCGGGAGAGTTGCGCGGTCAACTCGAAAGACCGGACGGCGTTCCGTTCTCAATCAGCCTCTCGAGTGATCAAAGCGTGCCCGCTCTTTCGACCACCGGTACCGGCACAGGCTGGGCGGTGCTCGACACTACCGGCACGAACGTCAGCTATGACATAACGGTTGCGACACTATCCTCAAACATAATCGCAGTCCACTTCCACGACGGTGCCGCCGGCGTCAACGGCCCGGTGGTTGAGCCGCTTTCATACACAATGATCGGCGCGAGCGGGATATGGACCCCGGTGCCCGATAGTCTAATTCCGACGCTGCTCAACGGAGATATTTACTCGAACTTCCATTCTTCCGATCACCCGGCGGGAGAGATACGCGGTCAGCTCCTCCTTGACAACGGCTCGCTGCTGACAGCCATCGTCCAGACGAAGGACCCCGTCCCGAACACGTTCCGGTTAAGCCAGAATTACCCCAACCCGTTCAACCCGTCTACGATAATTCAGTATAGCGTCCCGGCGAAGTCCCAGGTGAAGCTCATCGTGTACAACATACTCGGCGAGAAAGTGACTACTCTTGTCGACGCGGTCGAAAGTCCGGGGACACACGAAGTCATCTTCAACGGAGACCGGTTCGCGAGCGGAGTTTATTTCTACAGGCTAACCGCAAACGGGAACACATTCCTGACGAAGAAGATGGTTCTGCTTAAATAGATTTCTGAAAGCCAGGAAGTCAAAGGCCCGCCGTGTTGGCGGGCCTTTTTGATTACGGCAGGTTTTATCTTTGCAGGATGCCAGGGAGCATTTTCGATGGCGCGACTCCAGCGCTCTTCTGATCCCATTAACCCCGTGCTCCTGCCAGCCTTCAGTTCATGCACAAAATCCGCCTCTACTCATAGATGAATCCCCTGTTTATGTAGTAGGTCACTCCGACGTTGAGAGAGTTGTCTATAGTCTCTCCACGCACTGGAGCCATGTAGTTCTCGTTGTCAAAGTAGTCCCAGGAATAGGAAGCGGATAACGAGATGTGGTCTTCGACGAAATAGTTGATGGACGCACCTAGATTATCCGACAGACTTCTCGCTTTGTCAGCCATATTGATGAACAGTAAGCCAAAATCATCGTATGCGGCGAGCACGATCCGGTCGGTCAGCTCATAATCGTAGGCCACATTTGCGCTGCCAGTATACTGCTGTCTCATCTGGGAATCCTTCACGATGTTCGGCCCCCCGGAGAGGCTTATGCCAAAAGCGAGCTGCGAATTGAGGTTCAACTGATGGCTGTACTGCGCGTAGGCATTTCCCATCGTGTAAAGTGCTTCGGCCATGTTCCAGACGCCTGGAGAGATCGTTTGAAACTGGTTACTGTAGTCAACCTGCAGCTGCACACCGGCGACGGCGCCCTCTCTTCTCATGAACCTCAGTTCGTTAGGGACTTCTCTCAGATATGAATCCGAATATTGATTCAGGCCGGCCAGCGATACCCCGTCCCTTGCGAGAGCATTCTGTACATTCTGCCAGAAGTATTTGTCCGGTCGAACATAAACATCGCCGTAATATCCTTCCCTGTAAAACTGTTGTGCCAGATCCTCGATGGTACTTTCGCTTAAATCCCCCTTCAGCAGATTGAGCTGCTTCAGCCTTTGCTGAAAACGTACTGCGGATACAACAGCGGTAACGTTCCTCATCTTGCCGACTCCGATCCCAAGCCCGAAGTTGTAATTTTGAAACTTCGCTCCGGAATATGATGCGGTTGGATAATTTGCTGAGCCATTGCCATAGTTAGCAGACATATTGAAGATAGAATACGTGTTGACCGACCAAAACATGTTTCCGGATCCGTCATAGTCGCGGTACGTCCCATTCAAAGTAAAGGACAGTGAATTAATGGATTGGGAAAGATTCCCCGGAGCGCCGAAGTTGCCGTCGTCGATTTGCTTGTACTGCTGGTTCGTGTTGCCGCTGGCGATGACATTCAGGCTCAAATATCGGTTGTCAGATTCCTCCAGCAGGAGATATTGCGGCGACAAGTCGGCCTCCAGGACTGAAGTAAACTCGCTCGCGTTCGGTCCGTTACCCGGAAGAACTGCATCGTTTTCCGAATTATAGTTCAGGTGAGTATTCAGCCACAACGAGCTCAGTTCAGTCTTCGGTATTTTGAACCTTGAAAAAACTTCAGGATTTGTGTTGCCGAGGCCGTACGATTGTGAATATGCCACCTGATAAGTGCTCGTAAAAAGGATCGCTAATGCAACAATGCGTTTCATTGCTTCTCTCCCATTTGATTTGAATTGTCAGACCAGCTGCGTGGTACAAAGGTCTCCCCGTCCAAGGTTACCGCCTCGCCAGGATGCGTTGACGACGATTTTCATCCTCCCACATATGGGGAGTCTTCCGTAGCAATATGGGGAGATTATAGGTTAGCGCCCGCTCCCAGTCAAGACATCAGTTGTCGCCCAGCTTCGAGAGCAATTGCCCCGAGCAAGTCGAACAGAACCTGTCAGTTTTGACGTCGATTTCCTCGGCCCCCGTAGAAGAGTGCATTACACACAAGTAGTTGTTGCAATGCAGAAGACCGAACGCATGTCCCAGCTCGTGTATCGATTCCTTAACGAGACGAAGATTCAGCAGGTTTGGATCCGGTGCGAGGCCGTATAATTCCTCACGAAGCCGGTGGGAGGAGACTACCGCCACCTTTCCGTCAAGCTGTGCTTCCCCGAAGACATAAGTGAGAACCGGAACGAAGAGATCGCCTGAAGTTACGCCAAGGATCCTCCCGTCGAAATCTTCAAACTTCTCGAGCAGTGACGTGATCAGGGCCGTAGAAGAATATTGGTTCCTGGACAAGTTGAATGCAAACGAACCGTCAAGCTGGACGGCCCGGGTGACCTCTATACGGCACCGGAAAGCTGAGGTAAGCGGCTTCACTAGCGGTTGAAGGAGCGTGCGGTCGACGGGGCTGATCGCGACGATAAGAATCGAAGAGGCGTTCGCCATCGGGCTGCCGATTCCGGTTAAGCCTGAGGTTTTTTCAGCCCGTATTTCGAAATCTTGCTGTAGAGAGTTACCCGATCGATTCCAAGCGCCTCCGCGCTGTGGGTGATGTTCCAGCTGTGCTTTGCCAGGACCTTCGCGATGTGGGTCTTCTCCATGCTCGTGATAAGGTCGTCCTGCTGCTCTTCAGCCTCATGAAGTTGTGAAAGCTGGAAAGGAAGATCGCCGGTCTTTATGGCGGGCGGCTTGGCGAGCACCATGGCACGCTCGATGACGTTCTCCAGTTCGCGGATATTGCCAGGCCACCTGTTACGGATTAAAAGGTCCATCGCCTCCGGATCGATTCCGACCGTCTGTTTGTTCATGAGAGTCGCATATTTTTGTACAAAATGATCGACGAGTGGCGGGATATCCACACGTCTTTCTCTCAGCGGGGGGATGAAGATCGTAAAGACGTTCAGCCTGTAATACAGGTCCTCACGAAAACTTCCATCCCCTATCGCAGCTTCCAGGTCGCGGTTCGTGGCGCAGATCACCCGGAAATCGCTGGAGATCATTTCATTGCCGCCCACTCTCGTGAACTGTTTTGTCTCGAGCACACGAAGGAGCTGCACCTGCATCTTCTGGCTGATTGTGCCGATCTCATCGAGGAAGATCGTTCCCCCGTCGGCCATCTCGAACTTACCTTTCCGCCTGAACTGCGCGCCGGTGAAGGCCCCCTTTTCATGGCCGAAGAGCTCGCTTTCAAGAAGAGTCTCAGGAACTGCTCCGCAGTTTACAGTTATAATAGGGAAGTATTTTCTAGCGGAGTTGGCGTGAATCGTCCTGGCGACGAGCTCCTTTCCGGTCCCGCTTTCGCCCCGTATCATAACGGTCGTGTCGGTTTTCGCGACTGTCTTCGCGAGGTCGATAACCTTCTTCATTTGCGAACTCTCGCCGACTATCTCCTCGACCCCGGAGAGTTCCGACATCTGCTGGCGGAGGCGCCAGTTCTCATCTGTAAGCTTCTTCGTTCTTAGGGCGTTCTGGACGAGATGCGAGAGATGCTCCGGGTCGACAGGCTTCGTGACGTAGTCAAATGCCCCCTCCTTCAACGCTTGCACGGCGCTGTCGACGGCTGCGAATGCCGTAATCATAATCACGCAGGCGCCCTTGTCGATTTCCCCGATTCTTTTCTGAAGCTCCAGACCGTCCATGCCGGGCATCTTGATATCGAGCAGTATGACGTCCCACGGTCCGTCGTTCATGAGCGTTAACGCCTTAGCGGCATTTTCGGCGGAACCGACCTTAAAGCCGTCCTCTCTGAACCACTTGCTCAGCGAATCGCGGACCGAAAGCTCGTCATCGACGATCAGTATGCTCGATTGAGAGTTCTTCTCACTGTTTGCCATATTCATTTCTCAATTCTTCTTTACATTTGCCAATATCGATCCACCGGCTTTTTCCGGATTCACCGGCAGCACAATGGTAACCGTTGTCCCGATGCCCTGTGTGGAATCGACTTCAATTCTCCCGTTATGCCGTTCGACAATTCCATGTACCACGGCCAGGCCGAGCCCCGTCCCTTTCCCGTCCTTCTTCGTCGTGAAGAACGGTTCAAATATGTGCTCGAGGTCATCTTTGTTTATGCCGATGCCGTTGTCGATCACTTTTATCTCGATCTCGTCTTGGGTTGCGATTTTTTTCATCGTAATTTTCAGCGTACCACCTTCCGGCATCGCTTCTATGGCATTTATTTCGAGAGCTATCAGGGCCTGCTCGAGTTGCTGAGGGTCGCAAATCGTTTCCACAGGCGTATCCGGAACGTCGACCTCTGCCCTGACGTTGTTCATGGCCAGATGATGCGCGATCAGCTTAAGGCTTTGATTTATGACCGGGGCTAAGTTCTGGAGCTGAAACTCACCTATCTTCTGCCTGGAAAACAGGAGGAGATTATTGACGATGTTGCCGCATCTCGTGCTCTCGTCGGCAATCATCGTCAGTTCGTCGCCGATCCCTTTCAGGCTGTCCTCCGTCAGATCTCCTTTAGCAAGTTGTTTCTTCAGCAACTTTGCGTAAGCGAGGATACCGGCAAGAGGATTATTCAACTCGTGGGCGACGCTGGCAGCGAGTTTTCCAAGAGAGGCCATCTTCTCCATCTGTACCATGTTCGAGAGAGCCCTGCGGAGCTCATCGGTCTTTTGTTCCACACGCTCCTCGAGGGTCTGAGTCCATTCGGTAAGCTCATCGCGTGCCCTGCCGAGTTCTTCTGTCATCTTGTTGAACGAATCGGCGAGATCGCCGATCTCATCGGACGAATGCACTCTGATCCTGTGGTCCAGGTTCCCCTTTGTAATCTCACGAGTCCCTTCGGTCAGCCTCCTAACCGGGATATTGACCATCGTCCAGATGAAGATCCCTGCGAATATCGTGACACTCAACACCATAAGCGCCCCGCCGAAATACGAATACTGTCTAAGCTGTACAAGACTTGCATCCATCGCTTTGAGCGGCAGCATGACGTCGAGGACGCCGAGCACCGTCTGGTTGGCCGGATGTTCATGGCACGGCGCCTTATAGCAGCTCGGTTCGTTTTTGATGGGAGTGATTACCCCTAACACGCGGTAGCCCTTCGGCGAATAGAAAATCCTCGTCAGTGCCGAATTGCCGTTTGTCGGCAGCGCCTTCCCCGGCTTATGGCACACGTTGCATGCTTCGGCGTTCATGTTGACATACTTGCCGACTTCGCTGGCGACGGTGGAATAAGTTATCTCGCCTCTTTTGTTGTAGATGCGGATAGCCTGTATCCCGGGCTCGGATCCGAGAGTGTTGATCGTCCGGTAGATGTCTTCCCGCCGGTTTTCCAGCATGCTGTAGTGTGTCGATCTTTTGATCAGATCGCTCGTGCGGAGAGCCCAGTCGGTTGTAATGCTCAGATACTTCTCGGTATGCCAGTTCAACATGACTGCCGTGAAGATCGCCGTGGCGATGATCATGACGAGAAGCACGATCACGAATAATCGGAATGCCAGATATCTGGTTATGCGCATAAATTTGCCGATGCCCTCAACTCAGGTCAAAAACGTCAATTCTTATGCCGCGACCTGCGAGGGGACGGGATCTCAATTGCCCGAAAACGGCCAGAAACGAGGGATTTTAGGGGGAAAGTGACGGACTCAATAACGGCACGGCGAGCATTTCAAGGCCAACGTGGCATAATTCCGCGTCGCTCTACCTCGTGCCTGAGAAGAGAGTCTCCAGGAAAGAAACATATCTTGAAGTGCCGAGGAGGTCCTTCAAATTGCGAGGACGGATACCGCCGTCCATCAATGTCACGCCGAGAGAAGCCGGCAGGGCATCGAATTCCATGATGAGATTCTGTTTCAACCCCGTGAACTGTTCCCTGGAAATCGACTCCATAGCTGATGCATCGAAGCATGCCGCTTGACTTTTATCCGAACAGGATAGCTCAGCGAACCAGCCGGCGCCATAAGGATCCCGCCTGACAATCGCAATAGATTCCATGACCTCCGGGTTCACACACTTAACCTTTCCATCCAGAGGCGATTGCACGGCGATGGTGCCTTCTTCGCATGTCATCCATGCGCAAGGATTGTCTTTGAAGGTCGAGGTTCCGGGCTTGGGCAGCACAATGCTGCCCACTCCCTCGAGAAGCCCGGCAACGAAATGATCTATTCCGACCTGAAAGGTATTTGGAACCGTCTCCTTCAACCATACATGGCCTCGCGTATACATCCTGTCGGAGGGAGGCTTCATCGACAAAGGGCCGGCGAAAATACCCCTGATGACATCGAGCATGGAGTCTTGTCTGGTTCGGGCTTTGGAACCGGCGGCCCCCTGGGCAGGCTTCCCTGCCCGGGTTGCAGAGGCGGGGATCGACTTCTGGCGCATGACCTGATCGAATGGGCATTCGTCGCATTCAAAATTCCGGTCGCACAGTTTATACGAAACAAGGCCGGCATCGACCCAGATGCAATTAAGCTCGCCTTCCGGTATCACTTTGCTTATCGTTTTCTTTTCTTCCATGTCACACCCGCCTCTGCTGAGTTGACTACTTTGCCTCCATCCCGAAGGATGGCTCGCCTTTAAGCTGGGCATCGTCCTCGATCACTACCACTTCATAGCTCTCCGCCTTCACGGGCTCTGCCGCCGTCGCAGCCTCCGGAAACACGGCAAGGTTTTTCGCTGCCCAGGCGAAAGCGCCGAAGCCGAGCGCTACTATCATAAGCGTCACTGAGACTTCCATCCAGCTCGGGAAGTAGGCAACGCCGTAATGCCTTTCGAGCGAGGTCACGCTGACGTTCATCCTGTTAAGGACAAACCCCATCACTGCAAAGAGAGCACTATAGTACAGACCGCGTTTGTTGTTTCTGATCCTGGGGATCACAAGCATCGTAATCGGAATAACGACTCCGATCATGATCTCCGCCCAGAAGAGAATCCCCTCCGTATTGAATGTAAAGAGATACGAGAAGAGGTGATAATTTAACATATCTTCGATCCTGAGGACGAGGTAAACGGCGAGGGCCACGGCAGTGACCTTGCCCAGTTTCGACAAAATCGGCATTTCGATTTCCCTGTGGAATGCGCGCGAGCTGAGAAACGATTCCATTATTACCATGGCCGGTCCTACGGCCACCGCCGAGATGAAGAAAAGGAACGGTAGGTTTCCCGTGTACCATAAAGGGTAGACCTTTTCCGGCATGACCAGATACAGCGACCCGAGGGACGACTGGTGAAGAGAGGAGAGCATGACGCCGAGGATCACGAGCGGAACGATCATCTTATGCACCACTTCGGCGGCCTTATGAAGATGGAAACGTTCAAAGACCATGGGGCTGAATTCAAACGCGAGGACCGTCGTGTAAAGCATGACACACCATGCGAGCTCGAACATGGGGGAGTGCGGATTCCACATGACGAGAGGGTGCCATATATTCCACGGCCTTCCAAGGTCGAACATGAGAGCGAACACAACGAGCACGTAACCGAGGAACGCGGTCAGCACGGCCGGCCTGGCGATCGGTTTGTAATAATCAAGATGGAAGACGTAAACGGCGCCGGCAACGACGAATCCTCCCGCGGCCAGGCCGACACCGCAAAGGACGTCGAATCCGATCCATATTCCCCAGGGGAACTTGTCGCTCAGGTTAGTCGCAGCACCGAGGCCATAGACGAAGCGGACGTAAGTGGAATACAGCCCGGCAACGACGAGCACAAGGAACACAGATTTCCAGAAGGTCATGTGCCTGAACCAAAAGGCTATTTTCGATAGGACTCCGTTATTTCGCATCTTTTCCTCCGCTCGTCTGCTCTTTGATTTCCAATTCGTCGGGTTCCGTTCTCCCGCGCTTCAATTCGTCTTCGTATTCCGCGACTTTTTTCTTCCGATTCGTAAGCCACCAGAAGCCCGCCATCAGAGTACTCCCCCAGACGAAATAGTCAGGGATCTTCTCCATGATGTCCCAGGTATACTTGGGCAGAGCCCTCTTCGGAAGATTCGTGGGGAAGCCGAGTTTTCCGAAGTCCTCGCCGGCAAGATAGATAGTGGAAGTGCCGCCGACTTCGGTAGTGCCGAATATATGCTGGACATAAGTCCCGGGGTTGTTCTTTATTCGTTTCTTCGCTTCTTCGATCAAGTCGTCGCGGTATCCGAATACTCTGGCCTGTGCCGGACACGCCTCAACGCAGGCGGGCTGTTTCCCCTCCAGCTGGCGAGGATAGCACATATCACATTTTGTGACCTTAGGAGCAGGCTTGTTCCATTGATACTTCGGTATCTGGAACGGGCATGCCTGCACACAGTAGCGGCATCCCATGCATTTGTCTACATCATAAACCACAGGTCCTGAAGCTGTCTTATGAATCGCTCCAACCGGGCAGACCGATGCACATGTCGGTTCCTCGCAGTGCATGCAGAGCCTCGCGACGTAAGTTTGTCCGTATTGCTGAACGACGGTGTTCTTTTCACACGATAGCTCGTGCACATCCGTATGAGGGAATCCCCATCGGTCGGCGCACGCGTCCTCACACGCCATGCAACCTATACATTGAGTCGTGTCTACTAAAATTCCTACCTGCTTTTTCATTTCGATTGTCCTTTTCCAGTTAACGACCAATAATTAGGTGATTACTTCCCGTTTCCCGCTCCCAGGAAATCGGTCTCGAACCTTCGCCAGATTTCCTGCGGTGAGTGTTCCATGACGTCGTTAACCGGCGCGCCTCCATCCATTAAGGTCACACCTGCGGGCAGTGCGGAACCGGAGGCCGCGAGGCCTTCCGTCTGAGCGGTAATGAAATTTCTGAATCTCTTGATCTCTTCCTTGAGCCACATCGCCGCTTCATTCCCGATGGACAGCTGCTTGATATCGGCCGCCAGATTTGCCGGTTCGAGCAACAGCACCCAGCCTCCCTTGTACGGCTCTTTCCTCACGACACCGGGAGAGTGTACCAGCTCATCGTTGATCCCGACCACTTTACCCGAGATCGGCGCATGAAACGAAACCTCTTTTTGTCCCTGCCGGAGAGTGAAGAGTCTATCCCCCTTTTGAACGACGGTGTTCTGAGGAAGGAGCTCAAACGCACTGACGGGACCGAGGATCTTCTGGACGAAATCGTCGAGACCTACGCGTGTGAGTCCGTCGGGAAGGAGTTCAACCCACGTGTGGCCCTTTCCGAAAAAATATCCTTTGGGTATTACGAACCTTGGCTTTGCAGAAACGTGTGCGGCGGGAGCAAGCGCCGTCTTCCGTTTTGCTGCCCTTTGCACGAAATAATCGATGACCAGGAAAACGATTATCGTCGCGACTACGAATAACGCAACCATTTTCAACCTCCTAAGATTTTGCTTTGGTATGTGAATCCATTCGAGCAGAATACATTCTCACGATACTGCGGCAACGTGCCAGATTCCGCGCTTGAAGGAAATCGGGTCCATACCCCGCACTGCAGCTCTTAAATGAATTCCATTCTCTCTTCATTTGATTTACCTTTTTCTGAATCACTACAGCTATAAGTTCAAATGGCGTTCCAAAACTGCGCAGATGGAGGAAAGAATACCGACGAGTAACTGTTGGTCAATCAGTGGATTGGCGTGACGGGGAAATCGACACTGCGAGAGTTGGGGAGTCACAGCGTACTCCAGTTGAATCGCTCAACACCCCGTATTGAGATGATGTTGAGAATCCGCCTGAATTCCCGGGAATCGCATAAAGTGTCGGGTTGAAATACTCAACGTCATCCGTTTAACAATTCAACGGAGACTGGGAGAAATGAAGCCAAATCTGGATTGGATGTCGAAATTCCTGATGAATACGAGGAAGGATATTAGATTGAAAGCCCGCCGGTGCAAGTCTGGAATCACAACACTCGGCGGGTCTCATCAAAGATACAACTACTGAGTGCTTTCCTTGATGATCTTAACACCCGAGCTTGCGCCTATCCTCGTGGCGCCATTCTCGATCATCAGAAGCGCGTCAGCGTAAGTCCTGATCCCGCCTGACGCCTTCACCCCAATAGAAGGGCCCACAACCCTTCTCATCAGCGCGACATCGGATGCCGTCGCACCACCCTTACTGAAGCCGGTTGACGTCTTCACGAAATCGGCCCCAACATTCTTCGCGATCAGGCAGGCACGCTCCTTCTCCTCATCGGTAAGTAGACAAGTCTCTATTATCACCTTGGCGATGGCCGAGCTTGAGTGAGCCGAGTTCACCACCGCACGGATATCCTCTTCGATGTACCTGAGATCTCCGGCCTTGAGTCGTCCGATGTTGATGACCATATCCACTTCCTGTGCCCCGTTCGAAATGGCTTCCTCGGTCTCGCGTAACTTCGAGGCAGTCGTCGTCGCGCCGAGCGGGAAGCCGATCACGCAGCAAACTTTCACGGACGAATCCTTCAGCTTTTCTTTCACAAGACTGACGTACGAGGGATTGATACAGACGCTTGCGAAGTTGTTTTCCAAAGCCTCCCTGCAAACGTTCTCCACTTCGGCCGGAGTCGCTTCTGGTTTCAGGATGGTGTGGTCGATCAGCCGTGCCAGATCGGCGCCGGAAATCTTCTTACTGCTCACTTGTTTCCCCCTTCAGAATTGTTCAACTGATCATACAATTCCAGATCCGACTTCATCAGGTGTGACGAAGGAGCCGTCGGATTGTATGGTTTGAAATCAGGCTTCCTTGTGAATATCCCGAACATCGGAACTGCCAGCGCATCGCCAAGGTTCAGCGGCTTCACTCCAAGTATCAGTTCGATAGTCCGCAGCATGCTCAGCTGGTCATAACGATCA
>JAJZNW010000128.1 GCA_021811615.1 Bacteroidota bacterium
ACATGAGTACCAAACTATACCTCTCCGGATCAGGAAATCTCAAAATCTGGTTTAAAAGGCTCGAAATAGATTTGTATACGAGCTCTCAGCACGCCTGTCACGCAGGAGGTCGTCCCGATTCAACTTCATTGAATCGGGAAGCCTCGTCAACCCCGCTTTCCCCTCCTTCCAATCTCCAGTTATACAAAGACTTATACGTTGCCCGCACATCTTACTCGTGCGAAAAAGACCTCCTGCTAGGTAAGCAGGGCGCCATGGGCTCCATCCGACCTGTCCAGGGCCCCAAACCCCGGAATACATTATAGAATACTGGTTTGGTTTCTCTTTGACCTCAATCGCCGGCGGATCCGTGGACCTATGCCACAAATATGCCACATGATCAATCGCTCCACGAACTTCAAGCAGAACCAGATACGCAGTTCACCGGGCTAAATCCAGGATGCTTGTTTGCCTGCACCGGCGGCTCTGATCTCTTCGTTTGCCGATGACATACCCATGATAGGTCTTCCCAATGCCGATCATATTTTTCGAGAGGCTCATATCTCTCCGCGTCTCTTACCAACAGCGGGAAAGGGATTCCGCCATGAACTCAGTAAACGAGCGTGGCCGTCCCGCTTACTCAGTCAGAATGATTGAGTGGGAGATCCTGCTCTGTGGTAATCACATTTTTCATTCGGGATGATGCTACATCGGACAGTTCTTTGATTATTTACCGAGAGCGATTTGAAGGGCATAATTGCCAACTGATCAGGTGTAATGTTTCCCTCGTTTTCCAATCCGAAGGATCCTGCGGACAATCCGGCAAGCTCCATTTTCGGTTACCTAGATTATGAGGCAACGACTTCCTTACGACTCCGACAAAGTTACCTCTTTTCTACGAGTCAATGTGCTGTTCTGGAAGAGGACTTGACAGGCTGCTTCGGGGGGGGTATATTCGATTCAGTTGGGTTTAAGTTGATCTGTCGAAAGGAATATCGACAGGGTTGACATGGATCTTGAGAGTGATCTAGTGTTGGTGCCGGCAAGAGAGGGTACCGACGGGCCTGCGGAGGCCGGTGAGTGATCAAGGAGAACGAGGTACGATTTGAAAAGGCTACGGGCTTTAAGAACGTATGCAGAGCTATCCTGCCGGGCAAATCTCAGATTAATCCTTTTCTCGATGGCAGCATTTGTGATCCTGATGGGCTGTCTACCGAATGCAAATGCGGCAGAACCTAAGCAGTCCCAGGGTTATGGCGAGATAAGAGGAAAGGTTACCGACGCGGTGAGCGACTCCTCCCTTGCCGGCGCTGCGGTGAGGATAGAGGGTAGCGGTGTTGTGACCACGACCGATCTTCACGGCGACTATACTCTGAAGGGAGTTCCACCTGGCAAGCGGACTATTCTGGTATCACTCGCAGGTTACCGAACCACCAAGACTACTTTGAAAGTAGAACCCGAGCAATCCGAGAACGAAGAAATAAGTCTCAGTCCTGCCGGCAATATCACGAGCACGATGTCCGCACAGGAGATACAGGCCTTCCCCGAGACGAACGCCGCATCGGCAATAGGAAGAATGCCGGGCATCTCCATACAGAGAAACAGCGGCGAAGCATACCAGGTAACCATAAGAGGGATACAACCCCAGTACAATGAAGTGGCGATAGACAACGTACCGCTGGCATCCGAAGGGACAAACAGGGCTGTGGACCTGTCGATGATAAACCCGTACATGCTTCAATCGATCGAGGTATACAAGACCCTTACCCCCGACATGAATGCCGACGCAATAGGAGGCTATGTGAACATGGAGCTGAAGAAAGCTCCGAAGAGGTTCCATACAGATCTCATGTGGCAGTCGGGTTACGTACAGAAGAACGATACTTACGGGAACTACAGTGCGCTTGCATCTGCGAGCGACAGGTTCTTCGGCAATAAACTTGGTGTAAGTGCACTTTTCAATGCGGAGAACTACGGCACGAACTCTGACAACATGACGGCGTCGTACAACACGCCTGGAAACGGCGTCCAGGTGAATACGGTCAGTTTAGACCGCCACATCGAGACGAGACAGAGGTACGGTGCCGATCTTGTACTGGATTACAGGCTTCCACACGGTTCACTCAGGTCGGTCGACATGTTCAGCAGGCTGAACTCCAATGCTCAGGACTATACGGAATCTCTTGACTACTCGGCGCTTAGTATTGTTCCCGGATATTCGGGCGGGCACAGCACTCAGGACCTTGCACTGAACACACTTGATTGGTCTGACAATTTCGGGGGATTCAAAGTCCACATGCAGGCGGCCAATACTTACTCTCTGAAGGCGAGCCCGCATTCGTCTTATGGAACTTTTCTCACGGGCGGCATCAGGGAAGCCGCTCCCGTCAATGTCCCTCCGGAGGATCTCGTCTCCCTGATTGACTACTATCAGACCAGAAACACTTACAAGGACTACGTACTTGGGATGGGTTTGACCTCGGCCTCATACAGAGAGAACGATCAGCAATTGAGGGGGGACATTAAGGTACCGCTCCGCATCTCGCCGGAGGTGTCGGGATATTTCAAGATCGGAGGGATGGTCAGGTACAATTACCGCATCAATGCACTAGATAGCGCTTTCGCTTCCGGGTTTGGCATACTCCCATCGACCAACTCCGGAGTCGAAGAAAACGGAACACCATCTGGAGCGGCTTCGGGGGGAGTGACGACGACCAACTTCATGAGCTCCGATCCGAAACTCTATGCTCCCTTTCTGGACAACAGGTTCGGGGCAATTTACTGGCTCCCGGATGCCGGAGCGGTGACCTCGGATGTGAATTATTTAAATACGCATAATCCGGAAACCCTCCCGATCTTCGGGAGCACGTTTCAAACATTTTGGACGAACGGTCCCGCGGAATGGGATAGCAACCGGTGGAAATACATTGAGAGATACTATGCGGCCTACTTGATGGTAAATTTGAACGTGCTCGGAAACCTGAACTTCGTCGGGGGGCTTCGGTATGAAGACGACCTGTCAAGCTTTGCGGCCTTCGGTGTACCAATTCAGGCTGCGCCGGTGTATCCCGTATCATCCCGGGAGACACATGTCTTCGTGCTTCCTGTGCTACAGGCGAGGTATGTCATCAATCGGTGGTTAGATGTCCGTGGCACCTTTGCTGAGACAGTCCGTCGACCTGCTTACCAGGAGACTTCTCCCGGGTATTTTGTAGCAGCGTATCCATACCAAGTGACGGGCGGCAATCCGAACCTAAGGCCACCCAGATCATACAACGAAGATATCGACCTGGATTTCCACAACAATCGTCTCGGGATCCTCTCAATCGATGGATTCTACAAAACCATTACACACTTCGATTATCCGGTGTCGTACGAGCTCTTGAAGACTCTCCCGCCGGGCCTGATAGCTGAGGGGTTTGATACGCTTGGATCGTTTGTTAATCCTAACGTCTATGCCGGTACGATTTTCAATACGTACATGAACAGTTCCCAGAACGCGTATCTGAGAGGTGTATCTTTCGATTACCAGACGAAGCTGTGGTATCTACCGCGTCCATGGAACGGCCTTCTCTTAGGCATCAACTATACTCTCATGTCTTCAACGGCACAGTATCCTATAATAGCCACTGAAACCATCCCAAATCCACCCAATCCTCGTGCAGCAACAATGACACTTCTCGACAGCAGCCGTACCCTGAGGCTCCTCTACCAGCCGAATGACGTAATGAACGCTTATGTCGGCTACGTGTTCGAGGGATTTTCCGCGAGGGTGTCGTTCCTTCTTCAGGGAAATACGCTCTCGTATATAGGCAGCAATCCTGAACAGGACGGATACACAAGTGACTACTTCAGGATAGACGCCGAAGTGACGCAGGAGCTTCCGTGGAAAGGATTCGAGGTTTACCTCGAAGGAGAGAACCTTACAGGTGCACCCGACATCTCGGCACAGAACTCGATCGGAGCGCTGACGGCGGAGCAGTATTACGGATTCAATACGTACATCGGAATAAGATATTCACTTTGAGCTTCGTAGTTCCAGTAGAACCAACAGAGGTGGAAAGATGACTACATATCTGAAACGCGGCGCGCTCCTGATGTCTTTCCTACTGACGGCCATTGCGGCTTCCGGATGTCACAAGAACAATCCTGTAGTTCCGGTCGTACCGGTTGACTCCACCACGGCGCCTCCGCCCATTATAATTCCGGGGGATTCGCTGAATGCGTATGGGTTCACCGTAAGCGGATTCGGATCGAGCGGCAGCAACCTCGTTGCCGGAGCATACACTACTGCCACCGCGGCAGTATTCATCTTCCTCTCGAAGGATGACGGGCTGACCTGGAAGCTTGAATTTTCCTTCCCTGTGATTTCATCTTCGCCAGGATTCAATTTCTTTCTTACTCCGAGTGCGGATTTCGCCAACGATGCAACAGTTCTTTTGGCGGGTGCCTACAACGCACTGAGAGGGGCGATCTACCGCTCCACAGATCAAGGTCTAACCTGGTCCGACAGCGGGGTAACGTGGCCTGAGAGCGGCGAATATGACTTAGATGAGAATATCAACTGCCTCTGTCTTTCCGACGGTAAGATTTTTTCGGGAACTGATCACGGGGTGTTCGTTTCGGGAGACCACGGATCAACCTGGTCGCTCGCAGGTCCGAAAATACCACCCGCGACGAGCATCGTCTCAACAGGTGGAAGCATTTTTGCCTCGACCTCAGCGCAAGGAATCTACCGTTCCACAGATCAAGGCGCAAGCTGGGCCGAGGTCGACACGAGCAGATACAACTTCTTAAGCCTTGCCGTAAACGGCACGGATGTCTTTGTCGGAGCAGTTGAGGCGGCTCCAGGGCCGTCGAGCGGAGGCGTCTTTGAAACTACGGACAATGGAAACACCTGGCATCACGTTGATGCAGAGCTGCCGGATCATTATGTGGACGCGGTTTGTACTTACGGTGCCTACCTCTTTGCAGGGACTAATAGCGGAGTGTTTGTATCGAGCGACACGGGGGCCGTGTGGACACAAATTGCGGGACCGAATGTTCGGGTGAACGAGTTCCTTGTTCACGGGGGGTACTTGTTCGGAAACAGCGGAGGCGGTGTCTGGCGGTATCCGCTTTCCTCGCTGCCTTCGCTAGACGAACATGAAAGCCGCAAGCTTTCGCAGAAATGAAAAGAAGGAGGATGCCGTGATAGAGTTAGATTAACCATGGGGGACGGTGCAACGTCCCCCACAGAAATCATGCGCGATAAGCGCACTAGCTGTAAACAAAGGGTCCGTATCAAGTGACATCCTCCAACGGAAGGAGATCGCCCCGGTTCATATTGTTCATTTTTTATTGATCATTGAAATCATTGGGGTTGTAGCTCAGTTTGGTTAGAGCGCCTACCCGTCACGCAGGAGGTCGTCCCGATTCGATGAAATTGAATCGGGAAGCCTCGTCAACCCCGCCAGAAAATCTAGCAAGACAATTTGGATTGCGGGATGTTTTGTGTCTCCCCTTCCGACGATTGACTCTTCAGGGGTTTCATTCTGGTACGAAACTCAATATTGCAGTGCTACATGGTACTCAAAAGCAGTTCGGGTTGGAAGTGTACATATGTATCCACGTGGTGGTCTCAATCGATTGATGACCCATGATCTTCTGGTTGAAGTACAAACTCACTCCCTTCATAGCGAGGTGCGAAGCAAAGGTGTGCCGGAGTGTGTGGAAGTGAAATCGCTCATCTAATCCGGCCTTCTTGCAGTACTTCCGAAATTTCTTGTTGGCAATTCCAGGATAGACCAAGACGCCCTTGACAAATTGCTTGGAACATGTTAACCTCCTTTATCATCGGTAACATCCGATTGCGATTGGGGCCTTCGGATCGAGAGAAGAGGATAACAAATCAGCGGCGAATTCTCACGCGTGCTGCTGACACGACTTGAAGCACAAAGCGCGGACAGGCCTGCGGAGGCCGCCGGGCGATACGAGTGATAGAGGAGAGCAAAGATCCCATGAGTGAACGCTACAGGGTGTATTTAAAGAATTCGGGGCGTAATCCAAATGTATTCCTGCGGTGTATCCTCACGTCAAGCCTCCCCCTGGAAGACCCAACGGAAAGGAATCATCATGACCAGGCGTACGGTGGTGTATTGCATTACCGCAATTGTCTTTCTATCCGGCAATATGGCCGTTGGACAATGGAAACAGATTGATGTCGGTCAGCCGGGACTTGTAACTGCAGTGGCGGTTTTCGGGAACGTCACGCTCGCAGGAACTTTTGCCGGTATCTTCCGGTCTACGGATTCCGGCCAGTCCTGGACGAATGTCTCTGCCGTCCAGACAAACTGCTTCGGGGAAGATGGGCCGTATCTGCTTGCCGGGACTAACGGCGGTGTCCTGCGGTCCACCGATGGAGGAGCAACCTGGTCCTCGCCCGACACGAATATGACAAGACAGATCCTGGCCTTTGCAGAGGAAGGACCGTACCTGCTGGCCGGAGGGGGCGGGATGTTTCGCTCAACCGACAACGGTGAGAGCTGGACGACAATTGAAAACGGAATGGGGCCTTTCCAAACCACTGTGTCGGGCATAGCGGTAGATACTGCCGGCATCTATGTATCGACATTCGCGGGCTTGCTGTTCTCGGACGACAGCGGCAGCACCTGGACCAACCTCGCCAATGTCGGCTCAGGGAGTGATTTCATCAACTGCGTCATAGCCAGCGATTCAACAGTCATCGCATCACCCGGCCAAGGGGTCTTCCGTTCCACCAATGAGGGAAAAACATGGACCCAAATCGGTTCAGCGGACATTGTTTCGTTCACAACGCACGACGGCGATATATTTGCCGGAACCGAGACCGGCGTAATCATGTCAACCGACGGCGGCGCAACATGGGCCGGCATAGACAGCGGATTGACCGACAGAGATGATTTCGGAATAGCCGCAGGGAACGGCTACCTGTTTTGCGGAACAAATAGCTCAGGAGTGTTCAGGGCCTCGGAGAATCGTCTTGTATGGCAGCCGGCGAATAACGGTATTGTGGGTGCCCAGGTGGTCTCTATCGCAGGTAAGGGGCCCGACGTCTTTGCGTATATGGCAGCATTCCCTTCGGGTGCACCGTTGCTCTATATCTCTTCGGACAATGGTGCGACATGGGACACCGACACAAGCGTGCCGTCGCAGGCAGTGCCCAAAGTGGCAGTAGTCGACTCCGATGTTTTTGCGTTTGGGATAAGATATGTGTATAGATCTTCTGACGGCGGGCAGACATGGCAGTCCATAGGCAACGCTGCCATCGACTCGGCATATCCATCTGCAATTGCCGGGGCGGGTGGAAACGTCGTGTTATCATGTGGTGATAGCGGCAATGTCTTTCTAAGTAGTGACCAAGGAGAGAACTGGCAAGATATAACAGCCAGCGTCCCGGGTTTTACTTCGTTAGCCTCTTCGGGTTCCAATCTCTTCGGCTGCGGATACCTTCACGATGATTACTTGTCCACAGACGCCGGTCAGACGTGGTCTGATGTTAACGATACCCTGCACTTTATAACAACTGTTGCTCTAAGCGGGGATACTCTGTACGCCGGAAGGTACCAGTGGCCATGGCCCGCATCTTCTCCGCCGAATCCGCCCGGTGGAGTATTTCGCTCGACTGACGATGGGAGAAACTGGACCGATATCACCGCCGGTCTCCCGGCTCCACCAACTTCTCCCTTCTCCGGGCCGCAGGTACACACCCTGGCTATTCACGGTAATGATCTGTTTGCAGGATTGGAGCCAGGCCTCTTCTACTGCAGTACGAGCAATGACAGATGGATCAACATTGGGAGCGGTCTTCCCGACATGCAGATAGAGAGCATGTACATCAGTGACTCTACGATATTTGCAGGTACTGAAAATGGAGGCATGTGGGAGCACCCCCTCTCGACACTGACAGCCGTGCAGACACTGCCCTATTCCGCGGTGCCGGCATCGTTCAGACTTCTGCAGAACTATCCCAACCCGTTCAACCCCACCACGACCATCGACTACCAGCTTCCAAGAAACGCTCATGTGACCCTGAAAGTCTACAATGTTCTCGGCCAGCTCGTAACCACACTAGTAGATGGAGATGTGTCTGCAGGATACCACAGGGCGATATTCAACGGATCGAGGTTTGCCAGCGGAGTGTACTTCTACCGGCTCACCACGCCGACTTACTCCAGGGTCATGAAGATGTTGATGTTGAAGTGAGTGCCAAGGTAAACTGTCTTGTTTCTATTCGGATGAAAAGTTCCGAACACAGTAAGACTCTGCAGCTGTGTAGTGAGGAGTCGGTGTATG
>JAJZNW010000094.1 GCA_021811615.1 Bacteroidota bacterium
AATGAAGCTTACCCGCGAAGGCCAGCGAAGTAAACCATACAAAAAGAATCCTCTTCATATTCTCCTCCCGCTGTCTTTTAAAAATTATTACGGATGTGCGGAACATCGACCTGCGAACGTTGCACGAAGGACTGCAGATCAGCTACCTGCTGCAGATTCGTTTTCCAGGCCTTCGCCTATTCGATGTTAAGCGCCTTAGCCAATTCAGTCAAAGGCGGATTGAAGAGGTACTTCCCATCTGCATCGATAGTTGGGATAACCCTTCTACCGCCGCTCGCTTTGATGACGAAGGCCTCGGCCTCGGAATCTTTGTCTATGTCAATCTCCTGATAGCTTATGTTGTGCTCGTTCAGGAATCTCTTGGCGACCCGGCAATCGGGGCACCAGGATGTGGTATAAATTTTCAACGATTTGGTCCGATCATCCACTGAGGGCATCTCTCTTCCGGTTTTGGTTCTACTCAACAAAAGCTGCCGCCGCGCGATACTGCAAGGTAACGCGCGGGGAAGCCGGTCAATCAAATCTCAATTTTTCTCAAGCACCCTTGTAATTTTGTCGACAAGCATCGATTTCGGAACGGCTCCGACGAGCTGGTCCGCAACACGACCGTCATTGAATATTAAAAGCGTCGGGATGCTCATGATGCCGAAGTTCTGTGCGATCTCCCTGTTCGCATCCACGTCGAGCTTGGCCACTTTGAGTTTACCGTCATACTCTTTTGCGAGTTCCTCGACGACAGGAGCGATCATCCTGCAGGGGGCACACCACGATGCCCAGAAGTCGACGAGGACCGGGATGTTGCTCTTCACTACTTCGGATTCAAAATTCTGGGAACTTACAACAACTGGTTTCATCGGGAAATTTCCTTTTGGTTTTGTTTTACGAAAGCAATCTTATGTTATCATTGCCGAAAAGTTCAAAGAGCGCCTCCAAAAGCTGGCGGTCAGGTCTTACGCTATAGGAATTCGACCTGTAGATCGTCGGTTTGGAATCTCCATTAGTAACGCTGAAAAATATCGTGCAATTCCCGCGCGGGTGTTTTGCCAGCATTTGTTTCAGGAGTGAGAGCTGATCTTTGGATTTTCCCCCGGTATCGATGGAAACTGCGATGCTCTTCGTAAGTTTTTCGGCCGCCTCTTCCAGCGGGTAAGCTTCATTTGCCATTATCCGAACGGAATCACCGTTTGACTCCGCCTTTCCGGTCACAATTATGATCGAATCGGGATAGAGAACTCTTTGAAATTTTGAAAACGCGTCCGAGAAGAAGATGAGCTCCCCTTTGCCGGTGAAGTCTTCCATCTGGACAAAGGCCATCGTATTACCCTTGCGATCGATCTTTCGCCTGACGTCAACTACGATGCCTGCAGCTCTTGCGGAGGCTCCTTCTACGACGGTACTGGCGTCACCAAGGCGGATATTGGTGAACGCGTTGTATTCCTGTTCAAATTTAAGGAGTGGATGGCCCGAGATATAGACGCCGAGGAGTTCCTTCTCGCGGTTGAGCTTCTCTCCCTGGCTCCATTCCGCGGTCTCGACGAGCGTCGGATAGGTCGCGATTTTTCTCTGCTCGCCGTCGAGGACGTCGAACAGCGACGACTGCGAGGAGTTCCTGCTTTCCTGCGTCGCCTGACCGAACTGGGCGATTCGTTCCAGCGACGCCTGCAGCTCCGCGCGCTTGTGACCTAGCGAGTCGAACGCGCCCGCCTGGACCAGCGCTTCCAACGCCCTCTTGTTTACAGATCTGAGGTCGACCCGAGAAACGAAGTCGAAAATATTCTCGAACTTTCCCTTCTCGTCTCTTTCCAGCGTTATCGCCTCGGCAGCGCCGACGCCGACGTTCCTGATCGCGCTCAGCCCGAACCTCAGCATTCCGTTTACCACTGAAAATGTCGCAACACTCTCGTTGACGTCGGGGCCGAGAACCGTTATCCCCTGTTTGCGGCACTCGTCGAGGAGAAGCGTCATCTTGTTTATGTCGCCGATTTCGCTCGTCAGAGTCGCGGCCATGAATTCGGCAGGATAGTATTTCTTAAGATAGGCGGTCTGGTAAGCAAGAACGGAATATGCGGCGCTGTGCGATTTGTTGAATCCGTAAGACGCAAACTTGTCTATCTGGTCGAATATCTCGCCCGCAAGTTTCCTGTCGATCCCCCTGGCCTCGGCCCCGTCGACGAACAACTTTTTCTGTTCGGCCATCAGGATCAGGTCTTTCTTTCCCATGGCGCGGCGCATCATGTCCGCCTGGGCGAGGGTAAACCCGGCGATCTCGCTCGCGATCTGCATCACCTGTTCCTGGTACACCATCACGCCGTAAGTTGGCTTGAGGATCTTCTCCATGTCCGGATGGAGGTACTCGATCGGCTTCTTCCCGAGCTTCCTGTCTATGAAGTCGTCGATCATGTCCATCGGGCCGGGGCGATAAAGAGCGTTCATCGCTATTATGTCGTCGATCGATGTCGGCTTCAGCTTCTTGAGATACTCCTGCATCTTGGAACTTTCAAACTGGAACACGGCGACCGTCTGACCATTTGCGAAAAGCTCGTAGACATTCGGATCGCCGTAGGGAATCTCGTTAAGATCGATATCCCTGCCGTGATTCTCCATGATGAGCCGAAGTGTATCTTCGAGGACCGTAAGGGTTCTCAGCCCGAGAAAATCCATCTTGAGAAGACCGATCTCCTCGAGACTTTTATACTCGTACTGTGTAATGACCTCGGTGGAAGGAGTCTTGTAAAGCGGGACGTAGTCCGTTATTATCGCGGGGGCGATCACGACGCCTGCCGCGTGCATGCCGACGTTCCGGTTGGTCCCTTCGAGCACGAGAGAATACTCGATGAGCTGCTTTATTTTAGGGTCGTTGCTCTCCTTCACCCACCTGAGTTCCGGTATCGTGTCGATGGCCTCCTGGAGCGGGGTGACCCTTCCAAGAATTACGGGGATCTGTTTGGTGATAGAATCTATCGTCGACAGTGGAATACCGAGCACTCTTCCGACATCCTTGAGGACTGCGCGCGACGAGAGAGTACCGAAAGTCACAATCTGGCAGACCGAGCCTTCGCCGTATTTCGACTTGACATACTCAATTACCTTGTCGCGCTTGTTATCGGCGAAGTCGACGTCGATATCAGGCATCGACACGCGTTCGGGGTTAAGGAATCTTTCGAACAGAAGTCCATACTTGAGCGGATCGACATCGGTAATCCCGAGCGAATACGATACGATGCTTCCTGCAGCGCTTCCTCTTCCCGGGCCGACCCGAACGCCCATTCGCTTTGCGGTATTTATGAAGTCCTGGACGACAAGGAAATAGCCTGCGAACCCCATTTTCTTGATCGTCTTTATCTCGTGGTCGAATCTTTTCTCAATCTCGGGTGATAAATCCGGGTACCTTTTCTCGAGTCCTTCGCGCGCGAGTTTCTCGAAATACTCTTCGGGACCCGCTACTCCGGCGTCTTCAGGGATCGGGAACCGCGGCATGAGGTCCTGCTTCATCTCGAGCTTGAGGTCGCACTTATCGGCAACCTCGATGGTATTTTCCATCGCCTCCGGTCCGAAATCGTAATCCGCAAAAGCTTTTTCCATATCCTCGGGGCTCTTGAAGTAGAATTCCGGGACTTTGTAACGGAGTTCCGTCGGGTCGGTCGTACCGTTGCTCGACTGCGAGATATTGAGGAGAATATTGTGAGGAACGGCGTGTTCGCGTTTGATGTAATGTCCGTCGTTCACGGCAACGAGCCTGGCCCCTATTTCCTTTGCGATCTTCGGCATGTTCGCAAGGACCCGTTTCTCTTCCTCAAGTCCGTGGCTGTGCACCTCGAGGTAATAGTCCTCCCCGAAGAGGTCTTTGTACATGCGGGCCGCCTTCCGGGCCCCCTCGATATCGCCGTTCACTATCGGCTCGGAGACCGGACCGCTGAGGCATCCGCTCAATATTATCAGGCCTTCGTGATACTCAGTGAGAAGCTCGAAATCTATTCTTGGCTTGTAATAGTAGCCTTCAAGATGAGAGAGCGAAACGAGCTTGATGAGGTTCTTGTAACCCGCAAGGTTCTTCACGAGAACGGTGAGATGGTTGTAACCGTTCTTCTCGGTCCTCTTCCCTTTCGCGACGTACATCTCGCAGCCGACTATCGGTTTGATGCCGGCTTTCTTCGCGTGCTTATAGAGTTCGATTGCGCCGAACACCACGCCGTGGTCGGTCAGCGCCAGAGCGGGCATCTTGAACTCGACGGCGCGCTCTATCATGTCGTCTATCTGGCTGGCACCGTCGAGGAGACTGTAATGTGAATGATTATGTAAATGGACAAACTGTGGCATTTTTAAAACATCGAAACCGGATAAAGGTCAAATTGGGTTATCGTATAATTGTCGAACAAAGTCCTGTAGTGAAGCTGAACGTGATCGAGCGGGCTGTATATGTCTATGGTATGCCAGCCCGGTGTAACGGTAGTCCAGGGAGAAGTAAGGGCCAGGCTGCTTCCGTCGAATTTAATCACAGGCTGGAAATTGCAGCCGTAACAGTTGAGAGAGAGCACCGGATAGAACGGATACTGCAGACTCTTCTCCTGGTATGAATTGAAAAAAGTTCTTCCATCGATATCAAGATAGTTATGCGCTATTACGAACGAAACAGTGTCCGCTCCCGCCAGATACACGGGGACATTTCGCACCCATGTTTCGGCCCCGACTATGTCAAAGAAATACCATCCTCGATGGATGCCTTCCGCCACAAGGTCTTCGGAACCCGGCTTCAGGCTGACAGTGTTAGCACCGTTCAGACGAAATTGAGCATACATGTTGCTATTAACTGACAAAATCACTGCGGCAGTGTCGGCGGAGTCGAACTTGTAATTGAACGGGATTTCCGCGAGATGAACGCTCGCCGTCGGCAGAAACAACGCGCACGACGAAAGTACAAACGCGAGAAAGAGATACGCGGCTCTCAAATCGACCTCCAATATCCTGGCAGTCCGTCCCGGAATGGAACGAGCTACCGCGTGTTCAACGCGAGCAGTTTCGGTTCGGTCATTTCCTCGATCGCGTATCGAACGCCTTCGCGGCCGAAGCCCGAGTCCTTTATGCCTCCATAAGGCATGTTGTCGATCCTGAAAGTAGGATAGTCATTTATTATCACACCACCGACATGAACTTCTTCAAACGCCCTGAAGATTTTCCGGACGTCGTTCGTGAAGACACCGGCCTGCAAGCCAAACCGAGAGTCGTTCACTTTCTTAATTGCCTCATCAAATTCGGAATAAGATTCGAGAATTGCCACAGGTGCGAACGCTTCTTCACAATAAAGTTCTGAATCGGCGGGAACTTTTTCGAGGACAGTCGGCTCGATGAGATTTCCATTTCTCTTTCCGCCTGTCGTAACGATCGCTCCGTGTTCTTTTGCCTGCATGATCCAGTCGAACGCGCGATCCGCTTCCTTCGCACTTATCATGGGACCCACAACCGTATCGGGGTCCATCGGGTCGCCTGCTTTCACGCTCTTCGTCTCCGAAGCGAAGAAATCTCTGAAATCATCATACACATCCTTGTGCACGTAGATCCGTTGGACCGAAATACAGATTTGGCCCGCGTTAGCGAACGCTCCCGCCGCAAGCCGCTTCGCGACGATGTCGAGCTTCGCGTCCCGCTCCACGATTACTGCGGCGTTGCCTCCAAGCTCGAGTACGACTTTCTTCTTCGGCGCTTTCGATTTCAGATACCAGCCGACCCGCGGACTACCTGTGAAGCTCAGTATCTTGAGACGCGGATCGATCACGAGTCTCTCAGCGACTTCATTCGAGCAAGCCACAACATTTACCGCACCCTCCGGGGCGCCAGATTTCATGATAATCTCCGCCAGAATGGCCGATGTGATCGGGGTTTGCGGAGGAGATTTGTGTACGACCGTGTTCCCCGCGGCAAGAGCGGGGCCGATCTTGTGCGCAACCAGATTGAGGGGAAAGTTGAAAGGAGTGATGCTCGCGACAGGGCCAACCGGAAATCTTCTTACGACACCCCACCGTCCTTCCGCACCGGCGGCCAAATCGAGCGGGACCACTTCGCCCGGCATCCGCTTTGCCTCTTCAGCGGAGATCGTGAAGGTCATGACAGCTCTGTCGACCTCCCCCAGCGTGAATTGGATCGGCTTGCCCGATTCGAGCGTCATAGTCCGGGCAATTTCTTCCCTGCGCTCGCGGATTTGCGAGCCTACGCTTTCGAGAATGGCTGCGCGTTTATACGCGGGGAGCTTTCTGGTTACCTGAAAAGCTTTGTCCGCCGAATCGACGGCACTTTCAATCTCCGATTCGCCCGCCAGGCATACTTCGCCGACAACTCCTCCGTCGTACGGATTTGATACCACCGCAACTTCTTTTGTCTCAACCCATGCACCACCGATGAATAAACTATGTTTCATCGCTACACTCCAGGATCAAATGCTAACCTCCACAACCAAAACCTCCGGCTGCGTCGCGACCTCACAGTGGTCTCAGATCGCCAGGAACTTCTTTATCTCTCCGATCACTTCCGCAGCCGGGACGACCTTCCGTTCGCCCGTGCTTCTGAACTTGAGCTCTATGTTGCCCTGCTTAAGGTTCCTTTCACCAACGATTACCTGGACAGGCATGCCGAGCAGGTCCGCGTCCTTGAACTTGAAGCCTGGACTGACACCCTGCCTGTCATCATAGAGGACATCTATCCCCGCCTCATTCAGCTCGTTGAAAACCTTCTCGGCAGCGGCGACAACTTCCTGGTTATCCATATTGACCGAAGCAAGATGAACGTCAAACGGAGCTATCGACTTACCCCACTTGATCCCGTTGTCGTCGTGGTTCTGCTCGATGTGGCACGCGATGATGCGCTCGACCCCGATCCCGTAACTTCCCATGACAATAGGCTTCTCGGCACCCGCCACGTCGAGGTAGTTGGCATGGAGTGCCGCCGAGTATTTCGTCCCGAGCTTGAAGATATGGCCGATCTCTATCGCGTTCACAATGCGAAGCTTGTGTCCGCAGTTGGGGCATTCTTCGCCTTCCTCGACTGTGCGGAGGTCGTAGTAACCGTCGATCTTCACGTCCCGCTTAAGGTCGATGTGGCCCAGGTGGTAGTCGTCCTTGTTCGCACCGCTCACGAGCTCATTCGCATCCTCGAGCCGCTTGTCCGCGATGATCCTGAAATTCTTGAGGCCGACGGGGCCGATTGAACCCGCGTTCGCGCCCGTGAGCTTCGCCAGATCCTCCGGCTGCATCGCGTATGCGGTCTTGCCGAGCGCAGTTGCAAGCTTCGATTCGTTCAGCTGGTCGTTCCCGGACATGAGTATGAGGACGGCCTCGCCGTCGGCGTCGTAGACAAGCGACTTCGCCAGCCGCTCCGTGGACATCTTAAGAAATTCCGCGACCTGGTCGATCGTTTTGACGTTTGGAGTGTGAATCTCCCCGACCGGCATCGAATCGCCGGCGCGGCCGACCGGCTCCTTTTTGCTCGATGCGACTTCGAGATTGGCTGCGTAGTCGCAGTTGTCGCAGACGGCGCAGGTATCCTCGCCGTCGGTGGACTCGACCATGAATTCTTGTGAGCCGGTTCCTCCCATCGCGCCGCTATAGGCGCCGACGATAAAGAACTTCAACCCGCTCCTTGAATAGATTTTCTTGTAAGCTTCCCTATGGAGGCCGTAGCTCTTGTCGAGCTCCTCGAAGCTCCTGTCGAATGTGTAGGAGTCCTTCATGAAAAACTGGCGGCCGCGGATAACGCCTGAGCGCGGGCGCGGCTCGTTACGGAACTTAGTCTGTATCTGGTACCAGATCTGCGGGAGATCGCGGTAAGATTTTATGTGATCTTTCGCGATGGTCGTGAAAATCTCTTCGTGAGTCGGAGCGAGAACCAGCGGGCGGTTCTTAACGTGGAAGAGGGTGTCGCCGAACGCCTCGACGCGTCCCGTCTCCTCCCAGATTTCTATCGGGTTCAACGCGGGGAGCTGGAATTCCTGGGCGCCGATCGCGTCCATCTCTTCGCGGATGATCTCCATGACTTTCTTCATGACCCGCCAGCCCATCGGGAGCCAGGAATAGATGCCTGCAGCCAGCGGACGGACGAGCCCTGCCCTGACCATCAGTCTGTGGCTGGCCATCGTCGCATCGGCCGGATTTTCTTTCAATGTCGGAAGGAAATAGGTACTGAGTCTCATTGTGAATTTCGGATCTCGGATTTCGTATTTCGGATTTAAGGACTAAAGCTTTGTATTTAC
>JAJZNW010000111.1:0-449 GCA_021811615.1 Bacteroidota bacterium
GTAATGAGATGCACCTGGCACATTTCCCGCAGATAGTTCATGGATCGCTGTTAGCTCCGACAGCGGGCGTTTCCAAACTCCAGACACATTTGTTCCCGCTAATAGATACGGGCCGCTTATTGCAAGCGAGTATACGCACGGGTCCGTCAGCCCTCTGTTGGCTGCAGCCCATGTCGTTCCGCCATCCGTCGAAACCCAAACTCCGTCATCATTAGTCCCCGCAAACATATATGGGCCGCTTACTCCGCTGGTGTCGACCGCAAGGCTGCATATCGACGTGTTCGATGATATCTTCGATGTATTCAAGCCCGACGGCCTCCAGCTCGCGCCGTCATCGGTGGATACGTACAGGATATAGTCTGTAGCTGCAAAGAGTTTTCCCCCGCCGAAGGCCAGCGCATTTATGTCTTCAATCTCTGGAATGCCGTTGCTGGTGATTTATTCACGTG
>JAJZNW010000111.1:459-34792 GCA_021811615.1 Bacteroidota bacterium
ATACCGGCGAAGTGGTGTCGCTCCTTCGTCAGTCGAAATGAATATCCCGCTCCCTCTTGTACCCGCAAAGAGATTTATCCCTCCCTGCCCATTTGAATCTTCAGCAAGTGCGGTGACATCTCCCTTCAGGCCTGTAGTGTCCCAGGTATTCCCATTATTCGTGGAGACGAACAAGCCGCTCCACGTCCCGGCAAGAATGAGTGTGTCCCCTTTCAAGTCGGTTGCCGGGAGAAGCGACACCACTTCGCCGGTATTGCTCAATCCTACTGTATCCCAACTTGCACCGTTATCTGTCGAAAGGAAAACGCCGGTTGGGCCGCCAGCATATATATCCTTGCCACTGATCGCGAGCTCATCGATGTCAATGCTGTTGATGCCGTCGTTCACCGCCCACCAGTGAGAGCCGTCATCCGTGGAAAGGAAGACACCTGACGGAAAACTACCGGCGAAGATGCTGGTGCCGTTTCCAGAGCTAGTGACTGCGAGAGCGTTTATTGTAAGTGAATTGGTAATTCCGTTATCCGCGGGTTGCCATTCGCCTCCGGCATCGGTCGAAACGAACAACCCCGCGTTAGTGCAGGCGAAGAAGTCCGATTCCACGACAGTGAGGGAACTTACATCTGCCTCCCAGTCACCCCATTCCCAGGGCCCTGAGATGAGTCCGCTGCTCACATCAGTCCACACGTCTCCATAATCATTGGATGTGAATACTCTGCCGCCTTGGGTTCCTGCAAGGATATCCGGCGTCCCAATGGCTTTCTGGTAAATCGTCAGTGCAGTCACAATCGTGTCCGATAATCCTGCACCGACCGATGACCAACTAGCCCCTTCATTTGTTGAACGAAAGACACCGTTCCTCGTACCTGCAAAGATATACGTGCCGCCGGTGACGGTTGGAACAACGGTGATGGCTGAAATGCTTTCATTCACCAGACCCGCTGAGTTCCATGATCCGCCATCGTTTGTAGAAACAAACACGCCGTAAGCTGTGCCCGCGTATATCTGAGCGTCCCCGTTGAAAGCAAATGAATTCACGCTATTATTCCCTAAGCCGCTGCTCGCATATGTCCAACTTGCGCCGTCATCAGTCGAGCGATAAAGAGAATAGATCGGGCCTGAGACCACACCGTTGTTGGCAGACGCGAAAATGGTTGAGTTGCCGGCACCGAGTGCCTGAATGTTAGTCCACGGCACGTCAGCCCCTTTAACGTTCCAATACGCACCCTCATCCTGAGAAACGAATACCTTCGACCCAACCGCGACGAGTTTGTTCCCTTCATTGACAATGGTCTCTACCCCCGCATTTGTCAGTGCGGTTGTACTCCACGCAGTGCCACCATTTGTTGACCGAAAGACCGTGCCGCCGGCACACGTGAATAAATCACCAGCAACGGACACGACGGAATTCACCTGCCCCCCATATGGCCCGTTTGTGCGCATCCATTGCGCAAAGCTCTCTGTCCCGCTCAAGATGAGTACGGTCGAGAGGACTAATCCGAAGACGCATCCCTTTCTCATTGCTCACTCCATCTGACAGTTCTCAGAGTTGTCTTCTACCCGGAAGTAGTGAGACGTACCTTCTGGAATGATTCTAATGAGATTTCCTAAGCCGGTCAAGACCCGTGCAAGCGCTGCAATTTTCTCATCGGATAAAAGGTCGCATTTCGGCGAATTGAAGAAGAATACCATCAATCACTTGAGGTAGGAACTGTTTGATATCAATTGGACAGCAATTCTTAAGAACAGCCGGTTTCGATCCGGAGAATTGATGTTACCTCAACTTTTGGTCAACAGTATATTCCAATTATCCGGGAGACTTTTGCGGGCCGGAAAATCTCAGAAGACTCCACGTGAACGCAGGGGTGATCGATATCCGGGCGCCTTTCGTGTGATCGTGTCTGGCACAATACATCGGCACATACCGTCACTGCGGGGTAGAAATGGTAAAGGCGAGGCAAATGACCGGTGAATCTGCGTAGGCACCTCAAATAACCGAACTCGAGAACCCGACATGGCAACGACATGGCCTTGCGTTTACTGGTTCTGGGGAACCCCAACCGGCGCGCGCCTTAGAATCATCTGTCCCAAACACTGCTTGAAGAGAAGACGCTTCGCCGCAAGTACTCGCACCGTTGACCGATTCGCCGCAATCGAAGCAGTCGCTTCATCATGTACCATGATAGCGTTTGCAATGATAAGTATTCCCGCCGAAGTAAATTCGGTAGGGCCCCTAGTTGTTCCCGATTTGAGTCGATCTGTTTGTAAGCTGTCAAGCTTCAAGCATCCAGAAACCAATTAGAAAAGCGCTCATCCGATAGCCGCCGCCTTCGCCCCCTCTCCCTTTTTGCGACGAGTCCGTAGTAAGATCACCGGGATTACGCACAATATCATCATCGCAAATGCGAAAAGGAAAGCATCGTCGGATGCTTGAACGGTCGCTTGCTGTGATACATTTGACAAAATAAGGGCGGATGCCCTTTGCGATTCTATTCCGGGCGGACCGCTCAAAACCCTCATGCAGAAATAATTCAGGTTGCTGAGGACTTTTTGAAATGCCGGCGAGTATCGGTTCATCGATTGGCCATCTATGGCCGTGTGGAATAGGGTGCGCTCCGTAAATATGGTACCGATTATCGCCAGTCCGAAGCTTCGTCCCACCTGCCTGATGACGTTGAACATCCCGGACGCTTGTGCAATATCTTTCTTTCCGATGTCTGTCAGAGCTATTGCACTGAGCGGCGTGAAAATGAATGCCATACCGAAGCCACGAAGATAAATCGGAAAGATTATCTGCGAATGCATGGAGAATAGTGAAAGGAAACCATTCAGGTACCAGCTCGATGCCAACAGGACAATTCCGGCTAACGCGATGATCTTGGGGTTAATTTTATCGGTCAGGACACCGGCAAACGGGCCGAGGATTCCCTGAATTATTCCCATGGGAAGATAGATCAGACCTGCCTGGAACGCGGTATAGCCTAGAGAGTTCTGAAGATACAACGGCAATAGAAAATTACTCCCGAAGGCCGAAAGTCCGAAAATGAAAAAGACCAGGTTCGACATGCTGTAATTGAAGCTTCTGAACAGCTTGATGTTAATCATGGGATGGCTCGAGGTAAACTCATTCACAAGAAACACTATGAGGGATATACCCGCGATGGTGAAGTTGGTTAGTATGAAAACCGACGTCCAGCCTCCGGTGTTCCAGGCAGCGTTTCCATCTGCCAGAGCAAGGAGAAGCGTGACGATGAAAGTCGTCATCGACCCGAAACCGATCCAATCGAAGTTATGCGACCTCTCCGCTTTGTAGTCTTTCAGGATAGCCCAAGCAGCGAACACGCCCAGAATACCGATTGGCACGTTGATAAGAAAAATCGAGCTCCAGTCAAACCTGTCGACGAGATATCCGCCTACGATGGGACCGAACGAAGACGAACCTGCAGCCGCCACCGCCCAGAAGCCGAGGGCCGTACCGCGCTTTTCGTACGGAAACTCACGGAGAACAGCAGCCATCCCTACAGGCATGAGCATCCCTCCGCCAATTCCCTGGAAGACCCGAAAGAAGATCAGTGCTTTCTCATTCCACGAAATTGCACACAGAAATGAACCGAGAGTGAAAATGATCAGCGAAAGTGTAAAAATCTTTCTGTACCCGAATCTGTCGGCGAACCATCCCGAGCCAGGCAGCAAAGCCCCGAATGAAATAAGATAGCCGTTCAAAACCCACTCTGCCGTTTCGATAGGAATCCCGAATGCCGCCATTATTTTGGGAAGCGCCACGTTCACTATACTCGAGTCGAGGATAACCATGAATGTACCGACCATGACAACCGCAAGTACCACCCATTTGTATGACGATTGGCGGGGACTCGTTTTGCCGGATCCGAACGAACCACCACTTATTGAATTCTCATTCTTCATTTTGATCAGCTTTGAAAAGTTTTCGGTTTGATGAATTTCCCAGGCATAGGGGTAAATCTATGGAGAGGTCTCATCGGTGAGATTGAAAATATTGCGCTGCAGTAACTCAGACCAGCGTATCCGGAACATTCGAAGAACTATCTTAGATATTCCCCTGGAAATTGAAATCGGAAATTCTCCTGAACACTTTCCGACCACCACGATACGTGCCAGCTGATCGATCTTATTCGGTTTGAGACCAACGAAACGCTTGATGAGGGAGAGATGCGATCCAAAATCATGCTGGAGTTGAAGCGCTCCCGGCCTTGCCGTCCTATCTTGTGCTTCTGAAAGTCTAATCACTTCAACATTTGAACCATTCGACCATTTCAGTACTTACGTCGATATTATAAGACGAACGAGAACATCGGAAGTTCTGTTCAACGTGGGCATGCACAGTTGTAAGTTACCCGGGTCATGAGATTTTTTCGGGCGCACTGACTCATAAAAAAGGTAACTTTGGTGGAGTCTTAAGGAAGTCGTTGCCTCATAATTTAGGTAACCGAAAATGGAGCTTACCAGGTTATGGGAAAACGAGGAAAACAGGAGTACCTACGGGCAATACTGAAGCGATACAGACTGGCGGACAAGAAGGACAAGCGGTCCATCCTCGATGAGTTTTGCAAAGTCTGTGACTACAACTGCAAGTATGCGATCAGGCTGCTGAGACGGGGCGAGATACATCAAAGACATCGAACAGAAACTTCCATTCGATATTCTCGGCTTTGACTGCGATAACGGAAGCGAGTTCATCAACTGGCCCATCCTCAAATATTTCAAGAAGCGAAAGCATCCCATCCATTACACTCGCTCCCGTCCCTACCACAAGAACGATAACGTTCATGTCGAAGAGAAGAACTGGACCATCGTTCGACAGTACATCGGCTATCAACGACTTGGAAAACCAGACTTAGCCGACGAGCTCAACCAACTCTACTTGTCCGAATGGAGACTCTTCATGAACTTCTTCGTCCCCTCAACCAGACTCATCGAGAAACGCAGATTCGGTGCCAAGATCATAAAGAAGTACGACTCCCCGAAGACTCCCTTTCAGCGACTCCTCGAGTCTCCCCTAATCTCCACACGCACCAAAGATCAACTCCAGAAATTCTTCTCCAGGCTGGACCCCTTTGACTTACAACGACAAATCCGGAGAAAGATATCTGCTATCCTAACCCAGGCTGATCCACTCCCAACATTCATATCCAATCATGAACATTTCTCATGATTTTCGGTTACATTTCTTTTTGAGGCAACGCGGTTGCCCATACGCACAGAGTCGTCCCCTTCCCTGATGATCATCACGTCAATTTCGTCGGTGCCTATCCCGGTTACGTCTCCCTACATTCAAACCAGATGAAATCATGATCGAGTCATACCACTCCCGTTAATCGCGGGGACAGCTTCACAAGAGAGCAAAAAAATAGGGAGCGCTTCTATTTGAAGCGCTCAAACGGACAAAACAAACCTCTCGCCGCTCTTGCCATTTAGAGAAAGGAGGGTTCAATCCCGGAACAAAAGCTGTGCGAATTCGTGCAGGCTTCTTCTCCATGACAGGAACTCGTGAGCCGTTTCCGGCGAAACGAAGAAAACGCAGTTGATACCTGCCGCTTTCAATGAATCTGCATTTGCCTTCGGGTCACCTCCGAAGAAGCTCGGTCGGTTACCGCCAAGTTCCCGGCTGCCGAAGCTGACGAAAGCCAGCTTGACTTCCTCCTTGAAGCCCGGCGTCTTATTGACATCCTCCATTGAGAACGTCCCGCCGCTGAAAAGACCGATGTACGCGAACTTGTCGAGGTTGGCAAGCGTGATCATCTTGGTTTCCATTCCGCCCATTGATAGACCGGCCATCGCACGATGGAGTCGGTCGGGGAGAGTGCGGAAGTGGGAATCGATGTAGGGTATCAATTCATCGACCAGGACCGTTTGAAATGGTTTTATATCGAAATTCCTAAGACCTCCGAACTTGATCTCGTTGGTCATTCCGTAGGTCATAACGATGATGAATGGCTTGATCTTCCCTTCGGCGATAAGGTTATCCATGATGAGATTCGCACGACCCTGGTTGGTCCACGCAGTTTCATCCTCGCCCCATCCATGCTGCAAGTAGAGCACAGGATAGCGTGCCGACTGATCCTTGTCGTAACCGGGCGGCGTATAAACAAACGCACGGCGTATCGTGTCGGTGCTCTTTGATGGAAAGAGAACCTGTTCCACTTTACCATGCGGAACATCTTTGAGTGCATAAAAATCCTGGTCGGGGGCGGGAACCTCGATGCCGCTTTCCCAGCGGGTGGAGCCGTAGAAATTCAATGTCCCGGGATCGTTGAATATCCCGCCGTCGATTATCAGATGATAGTAATGAAAACCTTTATCCAACGGCACTGCAGTTGTGCCGACCCATGAACTGTCCGCAGCCCTCGTGAGCTCCGTACCGCCGCGCGGGCCGCCGAGCCCAAGCGTCACTTTTACGCTCTTCGCCTCGGGTGCAATAATCCGAAACCGCGCATAGCCCTGCGAATTCACCTGCGGGTATTCCTGGCCGGGTTGATTTAATGTCGATGGCTTGAAATCATCTTTGATCTCCGGCTGGTCGGTCTGCGCCAGACAGATTGAGCCGGCGAAAGCCATTAACATGAGTGAAGCAATTAAATACCGCTTCATGTTCTTACTCCTTCAGTTGTTTTTGAATAACAGTGGTGCAAATTCAAGCAAGCTCCGTCGCCAGGATTGCCATTCATGAGCGGTGAGCGGCGACACGTAGGACACCGCATTGATGCCTGCTGCCTTTAAAGCATCCGCTGCTTCCTTGACGGTCTCCGATCCTCTTTCACGGCTGCCATAACTCATGAATACCAATTTGATCTTCGACTTTTCTGTAATGTCCTTTGGGGTAATGGTACCGCCGCTGAAGAGGCCGATGTAAGCGAACTTGTCGGGATTAGAAAGCGTGACCGTTCTGGTCACCATTCCACCCATTGAGAGCCCTGCCATGGCACGGTCGCCGGCATCGGTTAGGGTTCTGAAATTCTCGTCGATGAACGGAATCAGATCGTGGAGCATGACCTCTTTATAAGTATCAAACGAAAAGCGCGGGAAAGGACGTTCGCCTGCAGTCTGCGGCGGCTGTCTTTCTCCTGCCGGTCCCGTCATGCGCGGCATTTGAGGGGACGCTTCACCAGGCTTATAGGCAGCGCTCGTCTCCATGACCACTATGAACGGGTTGACTTTTCCTTCTGCGATCAGGTTGTCAAGTATTACATTTGTCCTTCCCATTTCAATCCATACGCGTTCATCCTCACCACCGCCGTGCTGAAGATAAAGCACAGGGTATCGCTTTGACGTGTTGGCCTCATATCCAGGCGGAGCGTAAACGAAGATATGACGCCACGAGTTAACGGTCCTTGAGAAATAGTTTTCGATAAGCACGTTGCCATGGGGCACGTCTTTCAAATCATAAAAGCTGCCGTCGGGATCGGGTATTTCAAAGCCGTTGCACATGTGGCCGTATCCGATGAAGGCGTTGGTAGCCGGATAGAGCACAATTGCACCGTCGACAATCATCCAGTAGTTGTGATAACCCTTGTCCTGCGGTTCACTTGTGTAAGTCCAGACACCATCTTCGCCTTTGGTCATATCGTAAGGAACGTTGTTGATGGCAACCTGCACCTTCTGTGCGTCGGGCGCCTCAAATCTGAATATAACGCGTGCGTCGGCCCCGATGCGCGGATACTTCGCTCCATAGAGATTGTATGGTGAAGCGTGGGCCGTATCAATTTGAGAGCCAATGAGATTCTGACCCGTTTGAGCCAGGCATTGTCCACCGACAGACATGGCGATAAACAGAATGAGCGAAATTGTTTGTTTCATCACAGAGCCTCCCTGACAGACGCTGGTTGATTTACTCGAAACGAAAAAACGTTTACACTCAGGTCATATTTCCCCGTTCAAGATCGATTGAATTTTCCGCGGGAGAAGTCACTAACAACGTGGGAAGTGCGCTGGTTGCCGCTCCGGTCGGTTCGAAATGCAATTTGAAAGTAGAGAGAACAGCCGAAAGGAGAAACGAAACAGCGCCCATGGAGAAAAAGATAAGAGTATCGGAGTAAAAGGACAAATCGCAGCCAATCACTCAGTCCGAAGACGAACCGCACACAACACACAAGTTGGAATTTTATGTTCTCCGGGTTCTTATGCGGTTAGGAAGCATGAACTCCTGTGGAAAAAGAAGTGATTCGAGAAAAGAGGGAGTATAAAGAGGGGGAAACAAGCGCTCATTGTCTTGTCCTGAAATAGGTTGACACTTCAAAGAATGTGGAGGAGTTATCCACATAAGGAGTTAATAACCTATGGAGAGAACGAGATGTATACGATACAGCGAGGCATTCAGACGAAAGGTAGTAGAGGAGATCGAGAGCGGGAGATACAGTATTTCTGGAGCGATGAAGGTTTACGATATTGGAGGAAGTACGACGATCCAGAAATGGATAAGGAAGTTTGGGAAGCGTCATTTGCTTGGTACGATAGTGAGGATTGAGATGAAGAACGAGACAGATAAGATAAAGGCATTGGAGAAGGAGAAGCAAGGGTTGGAGTCAGCGCTGGCTCAGGCGCAGCTGAAGATCATCGCGCTTGAGTCAACGATAGCGGTACTGGAAGAGAAATCTGGTGCAGTGGTTAAAAAAAAGACCGATGCGCCATCATCGAACGAATTATCGGGGACAGGCGATACAGAGAAGGAAGATACACGATGAAGCAGGTGTGCGCCATGTTCGATCTTACGCGTCAGGCAGTATACAAGTATCGCAAGGTCATGGTACGACAGCAGGTACAGGAACACATGATAGTTAAGATGATACAGGATATTAGGCGCAAGATGCCGATGATTGGCGGAAAGAAACTCTACCGGATGCTTGCCGAGGATTTGGAGAAGCTGAGTGGTTCGGTAGGAAGAGACAAATTCCTCGGTATTTTGCGGAAAAACGACCTTTTGATCAAGCGAAGAAGGAGATACGCTAAAACCACAAACTCCCGTCATTGGTTCTATGTGCACGGCAATCTCATCAAAGACAGAACAGTGGATGGGGCGAACCAAGTCTTCGTTGCAGACATTACGTACCTCAGGCTCAAGGACGGCTTCTGTTACCTGGCGTTGGTAACCGATATTTACTCTCGCAAGATCGTCGGTTACGATGTAAGTAGTAGCCTCTCCATTGATGGAGCACTTCGCGCAATCAAGATGGCTCTCGCCGGTATCCCTGTCTCTTCTGGAGAAGGTGGTACAAAGTTGATCCATCATTCCGACCGTGGAATCCAGTACTGCAGTCATGAGTACACGAATCTCCTTAAGGAGCATGGAGTTGATATCAGTATGGGAGAAGCCGGCAACCCGTACGACAACGCCATCGCCGAGAGAGTCAATGGAATCCTGAAGACAGAGTTCCTCTTGGACAGTACGTTCCCAGATCTCCAGGCTGCTGCCAGGGCAGTCCGCGAAGCTATCACCATATACAACAACCTTCGTCCGCACATGAGCATCGATTACCAGACTCCTTCGGCGAGGTATGCAGCATGAGTTTTCAACTTATCCACACTTTCCACAAAAGAGAGAAAGTAGCAAAGAGAGAAAAATATTGTTATTATTCTGTCAACTTTTTTCAGGACGACACACATCCGGGCAATGTGCGGCAGTCTTACCTATCGCCTGCCGGTTGACATACCGACTCGAACATAAGTTCTCGTATCATGGCCTGGGCACATCAAGGCTATTCTGCAGTATCTTCACAAGGTCATCTACGTCATTCGGTTCCGGGATGACCCAGCGCGAGCCGAATATGAGTTTGGGAACGGCACCTTCGCCGCCCTGGAGGGTTTGTCCGAAGATATGAATGGAGGTCTTCATGTACCTTTTTATCCATGGGTCGGACAATGCTGCCTCGAACTTACTTTGACCGACGAGTTCGATTGCTTCTGCCCTTGCGGCTTCAGGGCTTCGCGGGTGCCAGCTGTCGCCGGAATCGAACTCGTACATCCAACTATCGAACACCGTGAAGGAGTCACGATTGGCGACCCATACCGCCAGAGCAATCTTTGCCAGTTCGCACGAGTTCCTGAATTCACCCACGGTTCGGGCAACGTAGGGATTGCAATGTGAATTCAGCGGAGTCGGGCAGAGAGCAAACGCGAGCTTACCGTCGAAGCGGCGAATTGCCTCGTCGAGCATCAGGTGAAGCCTCTGGCAGTGGGGACAGTCGTAATCGAAAAGCAGCGTCACTATGTACGGCGCATTGGGAGATCCGATCATCGGCACGTTATGGTAATCAAATGCAGGCGGAACGCTTTGTGACTCCCCGTTGCTATAGACAGCCGGGGAGGAAATCGCCACCTGGCTCACCACGAGAAGACCGGCAAGAGCCAGGCCGATGAGAGCGGGGCTTATCATTGGGAAGAGGCCGGAGATACGACGATGAGTGACCGTTGAAAAACTATTGACGGCCGCGGGATCGCTCTCAGACTCATCAGGCGGTTTGCTCTTGAATTCCTTGATCGCTCGCCAGACAATCAGTGCGGCCAACAGGAGTCCGGTTACATGCGTGCTCATACAGTAAACGCAGAAGTCACCTATCAGAGTTCTTTGCACGTAGATAAACCACAAAGCACTTCCGGCCACCGAGCCTGCCAGGACAAGCAAAGAACTCCAGGCAAGGCGCCGGACCGGTGCCTCTGTAGACGCTCCGATAAACAGACCGGCAACCAGCATCGCCAGATACACTCCGACCGCCACACCACTGACAGGGACCACTCCCGCGATCCTGGACCACCGGCTGCCGAGCACCGTGTCACACGGACTTCCACCGCCGCATCCGGGCATAGACCCGCCGTTCATGTAATGCCAGCTAAGGATGGAACTCAAAACAAGAGCCAATATGTTCAATCCCGTCAACACCCAGCGCCACCAGGGCCACGAATGTCGACGCGGTGTTTTATTTTCGCGAGTAGACAAAAACTCCTCCGACTATATCTCCAGATGGAAAACCCAGCGGTCTCCATCTGCCTGAGACCGCTGGGTAGCGTGGACACTCTGACCGGATGATGCAGATGTGAACACTATTGTTTCCTGAAATACTGGTTGGGTTCGCCCGGTGTGGGCAAATTGCTGACAACCTGCGCACCGTCGTCGTGAGCCCTGGTCAAAGGGCCAGTCAGCGTGATCCCACTGCCTGAGACCTGTGCACCGGACTCGTGGGCGATGGTGAGCGGCTCGGCGACAGTAATCGAATCGACCGGCCTGATGAATTTGCCGTTGTCAAAGCGAGGGCGTCCGAAGAAAACGGATGCGACGGTCGCGGTCTCGCGGCTGGCACCGTTGTCAACTGTAATAGTCTGGCCGGCGTGAAAACCTTCTGCGTTGGGGACTGCTATCTCTGTCGCGCCTACATTGGTGGCACTGCTCAAGGTGGTACCCCCTGGCGTACCGATAAATGCGATGACAGCGGTCTCTCTATTTGCGCCTCTGTCGATAATGATCTTCTGGCCGATGTCGAAACCGCCTACACTTGCGACCTTGATATTATCCGAACCGACTGTCGATTCAGCCGCAAGGGTAGTAGTGTTCTGCAGGTGAAAGTCCTCGCAGTTGCTGTTGTTGTCGGTGCCATCAGGGTAGCGCCCGGCACTTAAATCCGGCATGGCGGCGGGGCGACCGAAGAACCCGAAGCCTCTTCTCTCGGTAGGTACCGGTGCATAACATCCGCTCGCGCCTGGTCCGGAAGCGCCCTGGTAACCTTCTCCGACCCACGGGTCCACCATCCCGCCGTAGTTGAGACCGTCAACTACTTTCCCAGCCGCGTCACGCAACACCATGCTGCCGGCACTTGGAGAGAGAGCCGGACCTCCGAACCATTGGTTTGGCGCCGGACTTCCCTGGTAGCCCGCAGTCAGAACCTTCTGATCGCGTACAGCAGCATTAATCGCGTAGTTCCCTGCCAAGGGACGATTGAGTCTTATGCCTGTGCCCAGAGGTAAGACAGGCTGGTTACTCGCGGTAGGAAAGGCCAATGCCGGTTCAAAACTGATCCCCGTTCCTCTGTCGCTGAAAGGCAGATTGTCGGAATGGTTGAACTTCAAAGGTGCAGCAAGGTCGAGTCCCGTGCCAAGGTCAGTGATCGGACCATAGTAGCCTTTACGGACTGTCGGCGTGCCGACGTGTGTCACAGTAACCCATTCAATCCCGTGGCCTTTGCTGTCGATGTCCAGCCTGATTCTGTCACCGACTGAGATGTCGGCAACTGAGGACACCTTTATGTTGGTTTCGCCGGCTTTCGCGTCTGCTGTCAGATAATCCTGCACACCCGGCTTTCCAACCTTGGTGATGGTCACTACCTCGTACTTCTCAACAGATCTGCCGACAACAGGGTAAGTCGCGCCATATCCAATGGCCATCTTCTCTCCGACTTTGAAGCCGTTTACACCAGCAACTGGAATGTTCTTCGAGCCGGCCGGTATTGTAATCACCGGACCGTTGGGAAGAGGCTGCCAGACAGTTGTAGGAGTGCCTGGTTCAAACGGAGGGCCAAACCGAAAACGTGTATTGGGTTCACCAATGCCCACCGCTGTGCCGACTGTCTCAATTGTGCGGATTTCCCTGTTTCGACCATCGCCGATTTCGATCTTATCGCCAACCGACATGCCGGTTATATTTCTGACGTAGATGGTGGACTCACCTTTCTTCGCAGGGACTGCCAGGCCTGAATTAGACAGCCCCAGTAGATAGAACCCCCGCGCGGCCAGCTTCGTCCCCGACGGAATTTTCACCGGAGAGAAGACCGGCAGCCCGGTTGGACGGATGGTCAAAGTCCAGTTGGAGATATTGACGGCGCTGTTGCCGGCGTTATAGAGTTCGATGAACGAGTCGGTCGCGTTTCTGGTTGAGCCGTCGCCGACGCGGAACTCGTTAATCCTGATCGGGCTGACGTTTCGCACCTTTTCAGCCATCGACACTGATTGCTTCATTCCGCTCGTTACATTCATCCACGAAGCGTCACCGTCCAAATCGCCGTTGAAAGACTTTGATCCGGAAGTGACCGTGAAAGTTGCTTCTACACTTACATCGGGTGCAATTGAATGAGCAAACTTCTTTGAATTTTCATTTGAGCCCAGGACCACGGACTTCCAGCCCTTCGGTACCGAAATACGGAGTGTCAGGTCTTTCACCGGCTGGCCGGTGGTATTCGTGAAGGTCAGGGTCGTGTTTTGCGAGGATCGAGGTGAAAATGTCTGGAGTCCCGGAGGCGCGGCAATCGCATTCGCCGGAGCGATGCTCAGGCTTGAGACGTTGTATCCAGCAGCCACGATGTTTGCTTGAATTTCCTGGTTGGTTTTCTGCGAAGGATAAGTGCCTCCAACAGTTATTGCGCCTTCGTAGAAAGTGCCCGCGGAGCCGTTGCTGTTATCGCCCCCGTTGCCAAGGACGATGGCTCCCTGCTTACGCATCGGATCATAGCTTTTGTCGACGCGGGGCCCGTCGAACATGATACTCAAGTCGCCGTGCTGCGCATTGCCGCCCATCGTTCTCCAGTGGTGCGGCTCGCCGTCCGCCATTGCAGTTACGAAGTGCCATGGGATGCTCGGTAAATCCGCGCAGTACTTATTGCTCGGAGACGGATTCGCACATCCAACAAGATTGTTTTCCTGGTCGGTCATGATCCATGGGCCGGGGACCTGCCCGTGATACCAGTAATTGGCGTCGCCATAGTACATGGTCTCCATGGTACCGGCGCCATCGTCGTGGCTGTCGATCTCGGCATTGCCGTAGTCGAAACAGCACCCGTTGTTGTAGTGAAGACCGTTAAGGACCCAATACTCGCCTTCGGCCTGATCGTCGACTGCGGTTCCCTTGGGATCGTCAAGACGCAAACCCATACCCGGCTCAATGAAGACGCCGTAGACCTTGTGTCCCATGATTGTGACGGGTGCCATATTTGCAAGCGGGAGATTGTTGAATCCGCCCATGGCCGGGCCGCTGAATGCGCCGCGGGGCGCCTGGACGAGATTGTTGCCATGGCCCGACTGGTCGTAAATAACGGTGATCCAGCAGTATGTATTGGCACAAAATGCGTCTTGCGCCGCCGCATCGGCGTATCCTCCGGGATTACCTGGGCTGGGCTGGACTACTCCAATGTTCAACGTCTTTCCGTCAGACTGACGCATAACCTGGTAGAGCGGTCCGTTATAGGATGCATACAATGCACGCGTTGTGCTGTGGGCGGCAACGCAAGGGGTCCCCGCTGCGGCAAGGATATCGCAAGGGCCTTCCGGTCTCGGGGGAATGGCACCGTGGTTTGCCCCGGACATCGCTATCATCATCATGGCAACGGGCAGAACGAGCGCCATCCCGAGAAGGACCACAAGTCTACTTTTGTTATTCATAATTGTTCTCCGGTTTCACTGCAATTGATTCTTGATTAGTTCTGGGTCAAAATCAAATAAAGAGCCAATGAACATCCTATCTTTGACTCAAAGACCTGATCCGGTCGATTTTCCATTCAGCGCATTGAATCCTCCAGCACTCTTTTCAACACACTTAATTTCTCACGGCTCATGACTGGCCGCGGTGCCATCTTGTCGCCCAATTCCATTATCCTTCCCGGTGTCTCCTTGAAGGCCGGCCACTCGGGAAGCCCCTTCCCGTTCGGATTTCCTGTTGTAATAAAATTTACCCAATATCCTGACATAACACGCTCCAGGTTCCTATCCTCCGCCTTCCACGGCCGGTCTGATTCGTTCAGGTTGTCGAATACGTACGGCAGCTCGGATGAGTGGAATGTCTCATAGCGCTCTTCAGTGGCCCCCGGCTGGGGATGCCTGAACAGGTACATATATAGATTCGTCTTCCCTGTCCTCTCGCGTTCTTTGGCCCAGATATACATCGAAACCAGGAAAATATCTCGCTCGAATTTCTTCTGTGACACGGCAGCTTCAGCGCTCGTCGAAGCCGGATAAAGCTTTAGGATTTCATCAGCCAACATGCCCGCCTGTCGTCTCACCTGTTCCCGGAATTCTACTGCAGGAATTTTTCCGTAGTTGCCCATGAAACTCCATTCATTTGCAACCCAGCCGGCAATGGTAGGAACATCATTCTGTTCGCCAAGTCTGAAGATTTCATCGACTTTTTTTGGTAAAAACCACCCGTCCAGTACCGGGAGGAAGTGATAGCTGTTATTTGTAGAATCGAGTAATTCAGATGCCGGCATGGCTCTTAATTCAGCCAACGAAGAGACGCCCATGGCTTTCTCGAAACTTTCTCCGTATTGTTCACCCGTCTTCAGACTTTCTTCCAGGCCGTTCCTGAAGTCCGTGGGACTTTCTGCGATTGCCCGGACGAATAGCCCCTTCGCCAGCGGCGATGCAGTCAGGTACATTATGGACAATGCACCTGCCGACTGTCCCATTATCGTAACCCGGCTCGGGTCGCCTCCGAAGGCGGAGATATTTTTATGAACCCATTTAAGCGCAGCCAATTGATCCAGCAATCCATAATTGCCGGAGGAATGATGTTTCGATTCCTTCGTCAATGACGGAAGCGCAAGAAATCCGAACACACCGACCCTGTAGTTGATCGTTACTACGACCAATCCCTTCTTCGCCAGGTTTTTACCGTTGTACACCGGCACGTCGCCGGATCCGCCGGTAAACGCGCCGCCGGGAATGTACACCAACACAGGGCGTCTCTCGCCCGGCGATTTTGCTGCGGTCCATATGTTGAGGTACAGGCAATTTTCACTCACCTCACCCTTGGGCATATACGCCGAAGTCCATGGTCCATATGTGGGAAACATCACCTGCACAGGGTTCGCCGCAAACTTGTCCGCCTTTCTCACACCCTTCCAGTGAGCCGGGGGACGAGGCGCACGCCAGCGCAGGTTACCGACAGGCGGCGCAGCATATGGAACACCTTTGTAAACCGTTACTCCATCTTCGAGTGTGCCCTGCAATAATCCTTGTTCAACTCTTACGGGCGCAGGCTGTTTGGCGAAGGCAATTCCGGCAGTAAAGATTAAAGACAATGCGATCGACGAAATCATATACTTCATTCGACATATCCTTTCCTTAGAATATCGGCTCTCATCAGCTTATCGATAACAGGTCACTACTTTGCCCACGCCTTCCCTGCCGGCGTAAGACGCCACTTGAAATATGCGTTCAATGCCTTGAGTCCTTTGATGCTCGGCACCGGTCCGGTGTGCGGGGTGCTGTGAAAATACATCACGACAGGATGGGCATTACTGAATGCGGGCCACCTGGGGACTCCCTTCCCGTTGGGATCGCCGTACTTCGCAAAGTTCGTCCAGTATGTAGCCATATCCTCAGAGATTCGCCGGTCCGCCTTCGTGACATTAGGGTTCGAACGACCAAGATGCTCGAAGACGTAAGCCACTTCCTGACCATGCGGCGAGCCGTATCCATACTGAGGCGAGTCTTTCGGATAGTCTGGATGTTGATCGAAGTAGTAGAGATAAGCTTTGTGCTTCCCCTTCTCCGACTCAAGCCGCGCCCAGGTCCATGTGTGCCACCCGAAGGCCGCGTCGCGTGTCAGATCTCGCGCGGATTTCGGCACCACTGTTCCCACGCCCGCGGGATAAGCATCGAGAAGACTCTTCGCAAACGGACCGTATCGTTTCTCAGTCTCGGCAATGTACTGCTCGTTTGTTTTTGGAGGATTGAAGCTTGCACCCTCGTCCGAGTTGTAGCCGACGAGGATAGGCGTGTCGTTGAATCGCCTCTCTTCATAAAGGGTGTATTGATCGGCGGGAAGTACCCAGCCATCCAATATCGGCCACGCCATTCCCGGTCCGAACCGGGACGGCGGAAGTTTGTCGGCGGGAATCTTTCGCAGCTGTGCGATCGATGAAACTCCTGCCTTCTTTAGGTATGCTGCACCGTCGCGTTCCGCCTCGGCCAGGGTTTTCAGGTTCTCGCCCGGATAAGTTGTTTCCCGTGTAGGCCCGAAATTGCCGCCACTCTCCGACATTGCACCCTGGAAAAGTCCTTTTGCCAGCGGAGACGCGCAAAGCATGCTGACGGCAATTCCGCCGGCCGACTCGCCGAAGATTGTGACGCGGTGTGGGTTGCCGCCGAACGCCGCAATATTTTTTTGCACCCATTTGAGTCCGGCTATCATGTCCAGTATGCCGTAGTTCCCTGAAACGTGATGCGGACTCTCCGCGCTGAGCTCCGAATCCGCCAGGAAGCCAAGCTCCCCGAGACGGTAGGCGATACTGACGAACACCACGCCTTTTCTGGCCAGGTCTGCGCCATTGTACATCGGGTCGGAGGTCGAGCCGAAGTTGAATGCGCCTCCGAATATCCAAACGAGTACCGGAAGGTGATCGCTTGCAGATTTTGCCGGCGTCCAGACGTTCAGGTACAGACAGTCCTCACTCATGTCAGCGCCTTTCCCCGATCCTTGAATGGGAGACGGACAAAACTTGTCAGCTTCCCTTACACCCTGCCATTTCGCGGCAGGCTGAGGCGGTCGCCATCGGAGGTTACCGACAGGCGGCGCAGCAAACGGAATGCCTTTGTAAACAGTCAAACCGTTTTCGTACGTTCCCTGCAGCAATCCATCCGCAACTCTGACGGGCGCGGGCTGCTTTGCCATGGCAAGCCCTGTTGAAAAGATCGCCAGCATCGCCACAAAAAGAGTCTTGTTCCTCATGAGTTTATTTCCCTCCATTCAGCGTGAAGTCTCCGTGTCCCATAGTTATTTGAATGCCACTTTCACTTCGGTTCCATCGTACTTTACGGTCTTCGCAACTTCCCTCGTCACTCCTATTCCTGTCCCGTGGTGCGGCGATACGACGACCAGACGGAGAGTCATCGTCTTCGACATACCGGGGAAATGGCCCTGTCTCCTGCCGATGCGGAGTGTTCTGGTGGCGTCATTCCAAATGAATCCGACGGTAGAATATAATCCCTTCTCATAATCGTAATTATTGTTCTCATCCTGGTACAATTTGAAACTGCCGTTTGCACCTGGATAAATTCTGATCTCTATCGGATTGATCTTTTCGGTAGCATACTGAATTATCGGACCCATCGGGACAACCGATCCGGCTCTTACATACAGAGGGATTTCATCAAGCGGCGCTTCCGTTTTTACTATCCGGCCTCCGTTGAAACGTTCGCCCGTCCAGAAGTTGTACCATATTGCCGGTTTCGGCAGATATACATTCCGCTCGTTTGCCTTAGGTTCTATAACCGGTGCCACTAAAAAGTCCTTTCCGAACATATATTCATAACGCTGATTCAAAGCTGCAGTATCTTTCCTGAAATCCATTACGAGCGGACGCATAATAGTCGATCCGTACTTCGTTACCTGCCAGGCATTGGAATAAATATACGGAAGCAGCCTGTATCGGAGGTGTTCCATCTTCAGCATGTCGGCCTGTACCTGCTTGTCGTAGTTCCAGGGCTCGGTTCTCGAATGAAATCCGTGAATTCGGAAGATGGGATTAAATGCGCCCCATTCGTACCACCGGATGAGCAGTTCCTGGTAACTCTTGCTCGTATATTGGGAATCCGGCCGGAAGAAGCCGCCGATGTCGGTTGTCCAGTAAGGCATGCCTGTCATGCTGTAATCCAATCCCGCGACTATTTGTCTTCTGAAAGAGTCCCACGTGCCGCCCACATCTCCCGACCAATTTATTGTACCATACCGCTGTTGCCCGAGAAAAGCCGACCTTGTAAGAATTACGACTCTTTTTTTTGAAGACGATTCGCGCTGACCGTCATACACCGCACGGCTGACAAACATCGGATAGGTAAGGCGGTAAAAATCACCCGGTCCGAGATAAGTCATCTTACCATGCAAGGCATCGTTCTCAGGTTCGGTAGCATCCATCCACCATGCGTCGACGCCGTGGCTGAACATGTTTTTGTCCAGGGTATTCCAGTATTCTTTTCGAGTAAGCGGATTGAAGTAATCCAGCCATTTACTGTCAGGTATGTAAAGATGTTCCGAGGAATACTCTTTTCCGAGGACCGAATTCTTATCGGGATCGGACCAGATCGAGATACAAAAATGAGCGTGCAGATGGTGCAATTCCTTGATCCATGCCGTCGGATCGGGATAGCTGGTTGTGTCGAACTCAGGAACACCCCAGCCGTTATCGCCCCAGTACTGCCAGTCCTGCACGATGACATCCATCGGAATTTTCCTTTTCCGGAATTCTCTTGTCGTGCTCACAAGCTCGGCGCTCGATGTGTAGCGCTCACGACACTGCCAGAAACCGTAAGCCCACCGAGGCAGCATCGGTACATTGCCTGACAGATTCCGGTAAGCGGCTATTACACTGTCGGCTGACGGGCCGTAGAACACGACGTAGTCGAGCATCCTCGCGTCGGGAGACCGGAAGGTCGTCTCATTGTCCGAAAGTCTCCACGATAGCTTCGGCGTGTTCTCCGATCTGCAGATCACCTCAACCTGGTGTTCCCCCGATTTCAGTTTCACGAGCGCATCCGCGGTAGGAGGAAGCCAGAAGTTCGTTATATCAATGCACGGCTTTCCGTCGATGGCAACGTATTGACGATTTCCCATCCCGCCTAAGTTGAGAAATACTGAATAGACTCCGTCAACCGGAGCTTTGAAGTGTCCGATATAGATCGACTGGCCCTGTGATATTTTTCGAACACCGGTATTGGTTGTGACTTCGGATGATTGGTTTCCTGTTTCGGCCGATCGTTCCCGTTTGGTTAATGTTATGAAGCTGTCCGCCGGATTGAAATCGGTCAGACCATATTGATGCCAGAGCAAACCGTAACCTTCGCTCGAATAGATGAACGGGAGCGCAATCTGAGTGTTAACCTGAGTCAGGCGGCGGGTGACATTTCTAAGATTGTAATTTCCATCCTGAAATTGTCCCAGTCCGAATAGATGCTCCCCTTCAGGCGACTCAAAGCTCTGCCCGGCTACATAGCAAGGTTGTCCCATGTCGGAATCGGGTTTCAATTCCCGTGTACCCGCTACTTCACTCAGGAACACTTTCCCCGAGCTGTTCGCAAAAGAAAGCTTACCGGTTTGCCTGTCCACGATGACGGCAATTCTACTCTCTTTCACCTCAATCATCGAAGACGAATGAGTGACTTCGAATTCCGGCGTTGCATGTTTCGAAGTGAAGATAAGCTCAGGCACCTCGGGCTCGCTTCCTTCATAGCATCTGATTCTTACAGCGTTGTCTGCCAGTGGAGAAATATTGAGCGTACCATCCGTCAAGTTGACGATCACTCCGTTGGTCGATCGGCTGAAGCTCTTTACAACCTGTCCCTGGGCCAAATAGGGGAATAGCCAAATCAAGAGTAGACACGTAAGTTTCATGATTGTCCCGGTTCTTAGGTCCTTTGCAGAGATGAACGATGCATATACTTATCCCGGATCTTCATTTGCCGGGAATCCACTTCATGTCTTCCTGTATCTGCACTGAGTCTGGCTTAGTAACTTTGTATCCCAGAAGCGAAAGCATCTTGTCGGCGTAGCGTGTACCGAGCATTCTATAACCTTCAGGACTGAAATGGAGATACTCCGGCGCTCTTGATGGGCAGCCCGCCGATGAAATGACATATGAATTTGGAATCGTTTCCGGAAGCTTGTCGATGATCGCGTTCATCGAGCCGCACGCACCATGTTCATCGCTATTCACTACCTCGCCAGCAAGCAGGGGTACTTGCGTTGGGTTGAGGTTAAGGTCCTTGATGAGGTTGTCGTAGACGTATTTGACTTTTGAAGCCCAGGTAGTGTCGCCGGTGTTCGATTCTCCCTGATGCAGCAGTATGCCTTTGATTACGCCGTACTTCTGCGCCTCTTTCGCAAGGTTGACGAGGTACTGGTAAGGATTTCCGTCGTACTGCTTTATGATTCCCTTCATCCACCCGGGAGCCGTTGCGGCATATTCTTTATATTTGTCCTTCTCGAACAATTCGATTTTGCACCCGGCCACCGCAACAACGACAACTCCCACTCTGATGCTGTCGGGCAGGTTGGCAACCATCGTTCTGCCGAAATAGTCGACAGGGCAGAGACCGGTAGTAGGACGGCACAACGGCGGAACCGCGGTGTACCAGTGTCCTTTCTTACGTCCAAGTTCCGGAAAATTGACTGCCGCGAGGAGCTGGAAGCGGCTGTTGTCGTACTGCATATCTTTCTTCTCTACTCCCGGAAAGCCTTCCATATTCGATTGTCCGAAGCACAGGAAAATATAGAAGTTCTTATTTTGTGAGTAAGCCTTCGTGGTCGCCAGAAGGAAACCCATCGACGCAATTAACAATAGCGTGTATCTCATTTTAACTTTCCCTTATCTATTGAGTAATAACTGCTGGTCATGCAACTAGAGGAAAAGGACCACTCGAATTCAACATCTATCATCCCTCAATCCCCTTCGACAAGTTCTTTGTAGAGAGAAGGAGGCAAATCCTGCGAGCCGGTAATGCTCTGGAGGTGATTGGCGGTGACCCAGGGAAGCCAGAAGCGGTGTGAACCGACTCCGCGGCTGAACATGCTCGGTCCGAATCCCCAGTGCTCCTGCTGCCACCCGACGCCTTTCAGGCCGTGCAAATGGCCCGGAGTGGCGACCATCGATTTAGTGTCGTTCAGCAAAATGCGCGCAACATAAAGATAGTGCGGGTCTTTGGCGTACTCATAGAGTTTCGCATAGACGGGCGCAGCCAAGTCGAGATATTCATCCACGCCTCCGGAAGCTAATGCCGTTATTCCCTGCACGCCGACGGTCGGCACGCCTTTCTTCCACTGAAGTTGCGCGTTACTCGCATCGACGGGCATCGGAAGATTCCAGATCCAGATCCATGTCTCGGTGTAGTCGGCTGCGGCCTCCGCATGTTTCAGCCATTTGCTTTCCTTCGTCGACTCATAGAGGCTCAGGTATGCCTCCAGGCTCAGCATCCCTGCTTCCTTGTCGGTGATATTGGGATTATCGCTCGCGCCGCCGACGAATTGTCCGCGCTTCCCGTATTTTTCCCAGACATAATTTGCCGCGCGGACTGCCGACTGCTCATACTTCGGATTGCCCGTTTCTTTACTCATCAAAACAAGCAGCGGAACGGGACAGTAGCTTGTAGTTCCTGTCGACTCAGCAACGGCGCTGCTCCCCGGCTTCCACTCGCGGGGAAATGCCCCGTCCTTCCTTTGCTGAAGGATCAGCCAGTCGGCGTACCGCTTCACCCAATCGAACCAATTCGGGTGCTGGTAGCCGTGGGCTTGCTCGCGCCGGTATGCGCGCAGCAGCGTCCACATGCCGTCCGTCTCGTTCCTGATCCAGGGTGCCATCCAATCCTTATGCTGACCCGTCCATGGTTTTCCCGTTGCAAGATCGTAGCCGCACCCATCAAGGGGTATTGAATGGAGAGCGTTTATCATCGACGAGATGATGGACAGCCCGATGCGGCGCATTTTCTTCCCGCGCGATGTTGTATCGCGGTAGCCTGCACGCAGGAGCTGAGAAGCACATTCGATGTTCTTGCTGACGAATCCCATCGCCGTCATCGTCGAGTTCCACTGAACATGGTTCGTGTCGAAAGTCGCAACCGCAAACGGTATGCCTGTACGCCCGTCTATCGTATTCGCCACAGACGCCAGTTGATCGATGAGAATGTGGCGCATCTGGTCTATGTTGATGTGGAGGACCTCCGGTTTTAGAGTGTTCCATGCCCATCGCCAGGAGTTGCGGATGACATCAGGGAACGACTCGTGGACTCCGAAGCGAAAACTCACTTCATAACTCTGAGAAAATCCCCCGGCAATCGGATTATATCGCCGGAACCATTGAGGCTTCGCAGGCCCTAGCGGACCTCCTAAGTACATGCTCACCGAACCTGGGAACTCAAATCCGAACTCGATTGGTCTCCTTCCCGATTGCCACGCTCCCAGGGCACCGAATTTAAACCTGGAATCGATCATCACGTGTTTGGCAAGCTTTGTCTCCTCGAATGTAGACTCACCGTTCAGTTTAGGATCCAGAATCGTCACCGAAGTACCGTTCTTAAAGGAGAGACCGAACATCGGTGCCGGAAGTATGTCTTCGCGCATGAAGAAACGATGAGCGGCGTAATTCAATGTTCCGCCGGGCGAGCGCTCGCCGTCGTGTTTCGGGTCACCGTACAATGCACCCGGAGCGAGGCAATTCAAATCGGACCAGTGCATGGAAGAATCGACGTCGAACGATATCGATGAATTAAATCCTCCCGGAGCGCTGCCGGCCACCTGAACCTTCCTGCGCACGGAAAGGACATTGCCGGTCAGGCTCCAAAGATCCTCAATGTGGAAGACGACATTTCTTGAGTAATCGACGTCGGCTCTTGCAACTATGCCGGTCTTAGTGCGCTGGAGGGTTTTATATCCTGCCACAAAATCGCGTATGTCCTCCTTCGTTCGAAAGACTCCGATCCGCGCCGGCTTTTGTTGCGAGAGATGCAAAGGGCCGGATATTTCGATGCCGTACTCGCCGCTTGTCCAGCGGACGAAGGCGACAGTTGAACCTGTCTGGAGTTTTCCGAGTTCGACTCGCTCGCCTTGCTGCGCGAGCACCGCCGGCGCCATAATGGACAACACAAAGAGCAGAATTCTTCCGAACGTCTTCATATGCCTCTTCTGAGCCCCTTCCTTAACCAGGACAGACAGGATTCAATAGACTTGAGACAATTGCTTACGCAGAGCCGGATCGAACTACCGCATTCCGGCATTCCCTTGCAGATGATACGGGACGACGATGTACTTATCAAGGCTCGCATTTTCGATACGACAACGGCTGGCTTGCCTCTGCTCGGCGGATGTGTTTGCTTTCGGTCCTTTGAGAATCTATTTTCAAATTCAACCTAACCCTTTCCCGGTTGTAGAGTCGGAGATTTTGTGATTGTCTTCAATCGAAAGGAGCGAGTCGTGCCACATCGAGACCAGAATGAGCCTTTTCAGCCGGGCGACAGCCAGGCGCGTCAGCGGGAGTACGGACTCGACTGGCTGCGGGTGTCCGCGTTCAGTCTGCTTATCCTCTATCACTCCGGTATGGCGTATGTCTCGTGGCCCTGGACTTTGAAGGATACGCAGCACAGCCAGGTCCTCGAGATGGTGATGCTCTTTCTCAATCGTTGGCGGCTGCCTCTGATCTTTCTCATTTCCGGTGCTGGTGTCTCTTTCTCCCTCCGCCGCCGTTCGCTCGTTCAGTTCGCGGGTGAGAGGCTGCGCCGGCTGCTGATTCCTTTTCTCTTCGCAATGTTCGTGATTATCCCGCCCCAGCACTACATCGTGTGGCTGACATATGGCGCGCATCTCTCCTATGCGGAGTTCTACCCGCTGCTTTTCCGGCAGGTCCCGCACCCGCACCATATGTGGTTCGTAGCTTACATTCTCGTTTTCGCGCTCGCAGGGATTCCGCTTTTCGCCGCGGTCCGAAGCGATGCGGGGAGGCGCGCACTTGCGGCGCTCGTCCGCACGCTCGAGAAGTGGCCGCCGCTTCTTTACCTGTTCGGCGTTCCGGCAGTCTGCGTGGGCCTCTTTCTCGAGCCGCACTGGCCCACGACGTTCACTCTCATCAACGATTGGGCGAACCTCTGCGGCGGCCTCATCTACTTTCTGCTCGGGTTCATGATCGCTTCCGAACGGCGCTTCCTCGATCTGGTCACGCGTCGCCGCATCGAGCTTTTGATCGTCGGACTCGCTTTCGCCGCTGTGCATTTCACCGCGATCGCAACCGGGTTCACGGATAGTTGGCCGGCCGGCGCTCGGGCTTTGTTCTGGGCTGGAGTGGGAGGAATCGTGGTGCCGACGGGCTTCCTCACTTTGGGGATCGTCCTTGCCGTGCTCGGTTTCGCCCGAGCACATATACAACGCGGCGGGCCATGGCTCACCTACGCCAACGAAGCCGTGTATCCGTTCTACATAGTCCACCAGACGATCACCGTCGCTGTGGTTTACGCGATGCTTCCGCTCACGATCGGCGTCTGGCCGAAGCTCGCTGTCGCCGCCGGCTCGACGTTCGCCGGAAGCTGGCTTATATTCGAGCTGGTTCGACGCGTGCGGATCCTGCGCCCGCTGTTCGGGCTCAAGGCGCTGCCGCGCCCGGTGACCGTTTCGGAGATACCCTTGAACACTTGATGGACTTACGATGATTCTTATCGATGACGTAAAGACGACACCTGAAGAGCGATTTAATTTCGCCAAGCAGGCTTCAATCACTTCGACTCTTCCTCGGTCTTGGGCACTCTCTTCAGGATAATGTCCATCGGTTCCCCTCCCTGAAATCCATTAATCTTCATGGAGATAGAATCGCCCATAACGGTACACTGATGACTGAAAGTCATATCGTTGACATCCACATCGAATGAGAAGGTTTTTCCGTTTACCTTTCCGTTTGTTATCGGCATTTCTCCCATTCCACCTTGCACCGATCCAGTCAGGCTGTCTCCGGTCACTTTGAAGTCGAATGTCAGTCCCATGGAACCGTTCGGGCCCTGCATCTCACCTTTCCACTTGCCGTCGATAGCTTGTGCGCGAGCTACGCTCACCGTCAAAAAAGCCGCCATACAGATAAATAGAAAACGTTTCATGGTTGCTCCTATCATAGTTTGTGAATGATTAGTCATGTTGTTTGATCGAGATTTTACAAACCAGTGCCGGTTCTGATGACAAATCCACCGTAGGGTCGTATAGTCAATTCAACCGGAGCAGAGAGGCTTAGGCTTCTCTCGACAAAATGCTTCGCGTCATTCGAATCGGTGATGATCTTTGCATCCTTGATGCTTCCTGCGAACGGCAAATTCAGAGTTATAGTGCGTTCGATGTTTTCACCGTTAATGCCGGCAATATACCAGACATTCCCTTTTCTCCTCGCCAGCGCCACGAATTTGCCCGGGTACCCGTCGATAAATTTCACATCGTCCCAGGTCTCAGGCAGCGTGCTCATATATTCTCTCACGAAATCCGGCTGCGCTCTCATCCCGGATGGAGTTTCAGCGATATGCTCAATACCGGATGTGAATATGACCGACAGCGCTATCTCAAAACCGTCCGTCGTCCGGCGGTTTATGTTCGGTATGCCCGAGAAGTTGACGGGGGTGAAGTCCATCGGATCGAAGAGGTTTCTCGTAAATGGGAGCATCGCACAATGTGAAGGCTGGTTATCCGCGAAGTACGGTCCGAAGGTGACGTATTCCTCTCCCCTTACTGCTTCCATGCTAACCAAATTGGGATAAGTTCTGTACCATCCTCTTGGAAAAGTACATCCATGGAAGTTCACAGCGAGATCATATTTGGCCGCATCCTTCAGGATATCGATGTAGTACTTCATCATGGACTGTCCATCCCCGCCGAAGAAGTCCACTTTGATGCCGCCTATGCCCATATTTTTCAATTTCTGGAACTCGGCACATCTCGAATCGTGTGTGAGCATTTTATTGCGCGGAGTCTGCGGAGTTGTGTTCCAGTCGCCTGCCGAATTGTACCACAATAGAATCTTGACGTTCTTAGTGTTCGCATAACCCGCGAGCCGACCGATCTTCTCATATCCTATTTGAGTATCCCATAGAGCATCGATGAGGCAGTACCTCCAATGCATTTCCGAAGCGAAATCTATATACCGTTTTTGAACATCATAGACTGTCGAATCGTCTTTCAGAATAATCCAGCTCCATGATGCAATGCCGGGTCGAGGCCAGGAGGAGACATCGTATTTTGCCGGGTTCGCAAGGTCGGTTTCCAGCGTAGATTCGACCAGGCCTCCAAGATTGTTGGCTATTGCGATTACGCGCCATGGCGTGTACCACGGCAGAGTCGACTCTGGCAACACAGGCTCCCCGTCTCTGCATTCCTGGGGCTCGGGAAACTGAATCGAGTACTCGCCGTCCGGAGAGAATTGGCTCAGGCGCGAGCCGCAGTAGTTCGTATCGACGGCCGTTTCAGTAATGCAGATCCAATTGTTTCCGGAATGAAACAGCGCAGGCATCACCCACCCAGCCTGGTTGGGGGACGGCGTTCCGACAGGAATATCCATTTTATGATATTCCTCATAGGACGGAGATGCGTAACTCCATCCCATCCTCGCATCGGCACACGGCTGTAGAAATGCCTTCGTAGATCGGGCAAAATGAAAGGATGTCGCATCGCTGTAAATCGTTGCGGTGGTATCAGTCTTCCCGGGAAAGTAATACCTGAACGCGACCCCGTCGTTCGATACCTGGAAAATAATCTCCATCGATTCCGAATGCGCGCTCTTCAAAAAGAAAATGCGTTTGCTCCCGGTGTAACTGCAAGCAAGTCGCTTGCCATGCAGCAGAGTATATTTTTCAGAAACCTGGCTCACCGCTGAAGCCGAATCCAGAGTCATGCCCGACGAGAAATCCTCATCGCTTCTGGCGATTCCTAATTTCGATTCCTTCAGGATAGTTGAACCCAAATAAGAGACTGAATACACCGGCGATCCGGCAGAGGTAAGCCAGACATTTGCGGAGATATTATTATCCGGACTTCTTAATGTGTAACTCTCCCCGCAAACGGCATCACCGAAGGAACTCATCGAAAACAGAATCAGCATGGACGTGATTTCTCGTAACATCTGAATTACTCCTTTATCAAAAGAAGCGATTACCGGTTCAGCGATTGATATATGCTCACCGCTGCCTATGCCTGCCTTCCAGAAAGAAAATCGGCGACGATCGCATTCTCCTTTTTGGTTCACTTTCCCACGGTCAATCATCTATCTCTTCGGAATCGAAAGCCGCTCAGCGAAAGCTCACCCAATCTATTTCTACGTTTTCACTGTCTGTCATCCGGACAACCAGGTTATGGACGCCGGGCTGAAATTCCGAGAGGGGCGACTTGACAATTTTCCACCCGTCAGTCCTGGGAATTCTGACCGTGGCAATAACGGGGCCATCGGGGTTGTTCAACCTGACCTGCACGGTGCCTCCCGTGTTCGACATCGCTCTCATCTCAACCGATCCCGGCTTCTTCGCTCCGAATTCGACACTGTTATATTGTATCCACGCGCCTGCGCTGTCGAGTATCGTCTTCCAACCCATGAACGTATCGGACGTATCGAGAAAAGCTATTGATGCGCCCCCGTTGCTCTTACAACTGTATCTGTCGATTTGGATTTCCTGCCGTGCATTCGTAACGCCTACACCGCGTAAAGTCGGAATTACTTTTCTGATCGTACCATCACTGTTGAAGAACATGCTGTCGATGCAGACGGACCTGGCTTTATCGAAGTGCGGAGATAAGTAGTTATCATGGTAAAACAGATACCATTGATTCTTGAACTTGATGACCGAAGCCTGGTTGGTCCAGCAATGAGGATTTCTATTCATTACAACGCCCATATACTTGAAGGGACCCATGGGATTGTCTGCGATTGCGTACTCTAGTCTCTCGCTTACGTGCGCCGCGTGGGGGTAGACCAAATAGTATTTGCCGCGACGTTCAAACACAAACGGCCCTTCTATTAGTCCCTTCGGGGGCATACCCTGCACCATCTGTGGTTTCGAGGCAAGCTCAAGCATGTTCTTCTTCAGCTTCGCCACCCAGATCCTTCCCGCCGCCCAGTAAAGGTAAGCTTGTCCATTGCTGCTGATCAAAACACAGGGATCAATCCCGTGAACGCCTTTTATCGGTTCAGGCTGCGGGGTGAAAGGTCCATACGGTTTATCCGACACGGCAACTCCAATTGAAAAACCTCTGCGAAAGGTCGAGTGTTTTGCAGGGGCCGGAAAATAAAAATAATACTTTCCGTTTCTGTACATGCAATCAGGAGCCCACATTGCGTATGCAGTCGAATCGACCCATTTGACGTCGTACTGACTAAGGATAACGCCGTGATCTGTCCAGTCGGTGAGGTTCGGCGACGAGAACACGTGATAGTCCTGCATGCAGAACCACCCGATCCGGCCGTGCCCCTCCGTGGCGAGAATATCATGCGAGGGGTAAAGATAAACCTTCCCGTTGAAGACCCGTGCAGATGGATCGGCCGTAAACTGATCCATGATGATCGGGTTCTGAGCGAACGAATTGCCTGTGACAGCCAATGTCAGCGTTGCCAGCAGCAGCAAATGAGAAGCGAAGTGTCTGATCACGCAGGTGCGCGCAGACTGTTTCAAGGCTCCGTCGATTTCTGGTTCATTCCTGAACAAGGGTGTACTCCCCTCCGGGTTTGGTTTGAATATCGTAAAGGTAGGTCTTTCTCAGTTTTAGCGGTCTTAGCTTCGCCTTAGGAGATTTGAGCGGTTTCTTTATGTGCGGTATTTGATAAAACGGATTAGGATTCGCTCCGACTGCAGCCACGAGTCTTTCGTCATTTCCCGCTTTCAGGCGCCAATAAGATCGAATACGGCAATCGCCCCCCAGGTTGGATTTGATCACGAGCCTGGTGATCTTTCCGTTATTCCACTCGATTTCCTTTATCTCAAATCCGCCGCGGGCGAGAAGGCCCTTGACAGATCCTTTCGGCCACACATCGGGCAGCGCTGGAAGCACAAAGATCGCGCCGTCATCGCTCTGCAAAAGCATTCGTGCGACACCTGAAGTGAACCCGAAATTCCCGTCGATCTGAAAAGGCGGGCATGCATCCATCATGTTCGGATAAGTCCCGCCGGGCGCCGCAAAATTGACGCGCCCGTTTTTCGGAAGTTCTTCGGGCGTAAGCTGATCTCTGATCAGTTTATATGCGTGATTGCCGTCGAGCAGGTGAGCCCACAGGTTGATCTTCCACGCCATGGACCAGCCTGTCCCTAAGTCGCCGCGGAATATCAGGGAGGTGCGGGCAGCTTCAAATAGTTGCGGTGTGTAATACGGTGAAATCTGGTTGGACGGGAACAATCCGTACAGGTGAGAGACATGCCGGTTATGGTCGTTGGGGCTGTCGAGGTCCTGAATCCATTCCTGCAGTTGTCCGTACTTGCCGATCTGCATCGGAGGCAACCTCTTGAGATCATGCTCGACCTTCGGAATGAATTTCTTATCGATGTTCAGTATCCTGGCCGCGGTGATTGTCTTGGTGAATAGATCAAAGAGGAGCTGATTGTCAATCGTTGCGCCGGCCGTAATCGAGACATCGGGTCTAATTGACGGAGCGTTCTCAGGTGATACGGAAGGACAAACCACAAGCCAGTTGTGCCCGGGATATTTTACAAGCGTACTCAAATAAAACTCAACGGCGCCCTTCAAGACCGGGTAAATCGACTTCAGATACTTTTTGCTTCCGCTGAACTCGTACTTGTCCCACAGATTCTGACAAAGCCACGCTCCGCCCATCGGCCACATTCCCCAGAATGAGCCGTCGATAGGTCCGTTGATGCGCCAGATATCGGTATTATGGTGAAGCACCCAGCCCTTCGCACCGTACATAACTTGTGCGGTCTTCCTCCCCGTGATGGAAAGATCCTTCACCAGCTGGACGAGAGGATCGGCCATCGCGCTGAGGTTTGTCACCTCCGCGGGCCAGTAATTCATTTCCAGATTTATGTTAACCGTATATTTGCTTCCCCATGGTGGGAACAGCTGGTCATTCCATATGCCCTGCAAGTTAGCGGGCTGGCCGCCCGGCTGCGATGAACAGATGAGAAGATAACGACCGAACTGAAAGAACAGTGCCGCCAGCTGCGGATCGTCGTCCTTGTGAAACTGCTCGATGCGAACGTCTGTCGGACTCTTGACGGAATCCGTGACACCGAGATCGATGCTCACACGATTGAAGTACTTCTGATATGCCGCGATGTTGTCTCGCAAGGCCAGTTGATAACTCTTTTTCACGGCGCTGTCCAGATAAGCCTGCGCTTTTGCGGCGGCATCGCCGTTAATATCGTGATAGTTTATGAAGTTTGTGGCGATGGAAATATAGATGGTGGCCGTATCGGCATGGGATACCTGCAGGGATGCGTCAGAGGCGTAGACGGAACCGCCGTGCGTGAGTATCTTCACCCGGTCCTGAAACTGCACCTTGCCTTTCACGGAATCGTAATTGCTGGTCACACCCGACATAACGAGCTCGTCATTACCGATGGCGAAAATGTGAACCTTCGACGGCCTTCCCATTGTAGCGGTGAAACTAATGGAGCCCGGCTTATCAGTTACAATGCGGTCGATGATTACCTGATCGGGGAACGAAGCAAAGACCGTGCTGCGGTATTCCACGCCGTTGACTTTGTAGCGAGTCATCTCCACGGCCTTCCCGATATCGAGCTCTCGATAGTAATCGGTATATTTTTCGTGTCCGGGGAAAAAGAGATTCAGTTCTCCGGCTGTCTGGTAAGGGCACCCCTCAGAAGTCTTGCTGATGAAGGTCTGATTGACGAGATCCTGTGCCTCCTTATACTTGCCTTCGAAGATCAACTTCCTGACTTTCGGCAGCGCCGCTCTCGCCTCAGGATTGTCGTTGCGATTTGGTGATCCGGCCCAGACAGTGTTCTCATTGAGTTGAATCCTGTCTTTGTAAGGATCACCGTATATCATGGCTCCCAGCCGGCCGTTTCCGACGGGCAACGCTTCGACCCACTGTCCTGCAGGATGGGTGTACCAGAGTGTCAGGAGGGAATCATTTTGGGCGCTTGCCGCGTTGATTATCGCAAGACTGATTCCAAGTATTGTCAATGCCTTCTTCATAATTACTCCGGATATTTCCACCGCGGCCAAGCTAGACCACCACTCCCTTTTTCAATATGATATTAGCGTACAGAGCCGATTCGCCCGTCGCGACCACGGCATATACTTTCCTGGCTCTTTCGTAGAACGCGAAGCGCTCCACATACTCGAAATCCGTAAATGGCTCTTTGCTTTCCCGAATTATGTTTCGATATGCTTCCCAGATTACCGGTTGAATCTTGTCGCCCGGCGTGACCGCCATCAGACTCACTGGCTTCTCGACGTAATTATCGAGAGGGAACAATGCCAATACCGCTCCCAGGATCGGAGGTATTGGATGGCCATCTAGGCGAATAAGTCTCTGAGCTATCGAAGCAGCCGGGAAATTCCCGTCTGCGATGACTATCTCATCGCCGTGCCCCATCTCCATGATAACCTTAAGGAGATCAGGGCTGAGAATGTTAGGTATGTTCTTTAACAATTAGCTCGCTCCGTTTTTCATTTGATTTCTTCATCGAAAACAACGGCAACTTTCCCGCATTTTCCGCTTGCCATCAGAGAATATGCTTCACCCGCCTGGCTGAGTTTGAACCTATTTGTAATCAGCGACTCAGGCTTGATTTTCCACCTGACCAATCTCTCGACGAGCTCTTCCATACGCCAGATACTGGTTACCCATGAGCCGTAAATTGTCTTTTGATCGTGAATGATGTCACGCGAGGGTTGAAACTCGACTGTGCCACCTTCGCCGAGGAATGCAATCTTCCCCCACTTGCGGGCTGCCTGTATGCAGGTAAGACGAGCTTTGTTGTTTGCAGAACAATCGATTGCCTTCTCGACGCCATGCCCCGATGTCAGATCCCGGATCTGTTCGACGTTATTATCACCGGCCTTTATGACTTCGGTGAATAGTCCCAATCTTCTTGCGATAGACAGCCTTTCGTCGACGACTTCTATCCCGAAAACCTTCTGTGCGCCCAATGCCCCGCAAAGCATCGCAGAAGCAAGCCCAACCGGCCCCAAGCCTGTTATCAGAACGGCATCGTTCCCGCTTACTCCGATCTTCTCCAGCCCCTCGTAGACCGTTCCGAAGCCACATGCCACTTGTGCTCCATCGGAATAACTCAACTCATCCGGCAAATATACGAGGTCCTTTTCTTCGGCCAACAAATATTCGGCCATCCCGCCGTCTCGCTGCCAGCCATAAGCGCGCCTGTATTCACTCGTGCAGGAAATCATATATCCTCTGCGGCAATCATTGCACACACCGCAGCCGGAAATATGATAGACGATCACGCGGTCATCCTTTTTGAATCGGCGGCATCCCGGGCCAGTCTCCACTATCCGGCCGCTCGGTTCATGCCCGGCAATCATACCCGGCTGGTATCCCTCGGGGCCCTTGCCGACGTGTTCGCGATAAATCGCTCGTATATCCGAGCCGCATATCGTGGAGGATTTCATTTTAATAAGAACCTCGCCGTGACCTGGAAGCGGTACGTCAAAATCCTTCAACTCAACCGTACTGTTCCCCGGCAGAATCGCACCGACCATTTTGCTCATCACTCCACCTACAAAATTCCTTTCTTAGCCGGGAGTAACATCTCCGTTTAAGTCCCACAGATCCTCCCAGCCTTGCTTGTCTTTCCAGAGAAATACCTGGCCTTTAATCAATCTGCAGTTCCTGTCGATCCCCGATATCTTCTTCATATCGTCTTCAGTCAGCCGGACATTGACGGCGGCTTCAAGGTTTTCAAAATAATGATTCACGGAAAAAGGGATCGGGATTTGTCCGCGCTGAACGGCCCATCTAATGGCAACCTGAGCCGGCGAAACTTTCAACCTTTTTGCGATCGACTTTATCACTTCGTCTTCAAGGTCAACAGTGTCTTCCGGAGTTCTGTCCCGCTCAGGCCGGCCCGGCGAGCCGAGGGGGCAATAAGCTATCGGATGAATATTATTTTCAAGACAGAAGCTGAATAATTCGGGCTGCTGAAAGTGAGGATGTAATTCCATTTCATTGAAGGCGGGTTTTATCTCTGCGTCTCTAAGGAGAAGCTTCAATTTCGGAACCGTCATGTTGGAGGTACCGATATGCCTGACCAGTCCCTCCTGCACCAGTGTTTCCATCTGACGCCAGGTGTTCATATAATTCTCATGAACGTACGGCTTCGCGTTCGGACTCCGGGAAGTAACGTCGCATCCCGGGGGATGATAATTTGGAAAGGGCCAGTGAACGAGATAGAGATCGAGATAATCTACCTGTAAATCTCTTAGCGATTGTCTGCACGAATCCGCAACCCTGTCGTGCATATCGTTCCAGACTTTAGAGGTGATCCACAAATCTTCTCGTCTTAGGAAACCGCTTTGGAATATTCCCGCGAGAACATCCCCGATCTGTTTTTCATTGCCGTATACCGAAGCACAGTCGATGTGTCGGTAACCCGCGTAAATCGCTTTCCTGACCGTATCGGCCACTGTTTCAGCGGGCACGGAATCGGAACCGAATGTCCCAAGTCCCACATACGGGATTTTGCTCCCCCCAAACAATGGAAGGCTGGGAATCAAACCGGGATCAATATGTCTTTCAATCAATCTGAACAATCCCTCTCTGATGTTCGTAGAGTAGGACAATAGTGCAGTGATGTGCAGACTCTGTGAGCCCATTCTGTTTCTCTCCTTTCGGGTGAGTTTCCCGCTCAAGCAAGTCATCATCCTGTTATCCTATTGAACCCTCGTCAAACC
>JAJZNW010000099.1 GCA_021811615.1 Bacteroidota bacterium
CATCGTCTGCGTGATAGTATTCATGCTTATGTTGAACAAGAAAGAGAGGGCTGTTTTTTACAAATACTTCATCCCAGCCCTGGTGTTAGTCGCGATATATTCGGCGATTTTCTGGAACTCACACGGCCGGCTCGGCGCGCCGGTCCGGATGATAAAATCGGGCCTCATCGAAAGCAAGAAAGCGGATGGGTCGCACTACTCTTCCAACCTCTACCGGATAGTTGAAAGGTATGACCTGGCCGCGACAGTGAAACACTCGCCGATAATCGGGATCGGATTCGGCAAGAAGTACCTTCAGCCACTGCCGCTGGTAAAGATAGACTTTCCACTGCAGGACTGGATACCTCATGATGAAATACTCTGGCTGCTCGTGAAAATGGGTGCCGTCGGCTTCTTCACGTTCTGGCTTTTCATCGACGGCCTGCTCTTCGAGACGGTTTCCATCACAAAGATTGTGAAGGATCCGTTTCTGAAGGCGATGTGCCTGATGATCGCGGCAGCCATAGTCAATCAGATGGTCGTCTCGTATTTCGATCTGCAGCTTACCTACTACCGGGATATGGTGTTCCTGGGCACGCTGTGCGGGCTCCTTCCGACCATCAGGGCGCTGCACTTCGCCCAGACTTCCGACGGCACCAATTCATCTCATCCTTCGGCACCGATTGGAGAACGTCAGTGAGATCGAATGTGGACGTAAATACATGACAAGAATGGTTTAAATGGCATACTCCATAACAAAATCTCTCTTCAAGAACAGCGCGCTTATGATGATGGCACAGGCCGCGACATGGGTATCAGGGATAGTCCTACTTGTGTTCGTCGCCCGTTACCTGGGAAGCGCGGACTACGGATATCTGTACCTTGCACTCTCAATCCAGACAATCTGCCAGTGGATCATCGACTACGGCGGCCAGAATTACATACCGAAAGAAGTCTCGCGCAACAAGACAGATCCGTCCGACCTCATGACTCAGTCGATGCTCCTCAGGATCGGTCTTTGGGTCATATCGATGGTCCTGACATTCGCGCTTAGTCTTATCGCCGGGTACTCGGGCAGAGTCATCATCCTGATCATGATACTCGCCTTCTCCAACCTTTGGGTCAATCTGACTCTCCTTCTTCGCTCCGGATATCAGGGATTCGAAAACATGAAGTATCCTTCGCTGGCGACAGTTGTCGATCGCGGGCTGCTCACTCTGACGGTGATACCTGCCCTCCTGCTTGGGATGCGAGTAACCGCGGTAGCGATTTTGATGGCACTCACTCCTGTTCTGAACTTTCTGATCTGCTGGAAGTATTCCAAGGCTATGTTCCGGCCGAAGTTTACCCTCCAGATGGACAAATTCAAGCGGCTGCTGAAAGACGGTCTACCATATTTCCTCTGGTCCCTGTTCGGTGTTGTATACTACCGCATAAACGCCATTATGCTTTCTTTGATGACCCCTGCGTCGGTTGTCGGATGGTACGGGGCGGCTTTCAGATTTTTCGGCATACTCATGTTTCTGCCGGCGATTTATTCGGCGGCTCTTTATCCCATTCTGACAAGGCTGAGCCGCTCCCAGGCGCCGTCGATGATATCGGCATCACAGAAGAGCATCTCGTTCCTTCTTCTTGCCGGAATCCCGATCGCAGTCGGATTGATCTTCTTCTCAAGGTTTATCGTTCAGATCCTGTTCGGGTTGAAGGAATTCGGACCTTCCGCGGCCATCATCCAGCTTTTCTCCGCAGGGATGCTCCTCACATACGTCGATTTCGTCTTCGGCGGGATCGTTCTCGCGCTCGATAAGCAGAAGCAGTGGGCGATGATCGCATTCGGAGCGATGGTAGTAAACATAGGGATGAATTACCTCCTGATCCCTTATTTCCAGTCTCATTCAGGGAACGGCGGAATGGGAGCGGCAATCGCGACCGACCTGACAGAATTATTCGTGATGGTATCCGCATTATTTTTGATGCCCCGCGAATTGTTCTCACGCAATCTTCTGGCAACATGCGGGAAAGGGATTGCAGCAGGCGCGATAATGTCACTGTCGATAGTAGGTGCCCAATCAATCGGCTTCCCTTACTACACGCTGCCCGTTGTAGGGTTCCTTGCGTATGTCGTCACCTTACTGGCGACAGACGCATTCAACGTTTCACAATTAAGATATCTCCTTGCCGAAATATCAATTCCAGGTTTCGTCAAGACATTTTCAGAGAAAAGGAGAGCCAGCGCATGAAGATCCTGCATGTCACACCTTATTCCCCCGTGCCGCCCGTGTTCGGCGCCGCCCTGCGGATGTACCACATTCTGTGGGGACTTGCACAGCGCCACGAGGTAACTTTCGTAACTTATGGTACAGCGCAAGATCTCGAGGCCCTCAGGTCGTCTTTCGGGGATTCCCTGGACAGCATTCACGTGGTGAAGCCGAACTTTCTGGCCCGCAGGCATCCATGGCTCAGAATGTTGTCCGCATTCCGAAGAAGCGAAAGCCTCTACACTCAGTACACAAACGGCACAGAAATGCAGGGCGTTCTCGACAGGCTGTACGAGAACAGTCATTTCGATTTCACGGTAATCGAGTTTCCACATATGGGGAAATTCAAGTTCGGGGCAGACACAATCAGCGTATTGGACGAGCACAACGTCGAGTACTCGAATTTCGAAAGGATGTACAAGAGGATACACTCACCTGCGAGAAAGCTGTTGTACTTCAGGGAACACAAGAAGACATATTTTGAGGAACTCCAGGTTTGCAGGAGCGTGGATGCCATCTTCACCACGTCGGTAAATGACAGCCAGATTCTCGATCGAGAAGTGCCGGGTAAACCGAAGTACGTTATACCGAACGGCGTCGACACAGGATACTTCGTGCCTTCCAAAGCCGAGCCTGACCCGTACTCGATGGTCTTTACCGGGACGATGGATTACGTGCCGAATCAGGACGGCGTTTTGTTTTTCCTCGACGAGATCTTCCCGCTCATCAAAAATGTGCTGCCACAAGCCAGATTCTACATCGTCGGAAAAAATCCACCGAAGTCGATCTTACGAAGAGCAAGCGAAGACATCGTCGTGACCGGTTTTGTCGAGGACGTCAGACCTTACACATGGAAAGCGTCGGTGTACGTGGTACCACTGAGAATGGGTAGCGGGACAAGACTTAAGATACTCGAGGGACTAGCCATGAAAAAGCCGATCGTCACAACGGCCATAGGATGTGAAGGGATCGAGGTGAGAAACGGGATTGACCTCATCGTAGCCGATAATCCGGCAACCTTCGCCGCGGAGGTAGTGGACTTACTCTTGAACAGGGGGAAAGCGACGAAACTTGGCGAGAACGGTCACGACCTCGTGAAGTCACGGTACGATTGGAATACCGTCGTTTCAGAGATGGATGACGCTCTCAAGTCCCTGTACAAAACGAAATACGGAAATGGAACTGGCATGGGCCAGGATCAAAATAAGGACAGCGGGAACCCGCAGGGCTCGAATTCCCATGGCCACACTGAAGAACAGAATCCCGTCAAAGTGCTCATGTATCACCGCGTCGTCAGCGATGACGTACGGCTCGATCAATACTCTTGGAACGTCACGGTCTCTCAACTCCGAAGACAGCTTGAACTGCTCGGTAAATGGGGATACACCTGCATTAACTTTGAGGACTACACTCTTCACAAGCAGGGGAAATTGAATCTGCCCAGGAAACCGGTCATCATGACTTTTGACGACGGCTACGACGAAGTGCACCGTAACGCCCTTCCGGTAATGAAAGAATTCGGTGCACGGGCAACCGCATTTATCCTCGGCGACCGGTCCATCAAATCAAATACCTGGGACGTAGAATCGGGATTCGACGGAGCTACCCTCATGGACGAGAGCCAAATTCTCGAATTGAAGGATGCAGGCTTCGAGATCGGATCCCATTCCATGACTCATCCGGACCTGGTCCGCCTTTCTGAACGCCGTGCCCGGAAAGAGATATTCCAATCCAAGGAAGATCTGGAAGAGCTGGTTGACGCTCCGGTGATTTCATTCGCTTACCCTTTCGGCTCGGCAAACGGTGTGATGGAAAGGCTTGTGAAGGAAGCGGGTTACGAATACGGTTGTGGAGTCTACTCGGGTCCTCCGAGATTCGCACACGATATGTTCAATATCCGCCGGATACCCATAACGAGAAAAACGAATTCGGTGGATTTCGCATTGAAGATACTTACCCCCTACGAGTACTATGAATGGATAAGGTGGGAGACTTCAAAAATGCTTCACGGAAGCCGGGTTCCGCTCGACTCTCAGTTCGAAATAGACAAAGACGGACAGGAAGGCGTAAAATGATCGCACAGACAACCGCATATTGGGACATCCCGGCGCCAGTCTTCGAAATTGCCGACGCCGAGCGTCCGGCCGCAGGATTGACGGTCCAACTTGTGACCGACACGGCTTCGTTCGCTGCATTGGAGAGCGAATGGGAATCTCTAATATCAGAAAGCCCTGCGACCATATTCCAAACGTTCCCGTGGCAATTTCTATGGTGGAAACATTTCGGCTCGCGGCCGGAGAACCACTTATACATCCTGCTGTTCAGACTCGGGGAGAAACTGATCGGCATTGCCCCTTTCTTCATCAGGACTTACGCAATGTTCCATTTCAGGGTTTACAGGAAGCTCCTGTTGCTCGGTTCTGGTCTAGGTTCTCCACATTCTCCAGTACTCTCGCTTGAGAAACAGGGACCGCTCGATTATCTGGACATAGTCTCCGCCAGAGGTTTCGAGGACCAGGTCGCCGACGCCCTCATTGCCATTCTTCAAAATAAGGATCGGATGTGGGATGAAATCGAACTCCAGAATATTCGCGAAGACGGGGCCGTCCTCACTCACCTCTTGCTGAAGCTCAAGAATCAAGGCTTCAGTATTTCTATGCAGCATGAAGACACATGCCCTTTCATCCGTCTCCCGGACAGCGTTAACAAGTTTCTATGCTCGATGCGGCGTAGCGTCAGACGCAACCTTCGCTACGTCCAGAGAGGTTTTCTCGAAAACCCGGAGTACAGTATCGAAGATGCAGCGGCCCCAAAAAACACCGACGGTGCACTCCAGATCTTAGCACTGCTGCACCAGAAGCGCTGGAATGATATAGGCTATCCCGGGCTCTTCGCCGATCCGCGATTCAATGCATTGCTGCGGGACGTTTCAAAGTCACTCGCTCAGAAAGAAAGATTGTGGTTTAAGGTTTTGCGACGGGATGGAAAAGCTGTGGCGGTCAACTTCTGTTTCAAGTTCAACGGGACAATGTACACGTTCGCAAGCGGGTTCGATCGCGACTCAGCAGTATCCGGTAATTCTGGAGCCGGTTCGGCACTCGTGTTTCAGAACATTATCGATGCTATAGATTCGAACTTCGGCGTTATCGACATGGGGCGCGGCACAGAATCGTACAAGTTCCAACTTACTTCGAACAGCTGCCAGAATTGGCGGCTGAACATGAAAGCCAGCGGCAGACCCGCTGAACCCCTGCGGATCGCATTCTTCCGAATATACATTCTTGGGAGTCGTCTACTCTCCCGGCTCACTTGCGAAATGTCCATCTTGAAGATCCTCATCAATGGAAAAGGGACCTTCGGTGGTTCATCTGCATACGTTTCTCACGTTGCGGGCCGGCTCTTCTCAAAAATGAAAGGACCCGGTGGTATGAAAGAAGAAGACTCTTCCGCATCTACCGGGAGCGGAGATAACCGGGACAGCGAAACCTCTTCCCGAAGCAAGCCGACCGGCGCCGCCGAAAACGACGCGCCTGACAACGCGGCCGGAACTACAGGCAAACACTGACGTTTCCATCTCTCAACAAAATTGGAGGAATATGACCAGCCCTGTTAACGCGTTTATGACACGGGAAGCGACTGTCCCGCACGAAGTAGAACTGCCGGAGACGGTGCACTTCACTGCAGAAACAATTGTGGAGTATATCGACGACATCGATGCGCTCCAGCAAATAAGAAGCGAGTGGGATGCCCTTACGTCCTCATTCAGGACGCCCCTCCTTACCCACAACTGGTTTGCATCTTGTGCACGCGCGTTCAGTTACCAGGAGCAGACTGAGATTCTCCTCGTACGCAGGCAAGGCGAGATGGATGCCATCGCACCCCTCGCCTTCCGGGGAAAATTCCATAGAAGACTCGAGATTATGGGAAGCTTCGTAACTAACGAGCCGGGCGGGATAATCTTCAGGAATCGACATTCGCTCGAGCAGCTCTGGGAAGCTGTGTTCGATATGAAGACGACAGTATTCCTGAAGGGGATCCGTTACGGCTCTCCCGAAGCCCAGGCGCTGGAATGCATGCTTCACTCGAGAAAAATAAGATACCTCGCGAGGGAAGAGCAAATTCCATGGGTTAATACCGCTGGGAAGTGGGTAGACTTTGAGAAGAGCATCTCCTCCAGCCGGCGGTCAAGTTTCCGAAGACTCCGCCGTCTCGCAGAATCGAAAGGGATAGTCGTTTTCGAAGTAGTAACTCCTTCGCCGGAGAATGTAGACGGCTATCTCAACGAACTTTTCAAAGTAGAAGCCGCCGGATGGAAAGGGCGGACGGGAACTGCGATGAGATCGTTTGAGGCGCTCGGCACATTTTTCAGAACCTATTCCCGGCTCGAGGCCGGGGAAGGAAAGCTCCGGTTGTTTTTCCTTAAGGTCGGCGGACAAACAATCGCAGGCCAGCTCACCGTAATTCGCGCAGACAGGCTTTGGATATTCAAGATAGGGCATGACGAATCGTGGTCGTGGTGTTCTCCAGGAATCCTACTGATGAACGAGGTAATCAAGTATTGTTTCGATTCCGGGCTTGAGAGTTGCGAGATGCTCGGAAGCGACGAGCCGTGGCTCCATATATGGACGAACGAGTCCCATACAGTGGTCACGTACAGAATCTACCCGGGGGTGCTCGACGCGCTTTCAGACTTATTGGCGGATTTTACCGAAACAATCTCAAACAAGGTAATGACAAGGTTCGCTAAACGGAAAGGAATGAGAAAAAGCAATGCTGACCAAAATACGCAATAGAGTTACGAGCGCCGTCGCTTCCCGGCACGTTGCCGGAAAGAATCTGAGCGATGCCTTGTTGATCTGCCGCTGGGCTGAATCGGAGGGATTCAAGACGGTGGTCTCACCATGGGCGGGATCGCTCGATACCCCACGGGGAATGCTCGATCGCTACAGTGCGGCGATCGAAGCCGTGCGTGACAGAGAAGACGTCCGGTATGTCTCAATAAAACTCGACTCTATTAACTACGACTCCGGAATCTTCTCCGACCTCGTCCATCTCGCAAGGATGAGCCGCGTTCAACTCCACATAGATTCCCTCGGTCCCGACACCGCAGACACTGCCCTGACTTTCGTAGAGAGGGCCGTCTCCTCTTCATACTTCATCGGTTATACTCTCGCCTCCAGGTGGCGCAGAAGCCTCGCCGATTCAGATAGAGTTGCAGATCTCGGGATACCTGTTCGAGTCGTGAAGGGGCAGTGGCCCGACCCTTACACAGACGGTCTGAATTGCAGAAGGAACTTCATAAATATCTCCGAGAGGCTCGCAAAAGGATGCCGCCGGATCAGTGTGGCAACTCACGATTTGTCTCTGGCAAAAGAAGTCCTCGCCGGGTTAATGCTCCGGAACGCAAATTTCGAGTTGGAACAATTTTTCAGCCTCCCCCTAAACGGCGTGGCACTTGCAAAACAATTCGGATGCCCTTACCGACTGTACGTGTCTTATGGTCAACCCGGAATCCCATATAATATCAGGTTTACATTGACACGCCCCCGGATAGCTGCATGGATCCTCGCCGATTTTGCTTTACGCGCCCGAAAACCCTGGGCCCAAAACATCACATAGACCATTCCAATGAATAAGTACACGAATTTATCCAAGCACTTTGTACGAACACCAATCTGGAGCTGAGTAACAGGATGAACCTATTTTTGATTCTCGCCGATATCGTTTTTCTTGTGCCCATCATGATATTCGCCTCGTACCTCGCCTTGCTGACCGCCGCCGCAGCGAATCGAGGAAAGCATCGCAATATGGGCCCCGCGAAGTCCCTGAGGAGATTTGCGATCCTCGTCCCTTCGCATGATGAGGAAGAGGTTATTGACAATACACTCGTCAGCCTCGGCAACATCGACTACCCGCGCGATAAGTACGACATAGTGGTAATCGCTGATAATTGTTCGGATAGAACGGCTGAGATCGCCAGGTCGCACGGAGTGATCGTCCTTGAAAGATCAGACGAGATAAACAAAGGCAAGGGACAGGCACTAAGGTGGTGCCTGGACCAGCTGAAAGCCCGGGAAACAGCTTACGAGGCGTATGTAATCATTGACGCAGATACTGTCGCCTCCTCTAATCTGCTCTACGTCATGAACGACTATCTTGAAGCCGGAGCCGTTTGTGTCCAGTGCAGTACGCTCGTTACGCCGCAGCCGGGCGCCTGGAGTCCCGAGATGACGCGCATCGGCTTCCTGCTTCATAATTACGTCAGGCCTCTCGGCAAGAAAGCTCTCGGCCTAAGCATGGGGCTGAACGGCAACGGTATGTGCCTGTCAGCCGAGTTGCTTTCATCGATGCCCTGGTCGGCTTACTCTCGCGTCGAAGATCTGGAGCATGCACTGCAGTTGGCCATCAAAGGCGTTGGAGTCGTTTTCGCTCCCGAGGCACATGTCCACGCTATTATGCCGGCCGACTCCCGCCTTGCTGAGTCCCAACGACGAAGGTGGGAACTGGCAAGATTCTCGATCATTAAAAAATACGCATGGCCGCTGATCTCGGCCGCGATGAAGAGGAGATCCGTCGTCATTTTCGACATGTTTATGGAGTTAATAACCCCTGCGTTCGTGAACCTCTTTGCATTGACGGCGTCGGCATTGATCCTGAATATTCTGGTGGTTGCATTCGGCGCACGTTCCGCTTTTCTATGGATAATCCCTGCTTATGCCGCAGCTGTACTTCTTGAAGTCTATCACGTGATCGGTGGGCTCAAAGTGGCAAATGCCGACCGTGCCGCTTATCGCGCTCTGATGAACGCTCCGAAGTACGCATTGTGGAAGATGAGGCTGTATTTCAACACGATGCTCAAGGGGGATGATAAAGTATGGCTCAGGACAGCAAGAGAACGAATTGTCCGCAAGTACAATTCAGCGCAGCCGAATGACTCCTCAATGAAATCCGATCGGGACACGGATTACGGTATTGGCCCACCGCGGCGTCAGACAGATCGGGTATTTTCCTTTCAGCCGAGAATAATGTCGGTACGGATTGACACTTTGAATCGCGATGAAGTGATGGGGAAGATCGGCGAGTTCCTGAAAGACTCCCGGCTCCATACGATTGCAACCGTAAATCCGGAGTTTGTGATGACGGCACGCAAAGACCGCGAGTTCCTGCGCATCCTGAATCACGCGGATCTGAATATTGCCGACGGCTTCGGCGTTCAGCTGGCGATGCAAATGATGTACGGGAAAGTCTGCGAGAGAATTACAGGGGTCGATCTGACCTGGGGACTGGCGGCACTGGCTGCCGCACGGGGTTATTCCATTTTTCTTCTGGGGGCCGCCGAAGGAGTCGCGCGAAAAGCGGCCATGAAGATGAGAGAGAGGTATCCGGCGCTTAAAATCGCCGGACACTATTCCGGACGACCGGACGAAGAAGGACTGGTCCAATGCATCAACGCGACAAACCCGGATATTCTCCTCGTTGCGTTCGGTGCCCCCAAACAGGAAAAGTTCATTTTCCGAAACAGGACATTTCTCAGCGCAAAGATTGCGATGGGTGTCGGCGGGACTTTCGACTATATCGCAGACGAAGTGCCTCGGGCACCTGTCTGGATGAGACAAATGGGTCTGGAGTGGCTTTATCGCCTTGCGAACCAGCCTGAACGTGCGGGGAGAATTCTTACAGCGACAGTTCGCTTTCCGATCGCCGTAGCTTCTTACGATTTCGCGAAATCGTCTGTAGCAAGAAGAGTCTTAGGTGAGTCGCTTCCCCGGCTGCGCTCCGTCGTCGAAGCTCCATCGAACTCATTGAATACAGCCCGCCTTCTGAATTCCGATTCACGCACAGTTGACGCATGACGCCTTCATGGTGGCAAGAGAGCAGCTTAGAGCGTTTCATGGAACTGACTGAGAACCGTTTGGCTTTGCACAAGGTCATCGACCTCGGTCGGCGCACCAGACTGCGTCTCCGCAAGTATTCTCTCATTGCTCACCTCAGGGGATTGTGGTTCGCGAGGAAACTCACGCATCATGGTATCGTCGTCGTGACCGGTAGGTATCCTGCACCCACGGTTTTGAATCGAGGCGGCGCAATTGATGTAAAGAACTGTGAGTTCTACGAAGGAGTCAGGCTGGAAGTCTACAGGGGGGGAATGCTGACCATAGGAAACGGTACCTACCTGAACAGGAATGCGGTCGTGATCGCGGTCGGAAACGTCGACATCGGAAATGATTGCCGCATAGGATGGGACGTTGTCATCATGGATTCTGATTTGCATCCGGTGGATGCAAACGATCAACCGACGGAAAGCGCAAGGGTTGTAATAGAGGACGACGTATGGATCGGATGCCGTTCAATTATCCTCAAGGGAGTAAGGATCGGTAAGCGGTCGGTGATCGCGGCAGGTTCTATCGTCACAAAGGACATCCCGCCGAACAGCATAGCCGCCGGCGTCCCTGCTCGTGTCATTTCCAGTAATCCTGAACGAGCCGAGTTCTTTCTAAAGAAAATCAGATCAGCACCGACATCACGCTAGGGGCACCCGCCGTTATTGTAAATCCTTTCGCTTTACAACCGAGAGCAGTCTTTTGTGAAGCGGATAATCCGCGATAGTAAGAAGCTGGAACATGAGTTCCCGGAGCGAATCGGGAGGATAGGACGTAGTAAACTTCTTTAGCGGGGTATAGGAGTCCAACCTTAACAGAGTCGCAACCGCATCAAGCAAACCGGCTGGACCTGTCCCCGGGAGAATTGTGCAGCCTAACTTTCTCTCGAGCCTTCGAATGCCTTTCGAGCAGTTTGATGGAGCATACGAATACCGGGCTCTCTTCAGCATCGGGAGGTCCTCGTCCGAATCTCCGATCGCAGCTATATGGTCGCCTGAAAAACCGGATAGAATGATCATAGGTGCCATTGCGCTCCCCTTGTCTACATTTCTTCCGACAAAATAGGTATCCGGCTTTCTGGAGATCATCTTAATCAGGTTGAACTCGTTCCTTTCCAGAAATTCCGCTGCCTCCTCCGGCGTTAGCCCCTTAGCACCTCCCGGTGCGTATCGGAAGGCTCTTATCGCACAGTGGTATCCGGAATCCGTGTAGATCCCTCCTATTGTGCTCAGGACTTCTTTGCAGCGTTTCAGTTCGTCGAGTGTATCATCATCGACCAGCGGAAGTTCGGTGAAAGTGACCGGATTCACGATCACACTGCCATATTCGGCTATACCGCCCGCGAAACCGAAGTTGCGGCAGTAATCACGAACATGCTCGACGCTTCGGCCCGTGTTCAGGATGACATTATAGCCGGCAGACTTGAGGAGGGAGATCGCTTCGAGCCCGCTTGCAGTGGTGTGTGGGAATCCCATGATCTCGGAATCGAAAACGCCGTCGAGGTCCATGAAGAACAGACCCGAATTTCTCCCGCCCGGCTCGACGATCCTCAGAAAAGACGACGCGAATTTGTTCATCGCGTAGACCCTGAAATTCCAGGAATGAAGGAGTCTTTCATTCAGGACATATCTGTCGCCGGACCCACAATCCTTAACAATTCTGTGTAACGCACGCTCCGCTTCCGAGGTGGCGTAGAGGAGCTTGCCGATGAAAATTCTATCCCTGAGAGTCTCAGCATCGCCGCTGCGGTTACAATAGGAGGCCACCATTCGTTCCTCCAATGCTTCGTTCAAGTGGAACTCAAAAACGGTTGCGGCTATATCGTAAGCCGGGTCTACAAAGTCAAGTTCGGGTGCACCGAAACAATGCTGCTCAAAATCGACTTTGACAAGCCGGTTGTCGCTTCGTATCCATTCGCCGGGCCTCATCCTCCCGTCTATTAGAGTCGGTCTGAACCTGAGCGTTCGCTTCAGATTTTCCAGGAGCACCTGATACTTCATATAACCGAGAAGCCGGTTGTAAACATTTCTCAGGACACTGAGTATCTCAAGCCAACCCCAGCCGAGGTATGGGATGTTTCCCTTCGGATCCTCGGTGAGCCCGAGCGTCTCTCGCCTGCGAGCGAGATAGGCAGACATCTCCTCAATCACCTCGTCCGTTACATCTGAATCCGTCAAGGGGGTGCCTTCGATCCATTCCATGATGAGAATGCCCTCCCTTAGTCCGAGAACCTCCGGCACGAATCCATCCAGAGCCCGTCCGGCGATATAAGCATGATAACCCAGCCACCCGAACCCGACGCTCTTGGCGATTATCCTTTTCCTAATCTCCGATCCATCGCCGTTCGTCATCGACAGTTCGTAGACTCGCTTTAGACGGGCCTGAAAGCTTTCATCATAATGGCTCCACAGAGTCCTGTTGACCTCGCAGCTCCATTCACTTTCTATTACCGAAACAGCCCGGACACCTGATTCCGTAAGAATGTCAGAAACAATGCGACCAATCGAAAGGGGCTCAAGTGCCTTTGCGACGTGCAATTCGCCAAGCCCGATAGTTATCAGCCTTCTCACGCCTGACGAATCCTTCGCCAATACATCTGACAGGTCGACATCGGCTGAGGGATGTGACGGCACAAGCGCTGTGACATTTTCAGGATCCACTCCGCAATTGAGGACACACTTCTCGAGCATCCTGAGAGTCCTGCCGGTATTCGAGTAGTCGTCCGACAACAGGACCTTGACGTCGCCTCGAAGAAGCTGTTTCAGCCGCTTTCCTTCCGTACCATGGGCCCCATACCTCGGTCTCAGGGTAATCCATTCCACGTTCGGGAGGCCGTTGGCCTGTAAGCACACTTTGATCAGCGGAGCAAAGTAGCTCCCCGCCGTCCGCGCACCGACGACCACGTACCTGGCCTCCCTGTCGGGATTCGTCTCGAGAAAGCGCTCGGCAAGAGTGAGAAGATCGTCGCAGTGAAGATCCTGGCAGGCGTAGCCTTCATTAAGTCTCATCCGGGCTTCCAGAAAATCCGGAGGGAGATTTGGCCCCTGGATTCTTTCGAATGCGAGCTCAAGCCCCTCGGTGTCCGTCGAAGAGTTAACGTCATCCCTTAAGACCAGCATGCAGGTCATTTCGACAAACCTGTCAAGCTGCTCTTTCCATTCCCGCATCCAGCGCAAGTTGATGGACTGTCTGAGCTGCACAGGAAAGTTCATAGCATTCTCGGCAAATCCCACAAGTCTGCCGAGGCGCGGAACGACTTTCTCTAAAGGTGCGATATGCCAGGCGCGCCGGGATAGAAAATCGTCGGCGGTACAACTCATGGAGCATGCGAACAGATACAAGTTCGACTTCATCTCGCAACGCTGCCACGGAACAACGCACCTGCGGAATCGATCCAACTCCTCACCAGTCTTCACTAAGAGCTCTCTTATCGTAAGGAAAGGATTTATGGACCAGAGATAATTCCTGTAAAAATTCCCTTGACCGTACTGATCGCTCAATTCGGCCGGATCGTAATTAGATTGTTTTCTGTCCATTCTCTATATCCGTTCAAATTACGCATGACGCCGGCGGCACCCCGCTCTGCGTACGAGTGCGATATCGATTGATCCCTGAAAATGCTTCTCCTCTCGAGCCGCTGCCCTGGGAGATACTAAATTAACACGGTGCGATTTAGGACGGTTCCACCCTCGCAACACTTCCAATAATCTTAATATGTTTTTGCCGTCGCATCATGGCTCATCCGCACGTATATAAATTACACACCCCTTTGCGTAATGGACACCAACGCAAAATCACCACTAATCAGTATTGCATCTGCCTTCACGCTTCCCTATGCTCTGGATGGTAGACAAATGATAGGGGCACACGGCATCTGCTCTTGTTCAGGTTCAATAGGCAACGAACGCTCCGGATGAAAAGGGACGCATTCGATATGCGGGATATTATTGAACCGATTCCCGTGCGGTTCAATGCGACCCTTGGTGCGAAGTCACTAGCAATAGACAAACAGGAGGTAATATGAAACGAATAGCAACTTTAATCCTATCGGTCGCCTTACTTTCGGCGGCGACCGAAGTCAACGCGCACACCCTGGACGTAGCTCAGCAGGGAGACAAGAGCAGTGCTTTTCAATTTTGTCGGATTAAGCGCCCTGAATTTGAACGCATACCAGGGCGGTATTGGAGGAAAGTACTTCATCTCCAACGGAATGGCACTGCGTGGTATGCTCCTATTCGGGTTGGACAACAAAACGACAACCGGGACGCCGCAGTTTACGGACAACTCATTGTCCATTGGCATCGCGGCCGGTCTCGAATACCACCTTCCACTCGCTTCGCAGGTCAGCCCGTATCTGGGAGGTCAGATCTCATTTTTGAACTCAGCTGAAACCACCAACCCGGGAGCAAACAAGACGAGCTCAACGACATTCGGCCTTGGCGCAATCGGAGGGATCGAGTATTTCTTCAACAACAACCTAAGCCTGAGCGCGGAATATCAATTCGGTGTAACGAGCACACAAAGCTCCGCCAGCGGCGCTCCCGATCGCAGCGAGCTCAAGCTCGGGTTCCAAACTGCGGGCTTGACCCTAGCCGCATATTTTTGAGTCATGGTACGCGACCTGTGCTCCGATGCGGTTCCCTGCGACCAAATCTCGACCGAGTCCGGCGGTCCCTCATCCGGCAGAGAACTGCGGGGCAGCGGAGCCAGGCTGGCCCGCGACCGGCTTCCCTGCGAATTTCATTACGCTCCAGACACATTCAACGGGGATACACGCGGCTACAATGCGAACCCGCGATGGCCTCACGATAGGGTTACACGGCGATGCGAGAGACAACTTGTGCATCAGCGAATAGCAAATAAGTTTCCCCGGTCGGCTGGCATCGATCAGAGTAAGGAATTCGCAATCAGACGATAGTGGGACGTTGCTCCCCCACAAATTATCGAAGCCGATGCCGACTGGGGATCGACGTCAGATCGCAATTCTGCCCTGGCTCTGGAACCAGAATATAGAGAGGGCAAATTCACTGCAGAATTTCGTCGGCGTGGAGGAGATCGGAATACAATCCGCTCTTTATCGCCTCGGCGTTCTTCCTTGCCAGCGCAAGCGAGTTCAGTATATACCTGTTCGCGATGAAGATCTTCTTCCTGTCCCGCTCCGCTTCGTCCAGCACAAGGTATCCCATGATGAGGTAGCTGTAGAGATCCACGAGGTCCTTCGATGCGACATCCTGGAAGCTGCTGTCCTTCCTGTCCACAACCGTCTTGAGGCCTTCATAGAAAAGTTGTCGTATCTCCTTCAGGGAAGTCGCCAGGCGCAAGAGTCCGCCGGGATACTCCTTAGCTTCCTTCTTGTCGAAGTATTCCCTGAGTACGTCGTTGACAACCTGACCCGCGGCCGCCACGACCTGCATTTGCGAAGTACCTTCATAGATGCTCGTGATGCGGGCATCGCGCGCGAACCTCTCGACCCTGAACTCTTTCATGTATCCGGTGCCGCCGTGGATCTGGAGCGCATCGTAGGCGATTTTGTTCACCGACTCGCTCAGAACATATTTCGTGATAGGAGTCAGGAGGTTTGCGACTCTGGTTGCCTGCTTCAACTCGGTATTCTTCTCGGCAAAAGGCTTCCCTTCCGCTTTGAGTTTCTCTATGAACGCTTCCAGTTTTTCCTTTCGATCTACGCTCAAAGCGGCGCCGTAGAAAAGAGAGCGGTTGACTTCGAGCGTCACCCTCATCTCGACGAGCATATTTGAAACCGCCGGGAGATGATAAATGGGCCTGCCAAATTGTTCGCGGTCCCTCGCGTACATCAACGCTTCTTCGTACGCTGCCTGCGAAATGCCGAGCGCCTGAGCTGATACGCCCATCCTGGCCCGGTACATCAGGTCGAGGACGTACTTGATGAGTCCGAACTTCCTGCTCCCGACAAGCTGAGCGGGCGTGTCGTTGAACTGCAGCTCGCACGTCGGAGAGCCGTGGATGCCCAACTTGTTTTCGATCCGGCGTACTCTCAGGCTGTCTCCGCCGTGGCACACGAACAGACTCAGTCCTCTTCCGTCCCTGGTACCGGGTTCCGACCGCGCGAGGACGAGGAGGACGTCGCCAGAGCCGTTGGTGATGAAGCGTTTCACACCTCTGAGGAACCAGTGTCCGTCGGTATCCTGGTATGCCTGCAGCTTGACTGCCTGGAGATCCGAGCCGGCGTCGGGTTCCGTCAGTGCCATCGCGCCGGTATACTCACCGGTGGCGAACTTCGGAAGATACTCCTGCTTCAGCTCCGCACTCGCGAACTTCCCGATGGTATCCGCGATATCCTGCAGGCCGAACAGGTTCATCAGCGACGCGTCGGCACGCGAGATGATCTCAACCGCCATCATGTATACGCTGAACGGAAAGTTCAGGCCACCGTATTCCCGCGGGATGATCATGCCCATCAGGTCTGCCTGTGCCAGCTCCCGGAGATTATCGCGGGTCCCTTTGGCATAAGAGACGACGCCGGCGTGTATCGCCGCACCGTCATGGTCCACGCCAGCAGCACGCGGGGCCACCCTGTTTGCCGCGAGATCGCCGACGACCTCGAGAACCTTCCGGTAATTCTCCATCGCGTCGTCGTAATTGACCGGGGCATAGTTGAATGCTTTCGCCTGACGGTAGTCGTCCTCGGCGATGGGAACGATATCGCGCATGTCGAGGCTGTCGAAGTGGAAAAGCAGGTCTCTATTATCCAGGAAAAAGTTTGGCATGGCTCTCTTATTTCAGTTTGAACTTGTATGCTTCGACAAGGCGGGGGATGACTTCCATCGCATCGCCGACGATTCCGTAATGGCTGATGCTGAAGATCGGTGCATCCGGGTCGGTGTTGATGGCGATGATCTTGTTGGATTCCTGCATTCCCGCGCGGTGCTGTATCGCTCCGGAAATTCCGACGGCTATATATAACTTCGGCCTGACGGTGACTCCGGTTTGTCCCACCTGCCGTTCCGGTGGAACGAAACCCGCGTCTACCGCCGCGCGGCTCCCTGCGACCTCGCCGCCGATCACGTGCGCCAGCTCGTGAATCAGTCTGAAATTCTCCTTCGTCCCGAGCCCGTATCCGCCGGAGACGATGATCGATGCGCCCTTGAGGTTGACCTTACTTTCTTCCCTGTGCTGTTCTATTATGGTGACAAGGTCGTCAAGCTCATCGCGCTGGTACGGGACGCGTGTTATCTTCCCGTGTACATGACCGTCGATCTTGTGCATTTCCATCACACCTTCACGCACGGTCGCCATCTGGATCGGGTTATCGGGTGTGATGATGGTTGCGATGATGTTGCCACCGAAGGCAGGACGGATCTGTAAAAGTATTCGCTTGTAATCCCTGCGCAGATAGGTGATGTCGGAAATCTGCAGATCGGTACAGTCGGCCGTCATGCCGCTCTTCGTGGCCGAGGCTACACGCGGGGCCAGATCCCGGCCGACGGTTGTCGCACCGAACAGGACTATCCTCGGCGAATGCTGCCGTACCAGCTCGGTCAGTATCCGTCCATACGGAATCGTCCGGTAATATTTGAGTGCCTCATGGTCCACAACAATAGACTCGTCGGCGCCGTATTGGAAGGTTTCGTTTGCGAGCTCCGTCATCCCGCTGCCAATGACGATAGATTTCAGCGGGCCGCCCATAGCCCTGGCGAGTTTATGCCCTTTGCTCAGGAGCTCGAAGCCTACGTCGGCAGCTTTGCTGTTCCGCTGTTCGATGAATACCCAGACTTCGTTTCCGGGCGACTGTCGACTTTCGTTCGGTAAAGAGGTCATTATTTTATTTGTCCCTCACCCAAGTATATGATCTTCAAACAACTTGTCCACCAGTCTTGAGATCCCCGCCCTGGTGGGTTCTATATGCTCGTGATCGCCGCTGCTCAGCACGACCGACTCGACCTTGTAGACCTTGGTCGGCGAGCCGTGAACTCCGCATCTTGCCGGATCGAGGTGCAGGTCGTCCATCGTAAGAGTCTCGATGAGGAGGGATCGCGATTCGTATTCGTGTACCAGCGCTTCGACCGAGAGAAGCGGATTCCCGTCGACAAGTTTCTCGATCTCGAGAAGAGAGCGCGCCCCCTTGAAAGCCATCACCCTTTTGGCCTTGAACGGCCTCGGCTCAGCCGCGTCTTTTATGACGGTTACAAGAACCGGCAGGCTGCACCTGACCACTTCATAGCCGCCCTCGATTTTCCTTTTGGCCACCACTGATTTTCCGGAGACGGAAACGATTTCTTCGAGGTAAGTAATCTGGGGGACGTGCAGTTTTTCGGCAGTCTGCGGTCCGACCTGGGCCGTATCGCCGTCGATCGCCTGCCTCCCCGCGAATATGAAATCGTAATCCCCGATTTTCTTGATTGCTTCGCTGAGAACGTACGAGGTAGCGAGCGTGTCCGCGCCGGCAAATTTCCTGTCGGTCACGAGGCAGGCGTGGTCTGCACCCATGTAAAGGCACTCGCGGAGAATGTCCGAAGCTCTCGGCGGTCCCATCGTGATTGCGGTTACCGTTCCACCATACTGATCTCTGACCCGGAGTGCGATCTCCATGGCGACACGATCTTCATGGTTCAGAATTGCAGGGAGTTTGGCCCTGTTGACCGTCCCGTCTTCCTGCATGACGTTCCCGGTAATGTTGGCGGTGTCCGGGACTTGTTTTACCAGCACGACTGATTTATACATGATGCCCTTCTCGCTCGGTGAATAAGGACGATAGCGCAATTCACATACCACATGCAGACGCACCCGGGAATTTGAAATGGCCGAATTCAGCCAAAACACGGAGGTGCCGTACCAGTAAGGAATATCTCACTGTGGCATTTAGACGCAATTAGGAAAAAATGTCGCGGATGGGTCAGACTCACGCAGCCCGATAAGAATAGGCCGGCCCCGACTTACCGGAACATTCTCAGTGTCTGCTGATCGGTATGAAGAGACGTGAACCGGGCAGCCTTCAGTATCTCAGTTCATGCGAGAAGCAATACAGGAAGAATAATCCGGCGGTTCCTCAAGCTCTTCCGAGGAACTCGAGTATCGCGTTTATTATGGTGAGAGGATGCGGCGGGCAGCCGGGTATGTACAAATCGACTTTGATTTCTTCAAGGAAATTTCTGTTTACCCGATCGGAACCAGAGAACACCCCGCCGCTTATCGCGCATGCACCGACGGCGATCACGATCTTCGGTTCTCCGATGCTCCGGTAAGCGTCCATCAGTGCGGGAGCCATGTTATTCGTGATAGGGCCGGTCAAAACAATTCCATCGGCGTGCCGGGGCGATGCCACGAAATCTATTCCGAACCTTCCCATGTCGAAGTTGACATTGCTGCATGCGCTGAGCTCCATTTCACAGCCGTTGCAGCCTCCGGCTGACACTTGCCTCAGCTTCAGAGAACGTCCGAAGAGCTTATGTATCTCTCTTCTCGATTCGATGGCACTTTCCCGGAAGGTATCGTAACTCTCCCCCGGGCCGACTATCAAACGTTCCCTGTCGGAAGTGCCGGTCTTATGGCTGCTGGTAAACTTGATCGCGCCCGCCGACGACTTCTCGCACTCTCCGCAGAAGATACACTTGCCGAGGTCGATCGAAAGAGGCTCCCCTGTGATCGCTCCCGTCGGGCAGATGTCGACTACGCTTTGCCAGCTACCTGGATGCTTCGATTCGTCGATTACAGGAAACCCCCGATGGCTTTCCATTAGCTGCGAGTTCACAACGTCGGGAATGGCCTGATTCCCATGATGTTTTCTTAATCTGAATAAGTCCAGCATTTCACTTCTGTGATTGACTCATAAATCGAACCCGGAATATGAGAGGTCGAAACTCTTGTTGCACAAAGGGAAATCGGAGATTCCCTCGCCGCGCACGGCGAGCGAAAGCGCAAACCAGTTGTTGAACGAGGGATCTTTGATTTTCACTTTTCTGATCTTCGCTTCGCTGTCTGTGATGAGAACGTAAGCGATCTCGCCGCGCCATCCCTCGGTTAGAGAAATAACCAGTCTGCCGGGGCGGAGAGAGCCCGTGGTCTGTATGATTTGTCCGTCAGCCAATCCGACGAGTTGTTCCCTGATAATCTTCATGGACTGCTGTATCTCTATGAACCTGATATAAGCTCGTGAAAATACATCGCCGCCGGGCAGAGTCAGCTTGTGGACGGGAAGAAACTCGAATCCACCGAACGGATGGTCCGAGCGCACGTCGACTGGAACGCCGCTTGCGCGGGCCGCGGGACCTACCATACCGATGGCCGATGCGGTTTCTTTACTTACCACACCGGTTGTCTCGAATCTTTCGAGCACCGAAGCGGACGAGAAAAACACTTCCGACGCGAGAGCGACTTCGGCTTCAAGTTTGTCAATCGTATTCAGCACCCGGTCGCGCAAGCCGGCCGTGATATCGAAATCAACGCCGCCCAATTTCATCAGACCTCTTCCGAATCGGTTTCCGCAAATGGCCATTGTCGTGTTTATGACTTTCGTTCGCAGCGCGCCGAAGACGGAATTTCCAGTCAGATATGCCACATCTCCCGAAAGAGCGGAGAGGTCCCCCAGATGGACAGCTATTCTTTCAAGCTCTAGCGCTACCGTGCGAATCATCTTTGCTCTCCGTGGCACCACGATCCCGGCAAGCGCTTCGTATGCCCGGATGAATCCGCCCGCATGACCGATAACGGTGTCGCCCGCCACCGACTCTGCCAGCTTCTCCAGATAAATGGGACGACTCCCGTTTCTCACGAACAGCTCTTCAACTCCGCGATGCTGGAAGCCAAGCTTGATCTCGAGCTGGTACACCTTCTCGCCGTGACATGAAAACCTGAAGTGTCCGGGCTCGATTACGCCGGCATGTATTGGACCAATGCCGACCTCATGCACCTCCTCGCCTTTCATACTGAAGAACCCGTACTGGTTCTCGCTCAGATCTATTCCCGGTATGCCTTTCCGGAGCGGCTTCAGCCACGGATGGCCGACGGGTTCGATACCGAACTCCTCGTAAAACTCCCTTTCGAAAAGATGTGCGGCGGGAACCTCAGGAGTCATCGAGGTAAAACTCTTTTCGTCCTTTAGAACCGAAGAAGCAACATAAAGTCTCGAAGACTCGTCGTCTGCGAGCACCGCGTAGACCGGAATATTCCCGGCATGTCTATCGCCGAAGAATTGAACGAGCCTGTTTCCCTTCGCAATCCGGTCGATGATTTGTTGTCTAATCTCTTCAATCGGCAGAACCGGTATCTCCCCGACCGCGACGGTCTGCAGATTCCTTATTTCGAGCCAGCTCATATCGTCGGCAGCCCCTATCTCCCTGCGACCCGTGCGACCGGCGCTGGGACGCTCGAAACAAATGCGGCTGCCTTGCTCAACATCTCATTCACAAGATTCGGCATGTTTATCCCGACTATCACCAGTGCTGCCAGCAAAACGATCTGAGGCAGATACGCGGACGATGCAGGTCTCACTGAACCTGCACCTTCAATACCGCTGTCACCAAAGGCCATCCTGAACACGGCCTTGCCCATTCCAAAAGTCACGACGACGATGAAAAGGAAAAATAAGACAGCGAGCCATCCCTGGCCGTTTACCCAGAACGCCCTGATGATGAAAAACTTGCTTATGAAAATTGGAAACGGCGGGATACCGATTATGGCGAGGAAGGAAGCCATCCAGATCCACCCTGTGACAGGATCTCTTTTCAATAGTCCTTGGACATCTTCTATCTTCTTCGTCCCGTAGCTATGAAGGATGTTGCCCGAAGTAAGAAAAAGCGAAGTCTTGGAAAAAGAATGCGCCAGTGTCTGGAGCATCGCCGCGAAAAGACCCGGCTGTCCGAGTCCGACCCCGATGAACATGATTCCCATGTTCTCGACGGAGGAGTACGCCAGCATGCGCTTGTAATTTTTCACCCGAAGCATGTAAACCGCGCTGACGAGGAGCGACAGAAACCCTGTGAGGAGAAGTATGATGTTCGAGAAAGCCTGCTGATCTGCACGGACAAGAATCACCTGCACTCGCAGTATCCCGAGAAAGGCGGAGTTTAGCAGCGTTCCCGAAAGGAGTGCAGACACCGGCGAGGGAGCTTCGGAGTGTGCGTCTGGTAGCCAGGCATGTATCGGAGCCACACCCACCTTCGTCCCGAGCCCGACGAACAGGAATGCGAAGGAGAGCTTCAGCCACACCGGGTTAATCTCCGACGCGTGAAGGTACAAGTCGCTGAAGAAGAGAGAGCCGATCCTTTCGCTCCCTATCGAAAGAGTTATTATACCGACAAACGCGAGGGCGATACCGATAGAACAGATGTAGATGTATTTCCACGTGGCTTCGAGCGAAGACTTCTTCTTCTCGAAATAAATGAGGAGTGCGCTTGTGAGCGTGGTCGCTTCGACGAAGACCCATAGAAGAGCGAGGTTTGTGGCGAGTATTACGCCCGCCATCGCAACCACGAAGGCGAGGATTTCCAGAATATATACAGACTCCTGGCGCGCGTTAAGATTGTGCTCGCTGAAATAGGAGAGGCTGTAAACCGACACTCCCGCGAAGACGATCGCCATTACGGCGAAGAAGAAGAGACCGATGCAGTCGAATCTGAAATAGACAAGCAACCAATCTGGCAGCCACCTCCAGTCGATTCCAAGCCAGACCATGAGCGCGACCACGACAAAAAGGGCGGCCGAGCCGAGAAGTGCGACCCGGTTGACAATCCTGCTCTTCGCGGCAAAGCTTATCACGCCAAATACGAGAGGGAGTATAATTACAAGCGTAATCACATCAGTCCTTCAGCTCCGTCAGTACATCGACGTGGCTTCCGTCGTATATCTCGTTGATCTTGTTGAAGAAAATCGCGAAGAGATAGATGGCGACGAACAGATCGAGAAGTACCCCGATGTTCACGAGCATAGGCAGCTCGTTGGCCACGGAAAGAGACAGGAGGAAGATCCCGTTTTCGAGCATCATGTAGCAGAGGATGTGCGTGATGATCCGCTTCCGGTTGACGATGAGGAAGAGGCTCAGCATCATAATCGCTATGGAAATGCCGAAGTAGAGTGGTTTTATGTTGCCACCGGTGCGGGCCGCCCAGAATGCCGCGACAAAGCCGAAGACGAATATTCCGCTGGCGATGAGAAGCGAATAGAACTGCGAAATATAAGGCTCTATCTCGCGGGGAGTCTCATTCCTCCGGATCACGGTCAGGAGGAAATACGGAATGACCACCGTCTTGACGATGAGCGTCTCGAAAACGAGGAACGCAATATTCAGCCAGCTCATCTCCTTTACCCCGACCATCACGAGGAGAAACAAAAGAAAGCCCTGCGCCGCCAGAGTCTTGACGTAAGCCTCGATCCTGCTCACCGACGATACGTAAAGCATCGTAGTGCCGAGAAGTATTATCAGGATATCGGTCACTTGATTACTCCGAAAAGAAAGAACGCGACGACTGCAAATGAGGTAAGTGCAAGTGTGGTCATAAGAAAGAGAAACTGCGGGATGTGGGAAATCCTGGACCGAGCTATGAGCGACTCGACGACCCCGACCGAGACGAACACGAGAGCAACGATGGCTGCAGAGAGGACGCAGGCAACCATGAGCGGCACGGAGGAAGGCAAAAAGAGATCGGCTATCAGGATCGCGATTACCGTCATCTTCAACGATGCCGCGTATTGAACGAATGCCAGGTCCGGGCCGGAGTAGTCGAGCACCATCACTTCATGAATCATGGTCAGCTCGAGATGCGTGGTCGGATCGTCGACCGGCACGCGGCTCCCTTCCGCGAGCAGCATTATGAACAAAGAGACGACCAGGAGTATTTTCACAAGCGGCGAGTAACCGGACGAGAGATTAACGGACGCAAATATGGATTCAAATGAAAAATGGCGCGTCAGGAGGGCGAGCGAACCGATCACGATGAAGAAGGCGGTTTCGACGATCGTGGAGTAAGTGACTTCCCTGCTCGCGCCCATTCCTTCGAAACTGCTGCCGGTATCGAGCGCGCCGAGCACCATTAGAAACTTGGCTAGTCCGAGCAAGTATGCGAAAAGGACGAAATCGCCTTCGAAATGAATAAACGATCCGAAAATCGGAATCGGCGTGACCATCAACGCGACGAAAGTCGCAGCGATTCCGATTGACGGGGCTATCCTGAAAACAGGGGAAGTCGTCGTGCTGATTACCTCCCCTTTCCCTAGAAGCTTGAAGAAATCATAATACGGCTGCAGCACCGGCGCGCCTTTCCTTCCCGCCCAAAGGGCCTTTACCTTTGCTGTCAGGCCGATGAGGAACAAAGGCGAAATCACGATTATGATTTCTGTTACCGCTGCCGGCATCATTTGACTCCCAGAATCCAGATGAGGAGAACAACGAGGAAAACCAGCCCATACATTATGTACAGCTGCAACCTCCCGCTCTGTATCCACGAAAACAGATTTAGGAATTTGTTCAGGATTCCGATCATAGGCCTGAATATGAACCGCTCTGAAAGGTCCTGTGTGTGGCTTTCGAGCGAGGCTTGCTCGGGAAACAAGACCGGCTGTTTCTCGACATGGATCTTCTGCGGGACAAGTTCCGCGACGAGATGAAGGAACGGCTGTGCGAATGAGCTGCTCGTGTACTGAAGACGGCTGCTTCCGACCTGGTAGCCGCAATCCCACGTCTTGTATTCCGCAACTTTGCGCCTCCTCAACAGGAACGTTCTAAGTCCGTAGAACAAACCCACCAAACCGATTACAGCGGCGAGTGCACCGGAGATCGTCCTGAAGATACCGGTCAAAGGGACTAGCTGATCGGGATTGAGAGAAGGTACGAATTCCATTATCACATTCTTCAGCAGATCAATTGTAATCCACGGAAGGAGCCCTATTCCCACGATGACGACAGTAAGCATCGCCATCGGTACGAGTAGCGTACGTTCTCTTTCGTTAGGTTCGACATGATACTTCGTGCGCGGCAGCCCGAGAAAGCAGATGCCGTATACCTTCGTGAAGCATAGGAGAGCCATCGAACCTATGAAGGCGAGGGCCGAAAATCCGAATAGCGCCGCGACAATCATGGCGATCGATCCTGCTGAGAAACTTCTTGCAAGCCCGAGATAGATTGCTAGCTCACTGATGAATCCGTTGAAGACCGGGAGACCGGTGATCGCAAGAGAAGCGATTAGAAACATTAGAGAAGTCAGCGGCAGGTATTTGCCCAGCCCCCCGAGATTGTCCATGTTTCTCGTATGGGTTTGTGAATATACGACGCCGCTTCCGTAGAAGAGCACACTCTTGAATGTGAAATGATTCACGACGTGGAGCAGCGCGCCGACGAAACCGAGCATCGCGATCAGCGGATTATTGTAGACGAGTCCGAGCATTCCAACCCCGATGCCCATTCCGATAATACCGATGTTCTCGATGCTGCTGTATGCAAGGAGCTTCTTAATGTCATTCTGCGCGACTGCATTCATGACGCCGAAAACAGCGGTGATGACCGAGATGATCAGCACTCCGTACGCCAGCCTGTAATCAGGAATTCCTGAAAGGAGCAGAATTCTCAGTATCCCGTAGATCCCGGTCTTTATCATGACTCCGGACATGAGCGCGGAGACGCCGGTCGGTGCAGCAGGATGCGCCCTCGGAAGCCATGTGTGCATCGGGAAGACGCCGGCCTTAGTACCAAAGCCGACGAAGAACAGCACGAAGAGAAGTATCGACACTGAGCCGTGTTTGCTCAGTACGGTTGCAAATGACGAGAAGTCGAGCGACCCGGAAGCGGCCGAAGCCAATGCGAAAGCTGCGATCAGAAATGCGACGCCCGCCTGCATCGCGATGAAATAGTAAAGGCCTGCCTTACGGACTTCTTCGTTCCCGTTTTCAAATGCGACGAGGAAGAACGAAGAGATGGACATCAACTCCCAGACTATTAGAAAAAGTATCGCGTTCTGCGCGACTTCCACCAAGAGCATCGACGCGGACATCATCCCCAAGAAAACGAAATAGGAAGAGAGCCCCTGTCCTCTGTAAATCTTCATGTAGCCGATCGAAAAGATGGAAGTGAGGAGAGCACCGACCGAAGTGACCGATGCGAAAAGTGCTGCAAGCGAATCGAGCCGAAGGTAAGCCGTGCCGATAGGTTGCGAGAAGTAAGCGGGCAAAACGAGTTGGCCGCCGTTCAGCAGTATTTCGAAAACCGGAGGAAGGATGAAGAACTGTGCAGCCGCGGTGAATCCGAAGAACACCCACGCCTTTGCCCTTTCGCCGGCGACGATTGCGCCGAGGCCCCCGGCGAAAAGCAGCACGACGCCGGTGAGAAAATCAGTCATTGCCCGGCCGCTCCTTCGTTTGCCACTCTTTTTCCTTCTCGCGCACATATTTCATGATCTCTTCCTCCGTGGCCCTCGAACTGAGTTTCTCCAGGAAGGGATCGCTCTGGCAGAGATGGGAAATCTTGGCGAGAACTTCCAGGTGCATTCGCGGCGTGGCCGTGAAGAGAAAGAAAAGCGTGTGAACCGGCTGGCCGTCGAGCGCGCGGAAGTCTATGGGGTGATCGAGGTAGCAGATCGAGACGCTGGCATCCTTCGGATCTGCAACGATCGGGTTGCGGGGGTGAGGAATTGCCACACCTCTGCCGATCGCAGTCGGCATCAGCTCTTCGCGGTGCATCAGCGCGAGAATAACGTCCTCTTTCTTCAGACCCCTGGGAGTGTTTATCCGTTCGACCGCATTTGTAATCACCTCTACGATACTGGAACCGGGCACCGACATTACTATCCCACCGTTCTCCAGCAGCCTCGGCAAATTGTGGTCCGCGAGACCGAGGTTTATCAGCGAAGAAGACAGCTCAATTTTATTGCTGAGTATCCACTCGTTGATCTCTGCCCGGTTGAACCTATACTGGTGATTGATGCGATAGCAGGGGATCTTCTTCTCTTTGATCCAGCGGTATACCGTCTTCTCATTGACCTGCAGCAGCCCGACAATGTCTTTGATCTTCAATTCCATCGGCTAAAAACAATGCGGTAATTATACCATGTTTGCCTGCAAAGTCCAAACAAAGGGGCACATTTCTTTGTATGTCCGATAATGTCCGGATGGCCAAGCGACCGTCCTATTGAAGATTTGATGACCTCGGGCATGCCCCACAGAAGTTACCCGGGATCATATTGGCAACCGTAAGAACACCGGCTGAACGAAGGCTAGAAGGGAAATATCCATCAGCCTGAAGGTCCTTCTCGTAATTGACCCGCCAGGGACTTCTTAGAAACCGGGATTCGCAGCTTGTCGGAGGGACAGAGCTTCAACCTTCTCTGCTTCTGTTTCAGTTCGACAAACACCGGATGCCGACACTTCTCTCAATTGATCAGTCCGGCCCGATGAGAGGCGCTTCGCCAAAGTACCTCCTTCTGAATCTAAGTGCGACGTTGACCAGGCTAATCAGGACCGGCACTTCCACAAGTGGGCCGATCACAGACGCAAACGCCTCGCCTGAATTAATACCGAAGACCGCGATAGCCACCGCGATCGCGAGCTCGAAATTGTTGCTCGCAGCCGTGAAGGACAGTGTAGTCGTCTTGCTGTAATCCGCACCGATCCTCTTCCCCATCCAGAACGAGACGAAGAACATTATCATGAAGTAGAAGGTCAGCGGTATCGCAATCCTCACCACATCGAGCGGGATCTGCAGTATCAGCTTCCCCTTCAGAGAGAACATGACAAATATCGTGAAGAGCAGTGCCACCGGAGTTATCGGGCTAATCCTGGGAACAAAGTGACCCCCGTACCACTCTTTGCCTCTTCGTTTGATAAAAAGGAACCTCGTCGCTATCCCGGCAATGAAAGGTACTCCAAGGTAGAAGAACACGCTCTCGGCAATCTGTCCGATGGTGATATCGACTTTAAATGAACTCAGTCCCAGCCACCGCGGCAGTATGGTTATGAAGACGTACGCATAAAGAGAGTAGAACAAAACCTGGAAGACAGAGTTGAATGCGACAAGTCCCGCGGCGTATTCAGTGTTCCCCTGTGCGAGTTCATTCCAGACTATCACCATGGCAATGCATCTTGCAAGGCCGATGAGGATAAGTCCTGCCATGTATGAAGGATAATTGTGAAGGAACACAACGGCCAGGACAAACATGACCAGCGGCCCGATAATCCAGTTCTGTATGAGTGACAGCGAAAGAATCTTTCCGTTGCTGAAAACCTTTCCGAGTTCTTCATACTTAACTTTCGCGAGAGGTGGATACATCATGAGTATAAGGCCGATCGCGATGGGAATGTTTGTCGTTCCGCTGCTCATCGAATCCCAAAAAGAAGCGATCCCCGGGATAAGAGCTCCGGCCGCGACCCCGAGGGACATGGTAATAAAAATCCAAAGCGTTAAGTATCTGTCGAAGAATGATAGCCTTTTGGATACAGTGCTCATGTCAGTTCCTCATGTGTTGGGTGTTCCCGGTTGGACATTGATCATTAGACGTTATTTATTGAGTATTGTTCATTGAACGTTGATTATTGGGTATTGCTCATTGAGTGTCGATCATTGAATGTTGATCATTGTGTATTGATGAGTGAGCTTTGATTATTGAATCTTCAAACCTCATCCGAGAGTAGGAACGTCTATTACTTAATTCTCAGCACTCAATTTTCAACTTTGAAAACTCAACTCTCGATATTCAATGTGTAGGTTTACTACTTTTCTGATTTTCTTCTAGCGGTAGAAATGCTTTTCGCCGTAATAGCGATCAGTTCCTCCGTCTCCTTGAACGCGGCATCAAGTTCACTACCCGGTTTAATCATGCCTCTCTTCCGGACAATTTTCAGACCGCTGCGGCATTCCTTCAGCTCTTTCAGGACTAATCCCATTTTGTGTATGAAATCGCTTCGCGACTCTGCCGCCTGCGCCTCGCCGTAATTCAGTGTCGGTGAATGACCCGAGCGGATCAACTGCCCGGCCAGATAATCTCCTGCCCTCGAATCAGGCAGCGATTCGACCACATCGATCATCCGGCAGGTACAATCGACGAACCTGCCTTCAAGGTCGAACTTCCTTTCTGCCATCTTTGCCCCCTTCTTAATTGAAAGTTGTTCATTGAATATTGTTTATTGAACATTCTCAATTGACTGTTTCTGATTGAACATCGATAATTGCTCATTGAACATTTCTCTTCTAACCGGGCAATGGTCAACACTCAGTTCTCAATTTTCAATACTCAACGTTCAATTATCAGCATGGCTCAGTTTTTCCAGGTAGAATGTCTCAAGTTCAGCCTTTATCTGCTCTCTTACTTTCCTGAACACTCCGAGTATTTTCTCGTCGTCTCCGGTCGCTTCTGCCGGGTCTTCAAATCCCATGTGCAAACGGTGCTCGACCTTCCCTGTAAAGAAGGGACACGTTTCCTTTGCGTTGTCGCAGACCGTGATGACATAATCGAATGACTGCGACAGGAACTGCCGGACAGTTTTAGTCTTGTTGGAAGAAATATCGATCCCGACTTCCTTCATTACCTGCACTGCCCTGGGATGGACCCTGCTGGCAGGAGCAGTACCTGCTGAATGAACTTCTAGTTTACTATCGAAAGATTTCAGAAACGCTTCCGCCATCTGGGAGCGGCAGGAATTGCCCGTACAAAGCACGAGTATTCTAGCGGCGGTCTTACCATCCGTCATACTTCAACCCCTTTCTTGCGCATGAGCTTGACGAGTTCTTTTTCAGAGACGAAACCGACGACGCATTTATCCTTCTCGCGCAGCTTGAGCCTTCTGTCAAGCGCATCGATGTCCAGGTCGAACGGCTCCCCGGCGCAAAACTCTTTCACGAATTCGAAGAGAGAAGCATTTGCCTTCTCTGACTCGTTGGGGTGATAGTATCCCCACGTTCCGTTCCTGTCGACGTCCACTAATCCAGCCCGGCGAAGCATGACGAGGCTCTTCGAGACCCGGTACTGTGGAAGTTTCAATGCGTCTACAATCTCGCAGACGCAGAGCGACTTCTTCGACGCCGCGATCAGATGAGCAACCCGGAGTCTGGTCTGGTCACCGAGGGTCTTCAATATTTCAGCTTTTGAATTGACGCTCATGCCTATATGCTTATATTTGCATATAAGATAAGGAAAGAGCCTGCAGTTGTCAAGTTACCGAAGGGGCCGGGCAAAATGCCAGCCCTCGGTTGACCATTCTCGCACCGTGAAGATCAACTTACGATGCGCAGTCTATGCAGAACTTCCTGTCTCCCTTGATGCGACCGTATTGCATGACAACCATCTCACCGCATTCTTCGCACACGAAGCCGTCAAAGCTGTGCGGGGGGGCTTTGTGTTCGTGGGCAAACACCTCCGATACGCTGAGAATCATCTCGTCCGGTGCCCCCATCACATTCTCGACAAGCGGATCCACGACGTGAGCCGGAACGACGCTTGCCGGCAGCCCCTTCTCCCGATAATCCCTGAAAAATGGAGTCTGCTTATTCGCCAGCATCGCCTCAGCCTCCGGCGTTACCCTTATTCCCTTGCCGCTTTTCTTGTCTATTAGCGTCACAGCCCATTTCCCCTTGTGGGTCTTCAATATATTCCCCTTTCCAAATGTGCAGCCCGTTATCACCTGCACGCCGTCCGCGAAGCAGGTCGCACAGTGGTCCTTCGCGATCATTCCCAGGATATCCCCTGTCGTGTTGTCTACCACTTCCACATTATAGCCGATGTAATCATGTTTGCCCAGCGCACTCACCGCCGCTGCCGAATCCGCATGAGGAGCGGTATCAAAGAATCGAATTTTTCCGAAACTCAGTCAACTTGCAATACACAAACTCTGCGATTCTTCCCTCTATTGTCTGACTCTCCACCTTAAATTGTTTAGAGATGGGATCAGCGTCAAACGCTCCATCGGGCAACAAAACAGGTGTTGATTTGGGTCTTCCAGGACGGTTTTCGCCATCATCCACTAGATGATGAAAATAGGAGGAGGGCGCTGCCCAACTAAGGCAGCGTTCATTTCGACCTAAGTCATAGCAGAGCTGAAAACCCACAATGTTATCGTGAGAATCTAACCAGACATACAGATCGAAATTCTCGTCCGAAAAATATCGTCGTCTTAAATTATTATCCGCTTTGCCAGGATAGTGGTATTCCTTAAGCATGACTCGATCTCAAATCACTATGTCAAGAGTTCCGATGGCAAATGCAAATGTATTAGTTCAAAGCAAAAACGGCACTTGTTACTAATTTCAGTAGACCGGCACTGAACCTGTCGAGAGCAGCCTGTGCAACTCCTCTTTCCTTGAGTAATTGTAACTGGAGCAGGTTCCGATTCCCAGCCAGTAAATCACGGAAATCGTCATTTATTATTTCCCCTGCACCTAGTGTAGTGTCTCCAACACTTTGTTTACTTTTGGCAATCTTAGCCATGATGCGGTAGATCCTCCTTCAAGTTAGAACGAAATGCAACAAGCTGTCAAACGCACAATATAGTCTCTGTCAATTCTTACTGACTAACATACCACCAGTCAACCAATCCTGGTTGAATTGCGGCACCACCTCCACCAATTGGGACAATGATAAAATAGTATCCTGATTCATATGGTTGACTAGATGATACAGGAACAGAAACATCGATACTGGTGTCAGTCGTGGTGGTGATCATTCGGCAAAAAATATTGAGAATACACTTGATATGGCCCAACATTACCGTCCCCTGCTGTCCAAGCGGGCGCATCCTCTAAAGTTCCTATCACAAGATAATGGTCGGCACCTGGGACCGCATTCCAAGTGATCGTGTGTGACCCCACGGGGATAGTACCACCGTGTTCAGGATTAGTTATTTTAAGAGTAGGAGACGGAAGGTCATAGGCGATGCTGTCTGCATAAGCTAAAGCGTGTGGACCACTTATCGTAATCGTTATAAACGCTTTTCTGTTGGTGCGGATTCAGAACGCAACGCATGTCAAGACGACCCGATTGAATCTCATCCATGATTCACCCGTGCAGTATCGTGAGGCAGAATAACCTCCGTGCTGGTCTGGCAAAGGACTTTTCCCTACGCCATTTTTCGATACGAAATCGAACAAACAAATTCGTCAAATTTACCAGTGACTTCTACCGCTCATCGAAACGCCCAAGTTATTGGAGCGCCTCACACCCAAACGCTCAATCTATCACCGACAGATAATAAGAGGTAATATGGCCCACTACTGAAGTCAAGTCTTTGAGGCAGCACGGGTGTGCGACGGTAGTGGCACAGAAGAAATATTTTTTCTGCGGATTCAGTTTGGACTGGGGGATTGGGGTTCAAAAGTCAATGTAGTGCCGACCTTGCTTATTCCAACGTGGTACAGGGATGTGTTAACTTTGTACCATGTTCCTGCGACGGAAGTGCAGACACAAAGATGGCAAGGCACACTTTTATTGGTCACTGGTTGAGACTTACAGGACGAGTTCGGGGTCCACGGCAGCGCACGGTTGCATACCTTGGAGACATGGATGAAGCAGGAAGAGTTGGTGTCAAGGATGCTGCCGAAGGTGACGGAGGACAGCAAGGGCATATCTTTTCTGATAGTGAGTCGGAATGGGTGGAAGTTGATGTCAAACGGGTTAGAACAGAACGATGTCGTCGGTTTGGAGACGTGCCGCTCAATTATTCTAAATGGGTATGCGGCATGGCGCAAGGCGCACACATGGATCGCGCTGGAAGTAATGAAGAAGCTTGGGCTGCCTGAGCTGTTTGAGAGACTGATCCCCAAGACACATGAGAAGATCAGGTGGTCAACACTTGCATAGGTTTTGATTGTGTCACGGTTTTGTGAACCAACGAGCGAACTATTCATAGCGGAACAGTTCTATCGGCAAAGCGCACTGGTGGATTTGTTCGGGATCAGCGAGGGGGATATATATGACAACAGGCTCTATCGGGCGCTGGACAAACTGGTAGAGCAGAAGGATAAGCTCCAGGAGCATTTGTCCGAAGGACCCCTTCGGGGAAGAACCGCTTAGGGGGGTGTTTGATCTGAAGTATGACATTCTTTTGTATGACGTGACTTCTACATACTTCGAGGGAGAAGCAGCGGCCAACCCAAAAGCTGCGAGAGGATATTCAAGGGACAGCCGACCTGACTGTAAACAGGTTTGCAGAGGACTTGTTGTGACGAAAGAAGGGTTTCCATTTGGTTATGAGATTTTCGAAGGGAACAAACATGATTCGAAAACAGTAGAGACGATAATAGAGAAGATGGAGTCTGTGTACGGCAAATCGGATCGCATCTTGATCATGCATCGAGGAATGGTTAGCCCTGACAATCTTGAGTTGTTGAGCAGCGAAGGGCGCAGATACATCATCGGAACCCCAAAGGCACAACTAAGGAGATTCGAGAAAGAGCTTCTATCCGGAGATTGGCAGAAGGTTCGTGACGGAGTTGAAGTGAAGCTCTGCCCATCACCTGAGGGAACCACCGAAGTGTTTATTCTCTGCCGTAGCACAGACCGGCAGAAGAAGGAGGAAGCTATCTCAGCCTGTCCGTATCGGATAACGTTGTCGGTATACCCGAAGACAACGCACAAAAGATATTCGACTCCTACTACACGACGAAAGAGACACGGACAGGATTGGGGTTAAGCATTTCAGACAACATTGCCCAGACGCTTGACGGTCATACCAAGATAGAATCGAAATCAGGACAGACCGTATTCACTTTCACATGCAAAAAGAAGAGGGATAGGGAGTAAGATTATGCTCGAAAAGCCAAAGCTCCTCATAGCTGCCAACGAAGAAAGAGCATGGAAGGCCCTGAAAATAAATTTCCAGGATCGGTACGACGTGCTGGTTGCGAGGGACGGCGCCGAAGCTGCGAAGACTCTTGAGCGGGAGCATGTCGATGTCGTACTGACCGACGTCAAATTGCCAAAAATATCGGGGATGGAATTACTTGGTTACGTTAAAGAGAAGTACACGTGGCTTCCCGTCGTTGTTATGACCGCATTCGGAAGTGTGGAAGACGCGGTGGCAGCTATGAAGGCCGGAGCATACGATCATATCCTGAAACCTGTAAAGATCGAAAACACCGAAGCAGTCGTGAGAAGGGCCATGGAGCACAGTGCCACGCTCCAGGAAAATATGGCCCTGTTATTCTCTCGATCATTTCCCTGTTCTTCATTCCCTTCAGCTTCCGCTCTGCCGCCTCGGCTTCCTGCTTCGTCGGATATTCCTTCTTGAATACAAGACGCCATGGCCGGTATCTCGATGTGTAACCTCGTTCTGTCGAATTGTGATGCACAAGTCGTGTCTCGGGGTTTGACGACGATCCCTTGTAGTACACGTCACCACTCTCCGAGTACAATATGTAAACCCAATATCCTCCCATAAACGAAAATGCCCGATGATTTCATCGGGCACCTCTTTGCGCTCCTCGGGCAGGACTCGAACCTGCATCCCGATTGTTTTGCAAACATTCGGGATAACAGCCGATTGCTCAGATATCCCTCTCACCCCTTATTATTCTCTCGATCATTTCCCTGTTCTTCATTCCCTTCAGCTTCCGCTCTGCCGCCTCGGCTTCCTGCTTCGTCGGATATTCCTTCTTGAATACAAGACGCCATGGCCGGTATCTCGATGTGTAACC
>JAJZNW010000009.1 GCA_021811615.1 Bacteroidota bacterium
TCACCTTGAACACTTCCCTTCTCTCACCTGCGAAGTCACGCATGATGAATTTGTATACTGCTTCGGGATTGTTCAGGAGCGGCGTGGTCCCCGTTGAAACATTCTGAAGGCGCCTTCCGATCTCGAATGCGGCGGCTAAAGTAACTGACTTTACAATTCCAATTCCCGCGACTCCGGAGAGTTCCAGTGCGTCCCTCATGGAGAGAAGCGCCATTGAGTTGTCGAACGCCATCAGTAGCTCCCTTGCGACATCGACAGCGGTTCGAGACTTCAATTTCGTCCGGGTTCCTGTTCTGAGTATGATCGCAAGCAGCTCGACGTCGCTGAGCTTCGTGGCACCCTGGGAAAGGAGCTTCTCGCGAGGTTTCTCGCTATCAGGCCACTCACGAAGTGTTCGCGCGCGGTCGCTCTCTCGTGCCGTTCCGGTTTCGTTCTCACTGGATTCCTCAAACATAGCAGCCCCCTGCATTTGTTATATATCCGGTTGTCCGAAGCGGCCTCTGAACCGCCTCTATTTCGTGTTCACTTCACCAAGATCGACTATATTGCCGTTTTTAAATTGAAGTATGTGGAGGTAACGGTTTGAATTGCCGTCTCCGAATGAAATCATGGAATGAAGTCCGGTGTAAGTCTGCGACTTGAGTCCTTCTTCGATGCCCGTCCTCGAAGTGACCCCGGAGCTTATCTGGCTGAGAAGATCATTGGTAATATCGTAGCCGTACGATACTACCCTGTCGAACTCTGCGTCGGATATCTGTGACAGCGAGTCGGTCGCGGCAATATACGGCTGGGAGTTAGTCTGAAAGTAAGTGTCGCTGCAGAATATTACACCGTCCACATAGAGATCGTTTGTGGAAAGCTGGTTCAAATCATACCAGTCGTCCGTTCCGAGTATCTGCGTCTTGACGTTGTAGTACGCGAGCTGCGCCCCTACGATTCCGATGTCGCTCGAAGAAGTCAACGGTATGAATATCGCGTCGAGCGATCGAAGCGCGTCGAACTCTCCAAGTGAAGTCAACGTATCGATAGGAATCCCGAGTGAGTCGGCGACGCGCATCGGATTGTTACCGAAGAGATCGTAGGCGTCCATGATCGTGTAGGAATCACCCAGCGAATCTACATATGCTGGAGGGATGAACGGTCGGATCCGCTGTTGCTGCTGCGGGTTAAGCGTCCCGATGTCGACATAAGGCTCGCCGAGGAGCGCTGAGGCGGACTTTATCTGGGCTATCGGCTGGGAGAGATCGGTTTCTCCGCTTTCGAAATATGCCACCGCGACGGGAGGCGTTCCGAGTGAGTCCAATCGCTGCACAAAGTACTGTGAAATTATCCTGCCGTAAGATCCCGACGGAGAGAGCACGGCGATCCGCTTCGCATGAAGAACGTTGACTGCGTAATCCGCCATGGCATAGGCCCTGGTCTTGAAATTCGGATTCGCCTGAAAGACGTAAGGATTCCCTTTCGTCAGTCCGACGTCGGTAGCCGTCGGAGAAATCAGCGGAAGCTTGTTCTGATCGGCAAGTTTCGCCACGGCAGATACTTCGTTGCTGTAAACGGGTCCTATCACGGCCTTCACGCTGTGATCGGCACCGAGGGAAAGCATATCCGAAAAGAGGTTCGGCATCACGCCCGAGTAGTTCTTGAGCACGAGACCGACTTTAGTAGCGGTGTGTGCGTTGTAATTGTCCAGCGCGAGCTGGATACCCAGAAGCAGCCTGTCGCCGACCCCGCTTCCGTACTCGAGCGGAAGAAGCGCTCCTATTTTGATAGGTGAAAGGTTGAGAAGGCTGTCAGCCGATATCCTTTCAAGCCACCTGTTGACCTCGCCGCTCCCGACGCCCGGTTGAGAATAAGTCTGAGAGAAATTTTTCAGGATAGTCTCCGCGCTCCCGAGTTTATCCGAGAAGTACGCCCGGCGCGCGAATCCGACGGCTACCGTGACAGCAGACAGCCTGCTGTGACATGCTTTGTAAAGGCTTTCAATCTCATTGAAGCTGAGATTGTGTGCGACCAGTGTATGCAAACTGGCCACCGCCTGCTCCCTGACGACGCTGTTCGCTGACGAATCTATCGAGACCACGAATTCGTCTGCGGCTTTCAGATATTCGTTAAGCTCGTAGAAGTTGGCCCCGAGAATGTAAACCATGTCGTACCTGTGCTGGTCGGCGGGGAATTTCACGAGGAAGGTGTCGATTACATCGGCAGATTCCTGATACCTTCTCAGGTTGAACAGCGAGCGAGCGCCGTAATAGAACGATTCAGCCGACCGCTGGTTGAGAGAATCGTCCATTACCTCCCTGAAATATTGAAGAGCCGTCGAATAGTCTCCCTGCCTGAAGCTCTGCAGGCCAAGGTTATAGTTGGTCTCGTCCGTCTGATTGAAAACTACCTGTGAGAAAGATGCGGAGGCAAAGAGGAGGACCAGGAGGGCAGCGATAAGCTTCATCGTCAGTGTCTTTTCCGCTTCCTGTTTATTTTGGATATTCTTTCAAGCGTCTCGGAGTCGTCTTCTACGATAGCATTTGCATCGGCAAGTTCATCGAAGATTGTTCGCGCTTTTTCGTCTTCCCCGATCGTGCTGTACAGGTTCGCAAGTGCCTGGAGCACTTCCGCACTTCTGGGGTTGATGCTGAGCGCCCTTGTAAGATAGAACTCCGATTCTCCGGTCTTGCCCAGCTCGAGAAGGATCTTACCGCACATGTACCATCCCGGATAGAAATCCGGATCCGTATCGATAAGAAGCGTGAATTCTTCGAGGGACTCGCGAAGGTCTCCCAGCATATAGAACGCGGTAGCGAGATCGAGACGGAACTCGACGGAAGACTCGTTAATTCCGAGCTCCCGCTTCAGGTACTTTATGGCATTCGGAAAATCTTTTTGCTTGAGATATATCCTCCCGAGCAGTCCGTTGGCGTCGGGGTACTTCGCATCCGATTTCAACACCAGACGCACTTCCGACGCGGCCTCATCGTATTTGTCGCTTTCCAAGAAGATCGTTGCCAGCGCGAGATGCACGCTCGGGTTACGCCACGATGTCAGTCTCCTGAGGAGCGGGAACGCGCGCTCCATTTCGCCGACATTGAAGTAGAAACTACCGAGCGCGTATGCCAGCCGATATTCGTCTGGCATCCTGTCGAGCGCATCCTGCAGCAGCTTCTCTGCAGCGTCGTAATTGTGAAGCCCCAGGTAAATCTCTGCAAGTTTCAGGTACGCATCGGCATAGTCGGGATCCCTTGAGATAATCCTTCTCAGGATCTGAATCGCATGCAGAGGCTTGTCTTCCCCGAGAAAGCCGACCGCCTCGTCGATCATGATCTTTACGGCTTCACTCGATCGTTCTGATAATCCCATTTATCGATTGCGTTTCATCAAGTGAAGATAAGGGCTCGAAAGGAAAGTTTCACTCCCATTCGATAGTCGCGGGAGGTTTACTGCTGATGTCATATACCACCCTGTTGACGCCGCGTACTTCGTTAATGATCCTGTTTGATGTCTTGGCGAGCAACTCGTAAGGAATCAGCGCCCAATCGGCGGTCATCCCGTCTTCGCTGGTGACGGCGCGCAGCGCAATTGTGTGCTCGTATGTCCGCTCGTCGCCCATGACGCCCACGGATTGCACCGGCAAAAGAACCGCGAAGGCCTGCCAGATGTCGGTATAAATTCCATGCTTCCTGATTTCATCGATGAATATATCGTCAGCCTGGCGCAGGATCTCCAGCTTCTCGGGAGTGACGTCGCTCAGTATCCTGACGGCCAGCCCCGGCCCGGGGAACGGATGGCGGTCTATTATATCGGATGAAATCCCGAGCGCGCGGCCTACCTGCCTCACTTCGTCCTTGAACAGAAGCCTGAACGGCTCGATGAGCTTCAGCTTCATCAAGTCGGGGAGTCCGCCTACGTTATGGTGGGTCTTGATCTTGGCCGAGGGGCCTTTGTGAGATTGTGACTCTATTACATCAGGGTACAGTGTGCCCTGGGCAAGATACTCCACGTCCTTAATCTCGTGCGCCACTCTTTCGAAGACTTCGATGAATGTGTTCCCTATGATCTTCCGCTTCTTTTCCGGATCGGTGACGCCGCGCAGCTTCTTCAGGAATGTCTCCGAAGCATCGACATGATGAAGGTTCATGTCGAAATTCTTCCTGAAGTACTCCACGACGTTTTTGCTTTCGTCTTTCCGCATGAGCCCGTTGTCGATGTGGACCGCGTGGAGCTGACCGCCTATCGCCCGTTGAAGCAGGACTGCCGCGACCGCTGAATCGACACCGCCGCTCATCGCGCAGATGACTTTCCCGGTCCCGACTTTCGACCTGATTTCCCGCGTGGTCTCTTCTATGAAATTCCCCGGCTCCCAGTCGGTCTTGCAGCCGCAGACGCCGGTGACGAAGTTGCCGAGTATCTCTTTGCCTTTGGATGTATGGACCACCTCGGGATGGAATTGAACTCCGAAGATCCTCTTCTGTTCCGACTTGAATGCCGCTACCGGGGAATTGTCCGTGTGGGCGATCGGAACGAAGCCGGGCGGAAGTTTCGTCACCTTGTCCGCATGACTCATCCACACTTTCGAGACGTCTCCTATGTTCCGCAGAAGATCCTTCGAATCGTCCACTATAAGCATTGCCTTGCCGAACTCCTGGTGCGCCGACCGGTCGACCTCGCCACCGAGCTGATGCGCTATAACCTGCAGGCCGTAACATATGCCGAGTACGGGCACTCCTGCCTCGAAAATCCTTTTGTCTGGAAGGGGAGCGTCCGGCTGATACACGCTCGATGGACCGCCCGACAGTATGATCCCTTTGGGGCCAAGCTCTTTGATTTTATCGAAAGGAAAGTCGAAGTTCTCCACGAGGCTCAGCACATTCAGCTCGCGGACTCTCCGCGCGATGAGCTGTGTGTACTGCGCGCCGAAATCTAGAATTAAAATCTTATCCATTTACTTTTTTTAGTCTTATTGTTTGTCCTGGAAAAGCCTGTCAGCGACCTCGTCTCTGCTGAGTCCGAAGTGTTCTGTTACATCGCGGATGACGGCGTTCAACTTACCGACCCGAAGCGTCAGGTGAACCGGAATTGTTGTATGACGTTCCCCCATCTCGGCGGTTGCCAAACGATCATGGCTACCACTGTGTCTCGTTGTTTTGTATCCGAACATCGAAAGCGATTCCGCAAGTTTCCCTCCAGAGATGTCCCGCGGAAGTTTCAAAGCGTGATCAATTCCTCCCGGATGAAGATGCGTTCATTAACAACTTCGCCGTTCCAGTTCACACATAATTTGACCAATTCCAACTGTATCCGCAAGCAGGTAAGTCCGGATATCGGCAGGGCATATCAGAAGAGACCGATGCTCATCGTGAAAACGTCTTCAGTAGATCCACGTACTCATCGAGCTCGGTACGCGTGCGTTTCTCGGTTACCGCCACGAGGAGGCCTTTCTCCGAAGGATACGACGTTTCGACATCGACGCCGGCTAGAATCTTCTTCTTCAAGCCCGCCTTTATGAGTTCGTTGGCGGGGACCGGAGTCGAGACCAGAAACTCGTTGAAGAACGGCTGCTTGTACTTCACCGCGAAGCCCGGCACCTTCGAGATCTGCTCGGCGAGGTAATGCGCCTTCGCGCCGGACTGCTCAGCAACTTCCCTGACGCCGCTCTTACCCATGAGCGACATGTAAATGGTCGACGCAAGCATCATCAGACCTTCGTTCGTGCAGATGTTCGACGTCGCCTTCTCACGCCTGATCTGCTGCTCGCGGGTTTGCAGTGTCAACACATAACCTTTCTTCCCTTCGGCATCCACGGTCACGCCGGCGAGCCTCCCCGGCAGACGGCGGATCAGAGCTTCCCTGACTGCAAAGATCCCGAGGAACGGTCCTCCGAGACTCTGCGGAATTCCAAGCGCCTGCCCTTCGCCGACCACGACGTCGGCACCGTACTCCCCGGGAGGCGCAAGCAGTCCGAGCGATATCGGAGCGGCATCCACGACGTAGAGCGCTCCCTTCGCGTGCGCGATCTCTCCCAGCGCGAAAACGTCGCTGAGCGTCCCGAAGAAAGATGGCTGCTGCACCAGGAGCGCTGCCGTGTTCTCGTCGACAGCTCTCTTTGCCGCATCGATATCGGCAACACCATCCCGTGCCGGTATCTCTACAATCTCAAATCCCTGACCGTGCACGTAAGTCTTCACCACCCGCATATAAAACGGATGGATGGGATGTGCGGCAACTATCTTCTTCCTTCCGGTATGCGATACGGCCATCAGCGCCGCCTCAGCAAGACCGCTGCCCGCATCGTAGAGCGACGCGTTCGACACATCCATACCAGTCAGCCGGCAGATCATGGTCTGATATTCGTAGATAGACTGAAGAGTTCCCTGACTGACTTCGGCCTGGTACGGAGTATAGGCCGTGTAGAACTCCGATCTGCTCAGCAGCGCGCCGATCGCCGAGGGGATGAAATGGTCGTATGCTCCGGCCCCAAGGAAGGATACCGCATCCTGCGTGTTCACATTCTTGCCGGCAAGTGCCGCAACGTGTTTTGTAACTTCATATTCGCTCATTGCCGGGGGAATGTTCAGGTCGCCTTTCAACCTGATCTCCCGCGGAATGTCTTTTATGAGCTCTTCAAAATCCGTGACTCCAACCGCTGCCAGCATGTCGCGCCGGTCATCGTCGGTATTCGGGTAATAAGCCACTTCTTAATTCTCCGTTCTAATGAGTAAGTAGTATGCAGAAGTAAGTAGGTAGTGAACAGGCGTGCAAGGGCTTTCCGGAAGCCGCCTACTCCCTACCCTCTACTACCTGCTATTTTCCTACCATCTCCTGATACTTGGCCACATCGAGAAGGCCGTCCAATTCGGCCGTGTTTGAAATCTTCACCTTCACCATCCAGCCTCCTGCATACGGGTCCTTGTTCACGACCTCGGGAGAGTCTTTAAGCGCTTCGTTCACCTCGATCACCTCTCCGCTTACGGGAGCAAACAGGTCGGAGACGGTTTTCACCGCCTCGATGGTTCCGAATTGTTTTCCCTGCTGGAGTTTCGCTCCAACGGCGGGAAGTTCGACGAACACCACATCGCCCAGTTCACCCTGCGCGTACTCAGTGATTCCGACGACGCCGGTGCCTCCTTCGACACGGATCCACTCGTGGTCTTTGGTATACTTAAGGTCTTTGGGAAATTCCATGTTTTCTCCTTCGACATGTTAAAACTTAAATCGCTGACAGAATTGTTAAGGCAAGCTCCCACGTTCCGGTGAAATCCGCAACTCCTAAGCGCAGGAAACGATTTGTCAGCTTGCACCTTCGGCAACGTGAATTCAGGCGGAAACTCGATCTCGGGCTTCGGGATTGCGGAATCAGTCCGCGAAATTGAACGAATCAAGGAAGTGAGTATCGAACTCGCCTTTCCTGAAACGCTCGTCCTTCATGACTTTCTTGTGGAACGGGATCGTGGTAGCGATGCCTTCCACGACAAACTCATCCAGCGCCCTGTACATCTTGTCTATCGCCTCTTCCCTGGTCGGCGCGAAAGCTATCAGCTTCGCCAGAAGCGAGTCGTAATAAGGCGGAACCTTGTAGCCGACGTACGCGTGTGAATCGGTCCTGACTCCGAAGCCCCCCCGGAACATGAAAACCGGTGATGGTTCCGGGATTCGGGCGGAAATCCTTGAAAGGGTCCTCAGCATTTATACGACATTCGATCGCGTGGCCAGTCTGCTTCAATTTCTTCCTGCTGACTCTTGAGCCTGAAGCTACGTAGATCTGTTCCTTGACTAAATCGAAACCCGTTACCTGTTCGGTTACCGGATGCTCCACCTGGATCCTCGTGTTCATTTCCATGAAATAGAAATTCTTATACTTGTCGACCAGGAATTCGATCGTACCGGCGCCCTCGTACCTGACGCTCTTAGCACCCTTGATGGCGGCAGCGCCCATCTTTTCCCGGAGTTCCGGATCCACGACAGGTGACGGAGATTCCTCGATGAGCTTCTGGTGTCTTCGCTGGATCGAGCACTCGCGTTCTCCAAGGTGAATCACTTCACCATGCTGGTCACCCAGGACCTGGAACTCGATATGACGCGGCTGTTCAACATACTTCTCGACATACACGCCGCCGTTTCCGAACGCAGCTTCCGCTTCGGTACGCGCCATC
>JAJZNW010000008.1 GCA_021811615.1 Bacteroidota bacterium
GATAGTCGGCAACATCAAGGGCGGCCTTTTGGGGGTCCAGAACTTTCCAGAATAACACCGCCTCAACATCTACCGGCACTGTATCTTTCGTAAGCGTCTTCTCTGCTTTGAAAGAAGAGGTAATCACGCGGGTGTCAATCCAGTAAGCTATCTGATCGATGACCGGGATAATGAAGAACAGCCCCGGCCCTTTAAGAGCGCGGAACTTGCCTAACCGCAATATCACCACCTTTTCCCACTGATCGGCAACCTTGATTGATAGAGAGACGAAGAGGGCGATAACAAACGCAACGATTCCAATCAACACACTTTCTGTGCTGGTCGTGGCACTGTAAACGGCGAATGCTAAGCCCAAGCCAATGCCAAAAATTACTATGAATATTAATGCTGCAAAGGAACTGCTTTTTCTCATTGTGATTTCCTCCATGATATTAGGTAATTGAATTTGATGGCCGTGATTTGTTTTTTCTGAACTTACTTGTCAATTCATAATCCTTCATTCAGAATTCAATGGGCGCTACGAAATGTTCGTGCGTCTCTCATCGGGATTACAGCGGTGTCATGGTTCGGTACACTAGCTCATTATGATGTGTCGCCGGTAGCGTTGTGGGCGACGGCACGCGATGTGCGCTCATCTCCAAGAGCCACGCGCGGAGCCTGAAACCTGGTCCCAAATGCTTTAGTAGAAGTATATCCATAAATGTGTCGGCAGAGAATGCCTCCAAGGGATGAAAAGGAAACTAATCCTCTTTGACAAGAAGAATTAACTATGCCGATCAGTAAACTGTTGGTATAGTCGGCAGGACCGAACATCCCGCAGTGCTGTCGATCGGAAGTTCGACGACACAGTCGCCAGAGCCCGACGGCTTGAGGACACTGTGGGAAAGATAGGAAAAGGCGAGAGTATCGACACGATATGCAGATGCCCGGTATTTGTCCGGGGCGTCTTGGGCCGGCACTTACAGCAGAATAGGATTCCACTCCGCTACAGGCCTGATGGTCCCACTCTACATGCCTGGTGTCACATGCTACCGCGCGCACGTCCGATCGCGTTCCTACGAAACGCTCCTCCAAAATGCCGCATCGAGTATGAGATCCCGCACGCCGTTAATCATGAATTGAGCGCCGATGCAAATTAGAATGAACCCCATGATCCGCGAAAGGGTGTCTACTCCGTTCACGCCGAGGAGGCGCCGTAAAGTTCCTGCCCCGCGGAGGACCAGCCATGAGATGATCGCGGTAATGATTATTGCCAATACCACACCCGAATAAGCGAAGAACTTGTCAAAACCGTGCCGGACATCGATGGATGACGACATGGTAATGACGACTGCGATTGAACCGGGCCCGCTCAGGCTGGGCATGGCAAGGGGACTCAACGAGATGTCGCGTTTCTGAAACGCCTCCTGCTTTCCTTCCTGCGTGATGTGTCCTTCGCTGGGAAACAACATGCGAAACCCGAGAAAGCCGATCACCATTCCGCCGGCGATGCGGATGCCCGGTATTGAAATGCCGAAGGCAACCATTATCAGGTGACCTGCCAGAAGAAATGCGACCAGGATAGCCGTCATGTATATGCACGCGAGTGTAATCTGACGATTCCTCTCCTCCCTGCTGAGGTGAGCACTGATGCCGAGAAGAAGTACAGCCGTGCTGACAGGATTCACGATTGGCAGAAGCGTTATGAGCGTAACGAAAACCCATGAGAAAAAACCGGCAATATCTTTCATGACACTTCCTTCGAGAGTTCAGTGATAAACAGTGTGGCGGGGTTCAACCCGCATTGCCTGATCGATGAACGCATTCATACCTTCTCTGGAAAAATGGACGACACATTCATATCAGGCTCGCTATGGCAACAACGCCGGAGAGCGTTATTAAGATGCCGGCAATTCGATTTACCCATCGCAGTCCGGCCTTATCGAACCTCTTTCTGAAAAGGGTAACCCCAGAACTGAGAGACAGAAACCATAAACATGAACCAATAAAGACTCCTGCTACCAGAGCCGAAGCAGAAAAAGAGCCGAGTCCATTTCCTAACCCAAGCGCAGCAAACACAGCAATAAAAGCAAAAACAGTCAGAGGATTAGTAAGCGTTAGAAACACAGTAGTGATGTAGGATTTTAAAAAGCCACCGCTGCTGATAGAAATATTCGGTGCAACATGGCGAGCGCGAAATGTTCTTACACCGAGGACAATAATAAGCGCTCCTCCAACGAGTCGTATCCACATTCCCTGAGTAACAATCGTATTTGAAATAATCTTAATCCCGAATGCTGCGACACAACCGTACAGCAAATCCGCGGTTGCAGCCCCAAGACCTATGATTAGCCCGCGTAATCGTCCCTCGGCAAGTGTTTTGCGGATACACAAGATTCCAATGGGCCCGATCGGCACTGCCATCGCAAAACCGATTATGATTCCTTTAACAAAAATAGCGGGGTCCATTTTATTGTCGTTTGGCTAACATCAGTTATTAACTCATCGCTTATAATCCAAATTTCCTGAAGAGATAATATTTCGGGAAATCAATGCCGATCGTGAAGAGCGCCGACAATCCCAAAACGCTGAGGACTATGAACAGGGTTAGTGAAGGAACAAGGATTCCTAATAGACTTATAAGCGCAATTCCGACAATCGCCGAAATGCTTGATATGAGCAACCCTTTACCCGGAAGCGATGACCAGAAATGTTTTCTTTCCCTGACGATCAACACCCTGAATTGACTGTTGAATATGAAACTCAGCATTACGAGAGAAGTCAGCTCGCTCCACTGCAAACGGAAATAGTTGATGCCTATCAGGCTTACAACAATATCTCCAACGACATAGAATAGCGCCGGGACAAGAGATGCCAGGATAATATTCCTTACGTTCCACTGATTCGGACTGCTCGTACTCTTTACATTGTCGGTTGCCAGAGTCATGCTTACGAAATCATTTGCAAACACAAGCAACACCATTCCAAGGAGAGTAAGCAAGATATTGTGCAGCCAGAAGAAGCCTATAGATAGGAAAACGACGAATTCAATGACCTTGACGACTTTATTGATAACCCATGTCAGCATTCGCTGATATGTCTGCCTGCTTATTGTTACCGCATCGATTATTACACCCACGCCGGATTCCGTCAAGACCACACTGGCGGCTGCTTTTGCCACGTCCGTCGAGTTGCTCACGGCTATGCCCATCTCCGCCTGTTTCAGGGCGGGCGCGTCGTTAACTCCGTCTCCGGTCATTCCGACAATGTGCCCTCCGGACTGCAATAGGGTTACGATCTTATATTTGTCTTCGGGATATATTTCCGCAAAGCCATCGCATTCACCGACAATCTTCAACTGTTTGTCCGCGCTTAAATCTTTGATATCCGCCATGCGAATGATGTTGCTGCCGATGCCAACCTGGCTGGAAATTTCTTTTGCGATGTCGATGCTGTCGCCTGTAAGCATCATCGGCTTAATACCCAGCTTCCTTGCCTGCTCAATCATACTTTTTGAATCGGGTCTTGGCGGATCAGCCAGGGGGAGCAATCCAGTAAGTTTAAGACTATTTACATCATCTCCGTCTGACCTGGCAACAGCTATCGTCCTGTAACCTTTCCCGGAAAAGCCATCTATGGTTTTGTTTACTTCATCCGAGGTTCCTTTATCTACATCATGGCACAGGGACATGATGACCTGCGCAGCGCCTTTAACAGCCCTGAAGCGCTTCCCGCCGGATTCAATAGTTGCCTCTGTTCTCTTTGTAGAGGGATCAAACGGAGTATAGGACACCTGTTTGTAACCATCGGAACTTACTCCTGTTGTCTTTGCGTAATCGATAATCGCAAGATCGATTAAGTCCATTCCTTCCGATTGCGATGTCAGTGCCGCTACCCTCAGGACATCTTCCTTCTTGTTCCCGGAAAACGGTATGCTGTCGACGACCGATAGCTTGTTTTGAGTTATCGTGCCTGTCTTGTCAAAGCAAATAATATCTATCGAAGCGGCATCTTCCACCGAATCAAGCTTCGTTACCAGCGCCCCTTTTCTTGCCAGCTCGGTCGCACCGACAGATTGCACAATGGTTAGGACTGCCGGAAGAGCCGCGGGAATAGCTCCCAGGAGGACGACAATCACGAAGGTCAGCATTATTAGAATGCTTAAATGCATCAGCAAAGCAGATGCTGAGACTAAAACAGACGCGGCAATACCGAGATAAATCAGATATTTTACCACAGTCATCATCATCTCTTCCTGATGTGACTTCGGCTTGGCGGTCTTTACCAGCTCAGCCGTCTTGCCAAAAAAAGTATTCTCGCCGGTGTTGACCACTATACCCGTGGCTTCACCGCGCCTTACCACGGAGCCGGAGTAGATAATGTCGGACGGATGCGCCTCCGTGGGGAGGGATTCTCCGGTCAGCGCCGATTGATCAACCGAAAGTTCGCCGGACATAATCTTCGCATCCGCAGGTACGATGTCGCCGAGTTTCACGGAGATAATGTCTCCGTCCACAATTCCTTTCGCGTCTTCCTCCGACCATTTCTTATTCCGCAAGACTTTAGATTTAATTGCCAGTTTTTTCTTCAGCAGGTCCATTACCTTTTGCGAGCTGCTTGAGTGCATTTGACCTATGACGGCGTTTGCCGTCAGCAATGCAAAGATTATTATTCCTTCAAGGGAATGATTTAGAGCGAAGGAAAGCCCCATGGCAATTTCCAGCAGCCATGGCATTGGACCCCAGTAACGGAGTATGAACTCAAGGAGCGGATGTTGCTTCTTTTCCACTATTTCGTTGTTACCGAATTTCTCAAGACGATTCTTCACTTCAGAATCGGACAATCCGTCGGCAGTCGTCTCCAGGAATTTGTATGTCTCTTCTAAAGAGATCGTTTTATATTCAGCTGTATTCTTGATCTTATTTTCCATAAAAGGGCTCTCTCACATTAACTTGTCCAATGCCGGCCGCGACCGTTCCGGTCATTCCATCCTGCATGACTATAGAAGCTGTTTATCTCACAACGTACGCGAACTGCATAGTTTTGTAGCCCGTGCCGATATTGAGATTAATAGTAAACAGGCATTTCCCTTTTTCTTTGAGCGTCATGGCCCCCGCGAAATGACTCATCATAGCTTTCAGATCGACGGAAACAGTCTTCTTGGATGGGTACACAATCTGAACCTTGGCACTGGCGTCGGCAATTTCCCTTCCGGTTAAAGTATTTGTCACGTCAAGCATTATGAAATGGGTCCCTTGCATCACCGCTTTCCTTGAAGCCATATCCATCCCCATGCTGCTGTCACTCATCCGGCCCATCATGGGATGTCTGTGTAAGCCTTCCAGTTCACGCCGCATCATCAAACCCATTTGTCCCTTCATCATTCTTTTGTGCTGCGCCTGCGTCATTACCCAGACTTTTGTGTCAATGCTGTCGACTTTGGATTCATAAGTCGGCTTCCCCATCACTCTCGTAAACTCGTTCTCCTTTATGACGGCCTTTGTCTTCGCTTTGTGGGTGGCCTGTCCGAACACGGTCAGTGAAAAGACGAACGCCAGGGCTGCCGTCAGCAATGCATATTTTGTTTTCATGATAAATCCCTATTTTATTAGTTAGTCAGTAGAAAATCGGCATTTAGTATTCCTGTAATTTATCACCGCGTCGCTCATCGTGCGCCGTTCCATGATGCTATCTCCGCAGGCCTGCCAGTTTTCTGAACAAGTCTATCTCCTCTTCTCTGAGATGATCCGGCAGCAGGATGTCGACTTTCACCAATAGATTTCCGAACTCATTTTTCTTTCCATAGACCGGCATTCCAAGTCCCTGAAGCCGGAGTTCCTTGCCGTTCGGCGCTCCTTTCTGAATAGTGACCGTTACTCTTCCTTTCAGTGTTTTGATCTGAGTCTTTCCACCGAGGACGGCAGTATACAACTCAACGGGGAGGTTGCAGTGGAGATCGTTTCCCTTGCGCTGAAATTCGGGATGCGGGGCAATCCTGACGTTGAGATAGAGGTCGCCGTTCGGACCGCCGCCCAATCCACGTCCCCCTTTGCCTGGAATTCTCAGCGTTTGCTGGTCTGCGACGCCAGGCTTGATCGTCACCTTTATCGTTTGTCCATTCAACTGGATGAGCCGCGCCGCGCCGTGATACGCCTCTTCAAGCGAGAGGGTTGTCTCGGTTTCAAGATCCTCGCCCTTGATGACGACGCCCCGTCTTCCCCGATGCTGGCCGCTTCGCTGTCCAAACAGCATCTCAAAAAGATCACCGGCACTCTCGTCCATAAACATAAAGTCGGATTCATTCATGGTGGTCCGGTAGGTCTGTCCACCCCCGCCGGCTGCGTATTTCGACCAATCAAACCCTCCCGGCTGCGCTCCGGCTTCCTCGTAGTGTTTCCAATCCGCACCGAACTGATCGTACTTTTTCCGTTTCACCGGATCGCTGAGAACTTCGTTGGCCTCGTTGATATCCTTGAACTTTTCTTCCGCCGCCTTGTCCCCTTTCGTCTTGTCGGGATGATATTTGTTGGCAAGCGTTCGATACGCCTTCTTGATCTCTGCAGACGTCGCTGTCTTTCCAACGCCCAGTTCTTTGTAGTAATCTTTATAGATCATAGTCTTATCGCTCTATACTCATTCCGGGACCTTATCACACAGGACATATATTATCCTGCGACCCGCACTTGGGCCGTGCGCAGTAGTTCATTGTTCCAGAGATAGCCGCGGCGGAGCTCATCAACAACCGTTCCGGGTTCAACATCTTCACGTTCCACCATCGCCACAGCCTCGTGCAGATTATGGTCGAAGGGCATACCGACACTTACAAAAGGGCGGACTCCGTGCGTTTCCAGGAGCGCAAGGAACTTTTGGTGGATTATTTGCACGCCATGCACAAACTGGTCCTCTTCGTCGCCTGCCCACTGCATCGCTTTCTCCAGGTCGTCGACGATGTTGAGGAGCGGAAGTATAATGCCGCGTTTTCCTTCCCCGGCAAGCTTGCTGCCGTCACGCTCAACGCGGCGGCGATAATTGTTGAAGTCTGCGAGCGTGCGGAGATTCCGGTCACGCTCATTCATCAGCTCTTCCTGCAGCCTCTGGATTTCTGCCGCCCAATCAGCCGGCGGCAGCATGTTCTGTTCGTCCTCGCGTATGTGGATTTCCATGGTACACCTCCTTTTCCGTTCCTCAACTGACTTTCACAAGCTGTTTGCCGAGATTCTCTCCCGCAAACAATCCGATGAAAGCCTTCGGAGCGTTTTCCAGTCCATCAACCACGTTTTCGACATACTTCAGCTTCTTTTCCTGCACCCAGACCGCCAACTGACGTATTCCTTTATCGAACCGGTCCGCGTAGTTGCGAACGATGAAGCCCTTCATGAGCGCGCTATGCGTGAGGAGTTGAGGCTGGATTCGCGGACCTGTCGGGATTTGAGTCTCGTTGTACAACGAGATTTGTCCACACAAGGGAATGCGGGCGTTATTGTTTATCAAAGAAATCACCGCGTCAGAGATTTCACCGCCGACATTATCAAAATAGATGTCGACACCATTCGGACAGGAATCCTTCAGTACTACCCCTAAATTGGGAGCAGCTCTATAATTGATTGCGGCATCAAATCCCAGTTCATCTATAAGGTACTTAGTCTTCTTGTCGGACCCGGCAATGCCGACAACGCGACAGCCGTGTATTTTGGCAATCTGCCCCACAACCGTTCCTACCGCACCGGCAGCGCCGGAGACGACGACTGTTTCATTCTGCATTGGCTGTCCAATATCCAGCAAACCGAAATAAGCGGTAAGCCCTGGCATTCCCAACACTCCCAGCGCTGTGCTAACCGGAGCAATATCAGGATTTACCTTGCGTATTTCTTTCTCATCGGCTGAGAAGTAATCCTGCCAGCCGAGATTGCCCACCACAAAATCGCCCCTGGCAAATTCATTTGAGTCTGACTCAACGACCTCTCCGACAACGCCTCCGTTTAATACTTCGTTGAGTTGAAAAGGCGCAACGTAGGACTTTCTATCATTTATCCTCCCTCTCATGTAGGGATCGACGGAAAGAAATCGTGTCCGCAGCAGTACCTGTCCGCTCACCGGCTGAGGCATCGCGGTTGTGGCCAGCTTGAAACAACTCTCATCAGGTATTCCGGTTGGCCTCTTGACTAAAATGATTTGTCTGTTTATTTGTTGTTGCACTGTCACTCTACGTTCCCATATATAAATGAAATTACTCGGCGTGCACGGGATAGTCGGTATATCCTTTTTCACCCGGGGTATAAAATGTTTTCGTATCGAGTTCTTCTGAGAGCGGCCAGCCGTTAACGAATCTTTCGACGAGGTCGGGGTTACAAATAAATGGCCTGCCGAACGCGATCAGGTCCGCAAGTCCGCCTTCCAATTCGCTTTCGGCGCGCTCAAGTGTATATCCGCCACTGAGGATAATAGCCCCCTGGAACCTTTCGCGGATTGCTTTCTTAATTTCGAGGGGCACTTCCGGCGCCCCCATTCCACTGTGATCCACCAAATGGATAAAGAGTATTCCCTTGCTATCCAGCTTTGAAGCAAGATATTTATATGTGTCTTCAACCTCTGGATAGTACGGCATATCGCTGGCAACACCATAAGGAGACAACCGTATGCCCATCCTCTCCTTCCCAATCGCTTCAATTGCAGCTCCTACCACTTCTAAAAGGAAACGGCAGCGGTTTTCAATGCTGCCGCCGTAGTCATCTTTCCTGATATTGCTGACCGGAGACAGGAATTGTTCCAGCAGGTAACCGTTAGCGCCGTGCAGCTCTACGCCGTCAAACCCCGCTTTGATAGCGTTAGTCGCAGCGGAAACGTATTCTTGTTTCGTACGTCCTATTTCTTCAACGGCCATTTCTGCCGGGATCGGAAAATCCTGTAATCCCAGTGAGTCCGTCCACATTTGCCCGGCTGCTTTGACGGCAGAGGGCGCGACAATTACCGCGTCTTCCTGCATGTTCGCACGATGGCTGATACGTCCGGTGTGCATAAGCTGTACGAATATCTTCCCACCATTTGAATGCACGGCGTCCGTGATTTTCTTCCAGCCTTCCACTTGCGCATCGCTGTAGATTCCGGGAATGCGGGTGTAACCGAGACCGTTCGGCGAAGGAGAGGTCCCTTCGGTGATGATAAGTCCTGCAGCAGCACGCTGTTCATAATATTCCGCCATCAATTGGTTTGGCACATTACCGATCGCGCGGGAGCGCGTCATGGGAGACATGACGATTCTGTTTTTGAGTCCAATGCGACCCAATTCGTAGGGGCTCAATAGTTTTGCGTTTTTCATTTCCTTTGCTCGACTAGAATCATTTGCTTTACCTTTGGTTGATGCGAGAACCGGAGTACAATTGCCGGTGACAAAACGACGGAGTCATTTTCGATGGCTGTTCAATTGCCAATATCTGCCAAAATGAGAAAACCGTTTCGGCTTTCATCATGGTTGCCTAACGCTCAACTCATTGCCATCTAATGTCTCCATTGCGTCGGCCTTACCGTCCTATTTCACGACAACTTCAAAAAGAACCCGCATGTTCGCCTGCGCTGCCTTTGAGTTTGCGTCACTGGGCGTCGCTTCATACAACGCCGGTCTTGTCCTGCCATACCCGATCACAGTAATTCTGTCCGGCGCAATACCCTTTGTGATCAGATAGTCCCTGACGGCATTTGCTCTTTCTTCACTTAATTTCTGATTGACTTCTGCCGTGCCCATGGCAGAGGTATATCCTGCTACACGGACGTCTATTGCGGGGTTATCCTTCAAGGCCTGCACATTGCTGTCCAGCACCGTCTTCGCTTCCTCGCTGAGCGTGGACTTATCGAAACCGAAATACGTGTCACCAAAGGCGACTACCTTCTCATCGGGATTCGGGTCGAGCACAAGCACCGTGACCTTCGGCGCAGCAGAGCTCTGTTCGGATACTTGCACCTGAGGGCTTTTCGTGAGAAGCATAATCAACAGGATCGCGATGATAACGCACAATAATCCCACTATAGTAAAAAGAAGGCTCCTCGACCGTTTATTGCGCTTTGATCTGGATTTTTCTCCGATTTGCTTTTCCGCCTCAAGCCAATCGACAAAATCATTGCCGTCCTTAAAGCCGCGTTTTTTGTAGAGCTCGTACGCCTTGTTCTTAATTTCCTTATTCTCGTCGTTCAAATCTTTCTGGATCATTTTTTTGCTCCTCCCTTGAAATCGTTTGTTATCCTGGATAGGTCCCGCCGGACCCGTTCACCCCGACGACAAACGCCGCAAATTTGCGGCAAGATCCCGCATCGATACCCAATGCAATAACCATGATTGGACACATAGTGGACAGTTTCATCCAAGGCCTCTCTGTTTGGGCTACAACTCGTCTTGTGATCACTGGAATGATTCACTGAACCAACATAGAAAGAAACGCGAGGGAGGTAAATAGTGCGAAGGGATGAAAAGGGAGCTACATCCTTGTATAAACGGTTCGAACGATGTGCTAATGCACCTTCCGCTCCCGCATTGACATTCCAATTAATGACGATCAGCTTATTTCAAGATGATCAAGGGTAATCTGCGATCATCGAATGAAGGAATGATTGCGATGCGCCAGAGGAGCATCCGCTATGGCGGAGATCAATGAGCTTTCAACGCGCGCCACATTCATCACTTGAGATACGGTTGCAACTGAAATAAGCTGCAGTTTTTGGCAGCAGATATTATCTCTAGGAACCCGGCTGAAACGTGCTTCGGACAAGGATGGTACACCAAGTTCCACCGAGACAACACCGAGTTACACAGAGAATAAGACCTTTCTCCGTGTGCTTTACAGAGCGAAACGAACCGTGCATCACCAAAACGGTACCGGATATTGGCATCTTTGAAACATAGAATGACGGACAAAGCAAAAAACTTGAAAGAGTACCCCGTCGCGACTAATTTCAGGCATATTGACAATGCGATGGAAAGGAGGGACTGAAAGATGATAAACGGATTGAGAAGAAAGGTGGTTGTTAACGAAGAAGTGCGTATTGAAGTGAACTCCCCAGACCTTCACCGGGGAGATGTCGTCGAGATAATATTCTCAATTCGAAATATGATGAGACAGAATATCTCTTATCCACCGAAGCCAATAGAGTTCATCTGATCGACTCTCTGCGTGAATCGAAAAACAAGGATGGATACAAATACGTAGACCCGGATAAACTCCGAAAAGAATCGCCTTGTTTATAAAGTCACCGATAACTGAGAAATGATGAACCCATTAAGTATCAACAAATGCATAAGAAACCAGACTGCTGAAGGAGAGATTGTATGGGTTTAACAAAAGAAAGAATTGGAAGTGTGATTGATAAATATCTAAGCGACAATCTCGAAGCGTCCGAATATAATATCTATGATTGCACCAAATACTGGTTGATGGCAGTTAACTCTTCGGACATGAGCTGGTTAAGTACTGTGAGTACCTTGTCATTGCCTTTCATACTTGCCTCCTTTGTTGTTTGTCTTGATTACACTTTCGGGCACCGCACTCGGACTGCGTTTTTGTTGTGAAGAGCATGAAATCAACCGCGACATAACAAGCGACAAACAACCAGAAGCTTAGCCACACCACACCTTCCCCCGCCATAAGCTCGTTCCTGATCGTCTCGTCGATTGGTGTGGTTCCTGTTATAGACACCGCTACGAGAATGAATTGAAGCGCTTCGACCGCCATGATAGCGATCAGCATTTTCCTTTTCCTCTTCTTCACCAGAAAGTCTCCTCCTGTTTGATGCTTTCGACCGGCCGTTCTGTAGTACAAATCGCCTCAGGTCATCTGCTTCGTCCTAACACGACTTATGGACAGCGCATGAGTTTCTATCACTTCATCTTTAGAATCGTTAAAGCCATGTGCGACCGCGTAACTTCTCAAGATGGAGCGCAGTATCTTTCTTCCCCGGTGAAGCCGTGACCTGACAGTCCCAACAGGGATTTCTATAAAGTCTCCAATTTCCTCATAGGTATATCCTTCAATGTCGCACAAGATAACGACAGTTCTAAAATCTTCCGGCAGATCACGTAATGCTTCTGCAACTTCATCCTCGAATAGATTTCCAAAAAGTCTTGCCTGTAAATCGTTTGTATCAACCACGGAATCTTTGATGCTCACGTAAATATCTTTCACGTCATCGTAATCAATTTTGGCTGGTTCTTTTGATTCCTTCCGGTATTGGTTGATATACGTGTTCTTCATTATTCGGAACAACCATGCCTTTGCATTCGTACCCGGTTCAAACTTGTCTAAGTACCGATACGCTCTCATGTACGTTTCCTGGACGAGGTCCTTCGCGTCGTCGGAATGATTAGTCGTCCGAAGGGCAAAGTTGTATAATGCTGCCATGTGCGGCACCATCTCATTTTCAAAAATGTCTCGCTTTGACGGTTTTAGATCCATCTTCGCATCGGAACCCGGATTTTCTCTGACATAGATCGAAATGTTTTTCATCTCCTGCTACCAATGCAGAAAAATGTCTCTTTAAATCCTACATAGTTTACGCGGCCATGGTGTCGCTGTACAATAGATCGAAGGGATGATAAGGGAGCTACATCCCTCCCATTCACCGCATGTCTGGGGAATGAAAGGAAGTAGATGTGACTTCTTATGCTACCTTTTTGAAATCAATATATCCACGCTCTACATCCGTGTGCAGTAACTCTACGCGGCATTTGTGGCCGACATCTAAGCCTTCGAAGCCGCTCACCACTTTTCCTTCGACGGGCGGATGCAGAAGGCGGACCCACGTTCCTTTGGCAGATGCACCGGTGACGATCGCATCGAACCGTTCACCTATCTTCGACTCCAATACTATTGCCGCCGCGGACTTTTCCACCAGCCGTTCGACTTTTTTCGCCGCGTCCTCATTTTCTGTGCAGTGTTTTGCGAGCGCCTCCAATTCATCGACCTTATATGGCATGGAGCCATCCGCCATCGCTGCCTTCACCAATCGCTGCGTGATCAAATCGGGATACCGGCGGTTCGGTGCCGTGGAGTGAGCATAATCTTTGACCGCAAGGCCGAAATGGCCGGCAGAACTCCCGCCCGGAAGTTCCACGGTGTATTCACCGGCACCCAACAGCTTGATGACGCTCAGAGAAAGATCGGGAAAACGGTCGGGATCGGCGGCTTTCGCGGATATCAGGAATTTATCCAGTGCTTTCGAGTCGGGCGCTTGAGGAAGTGTGAAACTCAGTTCCGACGCAAGCTCGACGATTCGATCCCAGCGTTTCGGCGTCCGGACAACGCGCCGCAGCGACGGCAACTTTTTGGCCGCGAGGTACCTTGCCGTCACACCGTTTGCTGTAATCATGAAGTCTTCTATGATATCTTTGGCAGCGTTCCTTTTCTCGGCTTCCATGTCCTTGATCACGTCTCCTTCAAATACAGGGCGGGTTTCTATTGTGTCGAGATCAAGCGCGCCGTGCTCATGCCTGAGAGATTTCAGCTTTTGCGCTGCGTGGTACTGGAGCCGGAGATTTTCGTCGAGGCTGCTGACTTTGCCGATATCCTCAGGCATCGGCCCCTTCCCTTCCAGCCAGACGCCAACACTGTTATAGGCAAGCTTTGCACGATTACGAACCGCCGCTCTGTATATATCGGAACTCCTGAGCGACCCATCCCCGCCAATAACCATTTCAATGACCATGGCGATGCGGTCTGATTCAAAGTTAAGAGATGTAATATCGGTCGAGAGCTTTTCCGGGAGCATCGGAAATATCTGCGCAGCGGTATAGACCGAGGTGGTGTTGTGCTTGGCATGATCGTCAAGCGCCGACTCCTTCGTGACGACACTTTCCACATCGGCAATGGCGACAAGTATCTTTACAGCTCCATCGGTCATGGCTTCGGCGACGGTAAGCTGATCCAGATCGCGCGAATCGTCGTTATCGATGGAGCACCATGGAAGATTCCTGAGATCACGCGTCGATCCTTCGATTTTTGTGACAGCCACATGAATTCCGTCAAGCTCGGTCATCGCCTGGGGAGAGAAATCCGGAAGGAGTCCTCTATCCATCATCGCCCGATGCGCAATTCTTTGCAGGATGGAACGGTGCCGCCCGTCATTTGTATTCGTCATGCCGGCACCGATAAATAGTTTTCATCATTTAGCCCCTTCATGAATTTATGCTCCTGGTTGGGTCATGTCTTATATTAATCAAGTTGATTTGCTTTTGCCATTGACCGGCCCGCCAAAGAGGTGGCCCACCCCGATTTCTTTCAGCCGGATCGGCAGGTATTCGGCGAACGTGATTCCTGAGCTTACCACATTATTCTCCAGCAAATTTGATCGGCTCCGCATTAAACTCGTGGGTTTCCTCCAGAAATAAGCTGTGCCCGCAATTCTCGAAGGCAATGATGCGTGAATTTGAGATGCCCGCTTTCATCTGTCCAGCCGGATCAAATGAACATATTCTGTCTTTTCTGCCGTGCATGATAACCGTCGGAATTTTTATCGCCGCCAGGTCCGTTCGCAGGTCTGTATCACACAAAGCGATTAAACACTGGGCCGTTGCATGAGAAGAAGCACTTAAACAAATCCCATTCAACCGGCTGCCGATCCCTTCATTCAAATAGGTTTCAGCAGCGGAGAATATTTTTGCGAAATCGGATGGAAGCTTTGGCCGGTCCCGATGGTTCAATTGAATCATGTCATCCACCGCACTTTTTGGGAGATTGTATGGAAAATTCTTTCTCCGTGTCCAAATAGGGGCGGCTGCCCCCAACAAAGCCAGCCTGGAAACGCGAGATCCATTATCCTCCGCTCCACAACGAATAGCAATGGCTCCGCCCATGGAAAAGCCACCGAGGACGGCATCTTTTATATCCAGCATTTTTAAAACCCTTCTTATGTCCGATGCATGCACATCGTAATCATACGCTCCGTAAGGTTTATCGGATTTGCCGAATCCCCTCAGCGTAATACCGACAACACGAAAATTGTTGTTTATCAAATCGTTATACTGGTATTCGTACATTTCATCACTCAGCGGCCATCCGGGTATTAAAAGTCGCTCCATGGAGGATACCCGATTTGATGCGGTGACGTTCGGCTGTTTCGAGAAATCCATTAAGACTGCTCACTTGCATTTCGCCGACGGATCCGCTGTAACTGAACGCAAATTGCGGCGATCCGAGTGGAATGGACATGAGAAGTCTCATCGTTGCGGCATTCATAAACCTTCCCTGTGCACGGATAACGATAGTATCACGTCGGCCGGTGTGGTTGACTATTCCTACGGCAAGCGCCTGCATCTTATCAAATGTTACCGTCGCTGCCTCCACACCTACGACATACCTCTCATTATAATTCAACCGGCCGTTCACGATCTGCAGACTGTCTACGCGTATGGTATCCTTCATCGAAGACAAGCCCTCATTCGGCATCAGTGGATTCGGGGCTTTGGTATCCCAGGGCTTATCCATGTTTACAAGGATGTCTACGAAGACATCCCGGATATTGATCGAACGGGCACGGAAGTTATTTCCATGAAACAGTCCGGCGTACACCAGTCCGTTCATACTGATTTCGGGTATAACAAAACGGTATCTGGTGTTTCTGAACCTGCTTTCTTCAAAGAACTGCCCGTCAGTTATGGAGGGGTGATATTCCAACGCGTCAGCGACAATCTCCGAATCCGGTATTGACAAATGAAGCCGCCCACATCGGATTTGATCTTGTGATTTCTCGGAATTTATGACAATGTCTTGCGCATCCAAAGCAGCGTCGGCAACGACTTTTGGAGAAATGTAATTGTCGCGGTAGAGTGTCATCCAGCCGATCCCGTCTACTGAGACAGCACCGGTTCTGCACGAGAATGTGCCGTCTATTTTCGTCAGCGAAATAGGATCACATTCCAGACGGTTTTTCAAGATATTGAAATTGACACCGGCTATCTTCAACGAATACTCAGGATATGCCTTTTGAAACGCATCAATGATCCGGCTCTCAAGAAGCCCGTTGAGATAGACTTGAGGAAGGAAGACGAAGATAAGTGCAGATACGAGCAGGATGATTCCGACTGCAAGACTCGCGCGCAACGCTATCTTGCCGGGCGTGAGTTGTCTTCCGTCAACGGTCTGTGAGTATTTAGACTTCGTTTTTTTCATGGGCTTGCTCCCTTTTCTTCGGCACCGAATCTGCATCTTTAGCGGGTTTCTCCGGGCCAAGTAAGACCCCGATCCACTTCGTCTCTTCATTGCTTTCAAACGCAAACTTCAGAGTCATGGTGAGGGGAATGCATAAAACTGCGCCGACTAAACCGAGGAGGCTCCCCCAGAATATCAGCGAGAGGAAGACGACCAGCGTGGACAAGCCAAGCCTCCTCCCCATGAGTTTCGGCTGGATGATATTGCCAACTATGAAACCAACCACAAGATAACCGGCAGCCACAAGAACGGCGCTGCCTATTCCCGTTTGGATAAGAGCGAGAAGAACCGCGGGGATTGCGGCTATAACGGAGCCGATGTTGGGTATGTAATGAAGCAGAAAGACAAGGAAGCCCCAAAGAATGGGAAACTTGACACCGAGGATAGATAGCCATATCCATATCAAGATACCCGCGAAGAGGTTAATCAGAGTCGACATGACAAGATAGCGTCTGATGTCGACTGCAAACCTGGTGAAGCGCGGGAATACAGCTTCCGGATTGCCGAGAACTGCGCGAAGTTTGACAGGAAAGCTTGACACCTCAAGGAGTATGAAAGTGACCGTGAGAAGGATCAGGACGATATTGGAGAGTGCCGAGCTCAATCCGTAAAACACACCCGCGGTAAGGTTCATTATCGTTCCCGGATTGACATACTCCAATAACACCTTGTTGGCGCCTATGATACCTTTGCTTGCGAGCAGCGCTTCAACGGCAGTGATTTGTTCCTGTATCCGCATCTGATAAAAAGGGAGAGCATCGGAAAACCTTTTGACAGATGTCCCGACTACCACGCCGATCACCAGCAGGACAATTATCATGACGGACACCACGATCGCCACCGAAGCGACTGAAGGGACACGCTTCCGTTCGAGCCAGAGTACCGGAGGCATACCTATCAAGGCAAGGAACACGGAGACGAGGGCCAATATAATAACCGACTGCGCCAGACTAATCCCTGCGATAATTATTACAATTGCTGCCGCGACAAGTATGATGTGCGTTCCGCGAAGAACATTATTTCGTTCGGTCATGAATTTATGCGATTATATTTTTTAAAGTTTCAAATCAGAAATCATTGCAACTGCCGAGACAAAATAGAAAACTACAAACCAGGCGAGATGCGCCCTGACAAACAGGTGTCCAAGGAAAGCAATCGTAGAGACTGCCGACGCTGCCAACACAGTCGGGATGCCTGTGAACCCCTTTTGTTTAAATGCCGTGAAATATGCCAATCTTATCGACGCCGCGCCGATATTTAAAAAACCGGCGATGAGCATCGCAATGCCGGTTATCCCTGCGAACCAACCGAACACAACCGAGGAAGCAACTGCCATGAAGTCCGAAAAACTATCAGGTACACACCGAGCTTTCCACCGCCAATTGCTCTTGCTACCTTTCCATCGAAATAATCCAGCACGAATTGCGCGAGTATAAGGACGTATGCAATTACTAAGAACCCTTCGAAGGAAAAATAGACCGAAAAAGAAACACACAGAAGACCAAGAAGGGTAACCGTGTCCGGCAATCGAAGTGAACGGAGTTGTCTAAATGGCACCGCAATATTTCCTTATGAACCAGCGAGAAAGTAAACTCTGTCTTCGATCATGACTGCTGCTCGCTAAAAAGTAAGTCGGGGGACATGACATAGGCTCAAAGCGCTCGCCGGCCACTTATGACTCTCACTAAGATCATGATGATTGCAATTACAAGCAGGACGTAAATGAAACCACCCATAGTGTGGGCAGTAAGCAGTCCAAGAAGCCACAGCACTATCAAAACAACGGCAATAATGGTTAACATGTCAATTCTCCTCTTCTATGTTTAATGTTCAATTTCTTCAATACTCAATGCGCAGCAGCAACCGGCCTTCTCGCGCAACCTCCAATGGCCGGGCGCAAATCAAGACGGGACCGATAGCCCGACAAACCCACAGGGGGCTTGGCACGGCTGCCTGTGGATCAAATTGCCGCGCCTTCAGTCTGATCGGCAAGGTAGTTCTCCAATCCCATCTGCTGGACCTGGGCCAGCTGCATTTCATCCCAATCCTGGTGGCCCTCTTCCATTTTGAGAATCCTTGTAAGCAAGTCGACAGTACCCTGGTCGTCGACTGAACGAGCGAGTTTGATTGCATCGTTGTAAGATCGGACTGCATCAAGTTCATCGCTGTTGTCGTAGTCGATCATTTCCAGTACGGTCTTGCCGATTTTCATCCGGTTAAGTTTGGATACCGTCGGCGCACCCTCAAAGAATATTATTCGTTCGATGAGCCACTCGGCATGGTGCATTTCATCCATTGCCTGTTTTCTGATTTCCGCGTGGAGCTTATTATAGCCCCAATTCTCGCACATTTCAGAATGCACCATATACTGGTTGATTGCTGTCAACTCTTCAGCGAGGAGCTGATTAAGGAGAGTCAGTACCTTGTCGTTGCCTTTCATACTTTTCCTCCATTCTTGTTCTTCAGATTGCACTTTCATACATAGCGGGCAGATTAAGCTTTTCTCTTGAAGAGCATGCGGTCCAGCAAGACACAAAAACCGGCAGCAAGCAGGATCGTAAACCACATTAAGCAGGATCCTCCCGTCCACTGACTTCCATTCATCGCGCCGTTTGGTGCTCCCCTTCCGAGGGCCAACCCCCCGAATAGCAGGAGAAACGCCGCGACCATCACAAAAAAGATTACTATGCTTCTGTTGTGTTTCTTATTCATTTGGCCAGCCTCCTTTTCCATCGATAGCTCCCTGATATTCTCGACAGTACGCATTGCTCACGTTCCTCTCAAAGCTTCCCTCACCTTGGCGGCCAAATCCTTCATAGAATATGGCTTCTGGATGAAGCTCACGCCTTCGTCCAGCACACCCTTGTGGCCGATCACATTGGCTGTGTAGCCCGATGTGAAGAGAATTTTCATGTCAGGGTAGAGGGAGTGCAATCGTTCCGCCAGTTCGCGGCCGTTCATTTCCGGCATGACTACGTCGGTGATGACAAGGCGTATCTCGCCCGCGTGTTTTTCGGCCAGCCCGATTGCTTCACCCGGCGAGCCTGCAGACAGCACACTATACCCTAATTTTTCAAGCATCGTTCTGGCTATCACCAAAAGCGACAACTCGTCTTCGACCACCATGACTGTCTCGCCGAGGCAAGGAGGAATTTTTGCCGCTATTTCCGTCCCGGTTTCGACAGCTTTGTTGGCGTACCACGGCAGGTAAATTTTGAATGTGGTACCCTCTCCCGGTTCGCTGTAGACGTTTATGAATCCGTTGTTCTGACTGACGATGCCATACACCATGGACAGCCCGAGGCCGGTCCCCTTCCCCACCTCTTTCGTGGTGAAGAACGGATCGAAAATGTGGTCGAGTACCTCTTTGTCCATGCCCTCTCCATTGTCACTGACGGCAAGGAGCACATACTTACCCGGCACGAACCCGGGATGGTTCGCACAATAGTCTTCGTCAATGACGACGCTTCCCGTTTCGATAGTGACCTTGCCGACTCCGGTGATTGCGTCCCTGGCGTTGAGGCAGAGATTCATCAGTATCTGCTCAACCTGGATGGGGTCCATCTTGACCGGACACTCGCCAACCGCAGGCATCCAGGCCAGATTGATATCCTCACGGATGAGTCGTCGGAGCATATCGAGTATGCGCTCCACGTTCGTGTTCAAGTCGAGCGCCACGGGAACGATTGTCTCCTTGAGGGCAAAGGCCAGCAATTGCCGTGTTATGTCCGCAGAGCGTTTTGCGGCGTTGAGAATGTGCTGGAGGTCTGTGTGCAGCGGCTGGGCAGCCTCCACCTTGTTCATAGCCATCTCCGTATATCCGAGGATTACACCGAGCATATTATTGTAATCGTGGGCCACGCCGCCCGCCAGCAGTCCCACCGCTTCCATCTTCCGGGCCTGCTGAGACTGGGCCGCCAGTCGAAGTTCCTCGGTGATGTCCCGTTGGACACCCACGTAGTTGACGATCCGGCCCGAAGCGTCGCGTACAGGCGAAACCGTCGATTCCTCAGTGTAGAGAGTTCCATCCTTGCGCTTATTGACCATACGGCCCACCCAGGTTCTGCCGCCGGAGACAGTACCCCAAAGATCACGGTAAAATGACTCGTCCTGCTGACCGCTCTTGAGGATACGTGGGCTCTTGCCGACGGCCTCCTCCCGGCTGTAGCCAGTCGTGCGCTCGAAGGCCAGGTTCACGAACTGGATGATCCCTTTCGCATCGGTCATGACGATTGCGTCCTCGACCTGCTCTACGGCAGCCATCAAACGCTTGTGTTCGGCTTCGGCTCGCTTGCGAGCGGTGATGTCACGGATATTGCACTGGATCACCTTCCTGTGATCCACGAGATAAACATTGCTGACAAACTCCACGGCTATGGGACGCCCGTCGAACGCTTCCAGCGGCAAATCCTCGTAACGGATGTACTCGTTATCCTGCAGTATCTTGAAAGCTTCCTTGGATGCGGCAATGTCTTTGAATACGCCTATTTCCCAGATATACCTTCCGATCAAGGCGTCGTAAGAATATCCGAGCAACTGCAACAGGAAAGGATTGACGTCAACCACACTTCCGGTTTCTGCATCGAGAATAAGTATACCGTCCTTCGCTGATTCAAAGAGCCGCCGGTAGCGTTTCTCGGAATCCTGCAGCGCCTCCACAGTCTTCTCTTTTTCAAGGAGTGTTTCTAACAGTACCGCGATTCGCCTGCTTAACTCGGCATTGGCGGGGTGAAGCCGGGTTTCGATATTTGTTTCTTGCATAGTCGTAACCTCGATTAGTTCATCTCCATGTCAGAGGCGTTGATATGAAGCAGCGCTCCGGAACAGGGATACCGATTGAGCGCTGTGACCGTTACAAAAAAGATGGCTATGCCTCCGCCGTTTATCTTATTCATCTCGCTAGTCTCCTTTGCGTCTGATTGTCGCGATGCATCGCCTCATGCTGAAAGTCTTCCCGGGAAATTTGTCCGGCTCTTGCGCGGTTGATCGGCGACGTAAGTCTGTGCGCTTTTGCGGACACCCACCGGGCAATCTGCGCCCTCCTTGCGATGAGCATCCAACCGAGCAGGACTATGCCGGCGCTCGACTCTCCACCGCAGAGCAGGAAATAGACTACTAAAAACACAGATGCGACGATGAACGATGCGATCGATGTCGTCTTCATGACACTAAGGTCCTTTGTGATAATTGATGTGCACCAACACGGGCTGTGCAGTTTCTGCGGCAATGCCAAATGAACGGGAACCGGATCTTTGCTTTAAAGTCTGTACCGAATCCCGCTCCATTTTGAACCGAGCAATTTCCGGAGGGATTAGCGGTTCTAAGTCAAACAGTTCCATCTCATACTTCCTTTGACAACCTGCAACAATTAGTTCTTATCATTCGAAGAAGTATCTTATGCCTACGCCGCCCTCGAGACCCAGGCCGATAGATGAGGTAAGCTGAAGCACCGGCGCTAACTCGGCGAATATGTCTATGGGAGTTGAATGGGGGAACCAGGCTATGCCAATTACGCCTCTTATACCAAATGAGCCATCATAACCGTTGCCGCCGCCGTTGTACCTTCCGCCGAATCCGTAATAGATAGGAAATCTTTCGGTTGAACTTATTACGTTGAACGAGTGCCAGAGGTAATCCATATGAAAATGGAATCGGCTGCCTCCGTTCTCGCTGCCCAAAGGCAAACCGAGACCGAAATCAAAGGCGTTCACTCTTGACGTCCAGAGTTTTGCGCTCAACCCCGTTGGTGCTCCAAACATTATTCCGATCCCAAATCCGCGGTCCTGTGCTGCAACCGGCTTCGCAAAGATCACAACTGTACTCAAAACCATTCCGAATAAAAGTCCCTTTTTCATAACGATGTCTCCTTTTATTTAGCACTTCATTTATTTCAAGCTTCAATCAGGTCGTTCCTGATCCTGTTTTTTCTTTTGCGGCCACGACCACGTTAGCCGCACAATCACTTTTCTCCCGCCTGTTGCGTCACAGTTTCTCGATCAGCTTATGTATCTCTTCCTTGGTTTTTCCAAGCTTTTGCTGAAGTCTTCCGAGAAGCTCTTCCTCTTTGCCCTCCTTCAAGAGCAAATCATCTTCAGTCAGGTCGGCATACTTTTGCTTGAGCTTGCCTGCAAGCTCATTCCAGTTTCCTTTAATACTCAGCTTTTCCATTTGTAATCCCTTTCAAACACATATACGAACTATCTCTGCAGCAATTGTAGTCTTCACGATCCCAGCTGCCGATCCTGATTGTCCTGGTGACGGTGTTTGTCCGGATTATTTCTTTTGTCGTGTTTATTGCTCTTGCCTTGTCCTTTCCGCTGCCCATTATCGTGCTTTTGCTGTTTCAGCCACTTATTGTGTTCAGGATGGTTTTTGTTCACAAAATATTTGGGATCCCGGCTATCACGAATCGGTTGTTGATCGTGTCGATCCTTAAACGAACCGTATTTCTGCCTATACTCGCGGTCATGCAGGTACGGCTTATCTTCATTAATCACAACTTTGTAACCGCGATACAGATTGTAATTACGGTAACGGTAAGGCAAGTATCGTGAAGTAATCCAGCGCCCTCTTTCACGGTAGATAAATTCACGTCTTGGTACATTGTAGTAAGCGTCTATACCGGGCAAATAGTAGTATTGGACCCTGTCATAACCCACCGGGCCCCAAACCGGCTGACTGCTTATATTCACACTGAAATTGAGATGTACCTGGGCTTTCAGGGGCGCCGCGAGAAGAACAAAGAGTCCCGCAGTCACTATGGTAAAATATATTCTTCGCATTTCCGATTCTCCGTGCAGTGATGGTTTCATGTCAATGGCCAAGTCATGTCGAATCGTTTTGGACCTGGATGACTCGGTCTGGTTTGTAAATCTTGAATCAAAAGTCCCCGCAACTTTTGTCACGGGGACTTCAGCACATTTTCTAATGAATTCCGGTCACTTAATGACCCTGAACTCGACTCTCCTGTTGATTTCTCTGCCTTCTGCAGTGACGTTGGTTGCAACTGGACCAGTTAATCCGTATCCAACGGCCCTGAGCCGGCTTGAGGCTATGCCTTGCGAAACGAGATAAGCCTTGACCGCATTGGCTCTCTGCAAGGAAAGGGTATCGTTGTAAATAGGAGTCCCGATCGAATCCGTGTACCCTTTGATCTCAACTTTCAAATCGGGGTTGTTCATCAAAAGCTTCACTGCATCGTTAAGCACCGAATACGATTCCGGCAGAAGTTCCGAACGGTTGAACGCAAACTTGACGCCCTCCAAGTACCAGGCATCGGCCGGGATCTTGATATACTTATCTACCACAACTTCTTTGGTGACTTCTCTCGGGATGTATTCCTTGATCATGTCTTCAATTCTGTTGTAGTCGGTAAGGTCTCTCTGTTGGGGATACACAGCGGCAGAAGGATGCCAGTACCTCTCCGACGACTCGCCTTTGCTGCCGAAATAGAACTTGATGCCAAGGCCGAGTGTCCAATAGGAATCCTGTCCGTTCGGCTCGAGCGCGTAACTCATAACTGCGCCGTCTAGCTCAGAGTTGTATGTTGAATGATAGCCGAACTCTCCCGTCAGACTCCAGTCGGGAATAAATTTCCATTCGACGCCGGCGCCATAGTTGAACTCGGCATCAAATGCATTCGCGTCCAGAGTTGTGGTATACTGGTTTCTCGACATTCTTTCCATGGCCCCAACCCCGGCAAACACATACGGTGAAACCGCTTCGCATGGCACCAGATAGTACAGCAAATCAAGATTGCCGGACCAAAGGTTTGTTCTCTCAGTTGTGGTGCCGGACGCACCGCTATACGACCCTTCAAGGTGCGAATAGCCGCCTGCCAGTCTCAATGCGACGTGCTCAGAGAAGTTCCGTTGAAGTGACACGAGTGCGCCATAATCAGTATTCAGAGGTTGTATGTTTACTTCCTCATATCTGGGATAAACCAGACTCAGGCCGACCGACCAGCTGCTTTTTGCTGTTTGTGCGCGAGTAACGCCGACGGCCATGACAAGCAGCAATGCAAGTCCTAAATAAACTGTTTTCATCTTAGATTCCTCCTAAGTGATAGAAATTTTCGTTTAATCCAAAACGCTGAGTTGTTACGTCATCAGGCAGAAGTGTCTTTGCCGCTTCCGGTTTTGGAAACAGCGGAACACGCTTACTTGGATTCGTTCCGAAAGGAGGAGTGAGGAGACATGGTCTCCTCACCTCAGCCTCTCCCACCATTACTTTCTTTTCAATACTGGCTGCCGCATACATCATGTTGTCCATCTTTTCTATTAAAGCAACCAGATCATTTCTCGTCTTCATAACTAATGCCTTTTGCATCAGGGCACATTCACGACTGTGTTAACCAGTGTGACCGAAGCGTTAAGGCTCAAGGCTCTGCCATCAAGCGTCGTTATAGTCGCATTGCCGGCGGTGGAGAACGTAACTCCTGAATAGGATATTATGGTTCCCACCATGGTACCGCCGCCTGCGCCATTGATTGTAGCGGCACTGCCGACCTGCCAGAATACATTCTTAGCCTGAGCACCGTTTATCAGAATAACGCTGCGCGGTTGTCCGGCCTGGCCTACGGTAAGTGATTTTGCCATCTGGAAGACCCAAACAGCGTTCGGGTTATTCTGAGCGTCAAGGGTCAGATCACCAGAGGTTATCTTAAACGTTCCTGCGGCAGCCGTGTAGGTACCCGGGGCTAAGACTAGTCCACCTAACTCGCCGGCGCCCGGATCGGGGCCGCTCGGAAGCCCGGCAAGGTAGTTATATGCCGTTGTAGCATCGGACAGCGCCTGCTGAGCTATCGCGAATTTCGCCGCGGTGCCCGGAGCGGGGGGTGCACAGTTTATCACTCCGGTCACATCGCCGATATTAAGCGGCGTTTCGGTATACACGTTTCCACCTGAATCGTGGAATCCGGTTACGAGAGTCGAAGCAGCGGTGGTTCCGATATCTCCATTGACCACCGTGTTGATTCCCTGGTTGGTCAAACCGGCGCTGCCTCCAAAGCCTCCGAAGGTCGCTGCCGCTCCAAGATTTACTGTCGGACCTACTGCAGCAAAGTTCGCTACCAATGTCCTGTTTCCACTTAATGTGAACGTGTAGGTCGCATTAGTAGATACGGAAGCAGCGTTTTCTGTCCAGTCGGTGAATACGTATCCGGCGTTGGGCGTCGCGGTTACCGTTACCGAAGAGCCTGAATTAAATGTACCGCCTCCGTTTGTCGTTCCGCCTGCCGCAGGACTTGATGACAGTGTTACCGTATACGGTATGATGGTTGTGAAACTCCATACATAGTTGCTCGCCAATGAATTACCCGCCAGGTCCTTCGCCCCGGTCGTAATCGTGGCTGTGTACACGGTATTTGGCAGGAGGTTGTTTGCCGGCGCGTAGGTGGCTGTCGTGCCTGAGTAAGACACAGTACCGGCGACAAACGATGAACCTTGCATTAAGGTAAATGTTGCCGTGGTAACAGTTGAAGCGTCCATCATCTTACTGAAGGTTGCGGCGACATTCTGGTTAAGAGCCACACCCGTCGCGACATTAACAGGGTTCGTGGATATTACGGTAGGCGGAGTGACCACCGCTGCCGCGCCTGTCGTGAAGCTCCATACATAGTTGCTTGCCAATGCGTTGCCTGCAAGATCCTTGGCCCCCGTTGTAATCGTTGCCGTATAAACGGTATTTGCGGTGAGGTTGCTTGCAGGTGCAAAAACCGCCGTTGAGCCGGAGTAGGAGACAAAGCCTGAAACTGGCGTTGAACCTTGAGCTAAGGCAAATGTTGCCGTGGTAATCGTTGAGGCATCCATCGCCCTGCTGAAGACTGCGGCGACTTTCTGGTTAAGAGCGACGCTTGTTGCGGCATTAGCAGGGTCCGTAGAATCTACCGTGGGCGGAGTAACGAGTGCTACTGCGCCTGTCGTGAAGCTCCACACATAGTTGCTTGCCAATGCGTTGCTCGCAAGATCCTTAGCCCCGGTTGTAATCGTTGCCGTATACGCGGTATTCGGCGCCAAGTTGCTTGCCGGTGCAAAAATCGCGGTCGTGCCGGAGTACGACACAAAACCTGAAATGGGCGCTGTACCTTGCGTTACGATGAATGTGGCGCCGGTAATCGTTGAAGCATCCATCGCCTTACTGAAGGTCGCGGAAACCTTCTGATTAATAGGCACAGATGTCGCCGCATTAGCGGGATTTGTAGAACTCACTGTGGGTGGAGTGACGGCCGCTGCCGCGCCCGTCGTGAAGCTCCATACATAGTTGCGTGCCAACCCACTGCCCGCAACATTCCTGGCCCCGGTCGTAATCGTTGCTATGTAAACGGTATTTGCCACGAGGTTGCTTGCCGGTGCAAAAGTTGCGGTCGTGCCTGTATAAGTCACGGTACCTGATACAAACGAAGTACCCTGCATCAAGGTAAATGTTGCGGTGGTAATCGTCGAAGAGTCCATTGCTTCACTGAAAGTTGCCGCAATTTTCTGGTTGAATGCCACGCCCGTAGCGACATTAGCAGGGTTTGTGGAACTTACGGTGGGTGTAGTAATAACTGGGGGAGAAGTTATCCCGACTCTGTTCTCCCAACAACCGGCCATCGTAATGACCAGTAGCAGTGGCATAAGCCACCTTGAATAGTTTTTAAGTGTACGCATTTGCGTCTCCTCTTGTTTTTTAAAATGATTACGTCTTACTGGTCTATTTGAAACCCGCGTAAAGAAATGGAATAATCTCATTCGCCACTCACTTCATGAGGATCATTTTCTTAATGGAAATGAAGGAGCCGGCATCCAGGCGGTAGAAGTATACTCCGCTCGCGAGACTGGTTTTTCCCTCTTTGGTATTGAACGGTACGCTGTAGCTGCCCGCCTGTTGAAGACCGTTGACAAGCGTGGCGACTTCCTGGCCAATCACATTATAGACCTTCAGCGAAACCATACCGGCCTTCTCAAGACTGTAACGGATGGTGGTGGATGGATTGAATGGATTGGGATAGTTCTGCGAGAGAGCAAATCCATTAGGTGCTACTACGCTCGCAATTCCTGTCGCCACCCCGGGATCGGTGACGGCATTAGCGTCCAATGTAACCGCGGTCTGTGCCAGTGCTCTGCCTTCCAAAGTTGCGCCGCTGTTCAGGGCAATCAACGTTTGACACAAAATAACTCCCTTGAAGTCGGCTGTTGTTCCGATCGTTACCTGACCGGCGACCTGCCAGAAGATGTTCTTGGCCTGCGCGCTGCCGATCAAGACTTTCACGCCGTTGGCTTCGGAAAGGTTTCCCGCTATCTGGAAGATCCAGACATCATTTGCTCCGCCGCTGAGAGTGACATCCGTGGATATCGTAACCCCGGTGGTCCATTTGTAGAGCCCAGGGACAAGTGTCTGCCCGCCTATTTCGCCGGCACCTACATTCAAGAACGCTCCGGAAGGTGTCGGTGTTCGTCCCGCGGCGTCGGTGTACGCGGTTTCCATGTCGCCAATTGCAGTGGTCAGGTTAGTGGGGGTTGGGGTTGAATAGTCTGATGCGTATACCTTTCCGGTCACCAGGCTCGATGTCGCGAATACATCTGTGGCATCGGCTATCAATGAAAATCCGGTGATGAACGACGCGGCGGCCGGACTGAGTCCAATATTTCCGGTGACTGCGGTGGTACCTGTAGTTGAGACTCCCGTTTTTGCGAGGATCACGTAATTCCCGGCGGTCCCAAGATTTACCGGCAATAGTTGCGATAGAGCGGTAGTGTGCGCCATTAAAACAACAAGCGGTACAACAACGAGCAAGCGAGTGTACCTGCTTAAAATAATTGTCCGAAGTATCCTTCGGATCAAATTCGTAGTATGAGTGTTCATAAAAACCTCCTTATGGTCAATGAACATGACCGGTTTCGTTTATTAGCTCGCCCATCTGCAATTGGTTCGCCCGTCCGAAGTGGCTGTACAGTTGGGCATAAATCTTTGTGCTAGAGCTTTTCTTGTTGTCGTTTACGAGTCTAAGACGGTGAAATCGCCGTCTCCGGGAATCGTAGAACCTGCAAGCGTTCAACCACTCGATTCCGACGAGTCCTTTATTTTCAGCCGATATCCCGACCAGCAATTCTTCCAATAAATTGTTCCAATAATTCATCCTCCTCTCCATCGATCGTTTCCATTTTCGTTCACATCGTTGTCGATTCACTATATATCTTCCTTTCTGCCGCTCGACTGCATTCAGATCCTGCTGAATATCTTGCCCGACCTGTAGTACAGCAGGCGACAGGCGCTCATTTCGAAAAGTCCAGCCCGGACTTGCGGATCTGGTTTCAAGTACTGTGGTACAAGTATATCCTTGATATGCTCGACAGAGAATACTTCCGAGGGATGAAAGGGGAGCTACACCCGGAGGATGAGGAAACCTAATGACAGCAACCACCAGACTGTCGTAACGACCAGCAAGACCGAAGGATCTCGCTGTCCCATCGCTTACCGGCGTTTAACCAGGCCCCACCGAAATCGCTGTGAAGCTCCCTACCCTGTCCGCAACCCACGCGTTGCGGCCGGTGGTCTTCGCCCCTGTGGTAATCAAAGGGGTATACTAAGGATTGCTCCGTCTTCTCCTGTGAATTACCTGAGGTACACATTTCGCCGCTCCTTTCCTGATAGTCTGTTGCTCCCTGAACCCTGTATGCCATATTCCCTATAGAAAAGGGGGGATCTTCATGCGATCCCCCCTCAGCGATACTTTTCTTACTTGCCCCGGACCGCTAACCGAGGCGCACACCTATGAATGATCCAGAGTTTCAATGATCATTATGGTCGCGGTTCCTATTCCCGTCTTTCTTTGGAAGCATGTTCTATGCGGGTTTGATCGCGATGATCACTATTGTCGCAGTTCCTAATTCCATCTTTCTCATCCTTATCATGATAGTATTCTTTACCGTTGTTGCCTCGCGACGGTCCACATTTTGTGTGGATCTGGATATTGCCGCCCTTCAGATTGCCTGAAGCGCTGTAACCGTTCGAGAGTTCCAGACTTAAGCTATCGTTGCGGCCGGGCTCGCCATTGTCAATGACGACAACCTGGTATGTGAAAGAACCATGACCGTTGACCCTGGCAGTACCTTCGATCAGACGTGTCACGGGATTGATAACGACGTAACCAGTAACTGCGGTGCTCTTAACCATCACACCGTTCCTGCCGTGATCTTTGTATGAGAGTTGACCCCAGAACTTGCCGGTCTTGATACCACCGCTGACGCCGAATGTAGCTTTTCCACCGGAGGGCCCTTTGATCGAACCACCACCAGTGACGAAATCTTTGCAGGGGTTGGGTGGAACCGTTCCGCCGCCGGAGCCGGCACAAGTTGCAATCGTATCGGTAATCATCGTTACCGCGCCATTCAAAGCCAACATCCTACCCGACACGTTTGCGCCGGAGGTCATTGTAATGGTCGTATTTGCGACGACGGTCCCTACGAACTTGGCGCCATCGATGGTCGCGGACGAACCGACGGCCCAATAAACGTTAGAACCGCTGCAAGCCTGATTGTTGTTGTTGATGGCGATGATGTTTGAACCGGCCATAGTCACAAGCGTAGTGCCCATCTGGAAAATGAACAGGGCATCGCTGTTCCCCTGGAAATCAAGATAGAGGGTTCCATTCACCTGCAAGTTGGCAGACGGCGCGAACCTATAAACGCCGGGCTTGAGTACGAGCCCATCCAGCTGAGTGACACCCGAGTAGGTAGTATCGGGCACCTGGGCCATTAGGTAATTGTACATGATGACGGCATCATTATGGGCCAGAGTCGCGACAGGACCTCCCGCATATGTCGTCCCGTTTACTACCCCGAGTCCCGCTGTCACTATCCCCGGACCCACGATCGTGTTTGTTGGCGCCGGTTGAAATCCGGTGATTGCAGTGCCCGGGCTGACGCCCAGATCTCCGGTGATGAGCGATGGACCGTCATTGGTGACCGTCGTCCCACCAAGAACTGCGAAAGTCTAAACTGAACCCAGCGGAACAGACGATGCGCTAAGACTTGACGCTTTCATGAGCAGGCTGTTTTGAGATTGTGGACCGGTCAGTGTGCTCGAGCTGGGTTGACCCGAAGGCGTGCTCGATTGACACGCCGCGAGAAGAAACATCGCGAGCGAGACAGACGTAAAGACGGCGACTCTTACCGCGTGTTCCGCCAGAGATCGCGTTCGAACCTTTGTTCTTTTCATAACTCCTCCAGAATATTAGTATTAAACTTCTTTGGGAGCCGAGTCCGAACTGCGGACCAAGTCCCAAACATTTTCATATGAGTATATCCTTGGTCATCCCGGCAGAGAATACATCCGTGGGATGAAAGCGGAACTACATCTGAGGGGTTAGAAGCTATCCACCTGTTAACGAAATAGTTTTGTCGCCGACTTTGAGTGGGAGACAGACTTACACCATGCGAGATGAAATATTGCTTTCGGAGGAAACGAACATCCGAAGCCCCGGCCACGCGAACGCGCGTGAAGAAAACTCAGAGCGTCAAACCGAGCTGGGCATTGAGCAAAATACGCGATCGCCTGTCTATGGGAAAAAAGGGGACCAGTTCCAGACCCGCGTTGACCCGCATTGGCAGGCCGATACCCATCCTCCGGATAAGCTCAACGACATCCAGGAATACCGACATGGCGAAACCGCCCCGACCGGCACCGATATCGATCGGCGAGCTCACACCAAAAGTTCCAATTCCAAGGTTGACAGGCAACCGTTGTCCCAATGTTCCGTCGAAATAATAAAACCGCATCATGGCACTGGTGTTGCCGTACTCTACGGTATCCCTGGCTTCGGTATCATACAAAACCTTGGGGATGCCGAGGGTGAACCCGATTTCTATCGCTGGCCCTTCAACGCGGAAATACCGCGTCACAGAATTGGACTTGTCGACCTCGCCGATTGTGATGCTGTAATCTGGTTCGATGCTGACTTTTACAACCGACCAATCAGGCAGGGTGTCCACCTCCACCTGCACCTGTCTGAGGTCTTCCGGACGGATTACGGCATACGCACCGTAGGCTTTACGGTATTGAAGGAACATCGCAAGATCACGGTTCGGGCCTCCCCGGCTCCGAAAGGTCATCACACGCCGTACGTATGTTTGCACGGTAGCTCCCTCTCTCGACAGTACTGTGGTCCTGATAGTGAGGAACTGCGGTCCCATGTGCTCCCGTATACTGTCGCGGTGAAAAATCACATGAAGGTTTTGTATTTGTTCGCGGTTGAGCACTTCTGCCGTCAGCTGATCCCTGCTGCCAGGTTCGGGCCCAATGCTTACGTATTTATCGAGCCGTTCAACGGCCTGGTACTCTTCGACCTCCACGACACAACTCGTCGCATAAACAAAGCGCCGCCCCTGGGCATCCACCACCATGAGGCTGACATGATATGATCCCGGCATGAGAGTCTCCGGAATGGCGGCGAAGTAAGTGTGGGGGCCGACGGATTTGAACGTTATTCCTCCGTCGAGCAGTATGGGTGTAACGGTAAACGCCGCGATGCTGTCGTTTTGCCGAATTGTAAGCCGAACCGTGTCGCCCGGAAAATACACCAGTTTGTCAACGGAGAGCGTGACGCTTCCATCCTCGATTGGCGACCAAATAAGCCCCGCAGAGAACGTGGGGTAAACTGTGGTGGATCGCTGCTGCGACTGTGCACTTGCTGCACCAACAATGCAGACCAGCATTAGGCCGGGGAAAATTAATTTCAGCATGTCGCCTTTTTGACGATAACCAGGCCAACAGCTTGCCTCAAATATTCAGCAGATGTCAGGTTCGCCCATTCATGGCGCGCGGTCTCCCATCCAGGAGCGTTTGTCTGTGTCTGCGACACCTTTGAATACAGTTGAGTCCCCGTTTCTGATCGGATACTCCTTCCATCCGGCCCATGATGCGCTCCGGCGATGCATTTGCCTGCGGCGGGTTCTACGGAGTAACTTGCCTCTGCTTTGAACATCACTCACCGTTTCCAAAATGATCAGCACTGTTTCCTGAGTTTCAATATCGTCGATGCATCGTTTCGACATTCCCGACCCGCCTGTCTTCCATTGGAGGAAACATGCTTCATGACCAGGTCGAGGTTCTTATAAAGAAACTAATTGTCCACCATAGAAACGCTTCTGGCAATCGACTTGATAGTCTCGTCGCGGAAAGAATAGTTTGAAACTTCCAAACGCGTGTGCAACGCGAGCTTTTCCATGGCGTTGTGAACATGCCTCCTGACGGCAGGAACCGAGACGTGGAGTCTTTGCCCGATCTCCCGGTTTGTCAAGCCTCCACCGATAAGCGTAATGACGTCCAGTTCGCGTTTCGTCATCCGAAACGCGCCTCTCAGCTTTGTCCTTCCACCATTGACCGCGTGCTCAATGATCTGAGAAAAAAGAGAGGTAGGCAATTGAGGCAGGACAACTTTTTTGCGTTCTGAAACAGCCCGTATAGTTGTCAGAAACTCTTCAGCCGATGTGTCTTTAAGGATGAAGCCCGATGCCCCGGCTTTCACATATTGAACGATATCTGCCGGAACCGGAGCAAGATCCATAACAATCACCTTCGTGTTGGGAAACTCTATCTTCGCCGACTCGACCACGCGCAGACTGTTTTGACTTCGCAGACCCAAATCCAACAGAATCACATTCGGTTTCAGCCGGTGAATCTTGAGGACTGTGTTTGCCCTGTTTCCGGACGCGGCAACGACATAGATATCCCGCTCCTTCTTCAGCATACCCAGGATTCCTTCCCGGAGGAGGCGGTTATCTTCGATGAGCAGCATTCGTATTTTTCTCATTCTCATGGTGAAAGCTGCAAAGACCGGAGTGGCAAATCAATCGTTCAAGGGAGCGAAAAAGGAATTACATCTTTGGGGTGAGCTGATCTCCCGCACAGCGGGAGGGGTGGGCGGGGAATCAATCCCCTATCAACGAAACCGAATCGACTGCACTTTTACGGTCGTCGGCATCGTGAGCATGACTGGCAATCTGCAGCCGGGTGTGCAGCGCAAGTTTCTCAAGAATGTTATGGACGTGACTTTTAACCGTGTAGATTGACAGATGGAGGCGCTGAGCAATTTCCTTATTGGATTGACCCTCGGCAATTAATTCGACGACATCGCGTTCACGTCTTGTCAACCGCACCGATTCAAGTATTACGGATGTCTTTTTCCTATTCAGGGCATACTCGATGATCTGAGAAAAGAGAGTTCCAGCCATGACGGGTGGAAGAATTGTTTCCCCCCCGGCAATCGCTCGAATTGTCTGCAGAAAATCGTGAGTCGTTGCATCCTTGATGATGAACCCGGATACTCCCGCTTTCACAAACTCGATGACGTCTGCCTGTGCCGGGATCAGGTCCATCGCGATTATCTTTACCGGCAGGGAATCGTTCTTAATCGCCTTCACTAATTGAAGACTGCTTTGATTCCTCAGGCCAAGATCAAGAAGCACCACATCAGGTTTCGATTCACGGATACTCTGCAAGGCCTTCACACAATCCCCAAAGCCCGCCAAGACTTTAAAATCGGCCTCCTTTTTGAGCATCGCCATGATACCCTCGCGCAGAAGCCGATTGTCTTCCACAATGAGTATTCGAATTTTCTTCGTTTTACAACCCTTTCTCACTAAAATATTGCCACTCCCCAATTCTAAATCAAGCGAATTTTGTCGTTAGACTGTCGTTTGACTATGCTTAGTGCGGGATTACTCGTCGATGAAGGAGATTTCTTCGTCCGCCTTCATCACTTCCGCGTTGGTCAACGCATATTGTGCGATCTGAACACGGGAGCGAAGAAGGAGCTTCTCAAGTATGTTATGGACGTGGCTCTTCACCGTGTAAGGGGAAAGGCGGAGCTTATTGGCAATTTCTTTA
>JAJZNW010000130.1 GCA_021811615.1 Bacteroidota bacterium
TCGGTTTTTTTCACCCTTCATCTCGACAAGCTCAGCCCCGTCCAACTTTCCTATTATTTCCCTCGGCTCATCGAAAATCCCGTTGTACCTTCCGATGTAGCACGAATCGTGATAAGCGATGCGCGCTTTCAGCGAAGAGGTCGTCGTCAACCTTCCAGACTCGAGGAGTTCTTTTATGAACCGAGTGTGGTGAACGACCTCGTACTTCCCGCCAAAATCCGGGTACTCGTTCTTAAGAGTGTTGAAGCAATGCGGACAGGTTGCAACAATCTTCTTAACTTTATGTTTGTTAAGCGTTTCGATATTCTCCTTAATCAGCGTCTGGGCAAGATATTCATTGCCGCTTCTGCGAGCAGGATCTCCGGTGCATTTTTCTTCATTACCCAGAATCGCGAATTTCACATTAGCCAATTTCATTAATTGGACGAAAGCTCGTGCGACCTTCTGGTACCTCATGTCGAAACTCCCTGCGCATCCGACCCAATATAGCACATCGAACTCATCATTTAAATTTGCTGCTATCGGGACATCATAGCCTTCGGCCCACTTCGCCCTGTCTCTCCAGTTGAACGCCCAGACTGTATAATTATTCTCGAGGTTCTTGTACGCGGCCGCGAGTTCGGGAGGGAAACGCGATTCATTCAAGACCAAATACCTCCGCATGTCGATAATAGAATCGACATGCTCGATGGTCACCGGGCATTCTTCCACGCAGGCGCGACACGTCGTACAGGACCACAGCTCATCTTCGCTAACGTACCCGTCGACCAGCATCTTTCCGCCGGGGTCGCTGTTTACGAGCATGGCAGGAGCCTTTTCCATCGTGCGTTTCCGGATATCGGTGATGATCTTTCGAGGCGAAAGCGGCTTGCCCGTGAGATTGGCCGGACAGACCGAGTCGCATCTTCCACATTCAGTGCAAGTATAGCCGTCGAGGAGTTGCTTCCAGGTCAGGTCCTCGATATCGCCCGCTCCGAATCTTGTTATGTTCTCAGCTTCCAGATCAAGCGGCTTCAATTCGCCTTTGGGCCGCAGGCTGGAGAAATAGACATTGAAAGTGGATGAGACTATATGCAAGTGCTTGGAATAGGGAAGGTAATTCAAAAAACCGAGGACCAGGACGACATGGGACCACCAGAACGTCTCGAACAAGAGCGCCTTGGTCCCTTGGCCGTAACCAAGGAAGAGCATTGAAATGGCGGACGAGATGTACCTCCATCCGGCATCCAGAGTATCGCCCGCACCTGGCGTCGACTTCTCAAGAGCAATATGAACCGCATTCTGAAGAAACATCGATACCATGATCAGGAGAATCAGCGTGAGGATCAGGTTGGCATCGAACCTGGAGTGCCTGTCACCCTGAAGCCGCTTCACACGCAAGATGTTCCTGCGAAAGAGGGCGAACAGAATTGACAGGACGACAAGCAGCCCCATTGTATCCTGCGCAAAAACCAGTGGACCGTAGAAGACCCCGAGAAATGCAAATGAGAGATTCTTCCCTAATCCTTGAAGAAGGCTCTCCAAAATTGCTGTCAGGAGGATCACAAACCCCCAGAATATGAAGAAATGCATCCATCCTGCGGCGGGCTCGCGAAGGAGTTTCCTCTGACCGAACACGATCGAAACGATATTCCTCAGCCGAGCAGGGAGGTTGTCGGTCCTATTCTCGCCCTTACCGACTTTCAGATAGCCGACCAGCCTCTTTACGTTCACACTGAAGAAGGCAAGTGCCCCGAGAAGAAGTAGAAGAAAGATGATTGTTCTCATTGTCACGACCTGATTTGAATGAATATATTCACACACAGACATACAATCAATTGAGGAGTTCTGATTGAAGTTTTGTGCAACTAAATTTATATTCATTGCAAAAGAATGTACTTAATGAAGGTATTGAAATAGCGGCTTAACCCTATGGGAAAGATAGTAGCTATAGCAAATCAGAAGGGCGGCGTCGGGAAAACGACGACGACCGTCAATGTTTCCGCGTGCATCGCCGCTATGGAGCGCAAGGTCCTCCTTGTGGACATAGATCCCCAGTCAAATGCTACAAGCGCACTCGGGTTCGACAAGGAAAAAGAGCACCTAAGCACCTATGATATACTCATCGGGTCGGCGGAGCCGTCGAGTTCAATTAAAGAGACGGAGTTATCATACCTGAAAGTGATGCCTTCGGACATTAACCTGGTCGGAGCGGAGATAGAGCTTGTCGACATCGAGAACAGGGAATCGCTCCTCAAGAATGCCCTAACAAAGATCAAGGATGAGTTCGACTTCATCTTCATCGATTGCCCTCCTTCACTCGGCCTCCTTACCGTTAACGCGCTCGTCTCGGCCGACAGCGTCCTGGTGCCTGTACAAACGGAGTATTTTGCGCTTGAGGGACTCGGTCAGCTCCTTAACACGATTTCCAGGGTGAAACGAAGTCTCAATGCGAATCTTGAGCTCGAAGGTGTTCTTCTCACCATGTATGACTCCAGACTGAAACTCTCTAATCAGGTAGTCGAGGAAGTTCGACGTTACTTTGACCAGCGAGTTTTCAAGACAGTTATCGGACGCAATGTTCGGCTGAGTGAAGCACAGAGCTTCGGGAAGCCGATCATACTGTACGACGCCGCTTCGCTCGGAGCAAAGCACTACATGGAGCTCGCTAAGGAGTTGATGGAAAGGAACTCTAAACCGTTAACTGATCGGGATGTCCCACAGTCTCCGAAGGAGGAGAAAGCTCACGTCAGTGATAGAGAGAATGGGACCACATGAAATCTAACGTCCGTCTCGGCAGGGGCTTGGATGCGCTTATTAAAAGGGATTCCGAACAACAATACGAGGCACCTCCCGCATCCGTGTCTCACCAGCCTTCGGTAAATTCGATATCAAAGATATCTATCGCCCGGATCCGCGCCAACAAGTTCCAACCAAGAAAAGATTTCGGTCGTGAGCCTCTTGAGGAACTGAAGAAATCGATACATGAGAATGGATTAGTACAGCCAATCACTGTCAGACGGGTCGAAGAAGGAATGTTCGAGCTCGTTTCTGGCGAAAGGCGCTTCAGAGCGGTAACGGAGTTGGGTTACAGCGAAATACCCGCGTATGTGCTCCAGGTAGATTCTGATACTAAGATGCTGGAACTTGCCCTTACTGAGAATCTTCAGCGCGAAGATCTCAATGCGATCGAAGTTGCGGCTGGTTACCAGCGCCTGTTGGATGAATGCGGCCTGACACAAGAGCAGGTCGCCGAGCGTGTCGGAAAGGACCGGGCTACTGTTGCAAACTTCCTTCGTCTTCTCAAGCTACCTGCGGAAATTCAGAAGAGCCTCATAGAGGGAGATATTTCGGCCGGCCATGCCAGGGCACTTCTTGCAATTGATGATGAAATCGAAAGATCGCGACTTTTCAATAAGATAATGCGCCACAACCTCAGTGTCAGGCAAGTCGAAAAGGAGGTAAGGCAACTCCTCGGTCGAGAGGGAAAGAAGGGAAACGGCGGTGCGGCGCAGGCGCACAAGGATTCCGTCAAATCTACTTCCAACGATCCGGCGCTACTCGACATAATCGATAAGCTCAGAAGCCACTTAGGCACACAGGTTAAGATAGTTTATAGCGACTCAGACAATGGAGAGATCAAGATTCAATTCTACAATGACGATGACCTAAGCCGCCTGGTCGAGCTCATACTGCAGGATCAAAGGGAGTGAGAAATGAAGAAGCTTTACACAAAGAACGCGCCTGAACCAATCGGTCCGTACTCACAGGGGATCGAAACCGACGGATTCCTATTCCTATCAGGCCAGATAGCGCTGAAGCCCGATACGGGTGAGCTCGTCGAAGGACTCGCTCCTCAGACTCATCAGGTTCTCGGGAACATAAAGGCAATTCTCGAAACCTCAGGGTGTACGCTCGCAAACGTTGTGAAGACGACCGTCTACCTGCGTAACATGAAGGACTTCCCGGAATTCAACAGGGTTTATGCTGAATATTTCAAAGAGAACCTTCCCGCCAGAACCACGGTTGAAGTCTCCTCACTCCCTAAAGATGCTTCGATAGAGATAGACATCATTGCCCGAAAGTAGTAATCCGGCCTCCCGGGGAATCGGTTTTGCAGTATTAGCATTCTTATTCTTTTCCAGCGCCGGTTTATGCTTTGCCCAGACCGGCCCGGTCCCATTTTTAAGTGCCTCAGGAAGCAGGCTTGCACTCGGAGAGCAGCTGGGCATCCAGAAAATTGCCGTCGATACTTCCGGCAATCCGACCCCTCAGGTTGCCGATACAATTTCGGGGACGCACGAAAGGAAGTCTCCGCTGGCTGCCGTTCTATTCTCAGTTTTTCCTGGCGGGGGACAGATCTACAACGGAAGTTACTGGAAGCTTCCGATAGTCTGGGGACTCCAGGGCTTCTTCGTGTACGAATGGATAGCCAACAACAAAGTGTACCAGGGCTACCGGCAGGAGACTACCGACTCAATAGCCGCAAACGCGCCCGTCACATCCTCTGACCCCAACGTCCTGAGTATCACCACGCTCATTAACCTGCGAAACTCGGCCCAGGACCAGCGCGATTCCTACGCCTGGTACATCGCAGGTACTTACCTGCTTTCAATGCTTGATGCGTACGTGGACGCCGAGCTCTCGGGATTCGACGTTTCGCCAAACTTGGGAATGGTACAATCACACACTGTCGTCGCCGTCAACTTCAGCATGCGCTTCTGACAGCCGGGCGGAAGTTGAAGCGGCCGCCCTACGCCTGCCCGACAGCCCCAGCAGGTAAAACATCAGTGAAAGGAGCAGACCGGGATACATAGGCTGCATGTTCAAAAGATATCCTCCTCTTGTGGACGCGCCTTCAAAGAAGCCGGTCAGCAGCCATATCAGGGAAGTGACCCAGCCGAACGTCATCGACAGAAACGTATATCGAGACGACACCTGGAGCCGAGGGAAATAGCTTGTCATCAATGGAATTAGAAGCCCTGGGATAAACACAGTCCCAAGATCGTACCAGATTTGTATGACGGAGGGGATTAGAAGAGCCAACACAACGGATATCACTGCCGTCACAAAGATACCTATTTGAGAGTACCTCATAGTTCTTTTGCCCGCGTCGGGGCTATCAGGGTCGCCATGGAGAAGACGAAACAGGAGATCCTTCCCGATGGTTACAGCGGAGACGAACGTAAGGCTCTCGAGGCTTGCCATGATGGAGGCAAGCATCCCGACATAGAAGAGGCCTTTCACGAAACTCGGAAGGACGACTTCTGCAAGTGCCGGATAGGACATCACCGGCTGGCTGAGATGAGGGAGAATCGCCCGGGCATATAGTCCGGTGGTCGATGTCATGAAATCGAAGAAAAGCCAGAAAAGCGTAGAGACTAAGATTCCGTTCCTCGCGACTTTGCCTGATTTGGCCGCGTAACATCTCTGGTGAAAGACCGGATCTACCAGCGTAAGGCTCGCTATGAAAAACCAGGCAATGATGTACTGCCATGAATTCCCGCCGGTCAGTGTGAGGTGTCCCGGCGGGACGTGCGATTCGATGAACGAAAGTCCGCCATAGTGGATGTAACAGTATGGAAGTATCACGCTGAAGCCGATGTACATCATAATGAACTCGACGCTGTTCGTCCTTACATCGGAGTGAAGGCCGCCGGCATAGAGATAGGCAATCGATACAACGGTAGTGAATATAACGGACGCGGCCAGGCTCCAGCCGAACATCATCTCGACGAGAATGCCTATCATCAGTACATAGGGAGCGGGTGTGACGATGAAAAGCGTCAGGAACGCTCCCATGTTGGCGGTCCGGTCGCCGAAGGTCTCCCTCAGCTTGTCTGGTATGGTATGCAGCTTCGCGTCGTGTACGCGCGGCGCCAGGAATATTGCGAAGACTACCGCAAACAGGTAGTATGGTACACCGAAGATGAACCAGTTTGAAATTCCGTATTTGTATGAAAATTCCCCCACGCCCAATATGCCGCCGTACCAAGTCGAGACAAGGGTTGCCACGAATACGGGAAGCGTGATGCTTCTGCCCGCAACAAGGTATTCATCGAGGTGTGAACGGGCCTTTCTCGACGCGCGGAAGCCGACGAAGACCACCGACGCAAAATAGATGATTATGACAGACCAGTCGATGACGGATAGATGCGCGGTCATGCGTCGTTCACCATCAGCAATATCCCGCCACTGTGTACGGTCACTGAAATAAGCATGCTGACAGATCTATTGCTGACCGCGTGCCCGCCTTTCGGCAGCACCGAGCGATTTAGACCGTAGGCAAGCCCCGATGCGCTCACGAGACTTTCATCCGTCATCGAAATTATTGAAACAGTTGAACCGACCGGGAATTCCGATTCAAATGAACCCGTAACAGGGAAGAGCAGGAAGTGGTCGTCTGCGAGCGCGATTGTGCACCTGGCTGCATACTCGTAAGCTATCTGAATATTCGCCAGGGTCTGATCTATTCTTCCTCCTGAGAACGCTGTTACGAGAAACCTGTCCAGCCCGCGCGAAAGCATCAGGTCGAGTGTCTTCTCGAAATCCGTGTTATCCTGGTCAGGAACCCTGACAATCTCGACGCCCGCGGGAAGATCGCTCCTCTCGTCAAGGGAATCCAGATCACCCACGACCAGGTCAGGTGAGAATCCTGCAGCCATGGCCTTCCGGGCGCCGCCGTCGGCACAGACGACGCGCGCCGGATTTCCAACGAGATTCCTCAGCCTCGCCCCGCGCGGAGGATCTCCGTTACAGAAGACTAAAGTGAAGTTTTCGAAATTCAAGCTGTCAAAGGTTAATTGTGCAACTCAGATAAAAGTACCTCGTTGCGGCTGGGTAGAAGTAAATCCCTTCGCCGTGAGGAATGTACAGTCTGTCAAGCAGGTTGTTCACATAAAGTTTGAAATCGACCGAAGAGGCCGAGAGAAAATGCTCAAGCCTGTAAGACACCCAGGCATTGGCCACAAAATACGGGCTGAGCTTCCTCGATACAAGATTGAAGTTGTCGGTATATTGCGAACCTACATACTGTCCGAGAAGTATGAATGAGAAACCTCCGATGGCGTAGGTTGCTCTGATGTTGCCGAGGAATCCGGGAAAACCGGATATGGTGTTCCCGTTGAGAGATATCCCTCCGGGCACCGGGTTGCCGAGCGTATCGATATAGCTGGTGTAATCAACGAGCTTGTTGCTGCTGAAAGACACGTTCCCGTACAACGAGAAATTCGGGGTTACGATGGCGTTGCCATCCAGTTCCAGCCCCACGTGACGGGTTCTCTTGGCGTTGCCCGTGATCGGCTGTCCGTATTGATCCAGAAGCCCGTTCGAAACCAGCTCGTTGTAGAATTCCATCCAGTACGCGCTTACGCCGGCTCTGTACCGGCTGTTCCTGAAATGATAACCCAGCTCGAAGTCGTTGAGAGTTTCCGGCTTTATTAGAGGATTGCCGAAGTTGTAAGTGCCGTTCGGATTTAAGGCGAATTCCGGAGTAGCACCTCCGCTCGATTCATCCGCATTATACAAACTCGAAAGCTGAGGCTCTCTCGATGTCTGGCTCACGCTGAAGTATATGTTCGATGTTGAGCTAAGGTTGTAATTAATACCTATACGGGGATTCAGGAAATGATAAGGAACGATGAACTGATTGCCGACAAATTTCTCGTAATAGAAGTCGTACTGTTTGAATTCATACTCAAGTGACAGCATCAGCGTCGCCTTCGAAGAGAGGTCGTACATTTCATTGCCGTACAGTGTGGCGACATCCGTCCTTGCGCGCCATTGATTGAAACGGTAACCCGCGCCAAGCCCGGTAGGAAGATTCTGGGCCCACTCGATCGTCTGCCAGTGATCTGAAACGTTCTGGTCGAGTTCCGCACCGAGGACGAGCGTGCCGTCATCGTGTTTGATCGTTAACCGCGGTATCCATCCATACTGACTCTCGCCGACATAAGCATGGATGAGCGAGTAGCTCGGGTTTGCCGTCGGATGAAATCCATACTGGGACGTAATCCTGAAGTAGTTCGTGTCTGCCCACGAACCGTCATAATTGTAAAAGCCTTTTCCGATAATGAGGAAAAGGGAATTGTTCAACGTGAAAGAAGGGGAGATGTGCCATTCGTTAAGAAGGCTGAAATGCGGCTGTGAGAAGTTCTCGATTTCAGTCGGTCTCCTCGGCACAGCGTAGACCGTATCCTTACCGTTGCCCGAGACGATCATCTTCATGATGGGAGAATAATTGACCATCGAACTGTCGGTATTCCAGTCGGCCCAGTTGGAAGTCCGTAGATTCTTGCTGAGGGCTACGAACTGCGGGAGCCCGAGGTATGAAAGCCCGTCAGAGATCGGCCCGCCGTAAAGATTTATCGTCGTCGTGGCGTCTTTGTCGTAACGTGAGGCCGTGAAGAAATAGCTGTCCAGATGCACCCATGAATTTTGCCTGTAACCGTCGGTCTGGTTCTGTGCGAGGTGGCCATAGAAGGTGTATTTTCCGTCGATGAGCCCCGAGCCGAATGTAGCAGAGTATCGCCTCGTCATACCGGTGCCGAAGAGCTGGTTCATAAGAGAACCGTTGGGAGATTGCCCGGTCGAACCGGCACCGAGTGAAAAGCTTAGCTCTCTATTCATGCCGAGACCTGTAGTCTCAACGTTAATAGAACCGCCGATCGCTGGCGCACCGTAGAATTCATTTCCAGCTCCTCGCTGCACCTGTATCATGGTCGCATTCGACTGGAGGTCCGGCATGTCGATCCAGTAGACGTTGTGGTCCTCCGGGTCGTTCTGCGGGATTCCGTTGACCATTATCGATATCCGCCGCTGGTCGAAACCGCGCATGGTGATGTAGGAGTACCCGATTCCTTCGCCGTTTTCCGAATACTCGGTGATGGACGGAAGTTGGGAGAGCAGCACCGGGACATCCTGGACTGCGTATTGCTCCTTGATTGTTCTTGCATTAAGGTTGCTGAACGTGACGGGAGACCTGCGCTCCTGGGCAATCTGCGCTGTGACTAAAATTGGCTTGAGATGAAATGTCTTACGTGCCAAAGCCACCGTTAATTGTGGGCCCGGCACTTTGGTCCGAATATACATGTTTTCGTAGCCTGCTGCTTTGATCTCAATTCCATAAGTACCAGGTCTTGGCGTTCCTACTACGAACGCACCGTCATTACCAGTTGTGGCTGTATCCCCATCAGGAAGGACTTTGATGTATGCGTGAATGATTGGAGCCCGGTCGGTCGAGTCAATCACCGACCCGCGGATGCTACCAGATTGTTGAGCTCGTGCGACTACCGCCATCGAGAGTAAAAAGAAGGCAGTAACAAATCTATTTCTCATGACTTCTCCTGAAACTAAGAAACCGTTCCTCATTGTGACTGAAGGGAAAAACCAGCAGTCAAAAACAGAAACGGTATGCGAGAAGCCACGTCCATTTTCCTCCGCTGGCATTACCCAGATCAGGTTCGTAGGGTTTTATCTCAGCCATCCTTTTTCGGGTGGATGGCACCCCTAACGGACGAAGAAATTTAGGAGGTCTCCAGGACTAAAGCAAACTCCGACAACACTCAAGGAATCGCACACAGGTTATGAAGCTAAATCAATTTTGCTTTAGGACTGTGTGGAACAAATGTTTCGCATTGCCGAGCGCGAAGGAATCTATTGACTCATCAGCCAGACCGAAGGAATGATCCTGTGTCAATTCGGACCGGAGAGAATGACACCTTCAACGGAAACAGGAGGGGGCCGCATCGAAGATGATCCGAAGCTCAAGCAAGCCGGTCGACGTTAGGTTCAGCTTTGCGGTGCCCAGACATACGCGAGGTAACATAACACTGATTCTGAAGCACACTTAGTGCTAAAAACAGGCGGAAATGCGTTTCCACATCTCCGCCTGTCTCTCTTATTTCCTTGTATCTGAGACCTGCATCCTCATTTCTTTACGCTGATCGTCGGACCTCCGAATAGTGTCGGTACACCTTCAGTCTGCGCAACCTTGTTGAATGCCGGTATGTCAGTAGTCAGTACACCATTGAACTGCGACAGAACATTATCCAGCTGCCCCGTCAGCAACTGAATAGTGGCCATCGTCACGGGTGTCGGCACACCGTTGTACGGCGAGTAAAAACCATACATAAGACTCCGCAGTCTTTCCTGAAGATGCGTGAAACCATGTATGTCATCCTCTACCACACTGTGCTGTATACCTTTGGTGTAGACTGTATCCTGCAGCACCGAAAGCTTCTTTTCGATTTCCTTCATCTGGCTCATGACGCTCTTGTACTTTCCAGACTCCATACCTTGCTTGTCGGTCTCGAGGGCCTTTCTTATGGTAGCCATCTGGTCGTCGATATTCTTGATCCGGTTCAGCATGTCGTTAACCGCACTCACGCTGTTGACGACGACCAGGCCGTTCGTAGCTGTGGACGTGAAGTAGTCCGCCGGTACGGTGAATCGCGGATCAGGAAGAAGCTTCGCGTCGACGGTTTCCGTTTTACCTGCGGCAGTCACCTTTATCTTGTAGGTGCCCGGTGTGACCATAGGTCCACGCGTGTTATACGGATTCTCTCTTGCGGCCATCTTTGGATCAATGGTCAACGGAGTCGCTCCCTGGTAACGCATATTCCAGACAAGTCTGTTGATGCCTTTCTTGTCCGGACCGTACAAGGTTGCAACGTGATTACCCGCGTCATCGGTTATCTGAACTTCCACCGGAGTCTTGTGCTGTTTCCGATCCATCGGATTCATGCTCAACGTGTCTTTCAGAAAGTAATCTATCATCACTCCGTACGGCTGATTGGGGGCCATGAAAGTGCTGAGATTGTTGTAACCGTCCATGTAAGTCATATGATACATGTAGGCAGGAATTGTCGAGAAAAGGTGGAATTTCTGGTCCAGTATACTGCCGTTCAGCTGTTCAAGCGGCGTAATGTTGTCGAGCACGTAGATACCGTTACCGTGAGTAGCAACCACGAGGTCATGAGTCTGCTTCTGGAACTCGAGATCGTAAACACATGCCGTCGGGAAATTGCTTTTCAGCGGCGTCCAATGACTTCCATCGTCATTCGAATAGAACAAGCCGTTATCCGTTCCGGCCACGAGGAATCCGCGATCGTTCGGATCTTCGCGGACTACATGGACCGGAAATCCTTCCGGGAAGCCGTTCGAAATAGAAGTCCAGGTCTTCCCGTAATTGTCGGTCTTGAAAGCATACGGCTTGTTGTTATTGAGTTCATGAAGATCGACCGTTATGTAGCACGACGCCGGATTGAATGGCGAGGGTGCGACATGATACACACGGCCCCACGCTGGCAGATTCGGAATATTCTTGGCGACTTCCTCCCAATGCTTGCCGCCGTCGCGCGTTACCTGGACCAGGCCGTCATCCGTACCTATCCATATCACGTTCGAATCGAGCGGAGAGATTCCTATCGAAAGGATCGTATCGTAATTCTCTGCGCCGCTTATGTCTAGATTGATCGGCCCGCCGCTCGGCTGCTGTTTCGATTTGTCGTTCCTCGTGAGATCGGGGCTAATGACGGTCCAGTGGAAGCCTCCATCCATGCTCTTGAAGAGAACGTTGCCTCCGAGGAACACTTCATTTGGATCGGTGTACGACACCGCTATGGGAGAAGTCCAGTTGAACCGGTACTTCAGCTCGTAAGGCGGCATATCAGGCGAGTCGAAGAAGTACGGCCTTATGTATCTCTGCAGACCGGTCTTCATATCGAGTCTCTTGAGGTAAGCGTCCTGCGATTCCGCGTAGACGATGTCAGGATCGCTCGGTGCTGGTACGACGTACTGCCCGTCTCCGCCGGCAACAGTAAGCCAGTCATAACCCGCGACTCCGGGACCGTTCAGGTTGGTCGATATTCCATACATCGCGTTATTGTCCTGCAAGCCGCCGCAGATATGAAACGGATTTGCGCTGTCTACGGCTACCTGGTAGAACTGCTCGATCGGAAGATTGTCCAGGTATCTCCACGTCTTGGCCCCATCGACCGACAAATAGGCGCCGCCGTCGTTGCCGATGATTATGCGGTTCGGGTCTTTCGGATCGATCCATATTGCATGGTTGTCGACGTGAGCCTGTCCAGTCACGTCCTTTATGGTCTTTCCTCCGTCGATCGATTCCGAAATGTTGAACGAGAGGAAGAATAGTTTTTCCTGATTGTCCGGCGAGACTATCAGGTTCGAGAAGTAGAACGGTCTGACATCCATATCGTGGTTGTTGCTTACAAAATGCCAGTGATTTCCAAGATCCTGCGAGTCGTACAAGAGTCCCTTCTTCGACTCCACAAGGGCATAAATGTGGTCAGGATTGCTCGGCGCCGCTGCGAGAGCGATCCTTCCTACAGGTCCTGTGGGAAGTCCCTTGGTGAGCTTCTTCCATGTTGTCCCGCCGTCCGTGGATCTATAGATGCCGCTCGAGAATCCGCCGTCATCCAGCATCCAGGGATACCTCCGGACCTGCCACATACCGGCGAACAATACCTTTGGATTGCCCGGATCCATGACGAGCGAGGAAGCGCCTGTAGTATCGTTCACATAAAGGACCTTTTGCCATGTCTTTCCGCCGTCAGTAGTGCGAAACACTCCTCGCTCCGTTGAAGGCGCCCATGCATCTCCGACTGCCGCAACGAAGACTATGTCTGGATTGGAGGGATCTACGACAACGTTGGAAATCTGGCCGACGTCTTTGAGCCCCATGAACTGCCACGTCTTCCCCGCGTCCGGAGAGAAATAGACTCCTTGACCGTCGATGATGTCGTTGCGAAGATTAGCCTCACCGGTTCCGACCCAGACATAGTTCGGATTGGACGGCGCCAGTGCGATCGCACCGATAGACGATGTGGCTTCGTGGGCAAAGACGTGTTTCCACGTGACTCCGCCGTTGACAGTTTTATAGACACCGCCGCCTGCGGCGCCGACGTAATAAATATCAGGCTGACCGGGTACACCGGCAACGGCACTTACTCTCCCACCACCGGCAGCCGGCCCGATGCTTCTGAATTTGATGTTGTGCATTACATCAAAGTTGTCGGTTTTTGCCGCAGCAAGAAGAGGAAACAGGCATATCATCAATACAATGCCTGCCATTCCTTTCAAAGCAAAGCCTCTCTTCTTTTCTGGCATCTGCATTTCCTCCATTTTGTGATTAAGGTTTACGTCAAGCTTTCCGAATAGGGTGAACTTCCGTTCCACTTTGACGTTTGGTTCTGCTGTTTTCATCGATGTATTTCAAATGGCTTCCGCACTGTTCTTTGCAATCCGTGGAACCGAATCGAGGAACAATTACCCTTCCTTCAGTGCTATTGTTGAGTTTGCACTCGCTCGACGTTGAAAGTATTATCCTGGAGATCGATACTACCGGGCTCGAAAGTAAATAATCGATATGCCAATGCAGACTCTTCACACGCTCAAGGTGCCTGAGGACCCTGGCACGAATGTTTCTTCTTGCGCTCCCGGTGTAGACATAATCGCCTGCCGGAAAATCTCGACTGCCCAACTTCCCTATCGTGAGAGTTATCGGGACACCGAGACGAAAGTAGATCTGGTAAGCGACATATGAATTGGCTACCGGTACTGAAGTAGAAAACGATTGTACGTCCACAATCTCAAGGTCTTTCATTGAATTACTCTTGCCAGTACTCATCAGGCGGATAGTTTTTCGCGTGAGCCTCGATAAACGTTACCATCCCCACGGTTCATCTGCCTCGCAGCCAGCAGCCACGAAGGTTATTCAATTAGACGAGCGCTAACGGTCAAGGTTCGCGACGCCAGAAGGTACCAAAAGCTTCTGTCCCGCCATCAGATACCGCCCCCGCGGCAAATCGTTCATCTCGGTAAGGTCGCTAACGGTCAACCCATACCTGCGAGCGATCCTGATGAGCGAATCGCCCTCTTTGACGACGTATGTCGTCGTCCCCGCGCTGTCCCTGCCTGGCACAAAATTGGAGGCCAGCAGGACAGGATGACATGACGTTGGAATTTCGATGGTCCACCGACCGGCAGGAAGCGCCCTCCTCAATATCCAGGGATTAAGGTATTTCACTTCCTGGTAAGTCGTGCCCTGTTGTCTGGCCCAGGAGGCGAGGTTGTAAATGCTTCCCACATTGACAAGTTTAGTCCGGGGAGCCGGATAGAACTCATCGGCATTCAGATCAAACCCGTACTTCCTGTAATGCGACATGATTTGTTTTATGGCAACGATCCTGAAGATGAACCGCGACGTCTGGTCGTTGAGGTGCATATCATAGTAATCGTGCGTCATCTGGTAACGAACGGTGGCAAGCATTCCGTTTTGTCCCATGTTGTACGCGGCAACGGCAGTAGTCCAGTTGCCGAAAACGGAGTGCAGGTCGGAAAGATATTTCAGCGCGGCAACCGTTGCCTTTCGGAAATCGTAGCGCTCATCGACATAGTAATTGACGACGAGTCCGTAGCGCCACGCGGTCGCTCTAGTGAATTGCCAGATGCCCGCAGCGCCGGCGTAGGAGACTAAATTTCTCAGAGCGCTTTCCGCGACGGGCAGATATTTAAGGTCCTCGGGCAAATTCATTTCCCGCAGCTTCTTTTCGATATAAGGGAAATATACGGCGCTGCGTTTAAGATCCAGAATTATCTGCGCATCGGACAACTCTATGTAGAATGCCTGTTCCATCCTGCGGCGGACGTACTCATCGCGTAAAGGCATCCCCTCTCCACAGAAATCGAGCGAGTCCGGTATGCGGTATGTCGACAAGCGGCTCACGTAGCCGTTGCCGGCCGAGTCTGCGGCGGGCCCGTTGGCAAATCCGAATTGGTGCGAGACAATCGCGAGAAGTGCACCGATCAGAATGGCAACCGGCAATCCGAGGAGCACGAACGATTTAGAAATTCGTGACGTATCCATGCCTGATTCCGAAATCCTTGATTATGCTGACCGCTTCCGCCGGATCGTCGCATACGCTAAAAATATCGAGGTCGGCTTCCGATATGCTTCCTTCCGCAAGCGCAGTTTCTTTGATCCATGAAAGAAGTTTTTCCCAATAATCTTTTCCCATCAACACGACGGGGAACTTCTTCGTTTTTTTTGTCTGGATCAGGGTAATTGCCTCGGAGAATTCATCGAGTGTGCCGTAACCACCCGGCATCACCACGAAGCCCTGAGCGTACTTGACGAACATTACCTTCCGAACGAAGAAATGCTGAAATGTCATCAGCTTATCCTGATCTATATAGTCGTTGGCTTTCTGTTCAAAAGGCAATTCAATATTGAGTCCGATCGATTCTCCTCCCGCTTCACGGGCTCCACGATTGGCGGCTTCCATAAGACCGCCGCCTCCGCCGCTTACGATTGCATAGCCGGTCTTCGCCAGTTCGTACGCCACCTGGCGCGTGAGCTCGTAGTACTTGCTGCCCGGCTTCATCCTCGCCGATCCGAATATCGAGACAGCAGGCGACGCCCTGCTTAGGAGATCGAATCCATCGACGAACTCCGACATTATCTTGAAAATCCTCCAGATATCCCTCTGCCGTGCCTCGAGAATCGACATGCGATCGTTGTTGGGAGTATGATTGATAGTGGTGCTCATGTTAAATTTTTCCGTCAAGAAAGTTTTGAAGAATGGTTTTGCCGTTTTCCGTGATCACGGATTCGGGATGAAACTGGACACCGACAGTCGGATAATCCCGATGCTTGAGTCCCATGATGATATCGTCTTCCGTCCACGATATCACATCGAGCTGTTCGGGGAAGTCTTCCCTGTCGACAATAAGTGAATGATACCTGGTGGCTGGGAACGGAATCGGGAGAGAAGCGAAAATTGATCTGCCGTTATGCAATATTTGAGAGATTTTGCCGTGCATCGGCATCGGCGCCTTGACGATCCGTCCTCCGAAGACCTCGCCGATGGCCTGGTGGCCGAGGCACACGCCCAGTATGGGCACGGACTTGTAAAATTCCCGAATCACGTCCTCAGATATGCCGGCTTCGACAGGAGTTTTCGGACCGGGGGAAATCACGATCGCTTCCGGGTTTTTTCTCCGTATTTCTTCCAGCGTTATTTTATCGTTGCGGGCGACTGCCACATCGGCGCCGAGTTCGGAAAGGTACTGGTACAGGTTATATGTGAAGGAGTCGTAATTATCGATGAGCAGGATCATTGGAATCTATCCAGTATTTTTACGGCCTCCAGATTGGCCCTCATTTTAGATAGCGACTCATTATACTCGCGTTCCGGATCGGAATCGTAAACTATCCCGGCACCCGCCTGTAAATAAGCGGTCTTCCCTTCCACCACGAAAGTCCTTATGGCGATGCAGGTATCCATATTGTTATTGAAGTCCACATAACCTACCGTTCCCCCATATATCTTCCTGGGGGTGTTCTCCAATTCTGAGATTATCTCCATAGCCCGGACCTTCGGCGCTCCGCTCAAGGTCCCCGCTGGAAAACACGCAGCCAGAGTCTCCACGGCATCCCTGCGATCGTCGATAGTTCCGATCACATCCGAGACGATATGCATTACGTGAGAGAACTTCTCGACATGCATGAAGTTCTCCACGCGCACCGTCCCGGTGGATGAAACCCTGCCGATGTCGTTCCGGCCGAGATCGACGAGCATCACATGCTCCGCCTTTTCCTTCTCGTCCGCAACCAGCTGCCGAGTAAACATCTCGTCCTCTTCGGCGGTCTTCCCTCGCGGGCTGGTGCCTGCGATCGGACGCATTTCAATGCGCTTCCCCTCCTTGCGTACGAACATTTCAGGTGACGAGCCAATTACACCGAGCCTGTCTTCTCCCTTCCCAAACTCGAGGTAGAACATATATGGTGACGGGTTGAGGGCTCTGACGCTCCTGTAAAGGAGAAAAGGGTCGCCGTCGAGCGCAAACTCCGCACGTTGTGAGAGGACGACCTGGAAAATATCTCCTTCCACTATGTACTGCTTGGCCCTTGAAACGATCTCTTTGTATCGTTCTTTTGTCATGTTGAACTTCGGCTCGCCGACGGAGCAGTGAAGCGGTTCGGGAGCTTCACCGCGCTCGCCCATCAGTTCGACGATTCTCCGGGCGTATGTTACTCTTTCCTCAAGGACACCTTGCAATGAGGATACCTCCCCGGTCAGAGGCATGAGCGCGACGAGGACAACTTTTCGCTTGAGGTTATCCACTGCAAGTATCGTGTCATAGAAATTCAGAAAAACTTCGGGCACCGGCTTCTCGGAATCGCTAATCGGAATCGCCTCCAGATACTTCACAAAATCGTACCCGAAATAACCGACGGCACCTCCGGCAAGCCGGGGGAGATTGTCTACAGGGAAAACCCTAAATCCCGAAAAGAAGTTCTTCAGCTCCGCAATAGGATCTCCCGCATCCTTCTTTTCAACCCCGCCGATGACGATCCTCCCGCCGCTCACCCTGAAGCTTGTGAATGGATTTACCCCCATGAATGAATACCGGCCGATTTTCTCGCCTCCTTCTGCGCTCTCGAGAAGGAAGCTGTTGTCGCCAAGTGTCCGTAGCCTAAGGTATAATCCGACCGGAGTGTATATATCCTGAAGCGATTCGACAACGACAGGATAATGAGTGTACCCGGAGTCCTTCGCCTTTTTGAGGCCCTTTAGATCCGGGATATGCTCGACAGTCGAAGCCATCGGTTTTTAATCCTATCCTTTCAGTATGGGGTTATTAGTCACCTGGCGTGAAGATGGCTCTTCAGTTTCCTTTGTAGTTGGCGAGCATTTGCGCCGCCTTCTTAACCTGGGCCATGGAGACATCCAGATGAGCGACAGCGCGCAATTTTCCTGCGCTACCCGCTGACACCAGTACTCCAAGTGCCTTCGCATCGGCGATGAACCTATCGACGCTGATTGGGTGCTTTATACCGAAAATTACGATATTCGTTTCGACATGATCGACATTGACTTCATACATGGATGAATCGCACAGTATTGTGGCGAAGGTCTTTGCCTTCTCGTGGTCCTCAGCCAGCCGCCTGAAGTTATGCTCAAGCGCGTAGAGGCCCGCTGCCGCCAGGATGCCGGCCTGCCTCATTCCTCCGCCGAAAATTTTCCTGAACCGTCTGGCACGTTCAATATATTCCTTCGTGCCTGTGAGCACAGAGCCTACAGGCGCCCCGAGCCCTTTCGATAGGCAAACCGAAACCGAATCGAAATGCCTGGCGTACTCGGAAACCCTGATCCCGGTAGCCACTGAAGCGTTCCAGAGCCGTGCCCCGTCAAGATGGTACCTGAGGCCGTGTTTCGCCGTCACTCCCTTGATCTCCTCGATCAGATCCATGGGATAGAGACTCCCACCGCCTCTATTGTGAGTATTCTCGACGCATACGAGACGTGTCGGTATCATGTAATAGGAATCCGGCCTGATTGCATCCTCGACATCTTTCGCCGTCATAATACCACGAACGCCGGGAACAGGATTCAACTGAACTCCCGAAAGAAGAGCCGGAGCGCCCGTTTCATAATTGAAGATGTGAGAATCCTTTTCGACGATTACCTCTTCACCGGGAGATGTATGTGTCTTGAGAGCAACCTGGTTAGACATAACTCCGCTCGGGACATAAAGGCCGCTCTCTTTGCCGAGCATCTCTGCAACCGTCTCCTGAAGCCGGTTCACCGTCGGGTCTTCGCCGAAAACATCGTCTCCGACTTCGGCAGCGGCCATAACCCTTCGCATCTCTTCGCTCGGTTTTGTTACGGTATCACTCCGTAAATCAATGTAGTCCGTGTGACTCACTCCTTCTGTCTTTGCCCATAAATTTAAGAAAAAGTCCGATAAGAATGGACGCCGCGGAAATAATTTCAGCAATACGAGCGATCCAGTTTCCGTATTCGGAATAAAACGTCACTCTGTTATTCAACGGTATCTTTTCCGACAGCGTCGCGACTACGCCGTACCTGGTCGGCTCACCGATGTACCTGCCGTACGGATCGATGAATTCAGATATACCGGTGTTTGCTGATCTCACAACGGCTCTTCTGTTTTCCACAGCTCTCATTATTGCGTACGCCGCATGCTGATAAGGCCCGGATGTGTTACCATACCAGCCGTCATTTGTTATTATTACCAGGAAGTCGGCGCCCTTCTTCGCGAATTCCCTCACGTAACCGGGAAAGACGCTCTCATAGCAAATGGCCGTCGAGAAACGGGTGCCGTTGGCAAGCCTGAATACAGTCGTGTCGGTACCCCGCGCCCAATTGCTTATACCGACTCCCCATTTGAGCGGCTTAATTAGGAAGGAAAGATGATTTGCATAAGGAAGCCTCTCGGCGAACGGAACAAGGATGATCTTTCCATAAGTCTGATAGTGATGGACATGTGGCATGAACAACGCCGCGCCGTTGTACGCGTCGTAATATTCGTGCATGAAATCATCGTAGTGGCTGCTCGGCTGTGCTTCGCTGCTGTCTGCATAGTAATGTGCAAGAGGAAGTCCGCTCAATAGTGAAATGCCAGTAGTATCGACAAACGTCTGTAGCTCGTTCCTGTAGAAACTGAACTGCGGTAGAAGAAGATAAAACGGGATCGCTGTCTCGGGCCAGACGACAAGGTCGGGCTTGTCGTGAAGCGCTAGGTAAGTTTCCCTCTCGTACTCTCTCATGATTTCCGAAGGCGGGCCCTCCCACTTCGCGTACGGGTTGATGTTAGGCTGAACAATTGTTACGCGCATTTGGTGCTTGAAGCCGGAAAGCTTCGCGCTGCCGAGAACTGCAATACCATAAATTTCCGGGACGACAACAAAAAGCAGCGCAACGGAGACGGGCCACGCTATTTTTCCAAGGCGGGGTGCTGGCGATTCCATCCAGCGAACCAGAGCGTACGTCAGCAGCGAGTTGACGATTAGCAATTGAAGGGAGACCCCGAAGAGACCGGTAAACGAAGCGAACTGTATGTCCGCAAGGTTATAACACTGCGAGTAACCGAGCGTCAGCCATGGGAATGCGAATTGAGTTATCGAGTGAAGATACTCGAAAGTGAGATATAGAAACGGGAAGAGAAGCAGTGCGTTCCTGCCAAATTTCCGTCTCACGAAGAAATAGAACAGCAATGGAACCGCGAAAAATAGGGGATGACCCACAACGAGCGCGGCGCCTCCTATCATCATAAATGGATCTGTTTGCTTGTTCCACCCTCCGATCCAGTAAATACCGATTATGTTGAATACGAGGAAGCTGAAGTAGGTGAGCTTGAGGACTTCCCTGTAGCTCGTGGCACCCTCGAGTGCATACAGAAACGGGATCAATGCGACAAAAGCGATCCACTCGATATGAAACGGAGGGAAAGAGAAGCCGAGAAGGACGCCAGATAAGACGCCGAGGGCCAATTTCGAGTCGAGAAATCTATGAGACTTTTCCATCGATTATCTTTTGTAAATGTAAATTGGATTTGAAATAATCCAGGGATAAGAGCGCTCCAGGAACAGCGGGAGCATCGTTCTTTTCTGGAACACCTCAACACGATATATGCCGGGCGATTTCACGTCCAGAGAGACCGAAGCGGTATTCTCGTACTTCCTGATGACCTTCCCATCTTTCAGCACTCGCGTTTCAACATCGTTGCTATCCGGAAGTGAGATCCGGAGCTGCGCCCGCGCGTAAAGACGAAGGCTGTCTCCCATCATCCCGGTGGTATCTCCAGAGGTTGCAGTAAAATAGAACCCCCTCGCCGGCTCAAGACCGGAGAACGCGATATACATATGTCCACTCTTGAGCGCTTTGATCGTTAGGTCCCTATCGTGCGAATATTGAGCCGAATACGGGGTCTTAGTCACGATAATAGTATGAACGAACTCAAGCTCACTTTCGTAAGAGGGAAATCTGACTCCGCTGCCTTTCTTGAGAAGAGTATTCGGAGGCAGCGTCGTCGTGGCGATCCCGACAGCCTTCCGGCTATCATTTAGTTTATCGAACTCTCCCATCTCGCTTTTCCGGTACCTCACCAAATAATTGAGCGTGCGCGGATCCATTGTGTAATCGAGAAAAGCTCCAAACAACTTATTGATTCCTGTCACGCTGATCATGCTTCTCAAATCGCGGCTGAAATTATACAAGACCATTCCGGAGACTTGGCCTCCGAAGCCACGCGAAGAGGCCACGTCGTTGCTTTGCTTCGGATAACCGGAGGCAACGATAAGACTTCCATTCTTCTTCGCGTCGGCGAGTGCCGAATCGACCGTCACTCCATCTCCAGGTAGAAGCGGAATGCTGTCGCCTATGACAAGAAAGCGTTGACGGCCATCGCGCGCCGAAATTTCGACGGCAGGTATCATCAACGTCATCCCATATCTCCTCTCCAGACTCTTCGTCATGGCCTTATCGGTGTTGACATCGGTGGTAACGACAAAATGCATGTTAAGTGAATCGGCGATCCTCCCTATTTCGGAATAGGGCAGCCCTCCGTCGGAATACTCCGTATGCACACCGATCACACCGGAGTATTCATAATACCCGAGAAAATCGACCGGATCGTAGCGGTTGATCCGATATACAAGGAAAGGGTTGAGTATCGAGAGCACCAGTATAGCCGCCAGAATGGCTCCCGCATACTTCGCAGATTTCTTAAGCATTTTTGCGCCTCAGGAAAAAACGCACAGCAAACGAAGCAGCCGCGACACATATCACCGCAAGGACCACCGTCCCGTAAACGGTCAGATATTCATCGAGCGATCTCCAGTTATGACCGAGTAGATATCCGCCGTACAGCAGGATCGAATTCCATAACAGCGCGCTAACCGCACAGAGTGGAAGCGTGACAGCAACAGGGAGTTCAGAAAGCCCGACGAAGAAAGAGATCACGGCCCGGGTGCCCGACAGGAAACGGTTCAGTACAACGAGCCAGTACCCGTACCGGGTAAACCATTTCTCTACGACCTTGATCTTCCCGAAGGGGAGAAATCGTGGCTTGCCGGCGTCGATCAGCTTCTTCCCGAGAAGGAAACCCACGTAATACATGACGATGAATCCCAGTGTGCTCCCGAGTGTCGCCGATACCAGCGCGGCGCCGAAGCCAAGTTTCCCTATCCCGACAAGCGACCCGCCGAACGCGATTACCAAATCGCTCGGGGCAGGTGGAAAAAGGTTCTCAAGAAACGCGATGAAGAAGAGCGCGAAATATAAGTACGACGGATCGGTATGGCTCAGCGCGGTGATGAGCGAGTCGAGTTCGGTCACAATTCATCCATCGATGTTACTGCAAAGCACGCGATTGAGCCCTTCCCTACCAATGTTCCCTCGGTGGTCTTGGCCTTCACGGAGATCTCCGTCACAGCAATTCCGCAGCACTCCGCCACAGATTGCCTGATTGTGTCGTACACTACGTTGAGCTTAGGCTTGTCGCCCACCAGGACTATGTCGACATTGTGTATCTTCAGACCGGCACCTCGCGCTTTCTCCAGCGCAAACTGGAGAATACGCCTGCTGTCGATTCCAGCGGTCTTAGTATCGTCGTCGCGGAAATACAGTCCGATATCTCCTCCGGCACATGAGCCGAGCACGGCATCGCTAAGCGCGTGCAGCAAAACATCGCCATCGGAATGTCCTCGAAGGCCTTTCTCATACTCAATATGAACTCCGCCGAGGATCAGAGGTTTCCCTTCGACAAGCTCATGCGCATCGAATCCGAACCCAACCTTCATAATCCCTGAAACCCCTTGAACTCGTATGTAGGGTTGTCCCATTCGATTCGGACGTCAGTTACATGGGCAGCCATCGGACCGGCCTTCAGATCGCTGATGAACTGATCCACCATGGATCGGCTTCCCTCCGCCACTACCTCGACCCTTCCGTCGATCAGGTTTTTTGCAAACCCGCTTATTCCGTACGCATTAGCTTTCCTCATCGCAAAGTACCTGTAACCGACGCCCTGGACGAGACCGCTTATGAATATGTGTGCTCTCGCATCACCCATTGCGCACTCTACTTCTTACCAGGCCGACAACTTTTTCGATCGCCGGGATTTCAAAAGTAATTGAATAGTAGCCCCCGCGACCTCCACCTTTAACTCCAAGGTCGGATCGTAAGGAATCGACGATGGAATTTGCCTGGCTCTCTTCTACGGCAAGATTCAAATTCATGTAGCAAATATTTCCCTCGGCCCGGTGAAATGCAAACGACTTCTTAGTCCTCTTCGAGACACAGCTGCCGACGAAGCGGAGATCCTCCGTGGACTCAATTTCCTGCGAGAGGTCGATCACCACAAAGGAATCTCCCGTCCCTTCCACTCTCTGCACAAGGCCGTCGCAAACGCTCCGGAGAATTTTCCCTGACAGCTCCTTGACCCTGCTCTCTCGCTCCTGGATATGTGCTTTAATCTTACGGATCGCAGACGGAAGGTCGTCAATGCCCGCAGAGATGAGCCTCGAGCTCTCACGCGCGGAACCAAATAATTCGTAGTAACGCTTTAAGGCCCTCTCCCCGCAAAAAAATTCGATACGGGTCAGCGACCCTTTCACCTTTTCGATAATCCCGGTGAGAACGACTCCGACCTCAGATGTGTGCGTACAGTGAGTGCCGCCGCATGCAGACATATCAAAATCTTTGACATCGATGATCCTCACAGTACCATCGACTTTGGGAGGTTTCCTGAGATTAAATTCGGCCAGCTTACCCGGTTCCGCATAGTGAACGGTAACCGGCCTGTCCTCGCGAATGATCATATTCACCAATTCGACCGCCTCTGAAATCTCGGTCTCGGTGGGCTGACGGGACAGGTCGATCGAACCGACATATTCGCCAAGTCTGGATGAGACCGTTTCGATGCCGTACAGGATGTCGAATGCGGCGGAGAGCATATGCTGGCCGGTATGCTGCTGCATGTTTCCGATACGACGTTTCCGGTGTATCGTGCATGTCGTTGGGCCCGGTTTGACCTCGAGGGGGACGATATGCACGACGCGGTCGTCTTCTTCAATGACATCGGTGACTTCGGCTTCGCCGATGAATCCGGTATCGTGCTCCTGACCACCGGAGGTCGGATAAAAATAACTATTGTCAAGAAGGACGGCGAATCCGTCTCCTCTGCTTATACACTCCGTAACGTTCGCGTTGAACTCAGTGGTATAAGGATCGTCGTAGTATGGTCTCATGATGTCCTGTCGTTAACAGGTTCCTGGTGAATTACTGCCTTATTTATCTGGGGAAATTCCCTGACGATGTCCTCCTCCAGCTCGTTGACAATTCTGACTGTCTCCTCGAGTGAAAAGGTATCGTTGATCTGGCATGTCAGACCTACGCGGAGTCCGGATGCACTCTCCGTAAAATTCAGGTTGCCGCACGACACGACTTCGCGTTTCGCTTTGATGTAATCGACGAGCTTTCGAGGAAGGTCAGTGTTTCTAAGGTTCAACGACTTAGCCGTAATGAGACTCCCCGACGATTTGTCGATGTGAATAAATATCTGGTCCACTTTCTCTACCTGATGTCGAATTGCGTTTTCGAGCTCATCCGCCTTGAGGTGCGCTTCCTCGATGGTATTGGCATCTTCCACTTCGAGGTGAAGATCGATTACGATTCCTGCGTCTACAGTGAAAACTTCCACTTTGTGGATTTTACTGTTGGTACTCTCGGCGGCAAATCTCACTTTGTCGGGAACGGTTTCTTCACCCGTTTCGATCGGTTCGGCATGTACCACGACGTCGATGCCATCTCTCACTTTTCTCACCCTCTGTTCGATTCCGTCCATCAGCTTGTGGGCCTGTTCGAATGGAAGCAGTCTCGGGAGTTCGACCACCATATCCACAAAAATCCTTCCGCCGGAATCCCTTACGCGAAGCTTCTTCAGCTCGCGGATTTCCCGGGAACGTAGTGCGGCATCGCGAATTGAGGCGACGAGGGCCGGGTCAGGACTCCGGTCGACAAGGACATCGATGGATCTCTTGCCGAGCCTCAGGCTTATGACTACGACTATGACGGATACGCCGAGCGCAGCGATCGGGTCGGCGAACTCGAAGCCCAATCTCGCGCCGATAAGTCCGAAGATTACCACGCTGGAGCTGAGAATATCTGTGCTGAAATGAAGCGCATCGGCTTCCAGGGCCTGGCTGTGATGCTTCTTCGCTGCGCGCAGGAGAATTCTCGACCTCGTGAAATCGATTGCGATCGAAGTGGCCATCACGATGAAGCTCCAGGCAGTTACGTCGATGGAGACCTGTCGAACGAAGATACGTTCGATCGCTTCCCTTGCTATGAGGAAGCAGGTCAGGAGCAACAGGAGAGTTTCGAAAAAGGCCGAGATGTTTTCAAACTTGCCGTGGCCATAATGGTGTTCGGAGTCGGCGGGCTTGTCCGCGGCCTTCACGGCGAAAAAAGTCATACCTGCCGCCAGGAGGTCAAGTCCGGAGTGGGCCGCCTCGCTGAGTATCCCGAGGCTCCCCGTACTTATTCCAACGATGAGTTTAAAAGCGGTAAGAAAGACGGCGGCGATTACTGAACTAAGCGCCGCCGTTATTTTTTCTTGAGACGAACTTTTCGTCAAGCCGAGAAATTGTCCCTTCTCTCAGCCGATCTTTCGATCAGCCTCAGAATTTGACGTATTTGTCGACTATGCTCTTTGTGTTCTGCATATTCAATTTTAGGAAGATAAACTCGAATCTCTTCTCAAGCTCTTTGTTCGCTTTCTCGAACCAGGCCTTATCGAGGTTCCACATCTGCTCCTTAAATGGGCCGAAACCTTTCTTTCTGGTCTTGTAAATGAATTGTTCGTCCGTCATGTCCGGCTTCTTTTCGTCGGCCATGTTCTTCCTGAGATAGTCGTAAATAGTCTCTCTGAATTCCTTCGGGAACAAATCGTACAGGAGATTCTGGAATCCCGTAGCGAGATGTATCTCGGCCGTGCCGACTCCCGGGAATTTGTCGAAAAGCTCTTCCGGCAGTGTGGATGCACCGTGTTGTACGGCTCCAGCCATCCCGTATTCCTTACGGGCGATTTCAGAAATCTTCTTGAGGACATCGAAGTCGATGTTCACTTTAGCGACCGTGCCGTCCGCCAGAGGAACTCCACCGTGACTGGAACCGGTCTGAACACTGATCTTACTGATTGTCTTTGTGCCCTTCTTCTTTTGAGCGAGAGTCTTAACGTAACCCTGCATATATGCCCGGAACTCTTCGGGGGTAGAATTTTTCTTTCCGACTTCACCTATCTCACCCCCAACGGAAACCGTCACTCCCTTGGGTTCTATTTCCCTTATCAGGGCAGTCATCTCGGCGGCGAGTTCGAAGTTATTGCGTTGTTGTTCCTCGAGTGTGGGCTTGCTGAGGTCGACGAGCGTCGAGGAATCGATGTCGATGTTGTAAAACTGCGCGGCAATCGCCTCTTTGATAAGGGATCGGATTACTTCTGTCTCTTTCCTGGGATCTTCGGCGAACTTCTTCGCATTGAACTGGAAGTGGTCGCCCTGGATAAATACCGGGCCTGAGTAATTTTCCTTGACGGCGGCGGCAAGTATGCAAGCGGAGTACTCATCGGGCCGCTGGAGTGTATATCCCATTTCCGACTTTGCGATCTCAAATACAAACGCGCCGATTTGGTGTTTCTTGGCGACACGGAACATCGCGCGCGCAAAATCATACGTCATACCGCGTACGTTGACGGCAGGAACAGTGAAACCGGACACCTCGCCGCGACCGAACGCGTCGTAAAGGCCCTGGATCGACGCGGAGCCGCAACCCAGGTTCTTTGCAAGCTCCCGGATCAGCCAGCGTGTCTTTGACTTGACTTCTTCATTCGAATTGAAAACCGATTCGTAAACAAGTGTGTCTATGACAGAGCTGCGGAGCTTATCTGCATTGGCAACTCTCGCTTTCTGCCAGCCGTCCACCTCGACGACTCCCTGCAGAGTACTTTTAAGCTCTTCAACGTTCTTCAACATTTAAACCTCCAAAGATATTTTCCATAGCAAGATATTAAAAGGACGCTTCGCATACAAGAATATCACCGTGTTTTGCGCAGCCTCGCCGCGAAACTTCCATCCATGTCGTTCCTATGCGGGAAAGTCTCGATGTAGCCTTCCTTGCTGACGAGGGATCGATCTACGAAGGCATCGGCCGGCTCCAGGGTGAATTCCGGATGCCGCGCCAGGAACCCCTGGACTATATCCTGGTTCTCAGCCGATTCGATAGTGCAAGTACTATAGACTATCACGCCATTGGGTTTCAGCAACTTCACTGCGTTCTCAAGAATATTAGTCTGGATTTGGTTCAACAGCCCGATGTCCTCCAGCTCTCGTTTCCATTTAGAGTCCGGCTTTTTCTTCATCACACCGAAACCGGTGCATGGTGCGTCGATCAGAATTTTATCGAAAAGGACAGCGTCGGAGTACATCCCGGCATCAGCTACTACGATCTTGATCTGAGAATATCCCATCCTATCGACGGTATCCTGTATCAGCCTCGCGCGGTTTTCATATTTCTCCACGGCGGTGATGTCAGCTGCCCCGCCGGTCAACTCCAGCATATGCGTTGTTTTGCCTCCCGGGGCGGCGCACATGTCAAGTATTCGATCCGAAGGCTTCGGGTCGAGCAACCTGGATACCAGCCCCGCGCTTTCGTCCTGAACTGTAAACTGCCCCGCACGGAAAGACTCGAGCTCACCTATCCTGGACAGGCCTTCGACGCAGAAGAAGTTGGGGAGGAAACGTCCCTTGGTGACTTTCAATCCCTTGTTCTCAAAGGAGGAAGAGAGCTCTTCAACTGAGATCTTCTTGGGATTCACCCTGACCGAAAGCCGCGGCCTTTCGTTCAGAGACGTCAGCAGCTGCTCCGTTTCATAGACGCCGAAACGGTTCACGAACCTTCGAACCAGCCAAATCGGAAACGAATGAACGATCGACAGTGCCTTAATCGGATCTTCCTCAATCGACGGATACTGCACCGAATCCAGTTTTCGAATCGACGTCCTCAGAATGGCGTTCACAAGGTTAGCCAGGAACTGGCCGCGAAGCTTTTTGACAAATTCAACGGCTTCATTGACCGCAGCCGATTGCGGTACTCTCTCCAGAAACATAATCTGGTACATTGCGACACGGATCGCGTTCTTGATATTCACGTCCAGCTTTGCGTAGTCGCCCCGGTAGAACTGTGATATTACGTAGTCGATTCTGAGTTTCCAGCGGACCGTGCCGTTGACAAGCTCGGTCAGAAAAGACTTATCAAGCCTGCTCAACTCGGCGTACCTGAGTTCAAAATCGAGGACCTTGTCGAGATAGGAATCAGTCCTCTCGATCCTGTTAAGTACTTTGACTGCAATCTCACGAGCAGTTTCGTAGATCACGGTCTCTGTTTCCTCACGCGGATTGCTCCTGAACCTCTTTGGCTGTTCCATCACTGCACCCCTTACTTTGCGTTTGCTGCGGTCTTACTGCCATCGTAACGGTATTATGTGCCCGGAATATTGTACTTTGGTTACGACAGCGGTTTGTTCGTTACACTTTCGATTAATAGAAGTTAGGTTTCAAAATTCCTCTTCGAAAAGAGTTTTGGTCGATCAACTCTGGACTTAATTCTCTTCAACGACACTTGCCCCGGGAGAACCGGGGCAATCAAAAGAAACTAATGGAAGACCTACGCCCCGGCTTTTGATTTTTTGCCATACTTCTGCATGAATTTCTCTACACGTCCGGCAGAGTCGATAAGTTTTTGTTTACCGGTGAAGAAGGGATGGCAATTGGAACAGATTTCTACCTTCAAGAATTCGCCTGGTTCTGTCGATCTCGTTTGAAATGTATTCCCGCATACACACGATACTGTAACCGTGTGGTACTTCGGGTGAATTCCGCTTCTCATTTTTTCTCCTATTTACGCATAAATCTACGAAAACGGGCAACAAATTCCAAATAATGGGCTTGATCGATACTTGATCGTCACTTTCCAGGTGTAAGCGAATCGCAAATTCGACGAACCATCGCGTTCACGCCCCGGACCTGCCAGGCAAATCTTCCCGGCTTATGGCATCTGCTTCACACATTTGTCGCGCGAAATTTGCCCCGCCGCGTGTCGGTCATGAAGCAGGCGGACGTGCACTAACGCGCGTGACGGCGAACAGAGTCATGCCCTGAGCATTTGTCTCAGGACTGTCTGGAGAATGCCTCCGTTCTTATAGTACTCCACATCAACTTGACTGTCAAGTCTGGCTATCGCTTCAAACACGGTCTTTTTTCCTCCGTCGCCGACGGCAGTCACGCGGAGTGTCTTATGAGGTGCGAGGTTCTCCTTTGTGCCGCTTATCTCGAACACTTCCCTGCCGCTGAGCCCGAGAGAGGCCGCGTTCTCTCCCGGTTTGAACTGGAGCGGGAGGACACCGACGCCGACAAGATTGCTCCGGTGGATTCTCTCGTAGCTTTCGGCAATTACTGCTTTGATCCCAAGAAGGAGAGTACCTTTTGCGGCCCAGTCTCTAGAGCTGCCGCTTCCGTATTCTTTGCCGGCGATCACGAGCAGCGGGACTTTCTCCGACTGATATTTCATGGAGGCATCGAATATCAGCATCTTCTCTCCATCCGGGAGATGAAGCGTCCAGCTTCCTTCGGTCCCGGCAACGAGAAGGTTCTTTAAGCGGATGTTCGCAAACGTTCCCCTCATCATGACTTCGTGGTTTCCTCGTCGAGATCCGTAAGAGTTGAAATCCTTCGGCTGAACGCCGTGCTCGATGAGATATTTTCCTGCCGCACTGGTCTGCTGTATGTTACCTGCAGGAGAAATATGGTCGGTCGTGACGGAGTCGCCGAGAAGTGCCAGGACGCGAGCTCCCTTGATGTCGTCGACCGGAGGCGGGTCGAGCGGAAGATCCTTGAAAAACGGCGGCTCCTGGATATATGTTGACAAGGCGTCCCACCTGTAGCTGCTCCCTTCCGGAACGTCGAGCTTTCTCCATGTTTCCGGTCCTTCGAACACCTTCGCGTAGCGGGTCCTGTACATCTCAGGCCGGATGGATCTTGCGAGTACCGCATTGACTTCGGCCTGTGTGGGCCAAATGTCCTTGAGATAGACTGGCTTCCCGTCTTTTGATATGTCAATCGGTTCGGTGGCTGGATCATAGTCTATTCTACCCGCAAGCGCATAAGCGACGACAAGCGGCGGCGAAGCGAGGTAGCTTGCCTTCGCATGCGGGTTTATCCTTCCTTCAAAATTCCGGTTCCCGCTCAGCACCGCAGCCGCGACGAGATTTTCTTTTTCGATCGCACCGGAGATGCTTTCGTCGAGAGGTCCGCTGTTCCCGATGCAGGTTGTGCAACCGAAGCCGACGACATTAAATTTCAGATCTTCAAGAGCCTTGAGCAGCCCTGCATCGGCGAGGTAATCCACGACGACCTGTGAACCCGGTGCAAGACTCGTCTTGACCCACGGTTTCGGTTTGAGGCCGTATTTCTCTACAGCTTTCTTTGCAAGAAGACCGGCCGCGACGAGGACGCCCGGATTAGAAGTGTTTGTGCAGCTCGTTATCGCAGCGATAACAACCGAACCGTTTCGGATGTTGAACGATGCGCCGTTCTTCTGGATCGTGACGGATCGGGAAACATTTTCCTGCTTGACGGCGAAGCCGCGCTCTGCAGTCGGAGCAGCAAGAGATTTTTCGAAGGACTTCTTCACATCGCGGAGCGCTACACGGTCCTGCGGTCTCTTCGGTCCCGCAATGCTCGGCTCAATTGTGCTCATATCTATTTCAACGGTGTCAGTGTACAAGGGAACCGTCGCGCTCTTGCTCCAGAAAAGCCCCTGCTCCTTGCAATAAGTTTCGACAACGGCGACCTGATCGTCGCTCCGTCCAGTGAGTCTGAGATACCGCAAAGTCTCCTCATCGACCGGGAAAAATCCCATCGTCGCACCGTATTCCGGCGACATGTTGCTCAATGTTGCCCGGTCGGGGAGGCTAAGCCCGGCAATTCCCTCTCCGTAGTACTCAACTATCTTCCCCACAACGCCCTTCTTGCGAAGGACTTCAGTGACGGTGAGGACCAGATCGGTAGCTGTTGCGCCCTCCGGCAGCTCTCCCTTCAGCCGGACGCCGATGACTTCCGGGACCAGCATGAAGTAAGGTTGTCCCAACATGACCGCCTCAGCCTCGATGCCGCCAACACCCCAGCCAAATACACCAAGACCGTTCACCATCGTCGTGTGCGAGTCGGTGCCGACGAGCGAATCGGGAAACGCGCTGAGGACGCCACCGATTTTTCTCGTTTCCACGACACGCGCAAGATATTCCAGGTTAACCTGGTGGACGATGCCGGTGTCCGGGGGAACGACGCTGAAATTCTTGAATCCCTTCTGTCCCCATCTCAGCAGTTTATATCGCTCGACATTTCGCTTGAACTCGAGTTCTGCATTGAACAGAAGCGCGTCATCGCTGCCGAACTTGTCGACCTGAACCGAGTGGTCGATGACCAATTCGGAAGGTATCAGCGGATTTATCTTACTCGTGTCGGCCTTTCTTCGTTCGACTTCGCTTCTCATGGCCGCGAGATCGACGACGGCGGGAACTCCCGTGAAGTCCTGCATAAGGACGCGTGCGGGCATGAAGGCAATTTCTTTCTGCGGAAGGGTCTTGCCATCCCACCTCAGCAGCGCTTCAATGTCGGTTGCTGAAACTATCCTGCCGTCTTCGTACCTCAGGAGATTCTCCAGGAGGATCCTTATCGAGTACGGGAGCTTTGAGATATCATAATTCTGCTTCTGAAGTGAGGGAAGATGAAAAATATTGAAGACCGAGTTCCTGACCTTAAGGTCCTTCTTTGCTGAAAACGAATTTGACAATGCAGCCATTGGGAATCACTCCGTTAAGTTCTTTTTAGACTCTGACGAAATTTAATCAAAGAGCCGGGTCTGTTCAATGTATATAGAAAAGGCCACCCTGGGGTGGCCTTTCAGTTAAACCGGCTACGGGGTGGATTAAATGTCGTAGTACATCATGAATTCATACGGATGCGGCCTCAGAGCTACCTGCTTGACTTCGTTGGCCATCTTGTACTTGATCCATGTGCTGATCAGGTCTTCCGTGAAGACATCGCCTCGGAGGAGGAACTCATGATCTCTCTCGAGCGCCTTCAGCGACTCTTCGAGCGAGCCGGGAGTCGAAGGCACGTTGCTCAGCTCTTCCGGTGAAAGGTCGTAGATATCCTTATCGAGCGGTTCGCCCGGATCTATCTTGTTTATGATGCCGTCGATACCTGCCATCAAAAGCGCCGGGAAAGCGAGATACGCGTTAGTCGAGAGGTCGGGGACGCGGAACTCCACTCTCTTCGCCTTCGGACTCTTCGAGTACATTGGAATCCTCACAGAGGCCGAACGATTCCTTTGGCTGTAAGCAAGGTTGACGGGCGCTTCGAACCCGGGCACGAGCCTGTGATAAGAGTTTGTCGTCGGATTGGTTATCGCGCACAGTGCGGCGGCATGTTTCAGCAGTCCACCGATGTAGTACAAAGCCATTTCGCTAAGGTTTGCGTAACCGTTTCCGTAGAACAAAGGCTTGCCGGCTTTCCAAAGACTCTGGTGGACGTGCATTCCGGTGCCGTTGTCCCCGAAGAGCGGTTTCGGCATGAAAGTCACCGACTTGTTGTGCTTCACCGCCACGTTCTTGGTGATGTATTTCAGCATCATGAGGTTGTCGGCCATACGTGTCAGCGTATTGAACCTCATATCGATCTCTGCCTGTCCGGCTGTGGCGACTTCATGATGGTGCACTTCAACTTCGATTCCTGCCTGTTTCATCGTCAGAACCATCTCAGACCTGATGTCCTGCAGACTGTCGACGGGCGGAACCGGGAAATATCCCTCTTTGTGCCTGGGGCGGTAACCGAGATTGCGCTTCTCGTCGTTCCCGCTGTTCCAAATACCCTCGTCGGAATCTATTTCATAAAAACCGGAGTTGCTGGTTTGACCAAACCTGACATTATCAAAGATGAAGAACTCGGCCTCAGGTCCGAAGTACGCGGTGTCCGCGAGACCTGTAGAGCGGACGTACGCCTCGGCTTTGTGAGCGATGAAACGCGGGTCACGTCTGTACGGCTCACCGGTAATCGGGTCTTTCACATCACAGATTATGTTCAGCGTTTTGTGGGCCGTAAACGGATCCAGGAAATACTCGTTCGGATCGGGGATAAGAACCATATCGCTTTCCTGTATGGCCTGGAATCCACGGATACTTGATCCGTCGAAGCCTATTCCCTCTTCGAAAGAATCAGCGTTAAGCCCGGAAGGGATGATTGAAAAATGCTGCCATTGTCCGGGGATGTCAGTAAACCTCAAATCGATTATTTCAACTCCATTGTCCTTGACAAACTTCAACAGTTTATCGACGTCAGTTGCAGACTTGGCAACTTTTGCCATTGGTTCCTCCTAAGATTAATTGTGTTGTGTTTTTAGAACAGT
>JAJZNW010000038.1 GCA_021811615.1 Bacteroidota bacterium
TTCGTATTTCCCGATCCTTGTCGATGAGGAGGAATTTGGGGTAAGCCGGGACGAAGTCTATGAGCGCCTCAAAGAGTGCAACGTCTTTGCCCGCAGGTATTTCTATCCGCTGATAAGCAACATGCCTCCTTATCGCGGCCTCCCCAGCGCTTCCAAAGAGAACCTGCCCATAGCGAATGAAATTGCATCGCGCGTCCTCTGTCTTCCGATTTACGGCGAGTTGGAATTGCGGGATGTCCGTTCAATTTGCGATTGTATCAGAAACGTTGCAGCGGGACGGCCTTGAAAATAGGTATAATGCAGCCGTACTTCTTCCCTTACATCGGCTATTTCCAGCTCATCGACGCGGTGGATAAATGGATCGTGTTCGATGTCGTTCAGTACATCGAGCGGGGTTGGATGAACCGGAACAGAATCCTGAGCCCTAATATCGAGAAGGAATGGACCTACATCGTGGTCCCCGCAAAGAACCATGATCGTGATGAACTCATTTCTGAAGTCAGGATAGATGATGCCTCCGCCTGGCAGGACACTATCCGCGGCCAGCTCTCTTATTACAAAAAGATAAGAGCTCCATACTATGAACAGACCGTTGCACTTTTCGATGAGATCACGACTACCCGATTCGATACCATCAGCGACCTTAACGTCCAGACGCTGAAACGTACTTGCGAATACCTCGGGATCGTTCTGAACTGTGAGATTTGCTCGAATATGAGCATGGATTTTTCCAATGTGAAGGGGCCGGGAGATTGGGCCTTCGAAATCTCGACCCAGATGGGTGCCGATACATATATAAATCCTATCGGGGGTGTCGCACTCTTCGACAACGAACGATTCCGGGATGCCGGCATCCAGCTGAAATTCCTGAAGCCCGGCAATATCGAGTACAGGCAGTCGAGGCGTGCCTTCGTTCCGTGGCTCTCGATCATCGATGTCATGATGTTCAATTCACCGGGGACGATACATGGCATGTTGAAGGATTACGAGCTGGCATGAACGAGATAGAAATGCTTTTGAATAGAATTGAGTTGGAAGACCTGTACTCGATCCATCGGACCTGCGATCTCGATTTCGAACCCCCTCTCTCCAGCCGCACCGACATAGGAGAATATTGCCGGAAACTGCTGAAGTATGCCGATATCATCTCCGCAAACGTCGAAGGAAATCTCGCGGGGGTCCTCTGCATCTATGCGAACGACTTACAAAGCAGGGTGTCCTATATCTCTTCGGTCGCGGTGCTGAAAGGATACAGGCGATTGGGACTGGGCAACGCCCTCGTCGGGAAAGCCATCTCATTGTCCGAAAAGAAGGGGATGTATTCCATCAAGTTGGAAGTGGGCAAGAACAATGCAGCGGCTCAACACCTGTACAGGAAATTCGGCTTTACAATCGAGAAAGAAAATGATCTCACGCTCTTAATGGTAAGGGAATACAATGGCAGATGACGCAGTCGTCAGTATCCTGTGCGTGACATACAACCACGAAAAGTATATCTCGCAATCGATAGAAGGGTTTCTCTCTCAACAAACCGATTTCCCGTTCGAAGTCGTAATTGCGGATGACGCCTCGACCGACAACAACCGGAAAATCATCGAAGAGTATGCCGCGAAATACCCTGACATCATCAAGCCGATACTACGGACAAAAAACATGGGTGCGGCTCATAATTGGATAGACGCTTTCCGGCACTGCAGGGGCAGGTATATCGCCCAATGCGAAGGCGACGATTACTGGACCGATCCGCACAAACTGCAAATGCAGGTCGGCTTCCTTGAATCGCACGGGGATTTCGCGATCTGCTCACATGGTACTGAACGTATCAATGACCGCACCGGCAGGGACGGTGTGTGGTTCGAGCCGCCGGAAGACAAAGAGTACTATACTCTCGAGGACTTCATTTCGTACGGTAGGACTTTCATAGCGACATCTTCGCTTGTCGCCAGAAACTACCCCGACGTGCTGCCGGAATGGTTCACCGAAACGCCGGCAGGTGATATGGCATTTATCATGAGCACTTGCCTGAAGGAGAACGGCAAGATCAAGAGATTCAAGGATTACATGTCGGTACACCGGTCGCATTCCGGCGGCGTCTACTCTGGTCTGAGCACCCTCGACCAGGAGATGTTCAGCATCGAGGCGAGAATATTCTTCAGGAGAAAACTCCCGGCCAGGTACGAGCCTGCATTCAGAAATGGATTGAAGACAATCATCTCGGGAATGGTGTCCAGCATCGACAGCCTCTCGAGATCCAACTCGGACCTCACAAGGAGGAACCAAGAACTGACGGCTACGGTGAACAACCTCAGTCGAGCCGCCGATAAGCCGCACGCGTCGCACAGCGCCGCAAACGGTATAAACTATAAATCCTACCAGGATCTGAGTCTGACGATCCGAAACAACATGGTGAAAATACCGCGCGATGTAGACCTCGTCGTCGGCATACCCAGGTCCGGAATGTTCCCGGCCGTGATGATCGGAGAGCTGTTGAACAAACCGGTGGTGGCCCTCGATTCTTACATCGACGGGAGGCTCTACGAAATCGGTGAGTATCGCAGACCCGCTAACCTTGTCTCGGACATCTCTCAAGTGAAGAGAGTCTTGATTGTAGATGACAGCATCAATACGGGGAAGTCGATAGAGAAGGTCAAAGAAAGAGTAAGAAATAGCGGCAGGGCAGGTGTCGATACGATCTATTGCGCGGTTTACTTCCTCCGCGAAAGCGTCGGCGGCGTCGACATCGGTCTTGAGGAATGTGTTATGCCCCGCGTGTTCCAATGGAACATTCTTAACTCGTGGGTGATGCCGAATGCGTGTGTGGACATCGACGGAGTCGTATGTGTGGATCCGACTGAAGAGGAAAACGATGATGGCAAGAGGTATGAAGCGTTTCTTCGCAATGCCGAACCTTTGTTCCTGACCGAGTTTAGAGTCGGTGCCTTCGTCACGAGCCGCCTCGAAAAGTACAGGAGCCTGACCGAAGAATGGCTCCGGAAACATCATCTCGATTACGGTGAGCTGATCATGCTGAACCTCCCGTCGAAGGAGGAGAGGCTGCGTCAAAAAGCGCATGCTTCCTTCAAGGCGGAAGTCTTCAGGAACCGGAAGGAACGCTTCTTCATCGAAAGCAGCCTGTCCCAGGCAAAGCAAATAGCCGCACTGACTGGCAAGACGGTATTCTGCACCGAAAACATGGAGATGATCGCTCCCGGCCCCGGTGCCCGCCCCGCAGAACCCGTTCTGAGTTACGAAGAACTTCTTGCCGATGCAGAGAGCGCCATCCAGAGCCGCGATCTGGATAAGGCGCACTTCAAACTTGAAACCATTCTGGCCCGTCGGCCGAACGACGTGGCAGCATTGAATGACCTCGCCGTGGTCAGGATTCTGACGGGCGATTCCGCCTCGGCCGCTCAACTGATAGCGAAGGTAATCGATATCGACCCTTCTAACGATGTCGCACGGCAGAATCTTACCATCCTGAAAGGGCTCCTCACGTCTAAGCTGAATGAGCTCAAGGAGAGCCGCGATCAGACTGGCGTCTCGCAGCAACTCCCGCAAACGTCCGATCCCGGTCGACCTGCGTCTGGGTACGGCCCGGTCAGGTTGAGCGAGAATTCTCCCATCGTCTCAATCATAATTCCCACCCGGAACAGGCCCGAAGGATTACGCAGGACCCTTGAAAGCATCAAAGAACAGACATATGGTAAAATCGAAGTAATTGTCGTCAATGACGCGGGGAAAAATGTGGAGGGAGTGGTCTCGGAATTTTCTTCGGCGTTGAACGTGCGCTATTTCCAGCATGATACCAACAGGAGATCGGGTGCCGCGAGGAACACCGGCGTGAAGGCCGCTTCAGGTAAATACGTTTGCTTCATCGATGACGACGATGTCTTCTACCCGGACCATGTCGAGACTCTGGTTGCGCGGCTGGAACATGGCGATTGCGCAGTTGCATATACGGACGCTCACAGGGCAAACGAAATCATGCAGAACGGGAAGTACGTGACCGTCGGAGTGGATGTCCCTTATTCACAGGATTTCTCCCGCGACAAAATGCTTGTTGCGAATTTCATCCCGATCCTCTGCGTGATGCTTAAACGGTCCATCCTCGATGATGTCGGTCTCTTCGACGAGTCCCTTACTTCGCATATCGACTGGGACCTCTGGGTTCGGGTGGCCCTGAAGTTCGACTTCGTCCACCTTAACAAGGTGACTTGCAGATTTACCTGGCGCCATGACGGAAGTACCATGACGAGCCGCGGCCAGGAAGACCTGAGGAGGACGGCCGCGATCGTTTACCGGAAATACGCAGAATATTCGGCCGGGGTCCCGGGACTGGTCGAGCTTCAAAAGCGGCAACTGATGTCATGGATAGCCGACCTAAGGGATCAGGCCCGGACCATCGCCTCGGAAGGCCGTATCGAGAACGCCATTTCTCTTCTCGTAAGGCTCGGCGATCTAAAAGAAGAGGTCGCACGAACCGCTTCACATCTGAACTTCGATTTCGAAGAAGATGACAGGCTGGACATTTATTTGCTCCTCGAATTGGCAACCAGGGGAATAGCAGAAGGGCTGATCACGAATGTGATGGAAGCCTGCGGGGCGGTACTCCGGCTCGACGAGCACAACCATGAGGCACTCCAAATTCGGCGAGAACTTACTGCGGGGAACGCCGCCGGCGACCCCGCGATACCAGATAAGAAAAAGACTGGTGAAGCGGCTGGACGCCGGGATTCGGTCAAGTTGGTCTCAATCATAATCCCGGTCTTCAACAAGGTTGAGTATACCAGGAAATGTATCGATGCGCTGTTTGCCGATACGGATGCTTGGAAATTCGAACTGATTGTTGTCGACAATGCGTCCTCAGATGGAACGAGAGAGTATTTGGCCACACTGCAGCGCGAGATCAAAGTGATCAGCAACCGGGAAAATCTAGGGTTTGCGAAAGCCTGCAACCAGGGTTCGCTTGCCTCTTCAGGGAAATACATCGTCTTCCTGAATAACGATACCGAGCCGCAGCCGGGATGGCTGGATGAACTCCTGAGGACCGCCGAGACCGAAGAGAACGTTGGGATAGTGGGCAGCAAGTTGCTATATCCGGACGGCACCCTGCAGCATGCCGGTGTGGCCATCAACAGAAACAAGATCCCCTATCATATCTACAGGGGATTGCCGTCAGACCTGCCTTCCGCGAACAGGCAGTTGGACTATCAGGCGGTGACGGCAGCCTGCCTGATGATACCTCGAGATCTGTTCTTCGAGGTCGGCTGTTTTGACGAGCGTTATGTCAACGGCTACGAAGATGTGGACCTCTGTTTCAAGGTCGGAGCAGTACGGAAGCGAATCGTTTATAATCCCGCGAGCGTGCTGATCCATCACGAAGGGAAGTCCGAGGGGAGGCAGGACCGCATGGACCTGAACGAAAAAATCCTGCTGAGAACATGGTCGGACAAGATTCAGCAGGATGACTATCTGATAGTCCTGCGGGATGGGCAGGAGTTGCTGAAACGAGGAATGGTTAAGGAAGCGGAACGCTATTTCGAATTATCTCTGGCTCTCTTCTCCGGAAGGTCGGATGTTAAGAAAGGGAAGGAAGAGCGTGTCGCGGAATTGTATGGCAATGCCCAGAACCTGATTGCCTCCGGAAATCTTGACGGAGCGAGAGAGAGTCTTGCCGCCGCGCTGGAAATCGATCCCGACAATGCCGCATGCCTGAATGACATGGCCGTCCTCGCTTCTATGGCCAACAACTCCGAGACTGCCATCAGGTTATTGGGCCGCTTGACGGAACTGGAGCCGGAAAATACCATAGCCCGTAAGAACCTCGCCAGCTTATACATGAAGACGAACAGGATCGAAGACGCTCTAGCTTGCTATCGAACGCTATCGAAGGCATTGCCGGACGATGTCGAAGTCCTCCTTGCAACGGCACAGGCGTGTATGGCTTCAGGGAAACAGGAGGACGCTATGTCCTTCTACAAGAGAATTTTGAATTTGCCTGTCGCCTCCGGCCTGAGAGAAAAAGTGTCCGCCGTCGTCGAAGAAATTGGCCTCGGCCTGTCGGTCGGGTTTCAGTCCGCGAACGAACACGCTCTCCGGTCTGAATCAGCGGCCTCCGGCGAAAATACGCGCATCGGTTCCGGCCCTCTCGTCTCGATAATCATTCCGGTATTCAACAAGATAGAGTATACCAAGAAGTGCGTTGAGGCCGTTCTGCGAAACACGGCGTATCGAGAGTTCGAGGTGATATTCGTGGACAACGGTTCTACCGACAGCACTTCGGATTTCATCCAGGGACTCGGGAAAATGGACGCCCGGTTCCATTCTTTGCATTCGGAGGAGAACCTGGGCTTCGTAAAAGGGTGCAACTGGGGAGCCAGGGAGGCGAAAGGAAAGTATATCCTCTTCCTCAATAACGATACTGAAGTGATGACGGGTTGGCTCGAAAGCCTTGTGAACTTTGCCGAATCGAGGAGCGACTGCGGGGCTGTCGGCTCAAAGCTGATTTATCCCGACGGCTCTTTGCAGGAGGCCGGCGGCATGATATTCTCCGACGGCAGCGGCGGCAATTTCGGACGGGGTCAGGACCCGGATGCGCTTCCGTTTAACTCCGTGTTGGAGGTGGACTACTGCTCCGGCGCCAGTCTTATGGTTAGGGCCGACCTCTTCATGAAGTATGGCGGTTTCGACGAACTGTACGTACCAGCATATTCCGAGGATGCCGACTTCTGTTTCACTCTCCGGGCGAACGGTTACAAAGTATTCTATCTCCCAACATCGCAAGTGCTTCATCACGAATCGAAAACATCCGGCAGCGACGAAAATTCAGGGTTCAAAAAGTATCTCCAGATCAACCGTAGGAAATTCATCGGGAAGTGGAAAAATGAAATCCTCTGTCAGGACGAACCGCCGTTCGGCGACAAACTCCTTCCGGCCACTGCAGACCGCAAGAGGTTGGCTGATGATGCTGACAATGGAAAATTCGGATATAGAACGAAATACTTCTTCGATGGGTTGAGCGGCTATCCTGACGATGTCATATCGTTCTTCCCTTCACTGACCCCACGAGAAAGGAAAGTGAGCGTGATCGGGAAATTCCAAGATCCGTTTTTCCTGTCCGATCTTGCCGGCCGTTACGGATTTGCATGGGTCTTTGTCCGTGCCTATCTGGAAGGGCGGTACCTGCGATTGCATCCCGACGAGAGACGAGAGATGTTCGACGCCGTGACTGACGACGAATTATCTCATGCGAAAGGATTCGTGATGGGCGTCGAACCGCAGCTGGCCTATTTCCTGAGGGACATTGCCAAACTGGAAGCTACTCCGGAGCCGACAAGGTCGCTATTCTTCATAACGTCGGCAGGGAAAAAACTCTACGGAATACAGGCGCTCTATGAACTCTACAAGGTTTGCACCAAGTATGCGTTGATGAAGGGAATCTCCGACGTCAATGGGAATGTCACGGAGGAGACGGGGGTGAGCGCCGTTGAGGGAGTGATTCGAAGCGAATATTCAGAACTCGAGGAGCTTCCACAATTCGTCGGTAAGATCGACAATCGCGTGCTGAGATATGTGAGCCACACTGAAACAGCCGCCGAAGGAAAGCACGTCAAAGTCCTCTGTTTCTATCCGCATAATCCTTATCCTCCGAGAACCGGCGCCGACCACGGATTTATCGGCGTCCTCGATGCCCTTCAGGAACTCGGTTGCGAGGTCGATCTGATGAGTTCCACGT
>JAJZNW010000017.1 GCA_021811615.1 Bacteroidota bacterium
GAGAAGCCTGCGCTGATGGATTTGGCGTATAAATATTTTTCACGAACGCTCTTGTACAACCGGGAACTCGACCCGTCGCCGAGTATAACGCCTACCATCGACGCGGCATATCTACGGATGTCGTCGAGACCGGGTGCAACCGCCCCTAAGATCAAATGGCCCTGCTTCCCAACATCACGCCGGATCGTGCAGTCGTGTGTCCGTTCTGCAACAGGTTTTTTCCGAATAAAAATCCGGGAGCTCCGCGCAAGCGGTGAAAAATATTTATACGCCAAATCCATCAGCGCAGGCTTCTCGAAATTACCTGCTATGCTGATGACTATCCTGTCTGCGGTGAAATTCTTTCGATGAAACCTTCTCAGGTCATCCGCCTCAAAGCTGCGTAAGGTCGAACCTTTCCCTATGATCGGCATCGAAAGCGGATTGCCACGGAAAATTTTCTCCTCTATGAAATCCATCCCCCAGTCCTCAGGATCGTCATAGACTTCCTGCATCTCCGTCAGAACCACTTTCCGTTCGTTCTGTAGATCGGACTTTCGGAAAAGCGGATAGATAACAAGATCCGCCAGCACACGCAAAGTCGGCTCAAGCTCGTTCTTGAAGACTTTAGCGTAGTAGCATGAATACTCCTTTGTCGTGAAAGCGTTTACATAACCGCCCCGACCCTCGATCGTGCCTACCAGGTCTTCTGCTCCGAAGTGCTCCGTCCCTTTGAATACCATGTGCTCAATCAGGTGAGTGAGGCCGTTTTCCTCCTTCTTCTCATCACGCGAGCCGAAGTTGACCCACACGCCGACGGCAATGCTTTCTACAAAAGGGATGCTTTCTCCGACGACGGTTACGCCGTTGGGAAGTTTTTCTCTGAAAGGCTCACTCAGGCTTGGATAACTTGATTTGAGGAGTGATTGAGAGGTGCGCTTTCGTGTTCGGTGGTATTTCTGCATTTTTGTGCAAAAAATATATCAATCAAAAGTGAAAAGTTAAAGGTAAAAAGTCACTGCGAGGGTACCGGACCGCACGGTCAGCGGTCTCGCGCAATTGTCAGGCGTTAGCTCTAATGAATGCTATCAATCCTATAGTCCCCTCATCGAGAGCCTGTACGAATTCCAGCAGACTCCGTTTCTTTTCAGCGTCTTGTTGATTATCTTATTACTCGACTGCGCCCATAGCTCAATTGGATAGAGCAACGGCCTTCTAAGCCGTAGGTTGTTGGTTCGAGTCCAACTGGGCGCACTTCACTTCAGTTGATGATACCCCAATACTGTCTGACGTTCCTTTCCCCTATTGATCCCGGAAGTAGCCGCTCCACGCCTATTCTCTCGACTGGATAGAGCATCCCGACTCAACTTCTTGAGTCGGGAAGGTTACTCAACTTCCGAGAGGCTTTGTCTGAAATAGCGATGCAGGGTCCAGATGCCGCGACTCGATGTCCTTGAAATAATTAACGGTCCCAACCTTCAACTCCACAGTCGACGCGTCATCGCAGACTATTAGACCTTTCGGGTGAAGCTGAAGAACGCTCAGCGTCCAGATGTGATTGACCCCTTCCTCGACACACTTGGCTAGCGCAAGCGCCTTCGAATGCCCGCTGACAATCACTATCACTTCCTCCGCGTCGAACACGGTTTTCACTCCAACGGTCAGAGCCGTCTTCGGAACTTTGTTGACGTCGTTTTCGAAGAACCTTGAATTGGCGATGATCGTGTCGGTGGTAAGTGTCTTCACCCTTGTCTTTGAACCGAGCGAAGAGCCGGGCTCGTTAAAGGCTATGTGGCCGTCGGGACCGATGCCTGCGACGAAAAGGTTTATCCCACCCGCCTCTTTAATCTTCTCCTCGTACCGGTCGCATTCAAAATGCAGATCCGCAGCGTTTCCGTCGAGTATGTTGATGTTGTCTCGATCTATGTCGATATGATTAAAGAAGTGCCGGTACATGAACGAATGGTAGCTCTCCGGGTGATCCTCCGGCAACGCGACGTACTCGTCCATGTTGAACGTTTTGACGTATTTGAAAGAAACAATTCCCTTTTTGTTCAACTCGACGAGTTCTTGATACATCCCTACCGGTGATGAGCCGGTAGGCAGCCCGAGCACGAAGAATCGCTCAGGCGACGGATTGAAGTTTAGGATGGACTTTGCAACATAGTTGGCAGCCCACTTCGACACCAATTCATAATTTGGCTCGATGATCAGCCTCATTTTTGCCTCGTATGCATCTCTTCAGGTTTTGTTTAGAATCCCGGAACAACTCCAATCGATCTCAATTGAATGATTTCCTTTTGGGAGAGTCAATAGCGGGAAAATGACAGGCTGCAATTGATATTCATCTTGCAGGTCCGGTTTGAAATTAGTCCTTCGCCCGAAGATTGACAAATGGAATCGAGAGTCAGCAGGAATCTGTCGAGCAGCAAATCGCTTCGGAAGCGGCAGGGCGAGTCATATCCTGCAGAGCCGGTAAAGGTCCGATGTCAGCATATCCTCGGCAGTTGTTCCCCCGTAAGCATGTCGACGATGCGAGTCCCGCCGATCTTACTTCTCATCACGACGGTTCCCGCATGCCTGCCGACCACCTCGCCGATAATGGCCGAATCTTTTCCGAGCGGATGGGCGCGCATGGCTGCCAGGAGCCTCTCCGAATCCTCTGGAGACACAAAGGCAAGCAGCTTCCCTTCATTTGCGACGTACAGCGGATCGAGTCCCAGAACTTCACAAGCCCCCTTCACATCCTCAGGGACCGGAATGTTTTCTTCATCGAGGACTATACCGAGATCCGCCTGTTCCGCGATCTCGTTCAATGTCGTAGCAACTCCTCCGCGGGTCGGGTCGCGGAGGACGTGAATTTTCTTTGTGGTCCGCAACATCTCCTCCACGAGGTGGTTGAGTGGGGCTGTATCGCTTCGAATGGACGTTTCGAATTCCAATCCTTCGCGGACCGACATGATCGCCAGGCCGTGGAGGGCAATCTCTCCGTTGACGATGATCTTATCGCCGGCCTTCAGCTTTCTTGGGCTGATATCAATTTCATCGTCAACGATCCCTACTCCGGAAGTATTGATGAATATCTTGTCGCCCTTCCCGCGGTCGACGACTTTGGTATCGCCGGTCACGAGCAAGACACCTGCCCTCTTCGCAGCTTCCTGCATCGCAAGGACAATCTTCCACAGGTCATCGATCGGCAGGCCCTCCTCTATGATGAAGGCGGCAGATAAATACAGAGGTCGTGCCCCGCACATCGACAGATCGTTCACGGTTCCGTTGACGGCCAGTTCGCCAATATTCCCTCCCGGGAAGAAGATAGGATTGACGACGTACGAGTCGGTCGAGAAGGCATACCGGTTTCCGCCTATCGTGAAAACGGCGCCGTCGTGCAATGGCTCGAGCAATTCATTCCTGAACTGCGGGAGAAACATCTTCTCGATCAGGTCATGAGTGAGCTTGCCGCCGCTTCCGTGAGCGAGGAGAATATTCGTATAATCTGACTTTGGAATCGGGCAGGCGAAGCCACCGCTTGGGCCCGGAGGTGTATCTTCCGACATAAATATCTTCCTGTTCTTACTTTTCAAATTTCAAATCGCTTCACCGTTGAACAACCCGTAGTGGAAGTAAGCGGCACAAGCCCCTTCCGACGACACCATTGGAGCGCCAAGTGGATGCTCGGGTTTACATTCCTTTCCGAATGCGATGCAATCATGAGGCTTCCTGAGCCCCTGCATTATCTGGCCGGCAATACAAACCGGTGATTCCTGAGTCTCGATGTCTTCGACCTCGAAAATTTTCTCCGCGTCATACATTGCGAATTCGGGCTTCAACCCCCATCCGCTCCGCGGAATCATCCCGATGCCACGCCACTTTCTGTCTGTCACCTCGAAGACTTCCGAGATAAGCTTCTTAGCCTGAGCGTTGCCTTCCCTGCGCACGGCACGAGAATACTGGTTCTCCACTTCGACGCGCCCTTCCTCCAGCTGCTTGACAGCCATGTAGATCCCCTGCAGGATGTCGACCGGCTCGAAACCGGTTACGACAATTGGAGAGCTGTATTTATTTGCGATCGGGAAATAGTCTTCGTACCCCATCACGGTACAGACATGTCCGGCAGCAAGAAATGCCTGCACGAGGTGTGATGGAGAGCTGAGAATAGCTTCCATCGCCGGAGGCACGAGTACATGAGACGTCAGGACAGAGAAGTTATCGACATGGGTCTCCTTCGCCCGCCACACCGCCATAGCGTTTGCGGGCGCAGTTGTTTCAAATCCAACGGCGAAGAAGACTACCTTCTTTTCAGGATTACTCCGGGCAAGCTTTACTGCGTCGAGAGGCGAATAGACTATCCTGACATCGCCGCCTTCGGACTTAACCGTCAGGAGGTCCTTCCCCGAACCCGGCACACGAAGCATATCACCGAACGAGGTGAAGATTACATCGTCACGGGAGGAGATGGCGATTGCCTTGTCGATTATTTCGAGCGGCGTAACGCAAACGGGACACCCCGGGCCATGAACAAGCGTGATCTCCCTCGGAAGGAGGTGATCGATTCCGAACTTGACGATCGCATGAGTCTGCCCGCCGCAGATCTCCATCAACGTCCACTCACGTGTCGTGATACCCCGGATCATCTCCGCGTATTTGCGGGCCGCGTCGGCATCTCTGTACTCGTCGATATATTTCATAATGTTCGCTTTCCGGCGACACGCCGAATGTCTCTCCCCGTCATGTGTTCTTTGCCTCTGCTCCCGAGTGGCGGATCCTGTTCAAAGCTACAAATGCCTGTCCGAGTGAGATTCCGCCGTCGTTTGGCGGTACACGCTGATGCCAGCAGACCCTAAACGCGCGTTTGGTTAATCCGGAAATTGTTTTCTCCGTCAAATACTTGTTTTGGAAGCATCCGCCGGAAAGGACCACTTTTTGTTTAGTGCTGACCTTCGCAACCTCAACGACTATTTCAGCCAGGGTATTATGGAACTTCGCCGAGATGACTCCTGTGGTGACTCCCGCTCGGACATCTCGAATCACCTCCCGCATGATTGGTTCCCAATCAATCTGGTACCCTGCATCGAAATAACTCTCCGCTGATTTCGGCACCAGAGCAAATGGATATTCATCTTCTGTCGAAAACCCATCGAGTGCAAACTCGAGTTCCATCGCGGCCTGCCCTTCGAAATCCACGATCTGTCTTATTCCGGTCAGTGAAGAGACTGCATCAAACAGCCGGCCCGCGCTCGTCGTGAGAGGGGAATTAAATCCCGACCGGAGCATCTTCTGGATCACTTTCAATGATGGATCGTCAAAGGCCGCAGTCGTCGGAAGGTCCCGCATGCCGAATGCACCGTCTCCGAACAGGTCGTACATCAGTCCCAGGGCAATGCGGCGCGGTTCTTTCACCGAGGCCGCGCTTCCCGGCAGTCTGAACGGACGAAACGTCGCGACACGTTTGTAATCCCTGCCGTCGGTCAGGAGAAACTCTCCTCCCCAAACCATCCCATCCTCTCCATAGCCCGTCCCGTCCCACGAAACGCCAAGCACCTCTTCGTCCAGTTCGTTCTCTGCCATGCAGGCCGCGACGTGGGCGAAGTGATGCTGCACGCCGAGTTTCACGGCGTTGCTCCTCTCGGCAAACCTGGTCGAAAGATAATCAGGGTGGAGGTCGTGTACCACTATATCCGGGACAACTTCGAGAAGGTTCTGAATATCGGTCCCCACTTTCTCGAATGCCTGATAAGCTTCAGCGGTCGACAGATCGCCTATATGCTGGCTGACAAAGACGCTGCTGCCGGAGGTAACCGCAACGGTGTTTTTCAGGTGTCCCCCGACGGCAAGAACGGACCGGCTATTATCTTCCGCGGTTCCTTCTCGCCTCTCGGGAAGCTTGACCGGGAATGGTGCGAACCCACGTGCGCGGCGCTCGACCTGGACACGTCCCATCATAACCCGCACCACCGAATCGTCGACCTGGCGCTCGATCGGCCTGTTGTGGACAAGAAACATATCCGCGATGCCTCCAAGCCGTTGCAGAGCTTCGAACTCATCAGTACAGATCGGTTCTTCCGACAGGTTTCCGCTTGTGGCGACGACCGGGAAGCCCAGTTCGTGCATAAGGATATGATGCAGCGGAGTGTAGGGGAGCATGATGCCGAGATACGGATTTCGCGGAGCCACGGAAGTGACAACGAGCGGCTTCAGGGGACCGCGGTCCCCTGGCAACGCATTCCTTCTTCTGAGAAGCACGATCGGCGACTCGGGCGAGAGGAGAAGCCGCCTTTCCATTTCGGAGACTTCGCACTCCAGCGTCGCTGCGCCGATGTTCGCAAACATGACGGCGAACGGCTTCCCCTCGCGGTGCTTCCTCACCCTGAGGAGTCTCGCCGACTCTTCGTTTGTCGCATCTACCAGAAGCTGAAAGCCGCCAATTCCTTTCAACGCAAGAATTTTTCCGGCGCGGACGGCATCGGCAGCCTGGATAAGGGCATCGCCGTGAGTCGCAAGCACGTTCCCGCCCGCGTCCCATAGCTCCAAATGAGGTCCGCATTTCGGACAGGCAATAGGCTGCGCATGGAACCTGCGGTTCGACGGATCTTCGTACTCGGCCCGGCATTCGCCGCACATCTCGAACTGCGCCATCGTAGTGTTAGGTCTATCGTATGGAAGGGCGCGGATTATGCTGAACCTCGGTCCACAATTGGTGCAGTTCGTGAAAGGATAGAGATATCTTCTATTGGCCGGATCCAGAACCTCCGAGAGACAATCGGGACATGTCGCGACATCGGGAAGCACCAGAGCGCTCCTCTTCCCCCCACGGTCGCTTTCTCTGATCTCGAACTTAGTGAAACCCACGGGGTCCAGGTACGATGTTTCCATGCCCTGGATATATGACAGCGCGGGCTTTTCTCTTTCAAGACGGGCGGCGAAGGTATCCAGCAACGCTTTCTCGCCCTCAACTTCGATGAAAACTCCCTGAGCCGAATTGACGACCCATCCTTTAAGCCCAATATCGGACGCCAACCTGTACACAAACGGGCGAAACCCCACTCCCTGCACAGCCCCGTGTATCACAAGACGAAGCCTGAGCAAGACGGACGGCTTCGAAACTGCAGCCTGGGCTCTCTGCATCATCCCTTCCGAAACATTAGACAACTTCATTTGCCTTCTGAACAGCTTACCTGACCGAGGCGCCTTCCATGCACCGGCCTTGCCGGGCTGAGCTTTGGAAAAAGTCTCTTCAGCCCTCTCGTAGTGATCTAACAAGCCAGGTACACGAAAAAGTGGACAAACTCGCATCATGGAAAAAGTGTACCCAGACATTATTCATGACGTCACAATTTAAGTGTGGTGGGCCCGGATTCAAATGAATCAGACTGTGACGGACTGGAAACAATGTACAAGGAGTTACCTGCATTGAATAGCAGATAACTCCTGACAGAACAGATGCCGTTGTAGAGTAGGACAAGGGCGCGGTGGTGTACAGGTCATGTGAGCCTAAGTGTTTCTCCTCTTTCAAGCGAGTGTCCCGCTCAAGCCGACCATCGCTCCGTTTCCCTTGACCCCTCCTCAAACCG
>JAJZNW010000109.1 GCA_021811615.1 Bacteroidota bacterium
TAGTGAAGCATTGCCGCCGCTTCCAGCAGGAGCCTGTGTTCAAGCGCAAGATTGTGAAGCCCCTTCGTCTGATCGAATAGCTCGAGCGCATATCGCGCAACGCTCGCGCCATGCTGCTCGTCGAACGAATACTTCCTCCCGATTTCGACGGCAGATGTCATCACCTGGTCCCGGTTCGAAGATCTCTGCTCGCCGAGTACGGCCTGTCCCATGTCGATCATCAGGCCCTCTTTCAATCCGACTCCGGGGACGATCACTTCTTCGATCGCTGCCAGTTTCACAATCTCCTGGAGTATGATGGACGCCGGGATAATCACGTCTGCTCGGTCGGGCCGAAGTCGGATCTGTCCGACCCTCTCTTCAAATGAAATTGACATCAATTTCTTCAGCATTGTGTTCAGGTCGTCGGTTGAAAAGGAACCGTTGCGTTCTTTGCCGAGGAGATCCTTCCGGAGCGCGCCGAGCGCTTCTATGTTGCCGCCTGTGCCGATGCACAGATCGATCTTCTTTCCGCTGATCTCCTTCTTCAACCTCTTCCTCGCGGATTCCACGTATTCCTGTACAAGGAGGTTGAACTTCTTTTCCCCCTGCTTCTTTTCTTCGAGTACCTGCAGGAGTCTGACCGCCCCAAGCCGGTAACTCTCCGTCGTGATAATGCTTCCGTCGACCGTGAGAGTTATCTCCGTGCTCCCCCCGCCGATGTCTATCAGAAGTGCGGTCTTGTTTTTCAAACTTACTCTCTCGGCAACGGCGAGGTGGATGAGCCGTGCCTCTTCTTCGGAGTTTATGATCTCTATGTCGATCCCGCAGGCATGTGAAATGTTGTCCGCGAACGAGTCCCGGTTCATCGCCTCCCGGAGAGCGCTGGTCGCGACTGCTCTCGTGAACAGCACATTGTTCCTGTCGATGATCTCCCGGAACCGTTTGAATGTCTCAATCGCGGCATCCATCGTCTCTTCCGAAATTACGCGACCCGTGAACACGTCTCGCCCCAGTCGAACCGGGTCGCGGAAATTGTCTATCACTGTGACCTTTCGGTCGTTTTCGATCTGACCGATCGAGAGTCTTATGGCGTTTGACCCGATATCGATTGCGGCAAGTGTGGTTGGCATACTTGAAATTAGGCCCTCGCCCGTATTTTGTCAAACCGCTATACGTGGACTTGATGCATGGAGCTCAGGCGAGAGATAATATGAGACCGGCGGAAGCGCCGGAAGCCTACTGCCGGGATTGCGCTCGTTGCCTTCCTGGACACTTCCGCAGGTGGGGGAAGCACACTCTCGTTGCCATTTGCCGTCCGAATGCAGGAATGGACCCACCGTTCTCCGGCAGGCACGCCCGCGCCGCCTTACGATCCTTCGCCGGGTCCAGGCTCGCCTGCGTAAACTGAAGCCGCAGACTCGATGGCCCTTCCGAATTCCGTGCAACATGAATCGACGATCTCCCATTTGCACCCGTAGCGGAAATTGCTCAGCCTTATCGTTGCCCGCGAATTAAGTGTGTGGTTCGGGCAGGGAAGCGATGCCGTCGTCGCATCGAGCTCTCCCTTGAGTTCGACCAGCACCGAAACCTGTCTTGTAACATCGCCCTTCCTGTTCCGCTCCCCCACGTCGAATATGTAGGTGATCATATTTGAACGCTCCAATGTAAGCCCTTTCCTTATCGATCCGGTACCAAGATACGTCCGTACTGTTAACCGAACGCTACCGGCCTGTTAACATTCCGGTCGTCGGGCGCCGTAACTTACTGCAGGATCCTTTCCCGGTTGAATGTGACGCTCTTGAGCTTCTCCAGGTTGAGCTTCTGTATATTGGCAGGTAATGGAGCATAGTCGAGACTTGCCGAATACTTCTGTCCTTCGGTGACCGCCCATTTCATGAATTCGAGTACGCCTTTGGCCTGGCTGTATTGGGTTTGTTCCTTGTATACGAGGAACCATGTGGCACTCGAAATGGGGTAAGATCTCTTTCCCGGAGCGTTCGTGATCGAGAACCTCAAATCTTCTGGGAGCGTCCTTGCGGCGTTCGCCAGGGCTTCAGTAACTCCGGGGATTGAAGGGTGCACGAAGTTGCCGGCGGCGTTCTTTATGTCTCCGAACGAAATGTCGTTCTGAAGAGCGTAGATGAGTTCAACGTAGCCGATCGCACCCGGAGTCCGCGACACCTGTCCGGCAACCCCGTCGTTTCCTTTACCCCCGATGCCTGCCGGCCAGTCGAGGCTGGTTGACTTGCCGACCTTCGCGGACCATTCCGGACTCACCTTCGAAAGATAGTCGGCAAATATGTATGTCGTCCCGCTGCCGTCGGCACGATGGACGACAACGATCCTCGAGTCGGGAAGCTTCACGCCGGGATTGAGTGCCGCGATCCTGCCATCATTCCATACAGTTATTTTCCCGAGATAGATGTCTGCTATCGTCTGACCGTCGAATCTCAGGCTCTGAGTTACACCAGGCAGGTTGTAGACAACGACCACGGCACCGAGCGTCTCCGGTATGTGAATTACATCGCCGTGAGCCTTCTTCGCAGCGGCCAGTTGTTCCTCTGTCATCGGGGCGTCGCTTGCACCGAAGTTCACCGTCCCTGCGATGAGCTGCCTTATGCCTCCGCCGCTCCCGATCGCCTGGTAGTTGATCCGGACGTTCGGATTGAACTTCTGGTATTCGCTGGACCATTTGGAAATCAGGGGATAGGGGAAAGTTGCACCCGCCCCGTTGATTACTTTCTGTGCTTTCGTCGTGCCTACCGACAGAAGCACCGCAGTTAATACAGTCACGACTCGTCTTAGCATGATTTGCCTCCTGACTTTTAGTAATGATGTTGTGAACGCCGGAATGAGCTTGTTATCGCGCACGATTTGCCCTTATGCACGATAGTAATTTACCACGGCAGGGTAACATCTGCATTAAGTCAGGATTAAGGAATTATGAAGGGGGTAACCTCAGCAACCTTTCGAAGGTTGTCATAAAAAAAGCGGGGTCGCAGTTTTTATACCGCGGACCCCGCATCCTCTTGCCCCGAAAACCGGGAATTGAATCTTAGTAAAGGCTCTTTCCGTTATAGTTAACCTTGCGGAGAAGGCCGAGCTCCATCTTCTGGATCGGTCCGGGAATAGGAGCGTAATCCAGCGAGGGCTCCATCTTCTGACCTTCGGTTAGTACCCAGTGAAGAAACTGAACGGTCTCTTTGGCGATCTTGTAGCTCGTATAATGCCCCTGGTTGACGTAGACGATAAGCCATGTCGCGCTCGAGATGGGATAGGATGACTTTCCGGGAGCATTCGTTATTGAGAACCTGAGGTCCTTCGGAACGATCTTCGCTGCGTTGGCCGCCGCGTCGCTCACGCTCTGGATTGTCGGGTGGATGAATTCGCCCGCCTGGTTCTTCACAGCGCCGAATGGAACGTCGTTCTGAAGAGCATAAATCAAAGTGACATAACCGATCGAATAAGGAGTCTGCTCAATCTGTCCGGTCACTCCCTGGTTCCCTTTTGCGCCGATGCCCACCGGCCAGTCGACGCTCGTGCCCCTGCCGACTTTTTTGTCCCACTGCTTCGAGACCTTGCAGAGGAAGTCGACAAAGATGTATGTATCGCCGCTGCCGTCTGAGCGGTGGACGACGATGATCGGGCGGTCAGGAAGGTTCACGCCGGGGTTCAAAGCCTTCAGCTCGGGGTCGTTCCATTTCGTGATCTGCCCCATGAAGATCTTGGCGATGACCGGTCCCGTGAACTTGAGAATTCCCTTATAGCCCGGAATGTGATAAGTAACCGCAACAGCACCCATGGCCTCCGGAAGATGAACGACCAGGCCGTGTGCTTTATTAGCCGCCGCAATCTGCTCATTGTTTAGAGGCGCATCGCTGGCACCAATCTCTACCGTACCGGCTAACAACTGCTCGATTCCGCCGCCGCTTCCGATAGCCTGGTAGTTGAATTCAATGTCCGGGTGCATCTTGTGGTACACGTCGGCCCATTTCGAAAACATCGGGTAGATGAAAGTTGATCCTGCGCCGTTGATGAGCGTCTGAGCCTTTACCATCGCGGTAGAGGCCAGGACGGCGACTAAAGCGATCAAGACTTTTTTAAGCATCACATGCTCCTTTTTGGTTTTTGATTTGTTAATGAAAACAAAGAATCGCGAACTATCGTTTCAAATTCTAGAAGTCGAAGAAGTAAGTGACCCTGTACATGACGTCCGGCTTGGAGCCGCTCACTCCGTATGTAGTATACTCTAAGTTCGGCATGAGATGAAAGTTCTGATTGATCTTGTAATCAAGTGCCGCCATTAGGAAATTCTGGGTGCAGTAGAGAAACTGGTTGGATCCAAGCGTTACGTTCTGGTATGTTTTGTTTGTGTTCCCATCGTATATATCGTACCTGCCGACGAGGTTCAGATCCTTCACCAGTGTGACCCACCCGTTGAAGCTGACGCCGTTCCGGTTGAGATTGGAACCATCAAGGTTGGCTTTGTTTACGGTGTTGAGGAAGCCCTGGACGCCGATCGAGTAAGTCTTCGTCTTGTAGTTCAATATAAGGTCGCCGGTCTGGATGTCCTGCTGGTTAGGTGCACCTGAATATTGACCGTCGAGGTATACGGTAAATCCATTGGAGGTATAATCCAGGAAGAGGTATGCGCTCTTGTACCTGAAGGCCGGGTTCAAATTTGTCGGTGAGCCGTTGGCGTTGTCGGGGTAGAGACCGCCGCTGTTACCGCTGTTGTTTCCAACAAGGAGTCCGGCAGAAAACTCTTTCGTGAATCTTTCCGTCAGTGACACGCCTAAGTCTCTTGAGGCGCTGATTCCGTGCAAATCCTGGATCGTCTTCTCAAGAGGACGATATCCGAACAATGGTTCTGCAAAGTTGATGTTCCACGTGCCCTGCAAACCGATGACCAGATCGCTGTTCGGAATGGGATTCTTCCAGTCTATGAAGGCATCCTTGACCCATGTTGAAAGCTTTCCGTTACCCAGGTTGGAGGCGGTAGGATCGGATTCCAGGCGCATTCTCGCCCAAAGATCGCTGGATATGTTGTAATGAGCCGTGAGGTAAATTCTCCTGTAGTCAAAAGCCTGCATATTATTCTGCGACGGGACGTGATCCTGTGCTAGGAAGTAGTAGTCGCCGAACATGAGGCCGGAAAATTTCGGGAGGTTCTGTGCGAAAGCCGCTCCTTCAAAGAGCAAGAGAGCCACGAAGATGTAAATTGATCGCATGAAGGTGTTCTCCTTTTTTGCAAACAATCTACCCATACGCTATAACCTCGACGTTAATAGCGTGTTAAGGATTTGTAAAGCGGAGTTGAAAGGCAGCAGTTATGGCCTGAGGGGGAATTATATTAGTGGATTGCTGGATTATTTGATCGCCTCTGAACGGCGACCGTCACCGGTGCTGCACATCGCCGGGCCAGTGCCGGTCGCCAGGACAAGACGGTTACATTTTGCTTATCGTTTCGAAGAACTTCGCGAATGTCTTGACGCCGACGGCGTATTGTCCGAAATCGAAATACTCGTTCGGCGCGTGGTAACCGTGCTCGGGAAGACTCAGACCTAAAATGGTTATCGGCGCTTTCAGGTGCTTTGCCATTGTCACGACCGCACCGATCGAACCGCCTTCCCGTATGAACGCCGGTTTCTTGCCGAACGCGAACTCGACGGCATCCGATGCCGCCTTCGCGAGGGGCCCCGAGAAATCACCGAGATATGGCCCAAGCGTGCTGTGCGGCTTCACCTTGACGTCGGGATTCAGCTTCCTTACATAGTCCGTCAGAAGCTTCAACACCTTCTTCGGCGACTGGTTTGGCACAAGCCTCATACTGATCTTAGCCTCCGCCCTCGGCGGCACCACGGTCTTCACTCCCGGGCCGGTGTAGCCGCCGACGATGCCGTGAACTTCCAGTGTCGGCATACCCCAGATTCTCTTCAGTACTTCGGCGGGCTTTCTCGCGCGCATGCTCTTCAGACCGTGGACTCTCTGAAAATCGCTGACCTTGAATCCGCTCGCGAGAAAGTTGTCGAGCTCTTTCTTCTTGAGGGGAATTACGTCGTCGTAGAAATGCGGTATCTTCACTTTGCCCGTCTTGGCGTCGTAAAGCTCCGATATCAGCTGTGCCAGCTCGCCGATCGGATTCCTGGCCGCCCCTCCGGTTACACCCGAATGCGCGTCGTTCGTCCCGGTCTCCAGATGAAGCGTTGCTCCCTGTAGTCCCCTGAGCCCGTAGGTGATGGCCGGCTTCGTCCGGTCGAGCCAGAGCGTGTCGGATACCACGATGACATCCGACTTGAGTTCATCCTTCTTTTTTGTAATGAGAGTTTCGAAATTCGGACTCCCGATTTCTTCTTCGAACTCCCAGATGAAGTTTATGTTGACCGGGATGTTGTTCAGCATGGCATAGTTAGTGGCATAGAGCACAGTCATGGCCGGACCTTTGTCGTCAGTCGCGCCGCGCGCATAGTACTTGTCCCCCTCCACCTGGAACTTGAAAGGCTCGCGTACCCATTCCGGCTCATTTGCAGGCTGGACGTCCAGATGGTTGTATACGGAAACCGTCTTCGCGTGCGGGAGGGACCCGAACTTCGCTATCACCGCCCGGTTTCCACCCGTCTCGACGATTTCTGCCGTCCCTCCCATAGATTCGACAATCTGCTTCGCCTTCTCCGCCCCGCGAAGCATGTCTTCCTTGTGAGACGGGTCCATAGATATTGTCTGTATCTCCGTAATCTCACCGAGTGTGTTCTCGAAATCAGATCTTGACGCCTGGACATACGTCTCGAGGCTTTCAAGTGCGGTGCTCATCTCTCCTCTCCTTTCTGTTGGTCGTCACTGTACCTTGTCTCCATCCATGACGGATCAAAAGCCAAGTTACCAACTTGAAATATGAAATGCACTGTGGACTATGCAATGTAGCGGACTCTCTGTAACACCTGAGCACGAATCAGCCGAGTGGGTCTTTGGCAACGGCACGAATGGCCTTGCCTCTGAAGGGTCAATCGGGATATCTCCTGCGGTTAAATCTTATCCACCGGGATCGCCCCGAAACCGGCATATCAAAGAGTTCGTGTCGGAAGGGGAGAAGGACGAAACCGGTGATGTATCCGCAAATGGCGAGGAGGAGCATAGACTTGTCTCACCAAGTTTGCGGGTTTTGGGTTGGTCCTGACTGACTCTCTACGCCGCGCGGTCGAAGCGCCTTGTGGCCGAAGGATAATCGGATGGATACGGCATCTTCTCCGCTATAGCCGCCCTGATCCGCTCGCAGCAATAGTCAACAATTTCCCATGACTCGCGTCCGGGTCTGACATCGATTAGGAGCGTGGCGCGCGACGCCGATCTGTGAACCGGGCAGGCGAGTAGCGAAACCTTGCTATTCACCACGCTTCTGCAACTCTCGATGAACTCAGGCCGCTTATCCCACACCGGATCGACGTGCCTGTTGCCTTCTCTGAATATCAGGTTTATCATACGTTCCCTCTCTTTCTCACTTGAAAATATCGACCGTCTGTTAAGCGAAGATTTCGCTCCGGTTAATTTTCCATAAGGGGGCGAAAGAAGGACTGAATCCAACATAGAAAGAGCTCACTCCAAGCCACCTTCATCTCATTTCAAATGAGAAAGAGGTCCCTCGGTGTGACCTTTTTCTCACCTGGAGGGAGAAAGAGCTCACTTAAAACGGCCTTTTTCTCACTCAGAGGCAGAAAGATCTCACTTGGAATGAGCTCGTCCTCACTTGGAGATAGAAAAAGGCCACTTGGAAGTACCTCTTTCTCAGTCCAGATAGAAAAAGCTGCCCCTCCGTAGGAAGTAGAGGAAAATCAGTGGATTGCAGACCTCTCTACTTGAACCCAGAATTCTCATCCGAGTAATATTCTCTTCCAATGACCAATTCGGGTTGAACCATCAGAAGATAAAAAAAGGGAATGCCGTCCAGCCGGCATTCCCCTTCACTTGAATGGGAGAGCTTACCTCGCCCGCCTATTTAACTAATTCTTTTTCCTGTTCCTGCTCGACTTCTATCGCGTTCTTCGGCACCATTCTCAGGAAGTCGCCGTACTTCATGAGCTCCTCCAGTCTGCATGACCAGACGAGCTGCTCTCTGCCTTTGTCGTCCTTCCAGTAGGTGATGTCGGGGCAGCCGTCGCACATGCTCTGGTCGCCGTTCGGCATCAGGTCGACCGGCTGGATTATCATGATCGACTGCATGCGTACCTTCTTGAAAAGCCGGAATGGGTTTGCCGCCAGGTACTTGAAATAGTTTCCTGCTGCCTTCCGCATCCCTTTGTCGACTCCCCACGAAGCGAGAAGCGTCGATCTTCCGAGTCCGAGCGTCTTCGGAGAAGCATAGGATATGTAGCGGTCGTGCCTGTAATGGTACAGCGTCATTACCAACTCGAGGAACTTGCTGCCGGCATACCCGAAGATCCTGTCTTTCGTTCCGACTCTCTCCGTCAGGAGCCATTTGAAATGGTCGGGCCTGTGTGTGCCGTTGAGATATGCGGCAGGCATGAAGTCAGGGTACTTCTCTCGAATCTTGTTCACGATGTCGGGGGCCATTATGTCCGTGACCTCGCTCTTGTCGGAATGGTAGTGGATGTCGTCCATTACGACCTTCCTGTCGCCGGCATAGAAGTTAAACGGCGTGTCGGGCGTGATGTAACGGAAAAGGATAAACACCATCGTGTGGACGATGTCGATATGTTTCTGGGCCCACTCGACGAGTTGTGGGACATACTGGATTGTGTCTTCGTATACCGTCGAGTTGAAAGAGCACGCTATGTTGCCTTCCGATGCCAGCATCTCGGCGTAGTGCAGCCTGAGGTCGCAAAGCTCGAGCTCGTTCTTTCCCATCCATTCTTTCTCGCGTCCGCGGCCCTGCTTGCTGTCGATGTGGAATGTGAATCCGAATACGCCTGCCTGCTTCAGCTCGTGGAGCAAATCCTTCGTCAGCGCGATCCCGTTCGTATTTAAGATCGGCTTCAACCCGCGGCGCTTGATATCAGCGACGAGCGGAACTATGTCCGGGTAGAGAAGCGGATCGCCTCCCGCTATGGAGACGCAGTCGGTTTTTCTCATTGACTGGAAGAAGTCGAGCTCGTGCTTGACATCTTCCAGCGGTTTATGTGAGTTCTTAATATTCTTCCGGTAGCATCCGTAGCAGTTCAGGTTGCACTGGGAAGTCGGTTCCAGCCACGTGATGCCGTTGTCCGGCATTGTCCAGGGCAGTCGATATAGATTCCTTGCGTCTACAACATGGTTTTCCATGAAAAGCTCCTTCTGTATTCTCTCTGTTTTGGCGAAGTCTCTGACGAATCGCCCGATCGTGCTAACGCCGTCTGATGGAAGCCAGGGCGTCCGGCTCTTTGCGAACGGTCGGATATCTATATGGAATACAGGTCTGATGCCCGCCGGGCCACGATTAGTGTCTCGGAAGACTGCCTGCGTGCTTCTCTAACCATGTTGACGAATCTTGTATCTATCTGCAAATCCGGGAGTCGTATTTTCTGCCCCCGGATCAATTATGAGATTTTACTAATGCCGCCGGGAAAAGTCAAGGCGAGCAGAATCTCGTGCAGGAACGCTATCGGCCCAACTCCACAAATACGATTGTCATCTCTCCCTGCACCTTCCGTTTTACGACGTGAATGAAGCCGCTGTTTCGGTTTGGAGGGGACAGAGCTCGAGTGAAGCGGGCACCGCACAGATGTTGTATATCTCGGCGCAATCGAGGGTTATCTCATCTATACGCTCGAGAGTCTTCCTGTCCAGCGCGACCACTTTGCTTTCCCTCGTATGCTGTTCGATGTTCCTGGAGCTGCTGATACCGACGTATACGACGTTGTCGGTCTCCGCTATTCCCCTTGTATAATTCTCGAACTCGATGATTGTCATCTCGCCTGTCGCCGTGTCGATGCGACGGACAGTCTTTTCTTCGGAATTGCAGACGAAGAGTGCGCCGTCGATAATCCTGGGAGAGTGCGGTTGTGAAAATCCTTTGAAGAGAACCTCACCCGACTCATAGTCGAAGATGATTCCTGCGCCGCGCGTTTTGTTCTTGTATCCGCGGTGTCGCCGGAATCTTCCGAACGCGGATACTATGAGACGGTTCCGGTAAATCTCGAGGCAGTTGAGATGCCACGCGTCTCCCTTGCCTTTCATCCGGACCCTGTTAAGAATTTCAAACCGGTCTGCCGAGATTTCGAATATTTCGTTAGTGCCGGTCGAGACGACGAATAGTTTTCCATCTAAGCCAATTATGTCGTGAGCGTCGCGAATTTCAGGAAAGACCAGTCTTTCACTCTGCCCTTCGCCGTACACAATCATTTCGAGCGGCGTGTCTATCGTGTTCTGGAGACACTGGTACACTCTTCCTTCATAAAAACAGATACCGGTGGTGTTTGTCCTGTCTATGAAAGTGGAGCTGTCGTCATGGACCCGCACAAGCCCCCCTTCATTGGGGCATGAGATAATGAGATCGGTATTTCCACTCTCAGCGATCCTCAGATCTGTCACGCCTGCGCGGTTCCGTTGGGTCTGCAAATAATCAATCTTCGGCAAGGTAATTCAGGATTTGTTCTACAGCCTCCTGCGGAGTGCAACGCGAGGTGTCAATGGTGATTTCCGGATTGACCGGCGGCTCGTACGGTGAGGTGATGCCGGTGAATTCGGCGATTTCTCCTCTCCGGACTTTCTCGTATAATCCCTTGGGGTCTCTTCTTATGCACTCTTCGATCGGGGCGCTTACGTAGACTTCGCAAAACTCCCCCTTCGCAAAAAGAGACCTCACGAGCGAGCGGTCCTTCATGAAAGGTGAAATGAAAGATGCTATTACTATTAATCCGGCATCTACCAGGAGTTTCGCGGCTTCTCCCGCGCGCCGGATGTTTTCTCGCCTGCTCGCCGCGTCGAAACCGAGATCGCCGTTTAGGCCGTTCCGCAGTATGTCTCCGTCAAGCAGATAAGTATGATAGCCGCTCTCGTACATTCGCTGTTCGAGCAGGTTGCCGATCGTCGATTTACCCGCACCGCTGAGGCCGGTCATCCAGATGAGCATAGGATGTTGACTCTTCATCGAAGCGCGCATCGATTTGTTCACGATGGTAGCGTAAGGGAAAGTCGGACCGGTGCTCTCGACCGAATCTATCGTACCCAGCCCGACTGTATCGCCCGATCCGAGATCGACGACGAGAAACGAGCCGAGATCCTTTGAATCGTTGAAGGGGAGGCAGAAGTGTGCAGCCGACAACACGATGCGACCGAATCCGATCTCGTTTTGATTCAGGACGTCTGCCGGTATCCTCCTAACGGTATCCAAATCGAATTTTTCCCTGATCTGCGAGATCGTTCCGCGGATTCTGCGGGAATAAAATTTCATCTCGCAGACATTACCGGCAGCTGCAGGCTTCTCGCCGAACCAGAAAAGTCTGCACGACAGCGTGTTGCCCTGCGCCAGGTCTTTCTCGGATTTGACGAGCCGGTCTCCACGCGAGACATCGATATCGTCTGCGAGTTCGACCATGACAGGGTCGCCCTCTTCAGCGCCGGTGACGTCACGTCCCGCAACCGAGAGCCGCTTCACGGTTGTCCTCTTGGAAGAAGGGAGGACAATTATATCGTCGCCGGCCGAAAAGGAGCCTGAGATAACGGTGCCTGCATAATAACGTTTACCCGAATCGCGCGCAACAAACTGCACCGGGAGGCAGAAAGGGGAAGCTTTACTGTCATCCACTTCCAGCTCCTCTAATAGCTCAAGGACACTCTTTCCGCCGTACCATGGCATGTTCGCCGATCTCCGTACGACGTTGTCTCCCTCCTTTGCCGATATGGGCACGAACTCAAATGAACAAGGATGATCGTATACGCTCTGAATCGTCCTGGCGGTTTCATCCTTGATTTTCCTGAATTGCTTCCGGCTGAATCCGGCGAGGTCCATCTTGTTCACCGCTATTATCAGGCGGTCGATTCTCAGCATCGACAGGATGGAGAGGTGCCGCTTGGTCTGGACCTTTACTCCGGACGTGGCATCTACCAGGACAATGGCGGCGTCGGAGTTGGAAGCGGCCACAGCCATATTCCTGGTGTACTGTGCGTGGCCCGGAGCGTCGGCGACGATGAACTTTCTCTTCTGCGTGAAAAAATAGCGGTAAGAGACATCTATGGTTATCCCCTGCTCGATTTCGGCCTTGAGACCGTCGATAAGGAAAGCGAGCTCGGGAGCATTTCTGTTTGAACCCGTTCCCCGGCCAGTGTTCTCAATTGCCTTCAGCTGATCGTTGAATACGTTGCCGCTGTCGAGGAGGAGCCGGCCGAGGAAAGTGCTCTTGCCGTCGTCGACGCTGCCGCAGGTCATGATTCTCAAAACCGGTGTTTCGAGATAATTCGAAACGCGTAAATTGGTATCGCTCAAAAGTATCCCATCACTTTTTTCTCTTCCATCGAATTCGGCTCGTCGTGATCGATCAGGCGGCCTGAACGCTCCGGGTTGCCGCTCACGAAAAGTTCGTCGATGATCTGAGGGATCGTCTCCGCCTCCGATTCGATCGCGGCGGTGAGCGGGTAACATCCGAGCGTCCGGAACCGGACTTTCTTCATCTGAGGCGTCTCGTTCTCGCCTAACTTGAAGCGGTCGTCGTCGACCATTATAAGGCTGCCGTTTCGGATTACCACCGGCCTTTCCGCAGCGAAGTAGAGCGGCACGACCGGAATGTTCTCTTCGTGAATGTAAAGCCAGATATCCAGCTCGGTCCAGTTCGAAAGAGGGAAGACCCTCATGGTCTGCCCGGGGAGGAGACGTGAGTTGTGCAGTTTCCAGAACTCGGGCCTCTGACTCCTTGGATCCCACCTGTGGCCGTTTTCGCGCAGCGAGAAGATGCGCTCCTTCGCTCTCGATTTTTCCTCGTCCCTTCTGGAACCTCCGATAATCATGTCGAACTTGTGAAGGTCGAGCGCCTGCTTCAGAGCTTCAGTTTTCATGACCGAGGTGTAGTGAGCGCTCCCCGTCGAAAAAGGATTGATCCCTTTCTTGAGCCCATCTGCGTTCGTGTAGGTGAGGAGACTGGCTCCCAGTTCACTCGCCATTCTGTCCCGGAATTGGATCATCTCCCGGAATTTCCACGTCGTGTCTATGTGAAGGAGCGGGCAGGGGAGTTTTACAGGATGGAATGCTTTGGTCGCAAGGTGGAGAAGCACCGAGGAGTCTTTGCCTATCGAATACAGCAGCACGGGGTTCTGCGATTCGGCAATAGCTTCTCTTATTATGTAGATGCTCTCGTCTTCCAGTCTTCGTAGAACCGGACCCATCATCGCCTCCGGACCCGTCTTCTCTGAGAGCGCCCGAAGGTGGACTGAAGCTTCATCAGCATTTCCTTATTGGTTCTTCTTCATAACAATTGCCAGGTATTCCGTCCGAATTCGTCCCGACGCCACCGCGCCGGGAAAAATGTCCCTTACATCGCCGGCAACCTCGTAAGGCCCCTTCCGGCAGATTCCGGAACACGTACAGGTTAATTCATCGAACCCAAAAGCGTAACAAGACCGTCTTCAGTTCAATAATATACTAAGTAATAGACGAAATCGGTTTTCATTGGTTTATTATGGAAGGATCTTTTTTGGGAAGATGGGATTTCCGGGAATGCCCGCGGCCGATTATCGGTATTCCATGCCGGCCGGCGATGAACCTACGCGCCGTCGACTTCGTCTGCCGCTTTCATAAGCTTTCTGAGCGAACCAATTCTGAGCCTCCTCATGAATATGAATGCGAAGATCGATCCGACAATCGTGATGGCTATATATCCGAAGAAATATGTCAGGGTGGCGTAAGTAAGCGCTTCGGCCGCGGAGACACCCGAGATTATGACGAGTGCCTGCGAGACGAGAAGATGGTAGACTCCCATGCCTCCAGGGGTGGGAAGAGCCCAGGCTATCGTCGTTACAAGAAGAAGCAGGAAAGCATCGTAGAAAGTGAGATGGAGCCTCGCACCGAATGGAAACGCGAAAAAAGGAATGTACATGGTAAATACATAGACCAGCCAAATCACCGCAGTGTAAACCGATACGATGCCGACTCGTTTACCCGATCGAAGGAGCCTGAAGGAGGTGAGGAACGAGAGCAACATCGACTCTACCTTGTGCGCAAACTTCTTCGGAAGCATGATCGTGATAATACGCATCGTTATCTTCTGTATCTTTTCCGAGATGGACGCGGCGTAGAGGACACCGCCGACCGCGAGAGACGCCGCGACGAGAATTATCCCGGCGACGCGAAGAAACGGAAACGATTTCACCAGACTCCCCCGGTAAAGAAAAAGCGCTACGCCGAAGAGTATTCCCGATGACATCATGTCGAAAAGCCTCTCGAGTACGATTGTGCCGAACACCCCGCTCACGCTTACCTTCTCGAGCCGTCCGGTCGTGTAACCCCTGACGACTTCTCCCAGACGAGGGATGAAGTTGTTGAAAAGGTACCCGACCATTATGCTTCCCCACGTATCGATCAGAGATATATCCGATTTCAGCTCCTGCAATATCGCACGCCATCTCAGCGCCCTGAAAAAGTGACTCAGCAGGACGACCAGAACCGTGAGTATGAGTATCCAGTAGTTCGCGCGGAGCGCATCGTGAAGGAGAGATTTGAAAGATATACCGCGGAAGGCGAAGTAGATGAAGAGCGCCGCGATCAGAAGACCCACGATTGTGCGCAGAAGATTAGATCTTCTCAATAGTCGCCCCGCGTAAGTCTGTTTGAGGTGTCAACGGCCCGTCAATGCTGGCGAAGATCCACTACCTGGGCCCCCTTCGGCGGTACGAATTCAAACTCCGAATTCGGAAGACCCGTATTCGTCTTGAGGCTCTCGACCTTGTAGGTATATCGAGTGTCGTTCATGTCCGATATCACGGCGTTCTTTATCGTCCAGCTGCTGTCCTGGATTTCGATAGTGATCGCTCTAATGAACGAGTTGTCGCTCTTCGGGGTGAGCCGGAGCACGTAAACGTTACCCGTCGTCGTCTTATTCGTCGAAAGAAGCACGGCAAAATAGTCCTCCGGAACGTCCAACAGGAATTTCTCAGGCGTTATCGTGTTCTTGTCATTGCGGAAATTGTCTATCAATACCTGCTGCGATTGCGGCAGGTAAACCCACGACGTCTTGCCGTCCGTGACTATCACCTTGTCCCCCGTGTCGATCCTGTATTTGTTCCCCTTCTTGATGTACAAAGTACCCGAGGTGGTTCTCGAAACTTTTGACAAAGGGAATACGACGGTCTGCGTGAATTTTATGGTGGCGTCCTCGATCCGGTTGTAATTGTCCTGGACATTCTTCACGATCTGCATCGCCGACGGCGGTTCTGCCAGCGAGGGGAGCGAGGACAGCATTAGAATTGCGAATACGATTGTTAGTTTTCTCATGAGCATATCGGTAAACTATACTGGGTTAGGGGTGAAAATTCAAGCTAACAAAACGACAATCAAAGATGGCAAAGATCGACGAGGGTTATCTCTGACGCGCCACACCGGACGTGCCTTCGTCACATCCCCAATTCCGTTAGTCTCGCGTCCAGGTCCGCCTCGCTCTCCATCAGTACTTCGCGTCCTTTGCTCCCTTCGAACGGCCCTATTATACCGGCCTCTTCCAGCTCATCGACAACTCGCGCCGCTCTGCCATAGCCGAGCTTAAGCCTTCTTTGCAGGAACGAGGTCGATGCCTGTTGGTGGCGGACGACAAGCCGGGCCGCCTCTTCAAACATTTCGTCGAACTCGGAGGCGAGCGAGCCGCCGTTCTTCTTCCTGTTTAATACCGAAGGAAGTTGATACGGCCTTGAGAATCCCTCCTGTCCCGCTATGTAATCGACAACCCTTTCGGTCTCTTCCGTGGAGAGGAAAGAATTTTGCAGTCTCTCCGGCTTCGAGCTCCCGGCCGCTAAGTAAAGCATGTCGCCGTTGCCGAGAAGCTGTTCCGCTCCATTCTGGTCGAGTATCGTGCGGGAGTCGATGCGGGATGCGACCTGGTAAGCTATGCGAGCGGGGAAGTTGGCTTTGATAAGGCCCGTGATTACGTCCACCGAAGGCCTCTGCGTGGCAAGCACGAGGTGTATCCCGATCGCGCGCGCAAGTTGTGCCAATCTAGTGATCGGGTCTTCTACTTCCCGTGCGGCCGTGAGCATGAGATCTGCCAGCTCGTCTATTACTATTACGATGTACGGCAGCTTGATGAACTTCGTCTCTTCCGTATCCAGCAGTTTCCCTTCGGCGAGCTTCTTATTGTAATCCTGAATGTTCCTTACGCCGGCCTTCGCAAGCAGCGAGTACCGGTTGTCCATCTCAGCCTCGGCACACTTCAGGGCAAGAACAGCATTGCCGGATTCCGTTATGATCTCTTCGGGCACGTCGGGTGAAATCGCGAGGAAGTGCCTGCTCAACTTCCTGTAAATCGATAATTCGATCTTCTTCGGGTCGATTATAACGAACTTTATCTCGCTCGGATGAAGCTTGTAGAGCATGCTCATCATTATGGTGTTGATGCCGACGCTTTTCCCGGAGCCGGTCGCGCCCGCTATCAAGAGATGCGGCATCTTCGAAAGATCGTCGACGACAATTTCGCCGGTCGTTGTCTTGCCCATTGCGATGGGAAGGTTGAATCTCATATCCTTGAACTTGGGGGAAGAGACGATGCTCTTGAACTTCACAATTTGCGGCTTCCTGTTCGGTATCTCGACGCCGACAGCCCCTTTTCCCGGAATCGGCGCGATTATCCTGATCCCGCGTGCCTGCAATGCAAGCGCGAGGTCGTCCGCCAGACTTGTGATCCTGCTTATTTTTACACCTTCGGCCGGGACAAGCTCGTAGAGGGTAACGACCGGTCCGGGTATCACACTCACACTTTCGATCTGGATCCCGAAGACTTCGAGCTTCGAACGGAGGAGGTCTGCATTCGACCGGAGCTCTTCGTCCGAGACCTTATCGACCTCCACCGGCACATCGAGAAGATCGACTGACGGCTTGGTGTACTCTATCTCTTCGTCGACATTCCCGGTATCACTTGTCACGTCTGAGGGAACGGCTGCCGCCGCCCTTCTGGCGGGAGTTGGACGTGCAACCTCTTCTTCCTTTTCCTCTTCTTCTTCCGGTTCAGGCCGCTCCTGGTCGACATCCTCATCCTCTTTCAGTTCCGGCTTGGTCATCACTCGTTTCACAAGGTCTTTCGCTTCCTCGATCAGGCCTGCGTCCTGTTTCGGCTTCACATCCTCACGGACAATTTTCACGGGCGCCGCCTCGGCTTTCAATCCGTTTTGTTTTCCCGCCGCAGGCCGCGCGACTTTTACCGCACCTTTATCTCCGCTTCTCATCGATGCAAACGTCCCTTTTATCGATTCTGCCGTCCAGGCTGCGGCCGAGCCGAGAGCGTCTATGAGTTCGCGCGGAGAAATCTTCAGAGTGTAAACCACGAGTGCGAAAACGAGTATGAAGATGACGCCACCCCCACCGATTGCACCGAAGGCACGCGTAAGCGCCGTGGCCGCCTGCAAACCGATTAACCCGTACCATTGAGTACCGAACCTGTCGGATCCGATGAGCGTCTTGAGATAACCGGAGAGAACGGCAACTGCCGCCGCATATAGAAGCACCATCGTGCTGATGCGAGCGGCATCCCTGTAATCCTTCTTTAGAAGCGCTGTCCAGCTGAAGATAAACAGCACGATTGGAAATGCGATGGAGAAATAACCGAGTGTGTAATTGACGAAGAAGTGCGCGACATACGCGCCGAAGAGGCCCAGCCAGTTGTTTATCGTCGCCGCTTTCGCGCGGACGGTTTCGTCTCCTATAAGGAGCCTGAAGGTATCGAAGAAACCTATCTCCGATCTCGCGTCATCCGCCGGCGAAAATGAGAGAACGCTTAATCCGATAAGGATCGATATTACCAGTAAAGAGAAATTGATTACCTCGGAACGGATCGATTTCTTCTGTTTCTTCTTCCCGTTCCTATCCTTTGTGTCTTTTTCTTCAGCCATCTATAGTTATGGGGTTTGGCCCGTGATTGATTGGGCGGAGGAGCCAGGCTGCTTTATCCTGACGACGAGGCCGGAAACGACCGGTACGACCGGAACGCCGTCGACGTTGGAACAGAACTTCAGATCCTCTTCGAAGCCGATTGACACCAGGTATTGTCCGTGCTGCGACTTCTTCATCATGCCGAGTATGCTTTTCTTGTAGTTTTTGTAGAGTATGAGCGTTGTCAGCCCCGCGTCCTCCGTATCGACTTCGGAAACCTCTTTCACTTTGGAAATGATCATCCCTGCACACGTGGCATCTTCGACGGAGAAGGCGCCCTGCCTGCCTGAACAGAGTATCGTCCAGGTACCGCCGATCTCAACTATCGTTTCCACGATTGCGGAGACATTCACGAAGCTTGCGACAAGCGCCGTCGAAGCGTACCTGCATTTGTGAATCGCCCCCGCGCCGTTTGTAGTCGTGAAGATGATCGACTTGTTCCGCACTTTCTCCGGAGAGTACTCCGCCGGAGAATTTCCGAGATCGAAACCGTCTATCTTCTTTCCCTGCCTCTCGCCGCCGAGGAGACGCGAATCGCTGCTCAGGTTCGAAGATATTTTAGTGGCGTTCTCGATATCCGCTGTCGGAATGACCTCACGCGCGCCGTTGCTCAACGCCGTACAGATGGTAGTCGTGGCCCGCAAAACATCTATTATTATGACATTCCGTCCGCGCATACCGAGTTCGTCGATCCCTACGGGCGAAAAGAATACTTCGATCTTCATCTATCCTCTCAATTTTTCTTCGCGACGAAAGGCAGTTTCACGACGTGCGCGCGCGTCTGCTTTCCGCGAATATCGACGGTAATCGGCGTGTTCTCAGCCGCCAGGGAACTGTCGACGTAGCCCATGCCGATTCCTACTCCGAGCGTCGGGGAGAAAGTCCCGCTCGTCACGACGCCTGTCTTGACGCCGTCGCCGGAACGAATCTCGTAGCCGTGTCGCGGGATCGCATTCTCGTCCATCCTGAACCCGACGAGCCTGCGCGCAACGTTCTGTCTTGCCCTAACGATCGCTTCTTTGCCGAAGAAATCACCTTTGTCTATCTTCGTGATCCATCCGAGGCCGGCCTCGATCGGATTGGTAGTCTCGTCAATATCGTTGCCGTAAAGGCAGTATCCCATCTCGAGCCTCAGCGTGTCTCTCGCGCCGAGTCCGATGGGAAGGATGCCGTTCTCCTTGCCTGCATCGAAAATGGCTTCCCACATCTTCTCGCAGTCTTTCGCTTTCGCGCCGAAGAACACTTCGAATCCTACTTCACCGGTGTATCCGGTCCGCGAGATGATCGCATCGATGCCGGCAATCTTACCTTCGGCGAAATGGTAGTATTGGATCACCGAGAGATCGACATCCGAGATCTTTTGAAGAGCAACAGTGGAAGCCGGCCCCTGGATAGAAAGAAGCGCGGTCGCGTCGCTCGCGTTTTCGAGTTTGACATCGCCGTTCTTCCTCGAGGAGAACGCACTGAAATCCTTCTCGACATTCGAAGCGTTTGCGACTATCATGTACGCATTGTCCAGCCTGTAAACTATCAGGTCGTCGAGGAGGAGACCGTCGTCGTTAACCAGTGCCGTGTATTGCGCCCTCCCGGGGGTCAGCTTGGTTACGTCGTTCAACGTGTTCCGCTCAAGAAAGGCCTCGGCGTCTTTACCATGGACGAAAAATTCACCCATGTGGGAGACATCGAACACTCCGATGCCCTCCCGGACCGCCTTGTGCTCGTTTACAATTCCGGAATATTGTATCGGCATTTCGAATCCGGCAAACTCGACAAGCTTGGCGCCGAGCCTCCTGTGAATCTCGTTGAACGGTGTCTTTTTCATTTACGGTTCGTCTTCTTCCAGTCGGCTAAAAATCTCTCGAGCCCTATGTCGGTCAGCGGATGCTTGATCAGCTGGTCGATAACCTTGAAAGGCATCGTCACGATATCGGCTCCGAGAAGGGCCGCATCTACTACGTGCATCGGATGCCTGACGCTGGCAACCAGAACTTCGGTATCGTACCCGTAGTTCCCATAGATGGTGACTATTTGTTCGATGAGCTCCATGCCTTCCGTACTTATGTCGTCAAGCCTGCCGATGAAAGGACTGATGAATGATGCTCCTGCCTTCGCAGCAAGGAGTGCCTGATTCGGGGAAAAGCAGAGCGTCACGTTCGTCTTGATCCCTTCTCCCTTCAGCCTCTTAACGGCTTTCAACCCGTCTTTGATGAGCGGTATTTTCACAACCACGTTGCTTGCGATCTTTGCCAGGTCGTGTGCCTCGTTCATCATCCCTTCGACGTCGGTGGAGACAACTTCCGCGCTAACCGGTCCCGGGACTATCTTGCAAATTTCACCGATCAGCTCCTTGAAACTTATGTCGTATTTCTCTTTTGCTACCAGGCTGGGATTCGTTGTGACACCGTCCAGTACGCCGAGCTCGGCAGCTTCCTTAATCTCGTCGAGATTTGCCGTGTCTATGAAGAATTTCATTGCTGTTACCTCCGTTTGCGTTCAATTAATCATGCGGAACAAGATCAACAACATCTCACCATGTCAGTTCGTCGCTTGTCCTCATCTGTATTTGAATATCGAAAATTAGCAATTGGAGCCCTAAAATGAAAGGGAAAGGGGAGAGAGGGCTGGCCGGTTATGATTCAAGGCAAGATTGTGTTGTACCGCCTTCCGAATCAGGGAAATAATACTCGGAATGGAGGCTACGACCGTGTAAAATAAAAGCGGGACACCGGAAGAATTCTCAAGTGTCCCGCTCCGCTCCACTACGAACTTGTGCCTCGTACCGCGCCCGCGGTTAGTCGGCCAGCATTCGCTCCACAGCCGCCTTCACGAATTCCCTGAACAACGGATGAGACTTCGTCGCCCGCGACTTCAACTCAGGGTGGAACTGACACCCGACAAACCAGGGATGCTCGGGTATCTCCACCATCTCGACAAGCTCGTTATCAGGAGATAGTCCGCTGAATTTCATCCCTTCATCCGCGAGCTTCCGGCGGAACTTGTTGTTGACTTCGAAACGATGTCTGTGTCGCTCGCTTATTACTTCGGTCCCGTATGCATGGTAGGCCTTTGTCCCTTTCTGCAGCATACATATATATGCTCCGAGCCTCATAGTCCCGCCTTTTTCTTTCACATTCTTCTGACCCGGCATAATATCTATCACGTTATGCGAAGTCTTCTTGAATTCCGTCGAGTTCGCATCCATCCATCCGACTACATGGCGGGCGTACTCGATGATCGCAGTCTGCATGCCGAGACAGATGCCGAAGTAAGGGAGCTTGTTCACGCGCGCATACTCAATCGCCTTGATCATCCCTTCGATTCCGCGCTCGCCGAATCCACCGGGTACGAGGAGACCGTCGACGTCAGAAAGGTGCGCCTCCGCCCCTTCCTTCTCGACGTCCTCCGCGGCAACCCATTTCAACTCGACCTTCGCGTTGTTTTCAGCACCGGCGTGGATGAACGATTCTCTTATGCTCTTGTACGCGTCGAGCAGTTCGGTGTATTTGCCGCAAACTCCGATCCTGACCGTATGCTGCGGGTTCTTTATACGCTGGACAAGTTCCTCCCAATCCGATAGGTTGGGCTCTTTGGCCTGGAGATTCAGCTTCTGCAGGACTATCTGGTCGAGTCGCTGCTTCCGGAGAATGAGGGGCATTTCGTAGATAGTGTCCACGTCCCGTCCTTCAATGACCGAGTCGGGCTCGATGTTTGTGAACATCGCTATCTTTTCTTTGAGGTCGCGCGTAATTCGTTTCGAAGTCCTGCAGATCAAGATCTCGGGCTGAACACCGATCTCGAGGAGGTTCTTCACACTGTGCTGCGTCGGTTTCGTCTTTATCTCGCCCGCTGCCTCGATATACGGCACGAGGGTTACGTGGATGTTGAGAGCGTTCTTCCTGCCCACCTTGAGCATGAACTGCCTCATCGCTTCGAGAAAGGGAAGACCCTCGATATCGCCGACCGTTCCGCCAATCTCCGTTATTACCACGTCGTAATTGCCGTTCTCGTATGCCGCGGAGAATCGTCTTCGGATTTCATCCGTGATATGAGGAACGACCTGCACACACGCTCCGAGGTAGTCGCCGCGCCTTTCTTTGCTGATGACCTCGTAATAAATCTGCCCGGTTGTCGTGTTGCTCGCCCGCGTCGTGGTGACGTCGAGAAATCGCTCATAGTGACCCAGGTCCAGATCCGCCTCAGCCCCATCGTCGGTCACGTAAACCTCGCCGTGTTGGAACGGGTTCATCGTGCCGGCGTCTACATTTATATACGGGTCGAACTTCTGCATCGCGACCCTGAGTCCGCGGGATTTCAAAAGAAGGCCGAGCGATGCCGCCGCTATGCCTTTTCCTAGCGACGATACCACCCCGCCGGTTACGAAAATATACTTTACGCTATGCCTTGCCAATTCCAGTCCTCTTTTCTTTTGAGGTTATGTTCATCATGTATTCTTCTACCGCCGCGATGTCCGAAGGGACATCGACCGAAATCGTGTCTTGCTCGACTACTGCGACTCTTATGCTGTGCCCGTTTTCAAGTACGCGAAGCTGTTCCAGCTTCTCTGCCGACTCGAGCGGCGTCTCGGTCAGCGTCGTCAGCTTCTTAAGAAACTTCCGCCTGTAAACGTATATGCCCAGGTGCTTCAGGAATTCGTGTTGTGCCAGGTAGTGGTTACGATCGACCCCTCTTAAGCAGGGGACTACCGATCTCGTAAAATAAAGAGCATCCCCGTTTTTTGTGAGAACGACCTTCACGACGTTTTCGGATTCGAGGAGCGCCGGATCCTTAATTCTCACTGCGGCCGTGGACATGACGTTCTTCGGGGACCTCGTGAGCGCGGAGATAACAGCGTCTATCGTCGCAGGCGAAATTACCGGTTCGTCTCCCTGGATGTTTGCGATAATGTCGGCTTTCACCTTTCCCGCGGCCTCAGCGCAGCGATCGGTGCCGCTCCTTAGAGTCGGGGAAGTCATGATACAATTCCCGCCGAAACTTGCGACGACATCGGCGATCCGCCTGTCATCGGTCGCGACATAAACCTCATCGACTCTTCTCGCTTCACTTACTCTCTCATAAACATGCTGTATCATGGGTTTGCCGGCGATGAGAGCCACCGGTTTCCCGGGAAAACGCGTCGACGCGTACCGCGCCGGTATGAAAGCGACTGTTCTCATTGATCGTCCTGGCACATTTCTATTTTTATCTGTCGATCACCTTGGGGACCTTGAAAAATTGCTCCGTATGTGACGGTGCGTTTTTAAGCGCGTCATCTGTAGGGAGTGATTCCTTCACGATATCTTCGCGCAAGACGTTCCGGAGTTCGATTACGTGCGAGAGAGGCTCGACGTTTGTAGTGTCGAGTTCGTTCAGCTTTTCCATGAAAGACAATATTTCGTTGAACTGTCTGGTGAAATCAGACTTCTCGTCCTCTGTGAAGTTGAGCTTCGCCAGTTTTGCGATATGCTCGACGTCATTTATTGTCACGGCCATTATCTAATCTCCTTGGGGTGCGCGTCATACGGCAGGGCGCATCCGACAATTTTTGTTTGAACAGAACAGATTCTATACGACAGAATATTGCAGGCCGTCCCGGGTGAGTATCAAGACGACGGCTGGACAGAGAGGAGATTTCCACTCTTGTAATTCCTCTCTATAATTTCGCGAACCCTTTTCATAAGTGCCAGAGTTCCATGTTTGGCATCGTAGTGGCGCACATCCAAAGGCGAATCGACCAGAATCGTGATCTCTCCCTTGTTGATTCGCAACTCTCCTCTTCTCATGATCCTGTAGCTTCCCAATATCGTCAATGGGACAATCGGAACACCCGCCCGCACTGCGAGCGCGAAGGCGCCGCGTTTGAATGGGAGGAGGTTCCCGTCCCTCGTTCGCGTCCCTTCGGCGAAAAGGATCACACTCTCTCCCTGCGAAATCCTCTCTGCCGCCTTCTCAAGGCTGCGCACCGCATCGGTCGGACTCTTTCTGTCGATCATTATATTGGCACGCGCGATCGCCCAACCGAAAACGGGAATCCGCGATATCTCTTTCTTCGCTACGAACCTGATGTGCCTGTCGATGACTACGACTACCGAAACGATGTCGAACAGACTCGCATGGTTAGATACATATATGTAAGGCTTCGATTTATCCAGCTTCTCCAGGCCGATGGCTTTCACTTTTATGCCTGTGGCTGCGAAGACCGCCTTTGCCCACCAATATGCGATGAAGAAGAACGCTTTGTTTTTGGCGTCGAAGGGAATCCAAACGAAGTACATTGAGCCGAGGATAATCGTCATGATAAACCCCGTGACCGCACCCAGAAGGAATCTCATCCGACGGTCCCTTCCGTCGGCTTCCCCGAAACAGGAGCATCTCTTTCGAGTGCGGACTTAATCCGCGCCCCGATAGATGGGTGACTGAAAAATATCTTCTCGATCCAGGCAGGCGGGTTTTCCGGCGTCATGTTCAGTTTACCGAGTTTCCTCATTGATTCGGCGAACTCATCCCTCATCCCCGTGGTATCGAGCGCGAACATGTCCGCCTCATGTTCGATCCTTCGAGAATAGAAATTTCCGATGGGCATCGCGATGATGCCGAACAGTGTAACCAGCAGTGCCAGAAAAGGCATCGTCGCCAGACTATTCACTGGTTGCCCAAGGGAAGCAGCATATGCCGAGTATACCCTGGCCATCACGAAAAATCCCACGAGACCGGCGATGCCGCTTGCGATTATGCCCTTCATCACGTGGTGCTTGACGAGATGTCCCAGTTCGTGAGACATTACCACCTCGATCTCATCTTCCGAGAAATTCTCGAGTAGAGTGTCGCTTATTATGATCTTCCGCGTTTTGCCGAGACCGGTAAGTGCCGCGTTGGCTTTCTTCGTCTCCTGGCTCAGGTTGAATGAGAAGACACCGCTCATTCTATATCCGAATTTCTCTACAAGCGCCTTCAGGCGTGTGCCAAGCCTTTCGTTTTCTATCGGCTTCAACTTATAAAAGATCGGGAGTATCAGGGTCGGAAACAGCTGGGCAACGAGTATCTGGAAGAGGAAGAAGAATAATGCAAAGAGGAGCCACCACATATCGGGGAAGTGGACAAGAAGGAAGTAGAAGGCGGTCAGGACAATGAGTCCCAGGACAGCCCCGACAAGGGCAGCCTTCAGTTTGCGCGTGAACCAATTCCCGAAGTTCTGATTGGATAGGTCGAAGCGATGTTCGAGGACGAACTCGCCGTAGTAATCCAAAGGAAATTTGACTATCGACAGGAGTATCTCGATTGCAAATACGAAAATGATGAAGCACAAATAGATGTTTCGGGCGACGCTTGCCAGCTCAATGAAAGGTTCGACCGCACCGGTGAAAGCAAGGGCCGAAAGGTATATGATCGAGAGGACTATGCCGGTCGCCGAAATCAGGATTTTCTTCTTCAGGTATGAATCAGACTGGGCGGGATTATCAAGAGACAGTTGGGGTGTAAAGTAGAAAAATTCTCGCTTCGAGAAATAGACTCCGCTTTGCACTTGATAAAATAAAGAGGGGAGGGGATAAAACCAAATTCAGGTAGTGACTCATTTGGCCACTCTCAACGAATGCAGACTGCGAAGCCGTAATATTACTATAGATTGCTTTTCAACCCGATATGAAATCCTGTTCGGATCCAATCCCTGATTAAGACGGGAGTTGAGCGCAATACTAGCGCAATTGTAGCGCAATACAAACCCGGCTAAAGACAGGTTAAGATGGAATCTTATCGGTGGATATCTCGTGTTTTGTTCCGTGTTTTGAGTGCATTGCTGGTTCTGGAGCGTACCCTGCTATCGTCACCGGATGGAGAAGCTTCGGGACCCTTCGCATGTTCGGGCGCTAACCGTGGAAGAACTCGAGGCGATCGTTATGGAATCCGGGCTCAGAATACTCGACCGGAGTTCTTACAAGCTTGAGATGGAATTGGAACTACAACTCTCCTCATCATTTCCAAGGGAAGGCGACGCAGAGAAGATAAGAGAGATGTTCCGCGCTGATTTGCGGACCGATTCGATGGGAGTCGGCGCAACGATGCGTGATGACAGGATACACTTTGCATACCCGGTCGAGATTTTCGTCGGGAGTAAAGACAGACGGTAAAGTAACCCTGCGGTCGCCGTGCCGTGCCGGGCAACTGAGCCGATGTGCGTGCTAGCGCTGAAGTGAAGAAAAGACTTGCGTGGTGATTGGTTACTTTGTATAATTACACTGTCGTGTTAGCGGACTACCGTAGAATTCCTATTTAGCATTCCTCTTCGCAGGAGTGGAGCGAAGAGTGATGTGCTTGTTTTAATGTGTTGCAGGGATTACGGACTTTGCTTGTCAGGGAGGCAATGTTGAAAGTCCCGCGGTTTGCGGCGGTGATCATGGGCGGTCTGCCGTACTTGCCTGAACCAAATCGCCAAAGTACCCTTCTTATCCGGCAGTCTTTTCGAAATACTCTTTCCAGTGATTTGTCTCTTCTGATATGCGATCCTGAGCAGGGGACTCCTTGTCCTAGCTCGTTTCCATGGAACAGGTGGCCTGTGACGTAAGAAGCTTCAGGTCTTCATTCATCTACTTAGGGAGAAGCAAATGTCGTGCATTGGTTACAGAGGTAGTATTCGCACGCTGCTTGTGGTCTGCGGAGTGTTTTTGCTGGGGCACCCGATATCGGCAAAAGCGAGCGGCATCGTCAAGGGCAGGATTCTCGACCGGGAAACCCGGGAGGCCTTACCGGGGGCAACGGTGCTCGTGAAAGGAACAAACATAGGGGCGGCCTCAAACATTAACGGGGAATATACGATTCAGGCGGCACCTGGCGGCAAGCAGATTTTGAATGTGTCCTATGTCGGCTACGTGTCGAGGGCAATTGAGGTGGAAATTGTCGAAAACAAGGAGACCGTCGAAGATATTTTCCTGGAACCTACGGCGATAACGGGCAAGGCGGTTGTCGTCACCGCACAGGCTCAGGGTCAACTGGGTGCAATCAACCAGCAGCTTTCGTCGAACACGATTGAGAATGTCGTGTCGAAAGCGCGCATTCAGGAGATGCCGGACGTGAACGCGGCTGAGTCCGTCGGACGTCTGCCGGGGGTATCGATCGAGCGTTCGGGGGGCGAGGCGACGAAAATTGAGATTCGCGGGCTCGATCCGAAGTATAATCTTATTACAGTTAACGGAGTTCAACTCCCGGCCACCGGCTCGATCGGTATACTGCCTAATGGCCAGACTGTGCGTTCCGGCGACCGGAGCGTTGATCTGTCTCTCATTCCATCGAACATGCTGGACGGCATTACGCTAAAGAAGGTAGTCACTGCGGATATGGACCCGGCTGTCTTGGGAGGCACTGTCGATCTTACTCTGAAAGAAGCTCCAGCCGGCCTCCAAGGCAATTTCTCCGCGCAGGGCGGTTACAACCAGCTTCAGAAATATTACGGCGACTATAATTTTCAGGGAAGTCTAAGCGACAGATTTTTCGACGATAAGCTTGGAATCATAGCAAGTCTCCACGCCGACAATTATGACCGCAGTTCCGATAAGTTCGGCGGACAAGGCTCCGGTGGTTACCAACAGCAGGTATATAATGGCGTGACGCAAGCCCAGATCCAGGAGCTGACACTTACCGAGTCGAAAGTCAACAGAAAGCGAGCGGGCGCCAGCCTGTTCCTCGATTATGTCATACCGAGCGGAAAGGTTACCGCAAACGGTTTCATCAATCAACTTTACACGACAGGACTCAATCGCATCAACGACATGTGGGTCCCAGGGGCCGGCTACAACAGCAACCGCGATTATTATACTACGGACCAGTACACGAGTACGACCAATATCTTCACCAGTTCCCTCGGTTTCAGGCAGGACTTAGGATGGATCAGTTATGATGCATCTGTATCGAGATCCGGCACTGAGAACGATGAGCCCAACGATCGCCAATGGCAGTTCGTACAGGATCAGTTTGCATTCAGCGATCACCTGGTTCTCTTCCCGGGCGAAAATCCCATCGCAATTGCGGACTCGGCCACAGTCTCCCCAAGCAGTACCAAGCTGGCTTTCATTTATGTCAATAGCTACAGGCTTGTCGAAAATCAGACCTCCGCGCAGGCGAACTTCAGAATCCCTTTCCGGGCCGGCGATTTGGTCAGCGGCTATATGAAATTCGGAGGAGTCGCCAGGTGGGTCGCGAGGAGGTCTGACCAGGGCCAGCAAGGTCAGAACGGAATAAACTACAGTACAGGACAGAACGCCACCATCAATTACATCGGAACGTTCAGCCAGAAGTTGTGGGGCATCAATGCTGATTCGATAAACGGCCAATTGGGGTGGCTCCCAATAACTCCCTTCCTGATTGATTATTCTCGATCCAATTTTTTGAACGGCGATTACAAGCTCGGTATGGTGATCAATCAAGGAATCATGAACCGGATCTCCGATTCGCTTATGGCCAACGGCCGCCCTCTCAATATCTGGCGGACTTATTACATAAACAGCTGGGGTTTCGATTACGACGGAATTGAAAACTATGGCGCCGGATATGTAATGGGGGAGTTTAATTTGGGCCGATATTTCACGTTGCTTCCGGGCATCCGGTATGAAAACGAGTACACATTGTACCATGGCCAGACGTTCGCGCAATATACCCAGAACAATCAGGAACTGAGACCGGTAATATGGATCCCGGATACAACGAGCCGCGCGAAATCTTTCTGGCTCCCCGACGTGAACCTGATAGTAAGGCCTACTGAGTGGCTGCAGGTCAAAATGGCTCGGACAGAAACGCTCGCGCGACCCGACTATATCGAATATGCCCCGATAACGTATATCGACGCTTTGGGTCAGAACCTGACCGCATCCAATACAGGTCTTCAGACGGCTCACGCCGTGAATTATGATCTTGCCGCATCGATCTACGGGAGCGCGATCGGCCTTTTCTCAGTGGACGGTTTCTACAAGAAGATCGATAACCTCATCTTTTTTGCAACGTTTAAGGCGAATCCAGGTGTGACGATCCCGGATAGCGCAGGCCTGGCCATTCCACCTGGCTTTCTCACGACTAACCCGAGAATAAGCACCTTCCTGAACAATCCGAATCCTGCCTATTACAGCGGATACTCGGTTGAATGGCAGACGAACTTCTGGTATTTGCCGAGCGTCCTTCACGGCCTTGTGCTGGATATTAACTACACTCACATCTTCTCTAAGATGAAGCTGCAGTATTATAAGAGTGTTTCACAGATAGGTACTTCCCCGACCGACCCGAGACCTCATCTTGTCTATTCGTACGTCGACACTTCTACCGAGACGCGAATGCCGGATCAGCCCTCACACATTTTTAACGTCACTCTCGGCTACGACCTGGAAGGATTCTCAGCACGATTGTCCTATTTGTACCAGACCGATAAGCTGACTTCCATCGGTTACGATGCCAGCGGATATCCTAGTCCGGTGTTAAGCACGTATGCAGGCCCCTATGGACGATGGGATCTCACGCTCCAGCAGAAACTCGGGACGCACATTCAACTGTTTGCGAATTTCAACAACATTAACGCTCAGCCCGACAGGAGCCTCGTTGGAATGAATCCGAACGATCCGTCGTATATCGAGTACTACGGATTTACGATAGATCTCGGCTTTCGTTATACGCTATGATATGGCTGTATGCAGGGCCAACTAATGTCAAAAAAAAACAAAAGAACTGGAGGAACGGTATGAAGCTATTTTACAAAGTCATGCTCACGGCTTTCGCCATGGGTATTGCTTTCCTTTGGGTACCGAATGCACGCGCTCAGGGAGATACGCTTGTGGTCCCCTGGTCGGATTCTCAAGGGAATCTTGCTGTGGATACGCTTTACAATACCATCATGGGAGACACGCTTTCTAACGGTACGAGGAAGAATCTCAACCGTGTGTATCTCCTGCAAAAAGGCGGAGAATATTGGAATGATCTTACGATCAAGAATCAGGACAGGTTCGGAAATTCTTTTGCACTTCGCCTGGTCGGCGAGACGCCTGATCCAACCAAAGTTCTTGGCAACCCTCCGACGCTGCAATTGCTTTCGACCAACGGGCAGACGCACATCCTGCAGGGATACGGTGATGTCTACTTCAAGAATCTCTATATCATCGAATGCGACGAAGTGGGAAATCAATCGAAATATTACCAGACGATAGAATTTGATGCGGGTAATACTCACTGCGTATTCGACAGCTGCATTTTTGAACGAGCCAACTTTGCCACGGTAGCATACACGACAAAGAACAACGATATCACCTTTACCAATTGCGTGTTCCGTAATCTCGTCGAATACCCGATGACGCAGGAATGGACAGGACGCGGAATTTCGTGCTGGGCTGATCAGGACAGCGTTATCGTTGAGAACTGCACTTTCTTCAATGTCGGCATGTGTGCTCTTCAGATCGAGGGCGGCGCAGCAAAATATGTCCGCTTCAATCACAATACGCTGGTAGATGTCGGACACGGCATCAACAGCGGCTATAGCGGACCATGGTGGCGTGAGGCTTATTTCACGAACAACCTTTTCATCAACCAGTATTGGCATGGTGAGAGCAATCTTGAATATTCACTAGTTCTCAATCCGTCCCGTTATTGGGGTCCGTTGTCCGGTATGTTTACTATCGGGCCTTTGCCGGCACAGTACGGTGCAGACCTGGGGCGCAGAATTGCTTTTTCGTACAACGCGGGTTACCTCGCATCGTACTTCACCAGCCATTACGGTGACTCCGTGCGTGCACAACCCTTCACGAATGCATACACGGACTCTTTCTTCAACGCATACAGTCCCGCGAATGGCGGCCAAATGGTCAACTTAAACAACGTCACGCTCGGCGCTTACCCGCAGTTCCCGGCCGCTGTAGTCGATTCGCTCAATGCGCTTGCGCCGGTCCAGTGGACAAGCATAGTGGACGTGAGGGATGCAATAGCTAATCCTCCGTCGTATTTCTATGACTACAACCCGGTGACCGCCACTGTGTTTACCAATCCGACGTGGCCTCTACCGGAAAGCTTCACCTATTCCGATGCATCGCTCATGAGCGGAAAGACGAGCGACAACCTCCCTCTGGGCGACCTGAGGTGGTTCCCGAGTTCGCTTTCGACTTTCAATGCGAACAAAGCACAGTATGTCAAGGGAGTTGAAACGATACCAGGCAAGCAGTTTTACTTCAATGTCGATACGCTCGCGGAGGCTGAGGCCGGCACTGTGGGCGGCACAGCCGTCAAGAAGGCGACACCCGGTCTGACTTACTACACTCAATCTAACGGCGCCGGAACAATTACCTGGACATTCACCGCCACGACTGCCGGGCAGTATGATACAAAATGGTACGTCAATGAAACGGGGCGCGGTCAGAGCGGTCCATGCCTCGCGATTGACGGGCAGCAATTCGTCGACAAAGCCCACGGCTGGGGCCAATTTGTGCTTGATTCGCTTTCCGGGCCTGCCAAGGGTCTGTCCAAGACAAACTGGATTTGGATGCCTGTTGTCGCCGATTCAATGGAACTCTCGTCTCCCGGGCCATTCGGAAATCCGGCCACGAGTCTGTTCACCTTCGCGGCGGGAAGTCAGCATACCATCGGCGTGATGGGAGGCGGCTGGGGAACTGTCCAGTTTGCGGAAGTCGATATTGTTGTCCATGGAGGAACAGATACCCTGAAGTTGAAGGCACCTGATGCAGTTACCACTCTCGTTACTCCGGGAGCCGTCGGAGTCAGTTGGGTTGCCTCAGGCTTCAAGTTTGATTCGCTCGGTTCCGCCGGTACGATAACCTGGTCACTGAACGCATCGAATGCGGGGAGTTATGCGATCAGCGTGAATTACCAGAATACCGGCGCAAACACGACGGCACAAATCAAAGTGGACAACGGAACTCCTATCAGCGTTGATCTTCCGTCAAACAGCGATGGGCTCGGCCATGGCGTCCTCTCGAGCGTTGTGCCGCTTACTGCCGGTAGTCATACAATTGTCCTTTCTGGAGGCGGAGCAAACATCGACTTCATCCAGCTACAGGAAAAAGTGACCGGGATAAGACAGACATCCGTAGAGATACCCGGCAAATTCGCGCTTGAACAGAACTTCCCCAATCCATTCAACCCGACTACTACGATAAACTACTCGATACCGAAGAGAAGCAATGTGACCTTGGAAGTGTACAACGTATTGGGACAGAAGGTCATGACACTCTTCACCGGTGTCCAGGCTGCAGGCTCGTACCAGTGTAACTTCGAAGCGGCCAGGTTTGCCAGTGGTGTGTATTTCTACCGGCTGCAGGCGGGAAGTTATTCTGTGGTTAAGAAGATGATGTTGCTTAAATAGTACCAAACGAACAGCCGCCAGACTGCTGTTAGAGCTGGCTGCCAATTTGTGAATCCGGGGCCGGGATGGTAAATGCCTCCCGGCCCATATAAGCTGATCAAGATACACACGAACGATTAGCGGACGAATAACTTAACGGACAAGAAGCACTATGTGGAGTCGATTGATATCTCTCAGGGGCCGATCGCCGTGGTCAACACCAACCGGGAACATCACGTTAAATATTCTCGCCATGATGTTTTCTTTTTTTCTACCCTTTTCATCTGCCTGGTCCAAGACCATTGTGAGCGGGAAAATAACTGGAACCCGCGGAGAACAGATTCCTTTGGCGATTGTATTCATCGGCGTGCCGGATCATCTGCAACCGGAGCGCCGAGTCAAGGCGGGGAGGAACGGCGCCTACGAAGTTGCTATCGAAACTAAAGGCGTTAAGTTGCTTCGCTTCACGGGAGCTCTTCATAAGGACTATACGATAGCCGTCTACGTGGACGAGCCTAAGACGATTCATCTCGATGTCAGGCTTCAGACATACGATTACGGTGGAGACTTTGATGGGATGAAGGTTTTGGGTAGTTTCAACGATTGGTACCCACCGTCGGCTGTTTCACTCCAGAAGCAACTTGATGGTACGTACGCAGCTGACATCAGGAGTGAAGTTAAAAAAATAACCTATCGGTTGATAGGAGTCCCCGGCGGCGGCTTGGCCGGTACCGGGGCAGATCGATTTGTGTATGTGCAATCGCAAGGCTATGCGGCTGTCGCGGTCCCGAGCCGTGGAATTGCTCGCATAGTTTTCGACCCCCGGAGACTTGTGAACCCTGGTGAACTCGCCGGTTGCGCATTCGGAGCTGACGATTCGGTGGAATCGAGATTTACGCGCGTGTATGATGAAGTTAGGTTGTGGAACAGTGCGTACGCCAGTTACCTAATAAAGTCTGTCAGCGATCGAAGATCCGGTCTGAAACAAGAGCCTTTTGATTTCGAAAGCATCCTTTCAAATCTCGAACGACAGATGCGGTCCGAGCCGAACAATATCGTGCGGGCGGAATTGCATCTGGCGTATTTTGAAGTTCTCATGAAGGGAAAAATGGCAGACTCGCTGAGTGCAAGGGCATTACTGCAGGAGGTACATCCGGGGTCTGTCGTCTGGTCGCTTTCACCAGGCATGATTTCGTCTGCTCTTGATGTCGCACAATATGATGACAGGATGAGAAATGACTACGTCGCAAATATGATCCATGATAATCCGAGCGTCGAAACGGTCGTGAGGGTCTTGTCCTATGAATTCCTTAGGAGCCTTTACGGTGGCGACAAGGAATCAGCTTTGCGCTCCTATGACATCGTGGTAAACCAATATGGAGAGACCCCTGGAGCAGAAGAAGTTGCACGCTACCATAATGTGAGCGCGGTCGATATCGGAAAAACAGCGCCTCTATTCTCCGTGAGTTCGATGCGGGATTCGAGCGTTGTTCTCACGCAGAAAAACTTTAAAGGCAAATATCTCCTGATCGACTTCTGGGCAACGTGGAGCAAGTCTTCTGTGGATGAGATGAAATACTTGGCAAAAGCGTACCGTGAATTCGGCGGGAACACTTTTGAGATACTGAGTATGTCTCTGGACAGCTCACGAAAAGCGGTGGACGATTCCTATTCGTTCAAATATGTGATGAAGTGGGTAAACGCTTTTGTACTCGGCGGAGTCGAGAGCAAAATCTGCAGAGACTATGAAGTCTTTGCAATCCCCAAGCCGATTCTGATCGATCCTCAGGGAAGAATTGTGGCAGTTGGCCTGGAGTTGCGCGGGGAACGATTGAGGAAGACACTCGCGAGATTTCTCGATAAACGACATTAGACAAACGGGCACAGACTAATCCAAACCGGCCAGTCTCTTCTCGGTAAGGAGCTGGAGAAAACTCTGGCCAGGTACCTGAAAGACTGAGCTCCCGGCGGCCGGAGAATCATGGGCTGTACCATCTTCCTGGATGCGGCCCGGTTCGCGCGGCGAGTGATAAGCTGGCTTGGACGGATGGTGTGGCTTTCACACCGCTGATGGAAGGGGCCCATACCTGCACCTCTCCTCGGCGGCCGAATGGCAGCGCGCATTAATCGCCCTCCCCAGCTTCTTTTCTTTGCAGAGAGCTTGACATTTTGCCGGGCATCTCCTATAATTTGCACACAGAGAGAGTTCCAAAGTTCTTTACATTTCGCGGTCAACGAAGCACAATTACTTTCATGAAAGAGGGAGAAGCACATGCAAGTTTTTTGGTACCGCAATTTTTCTGTAGCCCGGGAAAAAGACCGATGCGGGCTCGACATCTCTAACCGAAGGACGGCGGATGAAGGCCGCACCTACGATAGCCTGGAGATGCGATCGAGCGAAAGCACCTTGTCTCATCCCGCCCCCGGCCAGTATTCCGGGAAACGGATCGACGGGCGAAATTTGGGATTATTTAGTTGGCGTTTTTTCAGTAGCCTCGCACAAAGCGTACTTTCAACATCAACGATAAGCAAATCTGTCACGCTCAGTGGAAACCAAACCCACGCCAGCGTGAAGGAAAAATCGGATAGCACAGACCTGACTTACCGTAGTTTTGCTCGAATCTACGGATTCATTCAACGCACGGGGACTTTTTCCGGTAGACCAACCAAAGGGTTTCGATTGAAGCCAAGGTTAGTAGGGTCATTCAATAGTGACGCTGGTCTCTGCGAAAAGCCGAGCTTCTGTTACGCATACTCCACTCGAAGACCTTAAGTAATTCTGGAGCCTGCCTTCATTTTCGCATGATCCGGAGTCATGATCCGGCGCGGCGAATTGAAGATGCTCGCGTATGAAGCGTTCGAGAAGTCTCCAATAGACCGGATCTGTTTTAAAAAATAGGGAGAAGCTAATGATCACAAAATCTTACAGATTTATGAAAGAATGCGTCCTTCTTTTCGGTGTCGCGGTGCTATTTGCTGCCGCCCCGGCACTGGCCGCCGGAACGGGGACTATCCAGGGTAAGGTGCTGGATAAAGGAACCAGGGGAGCACTTCCTGGAGCCAACGTGCTGGTGAAAGGGACGAGCATCGGTGCGGCGACAGACCTCAATGGAAATTTCACAATTGGCAACGCGCCCGCAGGGGAGCAGACTCTCGTCGTGTCTTACGTCGGCTATTCATCTTTGACCGAGAAAGTCGATGTCAGGCCCAACGAGACTTCTAACCTGGTAATCTACCTCGAACCGAAGGCTGTCAAAGGAAAGACGGTCGTCGTTACCGCTCAGGCCATCGGCCAGCTGGAGACGATCAACCAACAACTCGCCTCCAATAAGATTGCGAACTTCGTGTCCGCCGAGAAGATGAAACAACTTCCGGACATCGATCTTGCCGAGTCCATCGGCAGGTTGCCGGGCGTTTCGCTGGCAAGGTATGCCGGTCAAGGCTATGGCCTGATAATTCGGGGGCTTTCGCCTCAGTATAATAGGGTGACTGTCGAGGGAGTCTCTATGGCGCCACAGGGTGAAGGCGACAGGTCGATCGATTTGAGTTTGCTGGGGAATAACCTGATCAGCAGCGTCCAGCTTTACAAGACACTTACGCCCGATATGAATCCGGATGAACTTGGTGGTACCGCCAACCTGGGACTCGCTACCGCGCCCAAAGGGCTTCACATCGACGCGTCGGGAGACGGAGGATATAACCACGTTAGAAATACCTACAACAACTACGATTTGTCGCTCGGCGTGAGCAACCGCTATTTCGGCGGCAAGTTCGGCGTCATGCTGAAAGGGAGTTACCAGCGGCTGCAACTTCCCTACGATGAGGCGAGTATCGGCTATTCCGGTCCGACGCATTCCTCCGGCAATGCCAGTAATCTTTTTTATATAACCACCAACTCTGCGACGCTCATTGATAATAATGTCAATCGTCAGGACTACGGAGCCAGTTTAGTACTCGATTATGAATCCAGTCTTGTCGACCTCAAACTGTTCAATCTGTATGAACAGAAGGTAGACGCAGTTACCCAGTTCAAGAATTTGTCGAACTTCGCCGGAGTGGGTTCATTCGATGATTCGGTTCTCGTCGGCACGAACAAAACAAATGAAGGTACGACCATACTCAACGCGCTGTTCAAACTCGGGGAGACTCGCCTGCCGATCACGCTCGCTTATACGACGGCAAACAACTATTCGCCTGACAATCAGACCTTTGCGATCACCGAGACCAACGTTCCTGGACCTTCAACCTCCCAGACGATTTATGCCACCCCGCTGCCGTTGCTCAATTACATGGGCGTTCTTAATCCTAAGAATTCAAACACGCTCCTGACCGCAATGTACATGGGCCAGTCTAAGGTCCTTGATAACGACTACGAGGCGAAAGCCGATTGGGATGTCCCGCTTACTATATCCAAGGAAGTTTCAATAGGACTTAAGATCGGAGGAGATTACAAATACAGAAATCGGTCTGCCGAAGCTACGCAGATCTATCCTCTGATACAGTATGGTGCCGGAGCGACCAACAGAGCGAATCTCGTCAATCTGATACCGCAACTTCATGGAACGACGGTCAGTCAGCAATTGGGCGTCGTGGTGTACCCCTTTGTCAACACGGCTTACACTCGAACCAACCTGCTGGGCTATCCGATAGGGCCGGGCTTCAGTCCATCGCAACTTGTAACGATGCAGGATCTTTTCTATAGTCAATATCCGAAGGCTTTCTGGCAAAATGGCCCTGCAGATTTCAGCGGTGATTATCTGGACAAAGAAAATACTGTCGCGGGCTTTGGAATGGCAACCGTCCATATCGGTAGAGCCCTGGATATCGTAGGTGGGGCTCGCTACCAGCAGGACGCAACGCAGATTAGCGCGTATCATATGGATCTTAACAGCTCAAACCAGAGCGGACTCGCGGGCCAGGTGCCGGTATTGGTGACTGTCAAACGCCATATTCACAACTGGTTCCCCTCAGTCAATGTCATTTACAATACGGACAATGACCGGATACAAATCCGTGGAGCCGCTTACAAGAGTGCCTCCTTGCCCAGCTTCGGTCAGATATCTCCTCTGGTCGAGCTTAACATCGGCTATGTGTCTGCACTCAATAACCCGTTCCTGTCTGAAGCCACGGCGTGGAATTATGATGTCGGGGCGTCGTACAGGGACACGTACCTGGGCCTTTTCACGATCGACGGTTTCTATAAAGACATCAGCAACCTGGTGTATGGCGTCAGCTACATGCCGTTTGTCTCTCTCGGAAGCCTGCACGTTATTACTGAGGCCCCGGCTGAAGTGCTGAATAGACTTCCTTCACTCGCCTATTTCGATACAAGCTACGTTAAGGCGACTACAGCCATGAATGCGACCGTAGGTATACCTATCAATGAGACGAACGATGCTTACCTGAGAGGCCTGGAGCTGTCATGGCAGACCCGCTTCTGGTACCTGCCGGGAGTGCTCAGCGGTTTGATTCTGGACCTGAACTATACGGTGATGAGTTCAAACGAATGGTATCCATGGTTCGGATTCTATACGGGAGGTACTTTCGCAAGGCCGGTAGACACGCTTCGATATCAGACGACTGAGGGGCCGATATTGAACCAGCCCAAAGCCATATACAATGCAGTGTTGGGATGGGACTACAAAGGCTTCAGTGCGCGGTTCTCGGCTCAGTTGCAGGGCAATGTCCTCGAATACGTTGATACGAGATTCAATCTGCAGAACACCTATTACGGCGACGTGTTTTTGCTGGACGTGGCCTTGAAGCAGCGGATCAATAGTTTATTATCCATCTACGCTAACGCTACGAACTTAACCAACCACAGCGATCAGTATTATTTCCAGCATCCATCGTACACCAGCGGCAGCAATATCTACCCGGCAGGGCAGCTGCCAACCGATCAACAGTTGTACGGGTGGATTCTACAGTTAGGCCTCTCATTCAATTATTGACAAGAGATGTCGGATACAAAAATTGAAGCGAGAAACGGAATACCTGTACGTGATAAATGGGAGCCGCGCTTTGACGCGCGGCCCCTTATTGCAAAACTGTGTCCTGGAGTTGTTCCAGGACAATTTTCACACCAACACAACTCAAAAAACTTAAGGAGAAGTCATGAAAGGAAAGATGCTACTGATCTTACTTTTGGGAATGGCAATGGCCGGTTACGCCAATGCCGGAACCAGATTTCATTTCGGTAAGGTCAACGCAACGGGAATAACGGCGCCTGCAAGCCAGGATACGATATTTATCCCGGGAGATTCGCTGAACGGCACGACCAATAACGGTCTGCTTGAAGCGACCATCAACGGCGATACCACCACGTCTGGAGCCCGCGTCAATCCCAACCGTGTTTACGCACTCTACGAGGGTCAGATATACTACCAGTTCGCAATTCTCCAGGTGACGGATCCGAACGGCACCCTGTCGATCGTCGGCGTCCCGAATCCAAAAGATCCGAGCGCAACTGAAAAACCTATGATACTCATGGTCCCGACTTCGGGCGTGGATCTCAACGCGAACCAGGTGTACGGAAGCGTCAATATCGACAATGTCTACTGGAGCGCAATGCAGCTCGACGGCTACAGGAATTGGGATTTGTTCCAGCTCGGTACGATGAATCAGCTGCCCCAAAGACTCACAGTCAACAACTGCGTCTTTGAGTTTGCCTACGGCTCTCTTTTCACCGCGAATGTCTCGTACATCGGCGGCTGGCCTTACGGCGCGAGCTTCTTCATAAAGAACTCGTACTTCAGAAACCTGATGGATGCCAGCCAGTGGTGGAGCTCAAGGGTGATCTCCTGCAAGGAACCAACGGATACGCTGTGGATCGAAAACAGTACATTCACTACTGGCGGTCTTCTCTTCCTGCAACAGAACGAGCTGACAGATTTCACCTACATCAATCATAACACCATCGTGAACAACAGGAAGTATTGGCTGCTTTCCCCGTACAGACATGTTGCATATATCGCGAACAACATCTTCATCAACCAGAACTGGGTCGGTGAGGATACGAACGTGACGAACAGCGGCCAGGATCCCGACAAGGCGTATATGAGTACGATCAATATCGATACGCTCAATTCTCCCTGGCAACTTCAGCATAATGGGCTCGTGGTCAATCCGCAGTACATGATCAACGGCGATACCACGAACGTTTCCTCGGCTCTGGCGCTCAACAAGCTCAAGATTTTCGTCGCTGACAATATCAATTACTACAGCCCGTCGCTTATCAGTGGCTACTACAATTCATCGACCTATGAGCTTGCGACGAATCCCCGTACGGGAGCCGCTTTCAACGCTCTTCCGTCATACCTGACATGGGCGGGCGATACTCTTACCCCGTTCCCGATCCACAACGTGCCCGGCATGTGGATGAACTCCCGTACGCAGGCTCTCTTCAAGGCTTATTCACCGGCGAACGGCGGCGGCTTCGTCGAGTACCACGATAGCACCGAAGATCCCGGCACGAAAACCCCCGGTATCCAGGATCCTTCTGTAGTCGTACCCCTGATGGCAGAGTGGAACCAGAATCAGTGGGGCGATCCGAGATTTGCGACGTCTCCTAATATCACAGGTTCTCCATACATTTACGGCGACTATACAGCCACAACTGTTCCAGGACTTGTGAACGGCGTGCCCAGCGACACTATTACTCAGACAGATCCCGGTGTTCAGGTCGGAATCACGAACTTCTGGGACTTCACTGAGAACTTCGGCCAGTCGAGCCATATCTCGGACATCGATGGTTATCCGATCGGCTCGCTTATCTGGAGCAAAACTGCGATGGCGAATTATAACCCCGCGATGGCGTTGCAGGATGTTGAGAACAAGTACCAGAGCCTCACGCCTGTACTGTCCCGCCCGACAGTCGCGAATTCTTTTGCGCTTTCGCAAAACTATCCCAATCCTTTCAACCCGACTACGCAGATCGCCTATTCGGTACCGGAGAAAGGCGCGAATGTGACCCTGGCAGTCTACAACGTCCTCGGCGAGAAGGTCGCCACTCTCTTTGAGGGTCACCAGGCCGGCGGCGAGCATTTTGCTACCTTCAACGGCGCGAGACTGGCCAGCGGCGTCTACTTCTACCGCCTGCAGGCCGGCTCCGTCAACATCACTAAGAAGATGATGATGATCAAGTAATCGGCTTGAAACTTCATTCCCTTACTGTCTCTTTCATTTGAGAGACGGGAGAGAAAAGTGATTTGATAAAACTGGGAGATGGATATTATCTCCCAGTTTTATTATTAAGGTATCGTGGTATTACTCCGCATAAACCACTTTGGCATGTCCCGGTCGAGCAACTATCCGGCAGCCTGTCGGCCTTCCCTCCAAGCCCAATCGACAGATCGGGAAGACTCCCGTGATACTTGATTGCAGCCGGATTCCGGGAGATTCGTTCCGTTTCATTTTTTTGGTGCGGGTGAACCCGGAGGATTGTTCCGGCAATCCGGGTAGTCAGAATTTTTCCTTATTTAGATTGAAGGTGTGTTTTTATGATCAAAAGGTTCTTTGGTGTTCTGTTCATCGCCGGCATCGTTTCGACTTCCTCGCTGGCACGGACGGTTGTCTATGGCAGAGTCAGCGGCACGGACGGTAAACCAATTCCGGCTGCAAATGTATTTCTGTGCCATCCGGGCGATGACCATCCCGTTAGGAGCTTCACGGTTCGCAAGGACGGCGGCTACGAGGTAGACATTCCTTCGCCGGGAATTTGGCTGCTCCGTTTTACAGGGATATTCCACCGCGAGTATCCGATCGCCATCTACGCAATCAACGGGGCCCGGTCACGCCTAAACGTTAGTTTGCGGACCTATAACTACGGAGGCGTCTTTACTCCGGCGGTCATTGGGAATTTCAACGGCTGGTCCGTATCGAAGAGGATACCTTTCAAAAAGGGACCTGACGGCATTTACTTCGCCACCGTACCGTGCAGTTCGGATACACTCGTTTACCGGTTGGTGAACGTAAGGTCCGGCGGGGAAGTCGAGGGTACCGACGCCGCAGGGTATGTTCCCAATGGGATGGAGAATTACAACTCCTTCCTCATCGCACGCAAGAGTGAGGTCAGAGTAGAGTTTGATCCCAACCGCCTTCCCTATTCAAAAAAGCCTACCGCTTTCGAGTTTGCCAACTCAGGCTCGTTCGAAGCAAGATTCGCTCGTGCGTACGCTGGGTTCGAGGCTGCAAAGCAGGATTCCAGAGCGTCTTTTTTCAAAAGCGTGGTGAACCACCGTATGATGGGTCATAAGTTCGACTATCGTCCATATATAGATAGAGTGGAGTCTATGCTGCACGGAGAACGCAACAGACTGGTCCGTCAGGCGCTTGAGCTCAGCTATTTCTCAATCAGCTACATCAGCACCAACGGCGATTATGTGAAACCGAAGTTGTGCCAGCTTCTACTGACGAGCATTCCTCCCGACTCCCCGGTGTGGTCGCTTCGACCTTCCTCTATTTCGGAGGCCATAGATTTCTCCGGCTATCCCATGTACAAGAGAATGGACTATATTCGGGAAGTGTTGAATACTAATCCTGTCTCCCAGACCAAGATCACTCTCCTCGCAAATCGAATCCTCATCATGTCCCGCTCGTTGAATCCCGGCGAGATGATTCCATATCTGTCGATGCTCGTCGATCAATACGGCGATTCGCCTGAAGCGATTGCCGATGCCAGGGCCTATTCAAAATACATCCAGCCGAAGGATGGTAAGCCCGCTCCTCAGTTCTCCATAAATTCGTATCCCGACACATCCTCGCACATAACGAATAATCTCTTCAATGGGAAGTACTGTCTGCTCTACTTTTGGTCGCCGTCCAACCGGAGTTCAATTGAGGAAACCGAACGCCTTCAAAGGCTTCAGGAGAAACTTGGGGACGAAAAGATCGCGATGGTGAGCGTTGCTTTGAATTTTCCTTCCAAATCCAGGAAGAAGCGCGTGGTACCCGGGAAGATTCTTCGCTATAACGCCGAGGTTCAGAACGGTTTCAACAACAAGATTTGCGAAGATTACGAAGTATACTCTCTTCCCAAGCTTGTGCTTATCGGCCCGACGGGAAATGTCGTGGCCTCAGGCTGGGAGCTTCATGGAAACAGGCTCGACACACTATTGAGGAGCCTGCGCTGAAGATAATCGTTCACCTCGAAACTAAACTGGACTGAACTATGCGTCCCAAAATACTTTTCTATTTCTGCCTGATGATAACTGCCGGTCTTGCCTTGCCGCCGCTTGGAATTGCGAACTCGCAACAGGTTCGTCCACAAGGCACCACAACAGAGATCGCGTGTTTTCGCTCGACAGGTTTTCCTACGGCCGACGCCCCCGCGATCGGTGCGGAGATACTGAATGAAGCCTTTACCGGGCTGAAGGTGGACTACCTCTCGGCTCGCCGGTTGAAAGAGCAGCTTAATGCGGGGCGATTCTCGGCTTTGGTCCTTCCTTACGGCAGCGCGTTCCCGGCGGAAGACTGGGGGACGATCCGGAAATTTCTATCGGAGGGCGGCAATCTTGTCCTCCTCGGGGGTTATCCGTTCCATCAGCCAGTTCTGCGGGAGAACGGCAAGTGGGTTCTCGGGACACCTCAACCGACTTACGCATACCAACTCTTAATAGGACCCGCCGACAAAATCGAGACCGATTCGTCGCCATATTATTCCCGCGGGGCTAAAATTATTTCTGTGCAAGGATCCGGCTTCGACGCTAATGAATTCCGTTTCCCGGGAAGAGTGTACGAGCTCACTGTTCGATTCACGACGACTAACGATTTTCCGGATGAGATCGGCAGCGCCGGACCGCGCGATGCGGTACTGAGACCTTTGATTCAGGTCGTCAACGGAGAAGGCCTTCCTGTCGCCTGTCCGCTCCTTGAGATCGACAGGCTGCGTGGATTCGGTGCCGGCGGAAGATGGGTATTGGAGCCGTCAAACTCGCAACTAAATGCGGCCACGATCAGGAAGTGTGTTGAGACTGCTATGCAGGGGGCCGCGCGGTTAGAGGCATTTCCCATTTACTCATGTGTAGATAAGGGAGAAGCACCTCTCTTGAGGGTCAATGAGTTTCGTCCAAAACCCGAGCTGACGGATCCACCCAATTCAGAAGTCTCGATCGACGTCCGGAACGCGAATGGCCTTGTCGTGTTCAGGTCGTCGATAAACCTTGCCGGCACGCGGAAATTCAAGACAGGCGTAGTACAAGTCAGGCCGGACAAGACTCTTGAGCCGGGATTTTACAAAGTACGAATCACGGCCGCTGATGCGAGCTGGCGGCCAAATTCCTTCACTACAGGTTTCTGGGTGATGGACAGGAAACTTCTTGAGTCAGGCCCGCGTATGTCGGTTTCGAAAGACTGGATTATGAAGGATGGGAAAGTATTCCCGATAATAGGGACAAGCTACATGGCAGGGAACGCGGGAAGGAAATTTCTTCTGGAACCCAACCCATACTTGTGGCAGAAAGACTTCGCCAGGATGGAGAAACTCGGAATCAATTATGTGCGGACAGGATTCTGGACCGGTTGGCGGATGGCAATGCTCGATCCGGGATGGATGAACGAGGAATTCCTGAGGTCGCTCGACGCCCTCCTTCTGACCGCGGCAAGTCATCACATCGTGGTATGCTTCAATCTCTTTGCGTTCCTTCCGCCCGCAAACGGCGGCGTGAATCCTTACCTCGATCCGAAATCGCTCGAGTGGCAAAACGCATTCACGACAATGATCGCCTCGCGTTACAAGGGAATCGGATGGATTAATTACGATTTGATTAACGAGCCGTCATATTCGCCGCCCGACAAAGTCTGGCAGGAAGTCCCGATAGGAGATAAGTTCGAAAAGGCTGCGTGGAAGAAATGGGTTCTCAAAACGCATAGTGATGACCGGGACGCAATTTTGGACGACTGGCGGCAGGCAAGCAGCGACACGTTTTCTCTTCCCACCGATGCGGACCTGGCTTACTCCATGATAAGAGGTGACAGGTTGCCGAGGAAAGGCCTGGACTTCAATATGTTTGCGCAGGATGTCGTATCGGACTGGGCCGGGAACCTCAGTGACATCATAGATTCTGCCGGCGGAAGCCCGCTGGTAACTCTCGGGCAGGATGAGGGTGGGATGTCAGGACGCCTTTCCCAGCAGTGGTATTATCCATTTGTCAGTTATACTTCGGTCCATACGTGGTGGCTGAACAACGACCTTCTGTGGGATGTCGTCTCGACAAAGGTTCCCGAAAAGCCGGACCTCGTGGAGGAGACCGGACTAATGCGTCTGGAAAACGTTGACGGTGAATCCTGGCGAACTCCCGAAGCGGCCAGGAGACTCCTCGAAAGAAAATTCGCATACGCGTTTATGGGAGAAGGCGCCGGTGCCGTCGAGTGGTGCTGGAACATAAACGAGTACCAGTCGACTGACAATGAAGTCTCGATCGGGCTGACGCGGGCCGACGGCACCATGAAGATTGAAACCGAGGTGCTAAGTGAGTTCGCGAATTTCTTCAGGAAAGCCGGGCCGTATCTGCAAGATTATCCGGTAGATCCAATCGTGGTCGTTATACCGAACTCGAGTTTCTTCACCGGCATGCCTCACGCTTATGCCGGGGCGAAGCGCCTGGTGAGAGTCCTGGGTGAGAATTTCGGCGTCGCGCCATCGATGCTTTCTGAATACAAACTGACCGCGGGTCGCTTGAAGGGAGTCAAGCTCGTCATAGTACCCGACGCCGGGATGATATCGGATTCCGCGGCGTATGAGCTTCACCAGGCATCGCTTCATGGCACGAAGGTCCTCTTCACCGGCGCCGTCACGGGAAACGAGTACGGTAAGGTGACGCCGGACTTCAAGCTTCTGGGGATAAATCCGGGAAGCGCCCCGGTAAGCAGGTATGAACCTACTAACTGGGGGACACGGAAAAATAACTCCGGAAATTTTGTAACATTTGGTTCCGAAAAACCTGAACATCTTCTCAAAAGCATTTCGCCTCCGCTTGCGGCCCTGAAGGGAAACATTATGGACGAGCCGCTGCCTCTCGAGATGGCAAAGCAAAAAGGTCCGCTGATAGATATGCTCGCAGCGGTGATGAAGTACGCCGGTATCAAGCCGCATTTGTTCGACTCACCACTGATGTCGCGGGTATTGTATACGGGCGACGCCGCGTTGATCGTGTGTGTCAACGAATCCTCCGCCTCTCTGAGCAGAACCGTCCCGGCAGGCGACTACAAGTATGAGATTCCGGTAGAACCTGGACGTTCCAGGCTCGCTCTGGTTAATCTTAGAGACGGCAGGATAATCGTTGCCACTGAAGGAAAACCGATCGTCAGAGTGAAATAGCCGTTTCTCACGAGAGGTTGACTTAGGTACCGCCCGGCAGCCGGTGCGAAGATGTGGCCGGTAAGTCAGGCAGGCTCCTGAAGCTTGTATTTATCCGGCTTGCTTGTTAAGTAGTGATGATTTGTCGGGAGCTCCGGGGGGAACTCTGCCGTTTCCCCGGGAGGCTTTCTAAATCTAAAGTCGATGGAAGGAGGGCTTTCGGATTTATGAAATCGAGTCACAGGTTAAGATTGCGGGTTCAGCTCAGGTTATTGCGCAGCTCTATGCTGCAGGAATTTCCCCGATTCCTCATCGCCTGTTTTATCACAATGTTAACGGGTGGAGCTGCGTTCAGTAAGTCAGCCGGCCTTTCGGATTCCCTGCGTATCAACAGGGAAGGCTATTTCGCGATGCAGGGACTTAACGTAATGGCGTACAGTGATTTCTATCCTGAAGGGCACCAGGGCGGGATTACTATCGTCCAGTTTGGTGAGCGTGACGCCGCGAACGGAGATGTCCGAATAGATCCGACTCCCGGACAGTGGTCGCCGGTGCCGAAGATGGGGCCGCGCATCGTGGACCGCAAGGATGGGATTATCAAAGTAACGCTATGGTATCCCGACTCGAGTCAGGATGGAAAAGGCTTCAATCCGCTCGTCTACCCAAGACTTAATTTCAAATACACCGTCGAAACAAAGGCGGTCGGCTCCAGCGTCGAAGTCACGGTAGACCTGGACAAGCCTCTTCCGGAGAAATGGTCCAACCGGGTCGGTTTCAATATGGAACTTTTCCCTGCGAGCTATTTCGGGAAGTACTATCTGATGGATGGAAAATCGGGCGTGTTCCCGAGACAGGAGGACAGCCCCGTCTGCCGTAACGCCGAAGGTAAGCTCGAAGTCCGACCGATGGCTGTTGGGAAGGAGCTGATCGTTTCGCCGGGAGACCCTAAGACCGGGATAAAGTTCGTCAGCATGAAAGGGAATCTCGAGCTGATAGACGGCCGCGGATTGTACAACAACGGTTGGTTCGTAGTACGCTCCACGATCCCTGCGGGCGAGACGAGAAACGTCGTCAGGTGGGTGATCAGCCCGAGGACGGATACGAGCTGGAGGTACACGCCGGTCGTACAGGTGTCCCAGGTTGGCTACGCGCCTTCACAGGGAAAGCTCGCCGTAATCGAATTGGACAAACTCACCGACAGCTACCTCCCCATTCAACTCGTGAAGATAACGCCCGATTCCGAGATCGTCGTGAAGACAGATTACCATCCGGTCCCCTGGGGAGATTTCCTCAGGTACAAATACCTGAAATTCGATTTCACAGACGTGAAGACTCCGGGAATTTATAAGGTTAAATATGGGAAGGAAGAGTCGAACGAGTTTCAAATAGCGGCAAACGTGTTTGCTCAGAACGTCTGGCAGCCGACACTTGAATATTTCCTCGCCGAACAGATGTGCCACATGAAAGTCGAAGACAGATACAGGGTATGGCACGGTCTCTGTCATATGGACGACGCCACGATGGCGCCCGTCAACAAGGATCACTTCGACGGATACTTCCAGGGGCCGTCCACGCTCTGTAAATGGAAGTCCGGGCAACATGTCCCGGGCCTCAACATCGGAGGATGGCACGATGCCGGCGATTACGATCTCAGGGTCGAATCACAGGCAGGAACTGTCTACAGGCTCGGCCTTATGTACGAGCTCTTCCACAACGACATCGACCAGACTTCGATTAACGAGACCAAGAGGCTGACTCAGATACACGTTCCCGACGGGAAGCCGGACATACTCGAGCAGATGGAACACGGACTCCTTGCGATAGTCGCGGGATACACCGAATGCGGCATCCACTTCAGGGGAATCCAGGAAGCCACGCTGCACCAGTATACTCTGCTGGGCGACGGGATGAACGCGACTGATAATCTCGTTTACCGGCCCGGGGCTACGGACCCGATTCTGCATCGGCCGCTGAAGCCGGATGACAGGATGGTCTTTACACAGATAGACCCGAAGCGCGAGCTGTATGTCGCCGCGGCACTCGCCGAGTCGTACAGGGTGATGAAAGACTTTAACCGCCCTCTTGCCGAGAAGAGCCTTGCCCTTGCGGAGAAGGTGTTCAGGGAAGACGCTCACGCTCCGGTCCCGTACAAAATAAACGCAGCTGCGGAGCTGTACCTGACGACGGGGAAGAATGTGTATAGGGACTTCCTTCTTGCGAGTGTCGACACTATCTGCGAAAACGTCATACCGTACAGCATTGAACTGGGAAGAATCACTTCCAGGATCAACAGCAGCGGGTTCACCACGAAAGTGGAACGGGCCGTAGAATCGACAGTAGCAGAAGTAGACCGTATGATGGAGCAGAATCCATACGGCGTTCCTTACAAACCGTACATCTGGGGAGCGGGCTGGCAGATACAGGAATTCGGAGTCGATATGCTGTTCCTCCATCTCGGTTTCCCGAGACTTGTCAGCGCCCAATACGCATGGAACGCACTCGATTTCGTCCTCGGCTGTCATCCTGGGAGCAACACCGCTTCCTTTGTTTCGGGAGTCGGTGTAAATTCCATGACCGTGGCGTATGGCGCGAACAGGGCAGATTTGTCGTATATCCCGGGAGGTGTCGCAAGCGGCACGGCGCTTATCAGACCCGACCTGCCGGAATTGAAAGTCTGGCCGTATTTCTGGCAGCAGGGCGAATACGTTATGGGAGGCGGAGCGACGAACTTCATGCTGCTTGCCATGGCAGCGGATAATCTATTGAACAAATAGAAAATCAAATGAGGAGTTGCAGTCATGGGCGAGCAAATACAACCGTGTGAACGGACTGGAAAGTTGATGCGGGCGCTGCTGGCTGTGGTTTGCGGCTGTACCATGATGGGAAGTGTCGCCTGGTGTCAGCAGGAATTCCCTCTCGGTTCCATGAAATTCACCGGGGAGACCAACGTCGGCAACGTTAAATTGCCGGGCTCCGCAGTTTACGACTCGGCGAACCGTACCTACCGCGTGACAGGAAGCGGCAACAACATGTGGTTCAACGAGGACGATTTCTTCTTTGTCTGGAGGAAGGCGAGCGGGGATTTCAGGGTGGAGACCGAAGTTACCTGGATCGGCAAGGGAAAAATGGAAGACCGGAAGGCGGCCTGGGTCATAAGGGCGGGACTCGCCAAAAACGATCCATACGTCGACGCGGTCGACCACGGCCGTGGACTCATTTGCCTGCAGTACAGGCTCGTCAAGGGAGGGACGACGCTCGAAGTGCGATCTCCGATCTGGGCCCCCGTGAGACCTGAAGGAGTCACGAACTGGAGCCCGCACACACAGATGATACTCGAACGCGACGGAAACCAGTTTACAATGTGGGTCGTCCAGGATGGGAAGAAGTACAATGTCGGGACTGTAACGGTAAACCTGCCGGAGAATGTGTACGCGGGCCTCGGCGTCTGCTCACACGACTCCACGATTTCCGAAACTGCCGTTTTCTCACATCTGACATTCAAAGAAATCGGAGTAATACCCATGGAAAAGCGGGAAGTGGAAAGTACGCTCGAGGCTATCTCGATCAGCACAGGAGTAAGAACGACCGTCTACACGGCGAAGGAACATTTCGAGGCCCCTAACTGGAGCCGCGATGGCAGGTCGCTTTACTTCAACATGGATGGAAGGATCTATACGATCCCCGCCAGCGGCGGAACACCGAAGATCCTGAAAACGGGATTTGCCGACAAGTGCAATAACGACCATGGCCTTTCTCCGGACGGGAAGGACCTTGCCGTAAGCGACCAGAGCAAGGACGGCAAGTCGCGCATCTATATCCTGCCGAGCGGAGGAGGGACACCGCGTCTTATCACCGAACTCGGACCATCTTATTGGCACGGCTGGTCTCCCGACGGGAAGACTCTCGCCTACTGCGCCGAGCGCGGAGGGAACTTCGGCATTTACACCATTTCTGTTCACGGTGGAACGGAGACAAGACTGACCACTGCACCGGGCCTCGATGACGGACCTGATTACTCCCCCGACGGCAAATACATCTATTTCAATTCCGATCGAGCCGGCCAGATGAAAATATGGCGCATGAACGCGGACGGGTCGGACCAGGTACAATTCACACCCGACGACGACTACAACGATTGGTTTGCCCACCCATCGCCCGATGGGAAATGGATCGTATTCCTTTCCTACGATAAGAGCGTGAAAGGTCATCTGCCCGATAAGGATGTCGTGCTTAGAATCATGTCCACCTCGGGAGGCGCGCCGAAGGTCCTGGCGAGTTTGTTCGGCGGACAGGGAACGATCAACGTCCCTTCGTGGTCTCCTGACAGCAAATACGTCGCCTTCGTCAGCTACAGGCTCGTTAAGCCGTGATGAGTACGCCGGGGCCATCTTCGATGGAATATGGGCGAGTTGTTCTTATCTTACGGAAAATGAGACGGCCCGTGGCAGGGCATCAACCGTTGTCTCTTTCAGTCATATATTATATAAATGAATTATCGGTTATCACTATTGAGGATGCAAGGATATGAAGGTATTATTTATCGGTGGAACGGGAAACATCAGCACATCGGTCAGCAGGCTTTGTATTGAAAAGGGGATCGACCTCTATCTCCTCAACCGCGGAAAAAGGGGGGTCAGGATAAAGGGTGCCAAGACGCTGGTCGGCGATGTATCGAAACCGGGCCAACTGTCGAGTGTGTTGAAAGGCCATAAATGGGACGCAGTCGTGAACTGGATCGCTTTCACGCCGGAGGATGTCGAAAGGGACATCGAACTCTTCCGCGGGAAGACCGGGCAGTATGTGTTCATAAGCTCGGCTTCGGCTTACCAGAAGCCGCCCACTTTTTCCATCATTACCGAGTCCACTCCTTTGTATAATCCGCACTGGGAATATTCACGAAACAAAATCGCATGCGAAGAGAGACTCAATCATGCCTACCGGGATGAAGACTTCCCGATCACGGTAGTTCGTCCATCATTTACTTATGACACCGTCATCCCGCTGGCCATCGGAGGATGGAACGAATACACGGCGGTCGACCGTATGAAGAAGGGGAAGAAAATTATAGTCCACGGAGACGGAACCTCGTTATGGACGATTACTCACGCCGAAGATTTCGCGAAGGGATTCGCCGGCCTCCTCGGTCATCAACAGGCGATTGGTCAGCCATTCACAATTACTTCCGACGAGGTGCTGACCTGGGACCAGATATACCGGACGGTGGCGGAGGCCGCCGGAGCGGAAGCGAACATCGTACACATCGCGACCGATTTCCTCGTGAAGTTCGACGAGTCGTTCGAGGGTTCTCTTCTCGGCGACAAATCACATTGCGCGATCTTCGATAATTCCAAGATCAAATCGTTCGTACCGGATTTCAAGGCGACGATAACCCTGAAAGAGGGCGTGAAGAAGACACTGGCATGGTTCGACGCACACCCGAAGCGGAAGGTGGTCCTGGATAGTACGAACAAAATGATGGACCGAATAATAGAAACGTATGAGAGGATGAAGTGAAAAAGCTTCCGGACAAAGCGATAGATGACGGTTCGGCCGACAATTCGAAATCCGGGAAAGCTGGGACTGATGATGGAACGCGTTCCTTCTTTTCCTGAGGATGTCCGGTGATCGACTCGCCGGGCTTCCGGAATATGGACATTCCAATTGGAGTCGGTCCCATTCTGGAAGACGGCCATGATTGATAATGCCGCCGATGCTGGCTAATTTAGGTTGAAATTTCGGTAAATGCCTCGAAGGGAGAGAGGAAGAATAGGTTTTGGAACTACGTCGTTCGAGATCGGATGGATCTTAACCTGCCAGTGATGCAATAAACCAACCAAGGGAGAAGCCATGAACGTAGACCTTAAGAAAATACTCGTCAAGCTTTCTTTATTTCTGATAATCGTGTCTCCGATATTCGCCGCTGTTGCGAGAGCGAAAGAGCCGGAGGTGATGGAGGGACTTGAGACAAACAAAAAGGTCATCATCGCCGAGATGAAGCAGCAGCTGAAGGATGAGCTGGAACATTTCGGCGCACCGACGATCGACCACAAGTACGGCGGCTATTTTACCGACATGAACTACAAATGGCAGCTCAAAGGGCCGCAAGACAAAATGATCGTCACACAGGCACGGCTTGTCTGGGCCAACGCTCACGCCTCCATGTACTATCATCAGAAAGAACCGTATCTCAAGTACGCCACACACGGTTTGAAATTTCTTGAGAACGTCATGTGGGACAAGAAATACGGCGGCTTCTACGATATCGTGAACAGGGAGGGAAAGCCTCTCGGACGGAACGGCAATTATGTCAAGACCGCATACGGAAACGCTTTCGGAATATACGGCCTGGCCGGGTACTACAAGGCTTTCGGCGATACTTCCGCACTTGACCTTGCCATCAAGACGTACAAATGGATGGACGAGCACAGCTACGACCCGAAATACGGCGGCTACTTCCAGTATATGTCGAGGGAAGGTGTCCCTTACAAGAACGGTTTCCACGGTACGCCCCCCAAAGATCAAAATTCCATGATACATATTATGGAGGCGTTTACGGAGCTGTACGAGGTGTGGCCCAACCCGGAGCTGCGTGTGCGCCTCGACTCGCTGTTCCATGATGTCAGGGACATAGCGATCGGGAACCATCCTTGGCTGACACTCTTCTTCGAACGCAACTGGACCCCGGTCTCCTACCGCGATTCGAACAACTATCTCAGGACCGCGCATTTTGAAGAAGACCATATATCGTTCGGGCACAATGTCGAGACAGCCTGGCTTCTCCTTCAGACATCGAAAGCGCTCGGTTTGAAGAACGAAGCCAAGACGCTCAGGATCGCGAAATGGATGGACGACTTCGCACTCGAAAACGGCTGGGACAAGGATCTCGGCGGCATTTACGACGGCGGCTATATTTTCCAGGGGGAGCATCATGTGACCATCATTATGCCGACGAAGCAGTGGTGGAGTCAGGTGGAAGCCCTGAATTCCTTCCTGATGATGTCAGAACTCTATCCGCATGACAAAATGGACTATTACATGAAATTCTGTGAGCAATGGAATTACGTCAAGAAATATCTGCTCGACCACAAGTACGGCGGCTGGTATTGGGGGGGCATCGACAAAGCTCCTCAAAACATAAAGGGGCCCAAGGCGACAATATGGAAAGTGGACTACCACACTACCAGGGGCCTTATAAACTGTATCCGTAGATTGGAAGGAAAGCTGTGAGGAAGGAATTCATGCATGCCATTTGAAGATCTCAAGCGGGCCGAAATCAAGGACGGTGACAGGATACTGGAACAGATTTCGGCATACATCGGGAAGGATCTGCTGGACAAGTGGTATCCTCTCTCGATCGATAGGCAGTACGGTGGTTATTTCACCGACATTTCGTACGACTGGAAAATTCTGCCGGAGCAGCACAAGATGATCGTCACCCAGGCCCGGTATGTCTGGACAGCTTCGAGAGCCGCACGAATGTTCGGTAAAGATGTCTATGCCGAGGCCGCGATGCACGGTTACGATTTCCTGAGAAACTCCATGTGGGATCAGAAGAACGGAGGATTCTACCAGATGCGGGACCGTCGCGGACAGGTATGTGACTTCCTCGGTTTCTTTGACGAGAAACGAACGTATGGGAACGCATTCGCTGTCTACGGCCTCGCTGCACTGTACGAGCTGACGCATGACGGGAAGGTCCTCGATTTAGCCCGCGAGGGATTCAAATGGATAGAAGCACACGCCTGCGACGTGAAACAGAAAGGCTACTTTCAGTTCCTGGCGCCCGATGGAAATCCATACGACAGATCGAGTAGTTACAAGACGAAGGCGTATGACGATGTCGAGCTGGGTTATAAAGATCAGAATTCATCGATCCACCTCCTTGAAGCTTATACCGAGCTGTACAAGGTCTGGCCGGACCCGGAGTTGAAGCGAAAGTTGACCGACCTTCTTACGCTCATTCGGGATGTCATAACGACGAAGAAGGGGTATATGAACCTCTTTTTCCACAACGATTGGACGCCGCTCTCGTTCAGGGATACGCCGAAGGAAATCCGGGAAAAGAACTACAGGCTGGATCATGTCTCTTTCGGACACGACTACGAAACCGGGTTCCTTATGCTGGAGGCGTCACATGTTCTCGGCCTGAAGGACGACACCGCGACACTTTCCACCGCTAAGAGGATGGTGGACCACGCGATAGAGAACGGGTGGGACAAAGAGAACGGCGGTTTCTTCGACGCGGGCTACTATTTCGCCGGCGAAAGCAAGTGTACCATAATACAACCGACGAAGAATTGGTGGGCCCAGGCCGAAGCCCTCAACGTGCTCCTCCTCATGTCCAGGATCTTTCCTGAAAGCGGCGTTTACCCTGAATACTTCGCCAGGCAATGGCGATATGTCGATAAATTCCTGCTCGATCACGAGCATGGAGACTGGTTCGAGGGAGGCCTCGACAAAGAGCCTCATTTCAAGACGGGGCCGAAGGGCCATATCTGGAAATGTAACTACCACACCGGCCGGGCAATGATGAATTGCATGAAGATGCTCGCACATAACAGCTCCGCTACCATGAAGCAGGAGAGATTCAAGAGGCTGAAAGAAGAGTCCGATGAATTCATATCCCACTGGCAGAACACAGCCAAGAAAATTGCCTGATATTTGCTCCAACAGGTAATTTAGCGGTACTACGCGGACACAGCCTTCGAAACCGCCGGTCGCTTGCATTTTGCGGATGACCGGCGGCGTGCATCAAACAAGACGCCCGACCAACTCTGTTCAAACAACAATTCTCTGGAGAAATGATGAAGAGACTCCCTATACTGCTGCTGCCGCTCCTCAGTCTGTTCTTAGTTCAGTGCGCAAGCGAAAGTAAATTCGAATATTTCGTGACGGCGAAAAAAGACAAGCTGATGGATGGGAACAAGGTGCTGCGTTTTGTCTCCTACGACATTCCGAACCTAACATACATCGAAGACTATGATGCATTCAGAGCGCAGAGCCCTTGGAGATTTCCAGATACATATGAAATCAGAGACGCGCTGAGGACGATCAGGATGGACGGCGGAAAGGTAGCCCGCATCTACACCTTTTCGGTGAAGCAGGCCGGAATGTCCAGCCATATCCCCCGCGCCGTCGAAGCACCGGGCGAATTCAACGAGAAGGCTTTCAGGACGTTCGATAAGGTCCTGCAGATTGCAAACCGGGAGGGTGTGAGGCTGATTGTTCCGCTTGTCGACAACTGGTGGTGGTGGGGAGGAGCGGGAGCGTACGCCGCATTTCGCGGGAAGGAACCGAAGGCTTTCTGGACCGATCCTCAGATCATACACGATTTCGAGAAGACGATCAGATTTGTCCTCAACAGGAAGAACACCTACACCGGAGTAAAGTACAAGGACGACAAGGCCATCCTCGGCTGGGAGACCGGAAACGAGCTTCAGGCCCCTCAATCCTGGCAGGATACGATCGCTGCCTATATCAGAAGCATCGACAAGAACCATCTCATCATAGAATGCACTAATCATAAGCGCCTTACCGAGAGGGAAGTCGCGGACACTAACTTCGATGTGCTGACGACTCACTTCTATACCGATCTGAAGACTGCAGTCCATGATGTGAAGCTGGACAGAGAGATGACTGAAGGGAAAAAGCCGTACTACGTCGGCGAGTTCGGCCTACGCAATCCCCGCAACACGAAGGCTTTTCTGGATACCGTCATAAACAACGGCATTTCGGGAATAATGATATGGAGTCTGAGGTTTCACTCCAGGGACGGAGGCTTCTATCAGCACGGTCTGGCTTATCACTTCCCGGGCTTTGCGAGCGATTCCGGCATCGACGGGAAGCAGGTGGTCGGGTGGATGAGAGCGGCGGCTTACAAGATCAATGGTGAACCCGAACCGCCGCTGCCGGTTCCGGACCCGCCTCATCTGCTGGACATCAACAACGTCTACGAAATATCATGGCAGGGTTCCGCCGGTGCATCCTCGTATGAAATCCAGCGAAGATCCGGCGATTCAAAAGACTGGAAGACTATCGCGGACAGCGTCAGCGATGCCGATGTCGTCTTCAGACCGCTGTACGAAGATACCACCGCCCAGCTCGGAAAGAGTTATTACTACAGGGTTGTCGCGCAGAACAGCTCGGGCAAATCGGATCCGTCGAATGCCGTCGGACCGGTCGATGTGAAATATAAGATGCTCGTAGACGAACTCGCGGATACGTCGCATATATATGAAATGTCCGACAGCCTGAAGTTTGCATCGCTCAGGACGGCAGTCCTGGCGAAGTACGACTACAGCAGGTTGGACGGCGCAAAGGGTGCATATGTCATTTATAAGGTACCCGAGAATATCGATTCGATTGCGGTGGAGGCTTTCTTCACGAAGGGACAATGCGGCATGACCTTCTTTGCTTCCGATTCCCTGAACACCTTCACGCCTATCGCCGCGAAGCTTGAAACTTTCCCGCCGTATACCAATTTCTATCATTTATATACGCCGGCACTGTACACTTGTTCGGAGTTTCCGGCTGACAGCAAGTATCTCAAGATACAGTTCAATGGAGACTCGGAGCTCAGCAGAGTCGAAATAATCTACGACACGATACCCGTACCGGATCGTGACATTGTGACACTCTCACAGGAGAAGTGACAGAAGGCGTTTTCCCATAGCAGCGACATATTTTCAAAAATCTGAGGGCATGAAAATGAAAGCCGTTATCTTTCTCTTCGCTCTAGCATCGGTCGTTCGGGCCCAGGTTCCCTCTTCGCGTTACCTGGAGATGCCCGCTTTGTTTTCGGACAACATGGTCCTCCAGCAGAAATCGAATGTTCCGGTCTGGGGGAAGGCCCTGCCGGGAGAGCAGGTAGCTGTTAAAGCCGGCTGGGGAGCGGCTGCAAGCACGACCGTAAACCCGGACAGCAGCTGGGAGGTGCATTTGAAAACCGTGAAGGCCGGCGGACCCTACGAGATGCGGGTTATGGTGGGCGATTCCACTGTCGTGTATAAGAATGTGATGCTCGGAGAAGTCTGGCTCTGCTCCGGTCAGTCGAACATGGAGATCCCGATGGAAGGATGGCCGCCACAGTACCCGATCAGGAACTCCGCGGAAGAAATCCGTAATGCGGACTATCCTGATATACGCCTGTTCCATGTTGCAAGGGATTTTTCAGCGAATCCTCAATTCAACTGCGTCGGTACGTGGAACGAGTGCAATCCCACGACAGTCGCATCCTTCAGCGCCGTCGGCTATTTTTTCGGACGGGAATTGTACGAGAAACTCCACGTCCCGATAGGTCTCATCATGTCGGTCTGGGGCGGGACGAAGATACAGCCCTGGATCAGCGCCGGATACCTTTCGGAGCTGCCTGATTATAAGACGATTGCTCAGCAGATCGAACATGGAGCCGGTCTTGTTGCCGCGCAGAAAGCGTGGATACATTCTCATCCCGTCATCAATACCGCGACAAGAAATCCAGACAGCATGTATGTCGGGTTGAACTTCGGCGACGCCGCCTTATCCGGGAAGAATTACAACGACTCATCATGGAAAACCATGAAACTGCCTGTGTACTGGCAGATGACATCGGCCGGAATGTTCAATGGAGCCGTCTGGTTCAGGAAGAACATACAGATCCCGAAAAGCTGGGTCGGGTCGACTCTGGTTCTTCATCTGGGACCGATCGACGACATGGATGAGACATGGGTAAACGGTACGAAGGTCGGTGGGTATCTGACGACCGGCTATTACGCCTACCCTCGTGTCTACGATGTGCCGGCTGACATAGTAACCGATACTTCTTTAACGATAGCGGTCCGCGTTCTGGACATCGGCGGCTTCGGAGGGATCTGGGGCGACGGCGTGAAGATGGAAATTAACCCGAAGTCCGATTCGTCTCAGACTATTCCATTGTCCGGTGAATGGAAATATATGCCCGTCGCGGAGTTCACCAACTCGAAGTTCTACGTGTACGGACCGGACGGAGAGTTCTATGACCGGCCGAGACTTCCATTCAGGTTCGACTACGACTCGCCGACCGTGCTGTTTAACGGAATGATTGCCCCCATCATACCTTACCATATCAGGGGCGTCATTTGGTACCAGGGCGAGTCCAACTCCGGCACTCCGGGCGATTACAATAACTACAAATACCTTTTCCCTTTGTTGATAAAGAACTGGCGCGCCGATTGGAAGGAAGGAGACTTCCCGTTCTACTGGGTACAGATCGCACCGTTCAACTACGGTCCGTCGGGCAAATCCTACATTGTGCGCGACGCTCAGCGCCGGACGCTTTCAGTTCCCAATACGGGCATGGCGGTCACGCTCGATATAGGCACCGTGGATAATATTCATCCGCCTGATAAGCAGGATGTCGGACATCGTCTTGCACTCTGGGCGCTGGACAAAACCTACGGTAAGCGGCTTGTCTATTCCGGTCCGCTTTATAGATCGATGAGAGTGGAAGGCGACAAAGCCATCATCTCTTTCCGGGATGTGGACGGCGGGTTGGTATATAAACCTCTTGACGGGAAATCGAACTTCATCATTGCAGGAAAAGACAGCAGCTTCGTCGACGCAGATGTTAAAATCGTAGGAAGGACTTTAGTCGTTTACAGTCCTGAGGTGAAGCATCCCGTTGCAGTTAGATACGCATGGGGAAATACCGATGAAGCGACGCTGTTCAACAAGGCGGGACTTCCCGCTTCGACATTCAGAACCGATGATTGGCCGCGGTGAGTTTTCTCACCGGCACCCGAATTCTGTCACAGCCCGCCGGATCGAAGGTGTAAGAGAACCGGCGGGCCGACTTTCCCGGCCCGTGACTTATATTGTCTTCCGATGAACATCCGCATCGGTCTTTCAGGCGCCATCGATTCAGACGGCAGAAAAACACATCCGGAAGGTGACAATGCGACCATTAGTTAGATTCAGCATACTCTCTATTATTACTTTCTTCTCTTTCACTCTCTTCGCACAAAGCACAATTACCCGACCTCCGGCAGTTCCACTTATGGTGACCGACCCATACTTCAGCGTCTGGTCGTTTGTGAACAATCCTGCCGACGATTACACGCGGCACTGGACGGGGAACACGATGGGGATCTGTCTGATGATGAAGATAGATGGAAAATCCTACCGCGTCGTCGGAAGCAACGAGCAGTCTCTGCCCGTTCTCCATTTGAGCCAAACGATTGTCGATCCAACTCAGACGACCTACGTCTTCGACCAGGCAGGAATTGAGCTTCAACTTATCTTCACGACGCCGCTGTTGCCGGATTCCCTCGACCTCATATCGGAGGACGCCTCATACATAACCTGGCGGGTCCATTCAATAGACGGCCAGAAGCATGATGTCTCCTTCTATTTCGACGGTGACGCCGAGTTCTGCCTCGATAATCCGAACGAGAAAGTGGTCTGGGGACGGCTGAAGCTTCCCGGGATAGATGTAATGCAGATGGGCTCCCAAAGACAGGATGTTCTCGGCAGCCGTGGCGACAGGGTTCAGATAAACTGGGGCTACGTTTATTTTTGTTCGCCGAAGGATCAGAATGCCGAGAGCGTGATCGCGCCGGCTAATTCAGCCCGCGAGGCGTTCATGAGAAACAGCACTCTGCCATCGTCAGATGATTTCGATATGCCCGTCCAGGGAAATGACGGCTGGCCGGTGGCAGCTTACGTTTTCAACCTCGGCGAGGTCGGACCGCAGGTCAGCCAAAGGTTCGTCATGGTAGCTTACAACGAAATTTACTCGATAGACTTTTTCCGGAGAGAGCTTCCCGCGTACTGGAAGCGAAACGGTAAGACGATCGATGAGATGATAACCGAGCGAGTGGACGAGCACGGGAAGCTGATGGACGAATGCAGGAGCTTCGACAGCAGGCTGGTTGCAGCTCTGGCGGAAAAAGGAGGGAAGAACTATGCATCCATCTGTGCACTCGCCTACCGCCAGGTGTTTGGAGCAACGAAGCTCGCAGCTGACGCCGACGGGACACCGATGCTCTTCACTAAGGAGAACTCGAGCAACGGATGCATTAGCACCGTGGATGTGATCTACCCGACCGCACCTTTCTTCATGTACCTGAACAGCGCGCTGCTCAAAGCTATGCTGACCCCGGTGTTCAAGTACGCGGAAATGCCGAGATGGAAGTTCCCGTTCGCGCCGCACGATCTCGGGACTTATCCTGACGCCAACGGCCAGGTCTACGGCGGCGGAGAGAAGAGCGCTGTCGACCAGATGCCCGTTGAAGAATCGGGGAACATGATCATACTGACTTATGCCCTTTGCAGGGAGGATCACAACGCGAACTATGCCGAGAAGTACTGGCCCTGCCTGCAAAAGTGGGCGGATTATCTGAAAAAGGAGGGACTCGATCCGGCTAACCAGCTCTGCACCGACGACTTTACCGGCCACCTGGCACATAACGCGAACCTGTCGGTGAAAGCTATCGTCGCGCTCGGGTGCTTCTCAAAGATCTGCGACATGGCGGGCAAACCGGAAGAGGCGAAAGAGTTCGGAACGCTCGCGAAAGGGTACGCAAAAAAATGGGCAGCGATGGATATCGACGGCGACCATTACAAGCTGGCGTTCGACAAGCCGGGCACATGGAGCCAGAAGTACAATATGGTCTGGGACAAAATATTCGGACTGGGATTGTTTTCCCCCGACGTCTACAATAGGGAACTCGCCTTCTACAAGACGAAAATGAACAAGTACGGTCTGCCGCTCGACTCGCGCGCCGCGTTCACTAAACCCGAGTGGATGACGTGGGTGGCGACGATGTATCCGGGCCGGGAAGACTTCGAATTGTATATGCACAAAATTGCGGAATACCTGAACGATACTCCCGACAGGGTCCCGTTCAGCGACTTGTTCGATACGAAGACCGCGAGGCAGGTCATGTTCCAGGCAAGAAGTGTCGTGGGCGGAATGTATATAAAGATGCTCAGCAAATAGGAGGGATTTTCTATGTCGCGCAGGTTGGTCGTTGTACTGACTTTCTTATTTCTTTTCGCTTCAAAAGGATTTGCTCAGAATACCTCTTCAGAGAACTCATGCACAGTCAAAGCGGAGAACGGAAGCGTCAGTATTTACTATGGGGGAAAGGCGAGACTGACCGGCGGATTGCCGGTCCTCCAGTCGGGTAATTCATCGACAAGCGGCGTCTCTCAGTCGAACGACGATATAAGATTTGAGACATCGTCAAAGCCGATAGATATCAGCATCGTGCCGGGGAAGAGCGGAGATGTCGTCTCGATTTTCCTTTCTCCAAACGGTAACGAGTCCGACAGCGGGAGCAATTTCATGGGACTGTTCTTCAGGGAAATACCCGGATTTGATGAAGGAGTCTCTCTCTGGAGATACGGCCCGTATTACTGCTGGTCGACGCCTGTAAAGATCGACAGCCTCGGTCAGCTTGAGAAGTGGGATGTGCAATTCTTTTACTGGAGGTATTCCGACGGCATCTACGGCGCCGCTATGCCGCTTTCCGGCCGAGGTTACAGGACGACTCTCGGTCAAAAGGATGGAAGGTTCGGCTGTGAATCGGTGAGCTACTACGACGGCATGAAAGAGGAGAACATACCGCAAATGGCGATCGGTTTCGGGAGGAACCCCTACAAACTCTTCACGGATATTTATGAGGATGGACTTAGGTCGATAGGCAAGAGTCAGGACCTCATCGCAAACAAGACTTACCCGAGAATATTCGACGGCATAGGTTGGTGTTCTTGGAACGCATCGGTTTACGGTACCAAACTCAACGAGCACCTCCTTCTCGGTGCTGCGAAGAGTTTCGAAGACGGCGGTTTCCCGGTGAAGTGGTTCCTCGTCGATGACGGATGGTTCAATAACACGAAAGGCGAGTTGAATTCATTCGTCCCTGACACTTCGAAATTTCCGAAAGGGTTCAAGCCGGTAATCGAAAGACTGAAAAGCGAGTATCATATCGATTATGTCGGGGTCTGGCATACTCTCGACGGGTATTGGAACGGTATAAATCCCGACTCCCCCCTCGGGAGAGAATTCAAAGACTATTTGTTCGCCTGGCCGCGTGAGGCGAAGTCGGCCGCGGACAAACATTACTTTATCTCTCCGGACTCGAAAGGGATCACGAAGTTCTACGACGATTTTCACAAATACCTCGCCGGCCAGGGATTCTCGTTTGTGAAAGTGGACAACCAACTTGTCACCCAGACCATGGCTCCCGGCAACTTCCCGATATTCAAAGGAGCGGAGGAGATCCACGACGCGCTAAACGCTTCGGTGGCAAAGTATTTTCACGATACGATGATCAACTGCATGGACATGACTCCCGACGCCTATCTCAATTTCGGCTCGACCGCGGTCGCCCGTGCCGAGGACGACTATTGGCCGGAGTACGATACCGTACACGCGAGAAACTACTGGTTCCAGCGCGCGGGCCAGCACATTCTGCAGGAAGTCTACAACTCCATCTATTTCTCGCAGATGGTCTATCCGGACTACGATATGTTCGAGTCCGTAAATCCCGCCGCACCGATTTACGCCATCGCGCATGCGATCAACGACGGCCCGACATATATCACCGATAAGGTCGGCGAACACAACTTCTCCGTCCTCCGCCCGCTCGTCTATAGCGACGGCACACTCCTTCGCCCGGATAAAGCCCTCCTCCCGACCGAAGATTGTCTCTTCAATGTCGATGCTCCGAAACCGTTCAAGGCGTTTTCGATGGATGGGAAGATCGGGCTCATTGGAGTATGGAACTGCGTCGACTCGAACGACCTCTCGGGCAGCCTGAAGCCTTCGGATGTCAATGGGATAGAGGGCGACAGATTCGCGGTGTATGAATACTTCGGCAAATCACTTGTTATCGCGGACAAAAACCAGTCGATCCCGTTCTCGCTCCCGGGATACGGCTACAAACTTTACTATGTCGTTCCGCTTGAAGATGGAAACGCAGTCATTGGCCTGGTTGGTAAATACAATGCTCCGGCCGCGGTTATCGGTTCGAGAATCACCACGCATGAGATTCGAGCCGTCCTCCATGAAGGAGGAAGATTTGCAGCGGTCGTGGCTACCATGCCCGAGAGTGTGGAGGTTGACGGGAAGGAATCGGCATTCACCTACGACAATCATCTCCTTACCGTGAATATCCCGGTTTCGTTGAAATCGGGCCGTGTAAGTGTCGAGATTAAGTTGTAGCTTCTGATATTGCAGCAGAAGTCTTTGTATAGACCTGGTCAGGGAACATCGGGCAGATATCTATGCCGTTCGCCTAGAGAACTGAAGGCGGATGGCTCCACCATATTCCGGTCTCGTCCCGAAGTTCACAATTCACATTCCATATTCGCGAGGATAATATGAGCTCAGTCAGAATCGTAAATGAAAAAGGAATACCCAACATTCCATGGGAGGAAAAACCTTCCGGTTACAATAAGCCGGTATGGCGTTATTCGGAGAATCCGGTCATACCACGGGATCTCCTTCCGACTTCCAACAGCATATTCAACAGCGCGGTGGTTGCGCGGGACGGTCAATTCGCAGGAGTGTTCCGGTGCGACAATTGGGCAAGACAGATGAGATTGCATCGGGGCTTCAGCAACGACGGCCTTAAATGGAACATCGATCCGGACCCGCTGAGGTTCGAATGTGAAGACGAGGAGATCGGCAATTTCGTCTACGGTTATGACCCGCGTGTCGTGTGGATTGAGGACAGGTACTACGTTACGTGGTGCAACTACTACCACGGGCCTACGATCGGAATCGGGTGGACGAAAGATTTTCAGACATTTCATCAGTTTGAAAATGCTCTACTTCCTTATAACCGGAACGGGGTTCTCTTTCCGAGAAAGATTAACGGCAATTATGTTCTCCTGTCGAGGCCGTCCGACAGGGGCCACACTCCTTTCGGCGACATATTCCTGAGCGAAAGCCCCGACATGACTTACTGGGGAAAACACAGGTTTGTAATGGGAACGGTCGGAGATTCGTGGCAGTACACCAAGATCGGAAGCGGGCCGATACCGATCGAGACTTCCGAAGGGTGGCTTCTTATTTATCATGGTGTCCTTCAGTCATGCAATGGATTCGTCTACAGCATGGGAGCGGTCCTCCTTGATCTCGACAAACCCTGGAAGGTAGTGGCACGGGCTCAGCCGTACCTTCTTTCCCCGCAGACGCAGTACGAATGTGTCGGCGATGTTCCGAACGTCGTGTTCCCGTGTGCCATGTTGTGCGACGCGCCTACAGGGAGACTTGCCATCTATTACGGTGCGGCCGACACGGTGACTGGCCTTGCGTTCGCCAGGGTCGACGAACTGGCGGATTTCATAAAGAGTCATCAGCAAAGATGAATCGGGCGTTGTAACGCCGGAAGAATATATCGTCGCTACGGGACGGCGCATGTTGTGTTTTTGTGGTGCTGCAAATATCGGGTGCCGTCCCGTTGACGATCGAAGATTTCATGGATGGGCGAAAGGCCAAAATGGGATCATGCGATCCATCTTTGTAGTGTTGTAGTTGGCGCCCCGGTTGGTAATAATGGTTCGTATTTTCTATTATTAAGCGTTTAGGGCTGTTTGGATTTACGTTTTTCCCCGTCTCGCAGAGACGTGTCGTGCGTGTAAAAGAATAGGGCTCAGGTATGCAATTCGGCTATTTCGACGACGAAAGGCATGAGTATGTAATCACGCGCCCGGAATAATCGATCATTGTATCAATCAGTCTCTTCCTGTCGTCCGCGGAGACTTCGCGGCCGACCCGCAGTCGCGCCATGCCTTCTTCGCGCTTGTCGGCTCGCCCGTTTCCGGGTACGATACGGACCTGGATAAATTCATCGGGGCGTATCACAGCTATGCCGATCCAATCGTTGTCGCCGAAGGGAAGTGCAAAAATTCCATTGCCGTCGGCGGCAACGGGTGCGGAGTGTTTCAGACGGATATCGAGATTCATCCCGGTGAATCGCGCGAGATGCTTGTCCTCATGGGAATAGGGCAGGCAGAGGTCGAGGGCCGCGCCGCTGTCGGGGAATTCTGTGATCCGGGTGTCGCGCGCCTGGAGCTGGATAACCTTAAGGAGCATTGGCATTCGCTGCTGAAGTCGGTAAGAGTGGAAACACCCGATCCGGAATTCAACAGCATGATGAATACATGGAGCCCCTACAACTGCCTAATCACCTATGCATGGTCGCGCGCCGCAAGCATCGTCTACGCTGGAGAGCGGGATGGACTCGGTTACCGCGATACGGTCCAGGATATACTCGGCGTGCTTTCAATTATTGCGGATGACGCCAAAGAAAGACTGGAGCTCATGATAACCGGGCAGGTCTCGTCCGGGGGGGCGATGCCGGTGGTCAAACAGTACGGTCACAACCCCGGTCATGAGAAATCTCCTGCCGAAAGCGAATACCGTTCCGACGATACGCTATGGCTGTTCAACACGATACCTTCATATGTGAACGAGACGGGCGACGTGTGGTTCTATAATGAAATTCTCCCTTACGCTGACAGTGGAGAGTCGACGGTGCTGGGGCACATGCGCCGGGCAATTGAGTTTAGTCTCACACGAACCGGTTCTCACGGGCTTCCATGCGGGCTCGCTGCCGACTGGAACGATTGCGTGCAGCTCGGACAAAAGGGCGAATCGGTTTTCGTGGCATTCCAACTTCGGTATGCTCTCAAAGCATATTCGGAGATTTGCGCTTTCCTGGGAAGAGAGGAGGAGCAGCGATGGGCCGCGGGCGAGCTTGAAACGCTCGACTTAAACATAGCAGCACACGCCTGGGACGGTGAATGGTTCCTTCGCGGCTACCGTGAAGACGGCAGTACTTTCGGTTCCAAGAAGAACGAGGAAGGTCAGATATTTCTGAACCCTCAAACCTGGGCAGTCATGAGCGGCTACCTGTCAAATGAAGTTGCAGAACAGGTTATGGAAAATGTCATCGGCATGCTTCGGACCCGGTATGGTCTCATTATTTGCGCCCCGTCATTCGAAAAGACAGATATATCGGTCATGAAGGCGGCGCTTTTCAATAAGGGTATGAAGGAAAACGGATCGGTTTTTTGTCACACACAGGGTTGGGCGGTGATCGCCGAAGCCATGCTCGGTCACGGGAAGAGCGCGTATGAATTGTTCCGGGCTTACATGCCCGCAGCCTACAACGACAAAGCGGAGGTCCGTGAGATCGAGCCATACGTTTACTGCCAGTCCACGCACGGGCCGGACAGCCCGCGATTCGGCGCGTCGAGAATTCCGTGGCTCTCGGGATCGGCAGCATGGTCTTACTTTGCCGCGACTCAGTACATACTGGGTATCAGGCCTGAGTGCGGCGGTCTCCGGGTCGATCCGTGCATCCCGCCCGATTGGAAATCATTAAGTGTCGAAAGGAGATTCAGGCGCAAGGTTTTGAAAATAGAAATCATGAACCCTGACGGGGTTGAAAGAGGCATCCGTGAAATAACGATGAACGGCAGGAAGGTTGCCGGAAATCTGATCTCACCGGACAAAATGGCGGATGTCAATGTCGTGAATGTCGTGATGGGAAAATGAAATCACAACGGAACATTTCGCAGCAGTCATTCAATTCAAAGGAGCTGTTATGACCACGGAAAGTCAGAAGTTATCGTTCTGGGAGAAGGCAGGTTATGGATGCGGCGACTTTGCATCTGTTCTGTTCTGGCAGACTATCATGGTTTATCTTTTGTTCTTTTACACGGACGTGTTCGGGCTGGCGGCGGCGGCGGCGGGCACCATGACCGCAATATCGAGAGTCCTCGACGCGTTCTTCGATGTGGGCATAGGCATGACCGCGGACAGGACGAAGACCCGCTGGGGCAAATTCAGGCCTTACCTGATCTGGATGGCTCTCCCGCTGGCAATTGCTGCGGTGCTCGCTTTCTCAACCCCGAACTTCTCCCCGACCGGCAAGCTTGTGTACGCTTACGTGACTTTCATCGCGTTCATGTTTTTCTATTCGGCCATCAATATTCCGTACACATCCCTGCTCGGCGTCATAAGCGGCGAGCCGGACGAGAGGACGAGCGCGTCTTCGTTCAAGTTTGTCGGCGCTTACGCTGCGGGGATCGTTGTCTCGGCGACCGCGCTTCCACTTGCCGAATATTTCGGCGGGGGGAGCAGCGCGAAGGGATGGCAGACTACGATGTCACTTTATGCCGCCGTAGCGATCGTCTTCTTCGTCATTACTTTCCTGTCGACGCATGAACGCATTCAGCCGATTGCCAAGGAAAAAACGTCGGTCAGGAAAGATCTAAAGGACATCGCGGGGAACACACCCTGGATTATCCTGTTTGCAGTGACGATACTTCTGATACTGTTTGTCTGCATCAGGCTAAGTATAACCGTTCACTATTTCAAATATTATATCGGGACACAGGAGGTCACGATTTTCGGGACTCCGCACAAGTATAACTTCGAGTGGCTGGCTTCGGCGTTTAATGTAGTCGGTCAGGCCGCATCGCTTGTCGGTGTCGTCCTCGTCCCATGGTTCTCGCGAAAGCTTGGAAGGAAGAATGCGGCGATTGCCCTTTTCGTAGGAGCCATCGTCTTCACATCGCTGTTCTTCTTCCTCCGGCCGGAAGATCTATTCTGGATATTTCTGCTCCAGATACTTGGCTCGGCGGCAGGTGGTCCCGTGTCTCCACTTCTTTGGGCGATGTACGCCGATACGGCCGATTACTCCGAATGGAAAACCGGGAGGCGAGCTACCGGGCTGGTCTATTCCGCGTCGATCATGTCCAACAAACTGGGTTGGGCGGTCGGGACGATGTTTGCAGGCTGGATACTTGCCATGACGGGCTTCCGGGCCAACGTTATGCAAAATGTGGAGGTTCTCGCGGGCCTGAAGTCTATGATGAGTATTATTCCGGCGGTCCCTGGCGTAATTGCGCTCATACTTCTTATCTTCTTCTATAAACTGGACGAGCCCGCTATGGAGAGGATCAAGTCTGAAATCGGCGCGCGACGCGAAGCCGCAGGTGTTGCCGGCTAGTTGAGAATTCTAAATTCTGAATTCCCAATTTTGAATTGGCGGCCGTGATGTTGGATCCTGGTTCCGGAACGATGCTCAGGCTTTGAGAAGTACGGCCGGTTGGTATGTGCGTTATCGATGATCGGATTCGTGCAAGCCGGTCTCGCATATCGGACAGTAGTCGAGTCATTCAGACGGGCTGAGAAGTCTGAATGCCGAGGCTCAATTTAGAATTCAAAATTTAGAATTGAGAATTTCTTATGCAATACGGTGAATTTGACGATAAGAACAAGGAGTACATAGTCACCCGTCCCGACACGCCGAAACCGTGGAGCAACTACCTCGGCTCCACTGAGTACGGCGCGATCATCACGAATAACGCCGGCGGCTACAGCTTCTATAAATCCGGCGGCATGGGGAGATTCGTCAGGTTCAGGTTCAACTCGATTCCGGCGGATCAACCGGGAAGGTACATTTACATCCACGACCACGGAGCCAGAGATTTCTGGTCGGCGTCATGGCAGCCTGCCGGTAAACCTCTCGGCAAGTTCAAGTCGATCTGCCGGCACGGTACAGCCTACACCGTGATCGAGTCTCAATACAGCGGCATCAGATCGGAAGTGACCTACTTTGTACCGCTCGGCCGCACATTCGAGATATGGAAGATAAGGATCACGAATTCTTCGAAGAAAAAGCGTAACCTGAGCGTCTTCAGCTATCTCGAGTACGCCGGGAATTGGAATGCGATAGACGACCTTTTGAACATCCAATATGTACAATACACAACGAGGATGAGCATGGTCGATGGCATTTTAGATCATGGCACGAACGTCAACATTCCTCCGGAGCCGGGGAATTTCAAGGAAAAAGACCAGGCGCGTCATACGTTCCAGGCGATATGCGGCGCGAAGGTGGCCGGTTTCGATACGGATCGTGAAGCGTTCCTCGGACCGTACCGGACTTACGCGAACCCTATCGCCGTGGCCAGCGGGAAATGTTCGGACAGCCTGGCATACGGCGACAATCCCTGCGGGGCCTTGCAGGTCAAGGTTGCGCTTTCCCCGGGACAGTCCAAAGAGCTTCTTGTCATAGCCGGGATCGGAAGCGCGGAGCAGGAGGGAAAGGAGGCGGTGAAGGAATTCGGCGATCTTTCGAAAGCCGACGAAGAGCTCGAAAAGCTGAAGTCTTTCTGGCACGCAAAGATTGAGACGTTCTCCGCGCATACCCCCGACCCCGAGCTGAACGCCACGGTAAACACCTGGGGCATATACAACGCCCTCGTTACTTACGCCTGGTCTCGCTCGGCCAGTCTTATCTACTCGGGCGTCGACCGCGACGGACTCGGCTACCGGGACACGATGCAGGACTTTCTCGGCGTAATGCATGCGATCCCATCCGAGGTGAAGAGGCGTCTCGAGCTCATGATCACCGGGCAGACATCCGCCGGTGGGGCGATGCCGGTGATACTTCCGTTCAGTCATAACCCGGGAAAAGAGACCGCTCCGACTGAAGATGAATATCGCTCGGACGACGCACTCTGGATGTTCGACGCAATTCCGGCATATGTCAACGAGACGGGAGACATCGAGTTCTATCACAAAGTCCTGCCGTTTGCTGATAAAGGTGAAGATACGGTTTTCGGCCACATGAAACGCGCGCTCCAGTTCAACCTTTCGAGGACAGGCGCGCACGGGCTTCCTACCGGGTTGCAGGCCGACTGGAACGACACGCTTCGGTTCGGCAGAAAGGGGGAATCGATATTTGTTGCGATGCAGCTGCGGCACGCGCTCAAAGTCTACATCGACGTGTCGATTCTCCTGCGAAGGGCTGACGAATCGTCCTGGGCCAAGCTCACCATCGAGCGGCTCAGCAGCAACATCAAGCGATATTCATGGGACGGCGAGTGGTTCATGCGCGGGTACAGGAACGACGGCCTCAAGTTCGGTTCAAAGGAGTCCAAGGAGGGACAGATCTTCCTGAATCCGCAAACGTGGTCGGTGATATCGGGTCTCGCGACGAAAGAGCAGGCCGAGACTGCGATGGAGAAAGTCCACGAACGTCTCGCATCGAAGTACGGACTGGCACTCTGCGATCCGCCATTCGTGAAGACGGACCATAAGATAGTAAGGGCGGCATTTTTCAACCCCGGGCTGAAGGAAAATGCAGGCATCTTCGTCCACACGCAGGCGTGGGCCGTCATGGCGGAGACGATCCTCGGTCACGGAAACCGCGCATACGAATATCTCCGCGCCTATCTCCCGGCAGCATATAATACGAGGGCCGAAGAAAGGGAAATAGAGCCGTACGTCGTCTGCCAGTCGACTCATGGAAAGCAGAGTCCGAAACACGGAGTCTCCCGAATACCCTGGCTCTCCGGGTCGGCGAGTTGGACCTATCATGCGATCACGCAGTACATGCTCGGCGTCAGACCTGAAGCTGGAGGAATTCGCATAGATCCGTGCGTACCATCGAAATGGAAATCATTTTCGGTACGACGGCTTTTCCGGGAAAAGGTGCTCGAGATTGAGTTTGAAAATCCCGGAAGCGTGGAAAAGGGAATCAAGAAGATATCGTTGAACGGCCAGCCGGTCGAAGGAAATCTCATACCGGTTTCCAGACTTGAACCGGAGAACAAAATAAAAGTTGTGATGGGATGAGAATTTTCCACCGCCGGCAAATGAGCAGGCAAGTCGAATATCAGGGGCCGATTTTTTGACTGCCTGATTTGTTTTTCAATCTCACATTCGCAGTCAGGAGGAATAGAGATGAGAAGCTGTTTTCGGTTCATGCTCTTGGTGTCGCTGTTCTTCGCGACTTCTGCAGCGGCTCTCTGTCAAAATCCGCCGAAGAGGGAATCGCCGCGAGGTTACAACTGGTCGGAGAGGGGATGGCCTGCGCCGCCAGTCTGGAAAGGGAGTGCAACATATCTTCCGCTCGTTAGAGTCGCAGGCAACAGGTTTGTAGATGCCGCTGGCGACACAATGCTCTTCCGCGGGCTATCGGTTGCCGACCCCGACAAGTTGGAACAGGAAGGGATGTGGAACAAAAAACTGTTTGTGAAGGCGAAGGAATTTGGAGCAAGGATAGTCAGGATACCCGTGCATCCTGGCGCCTGGCGCGCAAGAACGCCGGAGAAGTACCTTCTCCTTCTCGATCAGGGAATAAAGTGGTGTACGGAGGAGAGCCTTTATGTCATAATCGACTGGCATTCCATCGGAAACATTCAACAAGGACTCTACGAAGACCCGTCCTACTACACGACACTTAACGAGACGTTCAACTTCTGGCGCACCATGGCACGGCATTTTGCGGGCAATAACACAGTCGCCTTCTTCGAGTTGTATAATGAACCGACTTCCGATTTCGGCAAGCTCGGTAATCTTTCGTGGGAGAAGTGGAAGACGCTCAACGAGAATCTCATAAGTCTCATAAGAGCCTATGGGTGCAGCAGCATCCCTCTGGTGGCCGGTTTCGACTGGGCATATGATCTCACTCCGCTTAGTTATGCACCGATAAATGCGGAAGGGATAGCCTATGTGGTCCATCCGTATCCTCACAAGCGGACGCCTCCATACGAACCGAAATGGGATGAGGACTTCGGTTTCGCTGCAGAGCGGTATCCGGTTGTTGCGACTGAGTTGGGGTTCACGCTTGGACGCGGCGGGATGGAGGGCAACGTTGAATACGGGAAGGCGATAGTCGGTTACATGGAAAGCAAACACATCAGCTGGGTCTGGTGGGTATTCGATCCTCTCTGGCGGCCGGCGATGCTCAAATCATGGAGAACGTTCGAGCCTACGGACAACGGCAAATTCTTCCAGCAGGCGGTACGGGAAATCGAGCAACCGGTTGATTCGGTTTCTATGAAAGAGTAGCTTGCGCGGTGTCCCTCGATTGGGGATGTCTATTGAATCTGTTCGAACACCAGGGGAGAACGCTCTTTAATTATCGGCGGAATGTGATTACAATGAACGATCGCCGGGCTATGATGGACGGTATTCTTGGATGATGCAATAACCATTTGGCCATTTTCTAGGGTTAAGGAGAAGTTATGAAGAAGTACCTTCTGCTGTTTTCATTCCTCATTCCGCTCTTGGCCGCGACAAATGTAAGCGTGGCTCAAAGCGGCACACCTGACAGGTCGGCGGTCCATCGCAGCTGGTGGAACGAAAGGTTCGCGGGATACCCTCCCAACAAAAATACCACTCTCCCGCTCATACGAGTCGTGGGCAACAGGTTCGTCAACTCTCTCGGCGATACTGTTTTGTTCAAGGGACTTGCTATTGCCGATCCGACGAAAATCGTGGGCGACGGCCACTGGAATAAGAGTCTGTTCGTCGAGATAAGGAAACTTGGCGCGATGATAGTCAGGATCCCCGTTCATCCCGTCGCCTGGCGAGGAGAGACTCCGGCTAAATATCTGAAGCTGCTCGACCAGGCGGTCGACTGGTGCACCGAAGAAGGCCTGTATGTCGACATAGACTGGCACTCCATCGGGAACCTAGAAGAGGGGCTCTTCCAGGACCCGATGTACGAAACGTCTCTGACTGAAACCTATAATTTCTGGAGAACGATTGCCATGCACTTCGCAGGCAATAATACCGTTGCGTTCTCCGAAATTTTCAACGAACCGACCGATTTTCGCGGAAAGCTCGGCAACCTCTCTTGGGAAAAATGGAAACAAATCAACGAGAATATCATCAACCTCATCAGAGCTTATCACAACAAAAGTATTCCTCTCGTCGCGGGTTTCGATTGGGCGTATGACCTTACTCCGCTCCGGTATAATCCGATCAACGCGCGCGGGATAGCTTATGTAGTCCACCCATATCCTCACAAGAGGACTCCCCCTTATGTCCCGAAATGGGAAGAGGATTGGGGCTTCGCAGCCGACAAGTATCCTGTAGTGGCGACCGAACTCGGATTCACCCTCCCGGATACTACTGCCGATTTGGCGTATGGAAGGACCATTATGAAATACTTCGCCGAGAAGCATGTCAGCTGGATATGGTGGGTGTTCGACCCCAACTGGGGGCCGCCGATGTTTACATCGTGGAAGACGTACCATCTCACGCTGGGAGGCAGGTTCTTCGAAGAGGCCGTCCATGACGAGATACCCGGGTTGGACTCCGCATCAACGCGCTGACAATTTTGCATCTTGACCGCCGGATCACTCCGGCAGGATCTTACCGGCGGTTGCCCGCGTCGGCCTGTTACATTCGAACCTCCATTCGTATATTGAACCGCGCGAACAAAAGTTCCAAGACCTGGTCGGGATCGATATCCACCGTCGCATTCTCCGGTAGCCGGAATCCTGATCGTGCGGGTCACACTCATTCCAAATCTGGGGGAAAGGCCGAAACGACAAGTCGGGCGGGAGGTTTGATTTATGAAAGAACTGTTCTTGTCAGCTATATTGTTTGCAATGAGCACCGGATCGATTGAGGCGTCGCTTCGCTTCGAAGTCCCCTTCAACGACGATTGGAAATTCCTGAAGGGCAACCCTGTCGGCGCTTACACTCCAGGCTTCAATGATGCTGCGTGGGAGGCAGTCTGTCTCCCCCATACATGGAACAACCTCGATGGACAGGATGGCGGCACGTATTACAGGGGGCCGGGATGGTACAGGAAGGCTTTCGAATTGCCCGCGCGGTTTGAAGGGAAGAGTGTATTCGTGAAGTTCGGAGCTGCAGGATTTGTTGCAAACGTCTACGTCAACGGAAGGTTTGTCGAGCGACACAGCGGCGGCTTCGCAGCCTTCGTCTTCAACATTACCGGGTTTGTCTCCTTCGGCAACGAGAACATAATCGCCGTCGAAGTCGATAACACCGCCCCCGACTCTTCTGTGGAATTCCAAATTCCACCAATCAGCGCCGACTTCACGATGGACGGAGGCCTATACAGAAAGGTCAGTCTGGTATTTACCGATCCCGTCCATATTTCTCTCACCGATTACGCTTCGCCTGGCGTATTCATAGTTCAGAAGAAAGTCACCGACAGTGTCGCCGATATTTTGTTGAAGACTGTTCTGAGCAACGATTCTAAATCGAATTCAGAAGCTGAGGTGAAATCCACTATCTATGACCGGGACGGAAAGGTAGTGAAAGAGACTACTTGCAGCGTTGAGCTTAAGCCGGAAAGCTCCTCCGAAGTCGAACAATCCGTGACACTCCAGAAGCCTCACCTCTGGGATGGGAGGATCGATCCATACCTTTATAAGGCAGTAGTTTCGGTGTACCATATTGACAGGCTTCTCGACCGTGAAGAGCAGCCTGTAGGGCTCAGATTCTACAGGGTGGATTCCGACAGCGGATTCTTCCTCAACGGAAAGCCTTATAGTCTTCACGGTCTCGCATTGCATGAAGATAAAAAAGACGAAGGGCGAGCCATTAGTAATGCCGATCGTCGCGAAGAAATGAGAGACATACTCGACATCGGCGCGACAATGGTTCGGATGGCGCACTACCAGTACGATCAGGAGATGTACAGACTCTGTGACAAATACGGCATCGTTGTCTGGACCGAGATCCCGCTCGTGAATCGGATAGTCGACTCGAAATCGTTCGAGTATAATGCCGAACAGCAGCTCATCGAGCTTATCCGGCAAAATTATAACCACCCGTCCGTGCTGTTCTGGGGTATCTTCAATGAGATACACAACGCGAAAGGGCCTGATCCGCTCTCGCTCGTCCGCAGGCTGAACGCGCTCGCGAAGAAGGAAGACCCCACCCGGCCCACGACCGCAGCCTCGGACGACGAAGATTCGACAAACTTCGTGAGCGATGTCCTTGGAATGAACAAGTACTTCGGATGGTATTACGGAAGCGCGAATGAGCTCGGCCCTTACCTCGACAAATGGCACAGCGGACACCCGGATCGGGCTATCGGTATAAGTGAGTATGGCGCAGGGGGAAGCGTGTACCAGCACGTGGATCTTCCCGCAATGCAACCGAAGCCTGATTCCCCCTGGCATCCGGAAGAATATCAGACGGAATTCCACGAGATCAGCTGGAAGGCGATCGAATCGCGGCGGTACATATGGTTCTCAACCCTGTGGAACATGTACGACTTCTCTTCGGACTACAGAGACGAAGGATTTCAACCCGGTATCAACGACAAAGGGATCGTAACTCACGGACATGAAACGAAGAAGGACGCGTATTACTGGTACAAGGTCAACTGGAATCCTGAGCCGATGGTTCATATAAACGGCAAAATGTTTACAATACGCGATAAGCCGGTCATCACGGTGGAGGTCTACTCAAACGGCGAGAAGGTGGAGCTGTTTCTTAACGGTAAAACGGTCGGCACGAAAGGGAGCGACGATCACAGGTTCTTCTGGACCGGAGTGAACCTGCAGCCCGGAGAGAACTTCGTGAAGGCCGTGGCGGTGATCGGAGGCGACGAATATTCCGATCAATGCTGGTGGCGCAGCCGAAAATAGCACGCGATGATAATGAAATTATCGGCTACTGTGAAAATCAGGTAGAAAAATCTAATTGCTTCCGGCGGTGTTCAGTTTCGGAAACGTTTAACTATGGAGGATATCAGCATGTATTCACCGAACGAAAAGCGTTACGACGCAATGAAATATAACAGGTGCGGCAAAAGCGGCGTGAGATTGCCTGCGATCTCGCTTGGGTTCTGGCACAACTTCGGCGGCGTCGACCTACTGGAAAATTCCCGCGCGGTGGCGCGGCGCGCTTTCGATCTCGGAATAACGCATTTCGATCTCGCGAATAATTACGGCCCGCCTCCGGGATCTGCCGAAGAAACGATGGGATATATTCTGAGGAGCGACCTGCGCGGTTATAGAGATGAGCTGATCATCTCGTCGAAAGCCGGATATGGTATGTGGCCCGGCCCGTACGGCGACTGGGGATCCAGAAAATTTCTCGTTGCGAGTCTGGACCAGAGTCTGAAGCGCATGGGGCTCGAGTATGTCGATATCTTCTATCATCATCGACCGGATCCGGAAACGCCGCTTGAAGAGACGATTGGCGCGCTGCAGGACATCGTGAGAAGTGGAAAGGCTCTCTATGCCGGGATCTCAAACTATCCTCCTGAACTGACCCGGAGAGCGGAGGAAATCATGAAATCGACGGGGATGCACATCCTGATTCACCAGCCGAAATACAGCATGTTCGAGAGATGGATCGAGGATGGACTCCTTAAGGAACTAAGGGACGACGGCATCGGCTGCATCGTCTTCTCGCCGCTGGCTCAGGGGTTGTTGACGGACAAATATCTTGAAGGTATTCCCTCGGACTCGCGAGCGGGGAGGCCGACCGGCTTTCTCAGGCCCGAGCACGTCACCGAAGAAAAGGTCGCCAAAGTCAGAAAGTTGAACGACATGGCAAAGGCTCGCGGGCAGAAACTCGCACAGATGGCGCTTGCCTGGGTCCTGCGGCACAAGGAAGTCACATCTGCAGTGATCGGCGCAAGCAGAGTAAGCCAGGTAGACGATGCAGTGAATGCGATTTCCAGCCAGCCATTCAGCGCGGACGAGCTTAAGAAGATCGACAACATACTCGCAGGGAAGTAGAGGACTCGAATTGAATATACCCCGAGAAACATCCGGCACCAATGAAAACGACGCCGGGAAACGTGTACCGGCAGATCGTGGACTCTCTGCCGTCTTGCTCTGGTCCTGTCCAGACCGAAAAGGCCTTGTCGCAAAAATCTCTCAGTTTCTCTTTGAGCGCGGCGGAAACATAATAGACCTCGACGAGCATGTCGACCGGAGCGATAATTCATTTTTCCTCCGTGTCGCATGGGACATGAGAGGATTCAGTGTTCCCCCGGACAAGCTGGACGATACAGTCGCCCCACTGGCAAAGGAATACGCCGCCAGGTGGACGATCAGGCTGAACGACAGGAAGCGGAGGCTGGCTATATTTGTTTCCAGGCTGGGCCACTGCCTCCAGGAAATACTCTGGCGACTCGAACTCGGCGAGTTCGAAGCCGAAATTCCGGTGATAGTATCAAACCACGCGGACCTTCGTCCGATTTCCGAACGATATGGAATACCTTTTCATGTATTTCCGATCACTAAAGAGAATAAGGATCAGGTCGAAGCCGAACAGCTTGAGCTTCTTCGACGAGAGAATGTGGATACGATCGTGCTCGCACGGTACATGCAGATTCTTTCTCCGCGGTTCGTCAGGAATTATCCCGAGAGGATCGTCAATATCCATCACTCTTTCCTTCCCGCATTTGCCGGGGCAAATCCCTACCGCAAAGCGTTTGAACGGGGAGTGAAAATAATAGGCGCCACGTCTCACTATGTGACGGATGTATTGGATGAGGGACCTATAATCGAGCAGGATATCGTGCGCATTTCGCACAGGGATTCACTCGACGACTTGATCCGGAAAGGGAGGGATCTTGAACGGCTCGTTCTCGCCCGAGGGGTGCGATTGCACCTCGAGGATAGGGTATTGGTCCACGGTAGGAAGACGGTCGTCTTCGGATGAATGTATCGGTGCCGTTAGTTATCTTTACGTCGTAAACATGAGTTTGTCCGAGAATTTGGCCTTAGTTTTCCGGGAGGACATTTGATCGAATTTATTCCACAGCCCTATAAGCTCTACAACAAGATCCAGCACTACGATTGGGGAACCCGAAACGATAGAGCTTTCATCCCGAAATTTCTCGGACAGCAGGCGGCACCCGATACTCCGTACGCAGAGCTTTGGATAGGTTCGCATCCCAAAGCCCCATCCGAGATCGAGATCGGCAGCCGGCGGATCGCCCTGAACGAAATAATTGCACAGCACGGGCATGAAAGCCTCGGGAAATATGTGTACGACAAATTCTCGGGGACGCTTCCCTTTCTTCTGAAAGTCCTCTCTGCCGCTCACGCCCTTTCGATACAGGCCCATCCTGACAAGAGGCAGGCCGTGAGGCTGCACGCATCCCATCCTGAGCATTATCCCGACGATAATCATAAGCCTGAGATTGCCATTGCAATCGATGCGCTTAGCGCGCTCGTAGGATTTAAACCTGCGTCGGAAATTGCAGGCTCTCTCCTTGCAGTGCCCGAAATAGGCGAGTTCGCGGACGAGAAGCTTTACCTGCAAGTCGTAAACGCGGCCGGTGCAGATTCTCCGGAGGAGGCGATTAAGGAACTCTATTCAGATATGATGACCAGGGGGGAGCAAAAGGAGCGGCTCTCCGCATGTGTGCGAAAGATCCGGGAACGCCTTCTGCGAGAAGGTGCGCGGAGTCCGGAGGAAGGTCAATTTCTCGCACAATATGAAATTTACGGGGCAGATATCGGGCTGCTCTCCTTCTTTTTCTTCAACATGGTACGACTGAAGCCGGGTCAGGCGATATTTACGGACGCGGGCGTTCCCCATGCTTACATCGAAGGAAACATAATCGAGTGCATGGCGAATTCCGACAACGTCGTCAGAGCCGGTCTTACAAATAAATTCAAGGATGTCGCCACGCTCCTGGAAATAGTCAGGTTCGATTTCTCGGACGCCGGCATCATCGACCCGGATTCGAAATCGGGCGAAGTCGTGTATGATACGAAGGCAGAAGAATTCCGGATCACTCGCCTCTTGAAAAAGGGCGGCTTCAGGAAAGTCTGTAAGTCCAACGACAGGCCGTCGATCCTTCTCGTGGCCGGCGGTGAGATCGAGGTGTTGTGGAATCACGCCGGCGTCGATCACCTGAAGAGTTTTTCCAAGGGAGATTCGTTTTTCCTGCCGGCATTCCTCGATGAGTTCCGCGTCTCCTCCGAGCAGGATTTGGACTGTTTCATCGTCCAGATCCCCTGAACTGACGGGATGCTGCCGGCAGCTGCACGATCGGGCCAGTGATCTGAGAAGATTTCCCTTCCCAGTGAAATCTCTGAAAAGGAGTTGTCAGGATGGCGAATATCCATTTCCTAATGAGAATTTATGCGCCGCTATCGGCGGCGATTTTCTTCATCGTGTTTGTGACGCTCGTTGCGCCGGCAAGGGCGCAGAAGTTCGGTGGTCTCGCTCTAACCCCGCCGATGGGCTGGAACAGCTGGAATAAATTCGGTCCGGATATCAATGAACAGATGATTCGCGAGATGGCTGACGCGATGGTTTCGTCAGGCATGAAGGCTGCGGGCTACGAGTTCATAAATATCGACGATACGTGGCAAGGATATCGCGACAGCCTCGGTTTCATCCATCCGGATTCCACACGCTTCCCGCACGGCATGAAAGAGCTCGCAGACTATGTCCACTCCAAGGGGTTGAAGATAGGCCTCTATTCAGACGCGGGCGATAAAACGTGTGCAGGCCGACCCGGAAGCCGCGGTCATGAATACCAGGACGCCCTGACGTATGCGAAGTGGGGTATAGATTATCTGAAATACGATTGGTGCAACACGGAAGGGTTGAATCCTGTCGGCGCTTACACGACGATGCGCGACGCTCTCTACTCAGCGGGCCGCCCGATAGTCTTCAGCGTCTGCGAATGGGGAAATGCCAGCCCATGGCTCTGGGCCGGCAGCATCGGGAATTTATGGAGAACAACGGGGGATATCAGCCCAAACTTCGATCGTAACATCGATCATGGAACGTGGGTCCAGCTCGCCGTCATGTCGATCCTGGATCTCCAGAACGGGCTGAGAGAATATGCCGGCCCCGGCCGCTGGAACGATCCCGATATGCTTGAAGTCGGCAACGGGATGAGCGGCAATGAAGACAGGGCGCACTTCTCGATGTGGTGCATGCTTGCAGCTCCTTTGATTGCCGGAAACGATTTGAGAGATATGACGCCCGAAACCAAAGCAATACTCGACAACAGGGAAGCGATCGCCGTCGACCAGGACTCTCTCGGTATTGAAGGGTTCCGATACTCTTCTGCGGACAGCGTCGAAGCCTGGTTCAAGCCGCTCGCGGGCGGAGACTGGGCGATGTGCTTGCTGAATCGAAGTGTGGGTCCGAAGAAGGCCGGTTTCAATTTCGCGGAAGAGGCGGTCTCCGACAGCCTTTCGGGGAGGAATGCGGATTTCGGGAAGATACTGTATGCGCTCCGCGATATCTGGACAGGAAAAGTACTCGGCACCACGAATGGACCTCTTGAGGTTGAGATTCCCGGACACGACGTTCTCATGCTACGACTCGTCAAGGAGTAGAACGAGACCGGTGGATCTGTTCGTGCCAGGCGCTAGTGCCATTCCAACTAATTTTAGCAAACAACGTGCAGCTATAATTTTTTTGGAATGAGCACTATGCCAAATTTCCTCTCCGCAAAATTAGCAAATGATAGTTGGAGGAGCACTGGCACTGTTCGTAAGGCAGATATTTCGATGACACTCTCTTTCATCAAAAAAATGTAGGGGCAATGTCAAATGAAGATCGTAGCGGTTTCTCTGTTCATACTGGGGATGTGTTCCCTTTCTGCGATCGCGCAGAAGAATTACCGGCTCACTAAGAGCGGTGTGATTGTAACGGTGGCGGGCACCGTGACTAACGGTGCCAGGTTAGTTCGTGTAGAGCCGGTTTCCGACAGGATAATCCGTGTTACGGCGGTTAATGCGACCGGCTTCCCAAAGTTCGAGAGCCTGATGATCGCCGGCAAATTGCCGGTTGCGAAGTGGAGTGCCTCGGAGTCGGGCGGCGAAGTTGTCGTCAGAACTTCGGAGCTGCAGGTCAGAATCTCGACGAAGACTGGTGCGATTCAGTTTTGCGATGTGAAAGGGACTCCGGTCCTTACGGAGCTTAAGGACGGCGGTAAAACGATAAAGCCGGTCACTCTCGAAGGGAAGCATCTTTTCGGGATACGCGATCAGTTCCAATCCCCTCCAGATGAGGCGTTCTACGGACTCGGCCAGCAGCAGGAGGGGCTTTTCAATTACAAGGGACAGGACGTCGACCTGTATCAATACAACACCAAGATATCCATCCCGTTTATAGTGTCGAGCAGGCATTACGGCATCCTGTGGGACAACTACTCGCGCTCCAAGTTTGGCGATCCGCGCGACTATGCCAATCTGTCGGCTGCGTTCAAGCTCTTCGGGGCAGATGGGAAAGAAGGAGGATTGACTGCCAGGTATACGAGAGAGTCCGATACAGCTAAGACCGAAGTTGAACGGGCTGAATCTGAGATCGACTACGAATTCATACCGGACCTCAAGAAACTTCCCGAAGGATACTCACTGGCCGGCGGAGAGGTGACCTGGGACGGTTCCATCGAGCCGGATTCCACCGGGCTTTATTACTTTCGCCTTTACGCGGCGGGCCACTGCAAAATGTGGATCGGCAATAAGCTCATCGCCGATCGCTGGCGTCAGTCGTGGAACGCCTTCGTCCATCTTTTCAGCCTGGAGCTCGAAAAGGGGCACAGATATCCCATCCGCATCGAATGGATCCCTGATGGCGGAGAGTCGTTCCTTTCGTTGAAGGCCAAGACTCCGGTTTCTTCTGCGGAACAAAACGAGCTCTCGCTCTATTCGGAATATGCCCGCCAGTTGGATTATTACTTCATCTACGGCCACGACATCGACAGCATAATTGGCGGCTACCGGGAACTCACCGGTAAGGCATTGATACCTCCGAAGTGGGCGTTCGGTTTCTGGCAGAGCAGGGAGAGGTACAAAACACAGAATGAACTTCTACAGGTAGCGAAAGAATACAGGAAGCTGAAGATACCCTTCGACAATATCGTGCAGGACTGGTTCTACTGGCCCGAGAGCGAGTGGGGAAGCATGGAATTCGACAGTACGCGATATCCCGACCCTGAAGCGATGGTCGACGAAGTGCATAAACTTCATGAGCATATAATGATTTCTGTCTGGGCGAAATTCTATAAGGGAATAAAAAATTTCGACAGGATGATGGACAGGGGATACCTCTACATGGGAAACCTGGACATGAAAAACAGGGACTGGGTAGGCAAAGGATATCTTTCCACATTTTACGACGCCCTCAATCCTGGCGCGCGGAAGTTGTTCTGGAAAATGGTGGACGAAAAGCTCTATCCGCTTGGATTCGACGCGTGGTGGCTCGATTCCGATGAACCCGATATGCAGTCGAACCTCCCGATGGCGACCCGCAAATATCTGATGGACCCCACTTACCTCGGACCCGGAGCCGAGTACTTCGATGCCTATCCGCTCGAGCATTGCAAAGGCTTCTACAAAGGGCTGATGTCCGAAAATCCGGACAAGCGTGTCTTCATACTGAGCCGTTCCGCGTACGCGGGCTCGCAGCGCTACGGTGTGGCCGTCTGGAGCGGAGACATCGCATCGACGTGGCAGGACCTGAAAGGTCAATTGCCGGCAGGACTGAATTACTCCATGTCGGGACTTCCGTATTGGACGTTCGATATCGGCGGTTTCGCAGTCCCGAACAAGTTCATCGATGCCAGGGGGGAGGAGCTCCGGGAATGGCGAGAGCTGCTCACGAGGTGGTACGAGTTCGGAGCATTCTGTCCTCTCTACCGCTCCCACGGACAATATCCCTACAGGGAAATATTTAATGTCGCCCCGGTCGGAAGTCCGGAGTATGACGCTATGGTCGGCGTAACGAAGCTTCGTTATCGCCTGATGCCGTATATCTATTCGCTCGCCGGAATGGTCTACTTCAAGAATTATACTATAATGCGGGCACTCGTCATGGATTTCCAGCGCGATGTGAAAGTGGAAAATCTCAGTGACGAATACATGTTCGGTCCAGCGCTTCTTGTTGCGCCCGTTACTTCCTACATGGAAAGGACGAAGGATGTCTATCTACCGGAGGGAACCGGGTGGTACTATTTCTATTCGGGGAAATATTCCGCCGGCGGGAAGAAGGTGACAGTAAACGCCCCTCTCAACAAGATACCGCTGTTTGTGCGCGAAGGTTCGATAATCCCGGCGGGACCCGTTATCCAGTATGCCGAGGAAAAAACAAACGGCAATATTACTCTGTATGTTTATGCCGGCAAGGATGGCGAGTTCACTCTTTACGAAGATGAGAATAACAACAACGATTATCGGAAGGGAATCTATTCGACTATAGAGTTCAGTTGGAACCAGGCAAAGCGGGTTTTGGCAATCGGGAAACGTGAAGGCAAATATCCCGGAATGATTAACGCGAGGACCTTCCGCGTTGTCGTCGTGTCCCGTGAAGAGCCTGCAGGTTTCGGAGCAATTTCGAAAATGGAGAAGACTGTGAAATATGTCGGAGAGAAAGTAACGGTAACGTTCTAAATCCGTTTGGCGCATATGCTTTGTTGCAATATGAATTGATGTCTCCGCTGGGCGTTATTCCCCGGTCGTCAAGCCCATTCAAAGATATGGAACACGGATGGGACGAGAAAACACTGATTCCCACGGATCTTTACCATGTGGTGAGAATATCTGATCCGTGGGAATTACGTGTTCGTCGGTCCTTTCCCGGCGCAAGAATCCCGAGCCGTCAAGTTGGGCTGAATCTGTGCTTGAGATTTGGCCCCGTTTTTCTTGACTCATCGGGTAATTGGAACTATTATAATAGTTGAAATCTCCAGGACTTCTGGCTTGAATTGGAAAGCGCGGATAGGACTTGCGGGTAAGTGACTTCTCCCGCAAAGGCCGTCGCACCATCAGCCTGACGCATCGCCGGTCGTCGGTGGTCCCGGGCAACACGCCAATAACTGTTATCCCTGTTCGGAAGAGAATTTATTGCAGGAAAGAACTTCATCCTTACACAGCGTAAATGAGTAATTTTACGAAATTTCCAAAAGTAGAAGTGGGTAGCGACTACACTGCCGTGACCGGGTGGGAAAATATTTCTCAGGTGATATTAAAGCGCATCGCGGAATCTACCTGGAATAGGAATATCGTCGCAGTCGAATATTACCAGGGCGTCCTCGAAGAAGAAACAACGGCGAAACTGGTCTCTCTGCTTGATCCGCAGCTGGTGATCCTCTCGAAGAGCTGCATGTTTCCCGAGGAAAGAATAAGGGAACTTGTCTATCCCGACGTTACTGACGACAGGATTTTCGGTCGCATGACAAAGCTGGAGATCGAAGATTATTTCGACAACGATAAGGTGAACGAGGCCCGCGCCAGGATACGCTCAGTCGAGAACGGATTGGTGCTCGTCATCGGTTCGGGTGCTTCTTATGTTGCCGGCAAATTTGACATGCTTATCTACGCCGACATGGCAAGGTGGGAAATCCAGCTCCGCATGCGGCAGCATCTCGTCGATAACCTTGGAGTCAATAACCGGGCGATCGATGACTGGTCCATTCTCTACAAGCAGGGATACTTCGTCGACTGGAGAGTCTGCGACCGCCTCAAGAAGAAGTTGATGGAGAAGTGGGATTATGTCCTCGATACGAACGACAGGAATAACCCGAAGATGGTCGCCGGAAAAGCGGTGCTTGCCGGCCTCACTCAAACTCTGACGCGCCCTTTCAGCGTCGTTCCGTTTTTCGACCCGGGTCCCTGGGGAGGCCAATGGATGAAAGAGCATTTGGGACTCGATCCCGCCGTCGACAATTATGCCTGGTGCTTCAACTGCGTCCCGGAAGAGAATAGCCTTCTTCTGAAATTCGGCGAGACAATCATAGAGATACCGTCGATTGACCTGGTGTTTTACGATCCCACGAAACTGCTTGGCGAAGATATCTTCAGACGTTTCGGAGAAGAGTTTCCGATTCGATTCGACTATCTCGACACTTTCGACGGTGGAAACCTCAGTCTGCAGGTACATCCATTAACCGAATATATACGCGAGAAGTTCGGTGTCACTTATACTCAGGACGAGAGCTATTACATGATGGATGCCGGGCCCGGTGCAGTCGTCTATCTGGGATTGAAGGAGGGCGTCAATCCTTCGGCCATGATAAGTGAACTCGAAGATGCACAGGAGAAGGGGACATATTTCGATGCTGACACGCATGTCGGGAAATGGCCCGTGAAAAAGCACGACCATTTCCTGATACCTGCGGGCACTGTCCACTGTTCAGGGAAGAACAGCATGGTGCTTGAGATAAGCGCGACTCCATATATCTTCACTTTCAAACTATGGGACTGGGGAAGGCTCGGGCTCGATGGGAGACCGCGTCCCATCAATATCGAACACGGCAAGAACGTAATACAATGGAACCGCACAACTTCGTGGACGCGGGAAAACCTGGTAAACCGAATAGAAGCTGTCGCCGCCGGGGACGGATGGCGGGAAGAACGTACCGGCCTTCACGAGTTCGAGTTCATCGAGACGCGCCGGCACTGGTTTACGAAACCGGTTTTGCACAACACCGGTGGAACCGTGAACGTCCTGAATCTCGTTGAGGGAGACGAGGCCATGGTGGAAAGTCCCAAGGATAAATTCACCCCGTTCGTAATTCATTACGCGGAAACGTTCATCGTTCCTGCCGCAGTTGGCGAGTACACAATCCGCCCTTACGGAAAGAGTGAAGGGAAGGAATGCGCGACGATCAAGGCCTACGTCCGCGGGAAATCTTAACGTGTGATCATACTCAGTTAGAGGGAGAACAATGAAGGAAAAGACAAATACATTCCTGATAATAGCGTCGGTGGTCGCTGCGCTCGGAGGATTGCTGTTCGGGTTCGACACGGCCGTAATCTCGGGGACCACTCCGTTCATTCAGCCGTTCTTTCACCTCAGCGACGTCGGACTCGGCTGGACAGTGAGCAGTCTTCTGATAGGCTGCATCGTCGGCGTGACGCTGTCGGGACGCCCCGGCGATCTCTTCGGAAGAAGGAACACCTTGAGAGTCGCCGCGCTCGTATTCTTTGTCTCTGCCATCGGCTCATCGCTGGCCGCGAAGCTCTGGATATTCATCGTGTTCAGGTTCTTCGGCGGAATCGCCGTAGGCACGGCTTCAATGCTCTCGCCGATGTATATCTCCGAAATCTCGCCAGGAGCCAGGAGAGGGGCGCTCGTATCCCTCAATCAGCTCGCGATCGTGATCGGGATCCTGATCGCCTTTTTCTCGAATTATCTCCTTGTCGGTGCCGGCCCGGACAACTGGCGCTGGATGCTGGCAGTGATGGGACTCCCCGCTTTGTTCTTCTTCGTTTCACTTCTCTTCGTTCCCGAAAGTCCGAGATGGCTCGTGCAAAAGGGAAAGACCGAAGAGGCATTCGGCATCTTGAGCAGGATCAACGGCGCCGGGAAGGCGTCATCGGAGCTGCGCGACATTGAGTCAAGTGTGCAGAACGAAGAGCAGGGGACTTACCGCGAGGTGTTCTCGAAGGAGCTGCGGCCGCTTCTTATGATCGGCGTGCTGCTCGCGATCTTCCAGCAGATGACTGGGATCAATTCTATAATGTACTACGCGCCGATAATTTTTCAGAAGATAGGCAACGGAACGAGCTCGGCGCTGATGCAGACGATCGCCGTCGGGGCGGTCAACCTGACTTTCACAATAGTGTCGCTCAAACTCATAGACCGGTGGGGACGGAAGCCGCTTCTGATCGTCGGTGCGGTCGGCATGGTCGTTTCTCTCGCGGTCATTGCAATCGCCTTCTTCACGCATCATTTCGAAGGTTACCTTATTCTGGTCTTCATCCTCATCTTCATCGCCTCCTTCGCCGTCTCGATCGGACCGGTCGCGTGGGTAGTCATCGCTGAGATTTTCCCGAACAAGCTGCGGAGCAAGGCGATGTCGGTCGCTATCGTCACGCTTTGGACATTTACATTTCTGGTATCGCTTACCTTCCCCGTCATACTCGACAGGCTCGGCGGCGGAGCGGCGTTCGCGATATTCGGAATAATGTGTCTGCTCCTTCTCTTCTACGTCATCTTCAGGCTTCCCGAGACTAAAGGAAAGAGCCTCGAGGAACTCGAGAGAATACTCGTGTCCAAGCGAGGCTAAGCGATAGCACGCGGGTCACATGAAAGATTCGGATAACAGCGGATTATCCGGCGTATTGTGAACCCGCGTTAGTCAATCCTGACTTTCACGACACATTTATGGACGGGTCCGTCCGATATCATCGGCGCGTGCGCGTCACCCGGGAAAAATATGGCAAACATGGCAGGCTTAAGTACGAGATATGTCTGCGGTTGATCAGAGAAAAACTCGATGTCTCTTTCATCGTTGTACGCGGTCTGAACTGTCCGGCAGTCGCCTCCCGGCTTCCATCCGGTCCGCTCGTTTCCGTCAATAAGAAACTGAATATCGATGTAGTTTCGATGGGCTTCCAGCAGCGCGTCCTCCCTCAACTTCCCGTGGCCTTTCTGGATAAGCGCGAACACATTGTCGCCTTCTATTTGATGTTTGCCGGTGTTGAGTGAATCCAGATCGTCCCGCCGGAGGAAGTCAAAGGCTTTCTTGAATCCGTGATGAAGTCCGAAGTATGTGTCGGCGTTGGAAATCGTATCGAGGATCATGGTGTCACTCCTTCACTTTGAAGTATGGCGTTCATTTTGTAGTTCATTCGATATGGCTGTTTCAACTGATTCAAATACAAGTTACGTAATGGATCCGTTAATGAGAATCGGCGAGCCGGTAGTGTCCTGATTAGATTTCCTTTACAAAAGTGTTTGAAATGAACCGCCAGGATCACGAAGAAACGTCAAGTTCTTCACTTCAGAATTATCCTTCGCGGTTCCTGGCGGACTTTGCAGTAAGCTAAGAACTTTCTTAGACAACGCGTGTTGAAATTAGGACACTACCGACGACCCTGCCGGCTGTTTGTAGCGGAATTAATTTGCTAAATTATTGTAGCAGACAAGGAAACGACCGATGAAAATAAAACTGGGCATCATAGGAACGGGAATCGCCGCGAAGGAGCTTCATTTGCCGGCGCTTGTGAGTCTTGAAGACAAATTCGAAATTACCTGTGTCTGCAACCATACAGAGCCGAAGGCCAGACAATTTGCCGCCGCGGTCGGGAACGTACCGTATTTCCTCGACTACAGAGAACTTCTCGCGAGAAAGGATGTGGATGCGGTCGATATCATTCTTCCCATCCAGCTGAATTGTAAGGTCGTGCTCGATTCTCTGGAGGCTGGAAAACACGTGATAGTCGAAAAACCGATCGCATCGAATCTCGACGATGCAGCGTTTATGGCGACGTTCCCGGAAAGATTCGATCGGGTCATGATGGTCGCAGAGAATTACAGGTACAATCCCGTTTTCAAAAGGGTAAAAGATCTTATGTCCGGCGGGAAGATCGGCGAGCCGTACTCCGTCTTCTGGGATCAACTTACGTTAACGGATGAGTCTAACAAGTTTGCGAAGACTCAGTGGCGTATCGATCACCAGTACCCGGGGGGATTCGTAATGGATGCCGGCATACACAACATTGCGGTCCTTCGCGACCTGTTCGGTGAGATGAAATCGGGCATCGCATACAATCGAAGTGTGAATCCATCCATCGGGAGAATGGACTCGATGTCGCTGCAGTTTGTATTCGAAAGCGGCGTGAGCGGCTCTCTCGATTTATACTTCAGTGCGCAGGGGATGAGCAAGAATGAACTGACCATACTCGGGAGCGAGGGATCGGTCGTTGTTCAGGGAAATGTTCTGACGGTGAAGCGCAGGGGCAAAGGGGAAACGCGCGAGGTCATCGAGACCGACCGGGGATACAAAGGTCAGCTCGAAGATTTTTATGAGTCTATCGTAAATCACAAAACACCGTTGAGCACATTTCAGGAGGCTTTCAAGGATTTCAAGACGATGGTTCTGGCTCTTGATTCCGCCATGAAATGGGAAGAACTTAGGTTTGCGGAGTGAATTTGAACCGTCATTTCAATAAGAGAATCAATCAACCCGGAGATAGAACAATGTTTCCAGTGAAAAAGCTCGTTACTCTATGTTCAATCGTTTTGGTTTTGAGCGCTCTGAATTTCGGAGTAGCGTCGGCCCAGGAGCCTCAGATCGGGGCTCAGAACGGTCTGACATGGAACGGGCTCAACATCGGGACTCATGCAGAGACTGTTACTCGAAAGACCTTCTATGTCGATGGCCTTTATAACATGAGCGTCTTCTGGGCGCAGCACGCCCAACTCGTGGAGAATTCGGTAAATTACAACGACGCTTTCATAGGTATGAACGTCGGCCAGATACGCAACGGCCTCGACTCGTTTTACGTCGACACGAGGAATTTATATGTCCCTATTATCGACGCGATCCTCATCGTCAGGCTCCAAAATGCGGGGATCAGACAATCTAAGGTGAAGCAGGTCGTCAGGGAATTCCGTGCGGCGACGATCAACGGAATCGATCCGGCAGAGGAAAACAAAATCTGGAAGGCAGCGCTTCCATTATTGGAGTGAAAGGGAGGCAATTCAATGGCTGAAGTGGAAATCGAAGTTCTGAAAAAGGCACTCATAGGAACATGTCGTAGATTGGCGCAGCACGACTTCGTCGCGGCGACCGATGGGAACGTCAGTTCGAGGCTTGCCGACGGAAGGATCCTGGTTACTCCGAGCGCGAGAAACAAGGCAGATCTCGAGCTCGAAGAACTTATCATAGTCGGGATGGACGGCAGTGTGCTCGAAGGAATTGGCAGACCTTCGACGGAATTTGCCATGCACAGTTTCATCTACGGTGTGCGGCCCGATGTGAGGGCGGTCGTTCACGCGCATCCGCCGTTCGCGACTTCTTTCGCAGCCGCAAGGATTCCTCTGGCGAATCTTGTCTTCCCTGAAGTGATAGTGACGCTTGGAAAGATCCCGCTCGCCGAATACGCGACCCCGTCAACGCCGGAGGTCGTGGCGTCGATCGAGCCTCTTGTGAAAGAATACGATGCGATCATGCTTGCCAATCACGGCGTCGTCACTTGCGGCTCGTCCCTCGACGACGCATACAACAAGATGGAGAAGGTGGAACACACGGCCAAGATCGCGTTCCTCGTCAACCAGCTCGGCGGCCCCAAAGAGCTGACCCGCCAGCAGATCGAGCGGCTTGCTTCCGTCAGCGAGAGAAGTTACGGGAAGAAGATCGATATAGATCGGCTGTTCGGCTGACAAGATAATGCGGTCCATAGATGTGAAAAGGCCGCCCGGCTCAGGGCGGCCTTCATATTAGTGCGCCCGGCAGGGCGCATCTGCTTGAAGATGAACCTGCGAGGAGCAGGTAAGTTCTTTACACACCCGACAGGGGGAAGTGTTAGCTGGACGGCAAGGGTGC